>NZ_JBHYEO010000001.1:0-3999 GCF_051860105.1 Microcella sp.
GCGGGTCGCTGAACGTGTTCTGGGCGAACGGTCTCGTCGGGACGCTCGTCGTGCCAGCCGATCGCGAGCGCGCGCGCCGCATCCTGCGCCGAGAGCGTGCCCTTGAACGAGTCGGGCGCGATGACGATGCGGCGGCGCATGCCTCGATGATGGCAGGGCGATCGACCTCACTATAGACAGTGGCACTATCGATAGTGCTACTATCTGTACATGAGGATGTCCGACCTGAGTTCGACGACCGGCGTCACGGTGCCCACGCTCAAGTTCTACCTGCGCGAGCACCTGCTGCACGCGGGGGAGCGCACGAGCCCCAACCAGGCCCAGTACGACGAGTCCCACGTCGCCCGGGTGCGCCTCGTGCGGGCTCTGCTCGAGGTGGGCGGGCTCAGCGTCGCGCGGGCGCGCGACGTCGTCGGCGCGGTCGACGCCGACACTCTGCCGCTCAGCTCGGTGTTCGGGGTCGCCCAGCGCGCGGTCACCGTTCCCGCACCGCTCGTCGACGACGCGCCCGCGCCCAGCGACG
This sequence comes from Microcella sp., assembly GCF_051860105.1. Lineage (GTDB taxonomy): Bacteria > Actinomycetota > Actinomycetes > Actinomycetales > Microbacteriaceae > Microcella. Next base: position 524 of record NZ_JBHYEO010000001.1, read on the forward strand.
GCGATCGCCTCGTCGCCGAGCTGTGCGCCGCCCGGGGGTGGCGGGTCTACCCGAACAACCCCGGCCTCGCACTCGCCGCGCGGGTGCTCGACACCTATGCCGCGCTCGGGCAGCAGCGCCTGCACGCCGTGCTCGGGCCCTACGCCGACGCGGCCGACCTCGTCGCCGGCGCCGACCTCGCGGCGGTCGCCGCCGCCCCCGACGAGACCGAGATGACCAACGTGGTCGTCGTCGGCACTGTGCTCGGCGACGCGCTCTTCGCGGGCCTGCGCCGCATCGCGCAAGAGGCCGAGTCGCTCCGCCGCTTCCCCCTGCCCGAGGGCGCTCCGGCCCCGGGCGCCGCCACCACCACCGAGGAATGCTGATGACCACGACCGCCCCCGCCTTTGCCGCCGATTGGCGCCTCGACCTGCCGCCGAGCCGCTGGCACCGCCCGCTGCTCGTGCTCGGCATCCTGCTCGCCGTTCTCACGGCGGTGACGCTCGTCGGCTACCTCGTCGACGATCGCGAGCTGCTCGGCGTCAATCTCTGGGAGAAGCCCCTCAAGTTCGCCATCTCGGGCACGCTCTACGCCGTCACGTGGGCGTGGCTCATCGGCTACTTCACCCGCTGGCAGCGCGCGGCATGGTGGGCCGGCACGGTCATCGCCGTGACGCTGGCGATCGAGCTCATCATCATCGTCGGGGCGGCCGCGGCGGGCATCACGAGCCACTTCAACGTCTCGACGCCGCTCGCCACGACCCTGTGGTCGATCATGGCCGCGGCCATCACGACGCTCTGGGTCGCGACCTTCGTCGCCGCGGTCGCCCTGTGGCGCAACCCCGGTGCCGACCCCGCGCGTCAGGCCGCCATCCGCACGGGTGTCGCGATCTCCCTGCTCGGCATGGGCCTCGCGTTCCTCATGACGGGCCCGACCGCCGACCAGCTGAACGACTTCCAGGGCATCGCGGGCGCGCACGCGGTCGGCACGGCCGACGGGGGCCCCGGCCTGCCCCTTCTCGGCTGGAGCACGATCGCCGGCGACCTGCGCATCCCCCACTTCATCGGCATGCACGCGCTGCAGGCTCTGCCCCTGCTCGCGCTGCTGCTCGAGCTCGGCGCTCGCCGTCTGCCGCTGCTGCGCGACGCCCTCGTGCGCCGCGGGCTCGTGCTCACGGTCGCGGGCGCCTACCTGGCCGTCGTCGGGCTCGTGACGATGCAGGCGCTCCGGGGCCAGTCGATCATCGCTCCGGATGCTCTCACGCTGACCATCGGGGCCGCCATCGCCGCGGCATCCCTGGCCGCCGCCCTCGCGATCGTCGCCGCGGGAGCGCGACGACGGGCCTCCGCCGATCCGAGCCGCGCGGCCGCCGCGAGGAGCTAGTCGACCTCGAGCGCCTCGCCCGGCTGCAGCACCGTCACCGTGCCGCCGTGCTTCTCGACGACCGCGGTGATGCGCGCGGTGGCCATCGCGTTGCCGGCATCGGAGTTGACGCGCTCGTGGGTCGGGAACGCGCGGCGCGGCCGCACGGTGTCGAGGTAGTCCATGACCTCGCCGATCTTCAGCCACGGCGCGCTCGCCGGCACGGCCAGCACGGGCACCTCGCCCCCGGGCACGGTGAACGAGTCGCCGGGGTAGTACAGGGTCTCGTTGACGAAGACTCCGACGTTGTCGACGATCGGGATCGAGCGGTGGATGGTCGCGTGGTGCCCGCCCGAGAAGGCGAGGGCGAAGGGGCCAGCGGCGCGCACGTCGCCGCCATCGACGATCTGCCAGTGGTAGTCGGGATGCGCGGCGGCGACCCCGGCGGGAGCGAACAGCTCCACCGGGCCCGCCGCGGCGGCCAGCAGCCGATCGAGGTGCTCCCGGGTCACGTGATCGCCGTGCTCGTGGGTGACCACGATCGCGGCGAGGTCGTCGACGGCGAACGGAGCGGTGAAGCTGCCCGGGTCGATGACGAGGCTCGCGCCGGAGTGCTCGACGACGAGGCAGGCGTGCTCGCGCTTCGTGATGATCATGGGCACACTGTACTCAGCGCTGGTGCGAGCGGTTCTTGACCAAAATACCCCCCAGGGGTATCATCGCTCCATGATCGACGACATCAAGAAGCGAGCGCTGCATCGCTCGCGCATCCTGCAGGGCCAGTTGCGCGGCATCGAGAAGATGATCGAGAACGACGAGTACTGCGTCGACATCATCACCCAGTCGCTCGCCGTGCAGAAGAGCCTGCGCAGCCTCAACAAGCTGCTCGTCGAGAACCACCTGCGCACGCACGTGAGCGACATGTTCGAGGCGGGCGGCGACGAGCGCGAGAAGGCCATGGCCGAGCTGCTCGCCGTCTACGAGCTGCAGCAGAACCGCGGCAGCTGAAACCCGGTCATAATCGGCGCATGACATCGTCGTCGAAGCGCATCGTCGTCGCCATCAATCCGAACGCCTCGTTCGGCCGCGGGCGCGAGGTCGGCCCCGCCGTCGTCACGACCCTGCGCGGTCTCGGCCACGAGGTGACGAGCCTCATCGAGCCCGACTTCGCGCAGCTGCTCGAGGCGACCCGAGCGGCCGTGCGCGAGAAGCCCGACGCCCTCGTCGTCGTCGGCGGCGACGGCATGATCAACCTCGGCGTGCAGGCGCTCGACGGCTCCCGGGTGCCCCTCGGGCTCGTTCCGAGCGGCACCGGCAATGACATGGCCCGCGGTCTGGGAATCCCCATCGGCGACACCGAGGCGGCCATCGAGCACCTCGCCGCCGCGCTGCAGCGGCCCCCGCGGGTCATCGACGCGGGTGCCCTCGCGTTCGCGGGGGGCCGTTCGCGCTTCGCGTGCATCCTGTCGGCCGGCTTCGACGCCCTCGTCAACGAGCGCGCCAACCGCATGACGCGCCCGCGCGGCCGCAGCCGCTACACGATCGCGCTGCTCGTCGAGCTCGCGAAGCTCCGGCCGATCGACTACACCCTGACGCTCGATGGCGTCGTGCACCGCGAGCGAGCGCTGCTCGTCGCCGTGGCGAACAACCTGTCCTTCGGCGGCGGCATGAAGGTCGCACCCAACGCGCGCCTCGATGACGGCCTCTTCGACGTCGTGCTCGTTCGGCCGCTCGGCCGCCTCGCCTTCCTGCGCATCTACCCGCGCGTCTTCGCCGGAACCCACATCAGCGATCCGCGCGTGATCGTGCACCGTGCGGCCTCGGTGCGCGTGGAGGCCGAGGGGGTCGTCGCCTACGCCGACGGCGAGCGCATCGCGCCGCTCCCGGTCGACATCGAGATGGATGCGGGGAGCCTTCGAGTGCTCGCCTGAGCCGACCGCGCTGGCCTGTCGATACGCCTCGGCCGGGCATCCGGCCCCAGTTTTGCCGGGGTGTGCCCGCTGTGGCATACTCGTGTGGTTGCGAACGCGGCCCCATCGTATAGCGGCCTAGTACGCCGCCCTCTCACGGCGGTAACGCGGGTTCGAATCCCGCTGGGGTCACAACCGAGACCGCCCGGACTTCTCCGGGCGGT
>NZ_JBHYEO010000001.1:4099-107104 GCF_051860105.1 Microcella sp.
GGGTTCGAATCCCGCTGGGGTCACAACCGAGACCGCCCGGACTTCTCCGGGCGGTCTCGTTCGTTAACGCGCGAGGCGGGCCCCTTTTCCTCGAATCGGTACGCTGTGCGCATGACTCGACTGCGCATCCTCGCCACTGCCGCCCTCGCGCTCGCCCTCGTCGCCGGCACGACCGGGTGCGCTCAGATCTCCGAGGTGCTCAACCCCTCGACGGGCGAGGAGCTCGTGGGCACCACCTGGTCGGGCACCGACTCCGACGGCGACGACTGGGGCTTCGAGTTCCAGGAGGGCGGCGGCGTCGGGCTGACCTTCAACGAGGGCGAGTACGATGACGACAGCGACGTGTGGAAGGTCGAGAACGGCGTCATCGTCATCGGCATCGCGTTCGAGTCGGGCGTCGCGACGCTCACCGGCCCCTACACGCGCGATGCGACCTCAATCGACCTCGAGGGCGAGCAGGGCGAGTTCACCTGGACCCTGACGATCGAAAAGAACTGACGATCGAGACGGAGTGATCAGGGGCGGGCGGTAGTCTGGGCCGCTGAGACCTCCATCGAAAGGCCGCTGTGAGCGACTTCGTCATCCCCGTCTGGTTCGAGATCAGCTCGTTCATCGTGCTGAGCCTCATCCTGATCTTCGACCTGCTGCTGGTCGTGCGACGCCCCCACGTGCCGAGCCCGAGAGAGTCGGCGCTCTGGGTGGGGTTCTACGTCGTGCTCGCCATCATCTTCGGCGGCCTCATGTTCGCCGTCGCGGGCCCCGACGCAGGCGGCGAGTTCTTCGCGGGCTGGCTCACCGAGTACAGCCTCTCGATCGACAACCTCTTCGTCTTCGTCATCATCATGGCCCAGTTCGCGGTGCCCAAGAAGATGCAGCAGGAGGTGCTGATGATCGGCATCATCCTGGCCCTGCTGTTCCGTGGCATTTTCATCCTGCTCGGCGCCACCCTGATCGAGAACTTCAGCTGGATCTTCTACATCTTCGGCCTGTTCCTGCTCATCACGGCCGCCCAGCAGGCGTTCTCCGGGCGCGAGGACGACGAAGCGCGCGAGAACGCCCTCATCCGTTTCCTGCGCAAGCGCATCGCGATCACCGACGACTACCACGGCATGAAGATGCGCACGGTGGTCGACGGCCGCAAGGTCTGGACCCCGCTGCTCATCGTGCTCATCGCCATCGGCACGACCGACCTCATCTTCGCTCTCGACTCGATCCCGGCGATCTTCGGCATCACGCAGAGCCCGTTCATCGTCTTCACGGCCAACGTCTTCGCGCTCATGGGTCTGCGCCAGCTGTACTTCCTGCTCGGCCACCTGGTCGACAAGCTCGAGTACCTCAAGTACGGCATCGCCTTCATCCTCGCGTTCATCGGCGTGAAGCTCGTCTTCCACGCCATGCACGAGAACGAGCTGCCGTTCATCAACGGCGGGCAGCCGATCGAGTGGGTTCCCGACATCGACACCTGGACCTCGCTCGGGGTCATCATCGGGGCCATGGCGCTCGCGGTCGCCGCGAGCCTCATCAAGCTGCGCATCGAGCACCGCTACCTCCCGACGGCCCTCGCGCTCTCGGCCGACGATGACGACGACGATGCTGCGGATGCTCCCGCCGAGGCCACCCGCAGCGCGACCTCGGGGGCCAAGGCCGATCCCGGCCCCTGAACGGCCCATCGCCGCAGCGCAGGTCGCCCTAGTCAGGGTGAGGAATCCGCACAAATGTGGCAAGGTTGACGGCATGCTTCAGGGAGTGTGCGCAACGCCCCGTCCCTCGCAGCCGCCAGCGTGTGGTCGTCGCGATCTCGGGCATGCGGGTGTGGATCGAGTTCACCGTGCCGACTGATCGGGTGGGAGGTCGTCTGCGCTTCACCCCACACGATGAGCGGGGCCAACCGGGTGAGCCACGCACAGTCGAGGTGCCGTTCGAGGGCCTGCGGTCTGTGACGGAAACGACCATGGATATTCTGCGCCCCCTCTCGCCCCGGGAGACCTCTCGCGCCGGCACGTTCGCGTACCGCGATGCCGATGGACGAACGGGCGAAGTGACTCTGGAGGGCTTCCGCCCCATCGAGGCGGGGGAGATACAGCAGGCGATTCGCACCGTCGACATCTCTGCCGCTATCGGCGTGTCAGAACCAGGCCGCCGCGAGGTTCTCTCGTTCGGAAACTCGTTGGTGAATCGCTCGACGAATCCGTTCACGCGAGCAGTGTTCGGGGTCGTCTGTCTCACCCTCTCGATATGGGTGCTGGCAAGCGCTCTCAACGACCCCGATGGCGGGGCGGGCTCGATCGTGGCAGTCGTTGTCGCAGCGGCTCTCGGAGGCGTGTCGCTGACGCTCATCGTGAGCGGCGCGCGTCGGGTGTCGTGGTGGATGAAGGCTCGTCGCGAAGCGCGAGATCGTGGTGCAGACCTTCCCGACGCCCTGAAGTTCTGGAACTGACCTGTGATCGGTAATCAGCGGGCATGGGGCCGCGGACGATGGGCAGCTGTCGCGATGATCGCCTGCGTGCTCGTCATGTCGGCGTGCTCCCTTCAGAACGAGCACATGACGTCGTCGCTCGACGACCAGGTCACGACTGGCGAGTCTCTGGAATCGGCCAAGAGTGCAGTCTTCGCCGACCAGCAGCGGATCCTCTCGCACCTTCCCGACGACATGATCATCGACAGCGAGATCGGGCAAGAAGCGACGCTGCTCAGCTGCGGCGACGGGTATGTCTGGCCTGGAGCGGCTCGGGTCGAACTCAGGCCGGGCATCGACCTGGCCGCGGTCACGGCCGCGATAATTGCTGATTTCGAGTCGGAACCTGACTGGGTCGTGACGTCCCTCGGCGACGACGGGCACTTCAGAACCGAGGTGCGGCATCGTGACGATGCGCGGGGGCACTTCTTCGGATTCGACAAGGTCGACGGAACGGTGTTTCAGATCTCCTCTTTCTCGCCGTGCTTCGATCTCGGCTTCGAGTCGCGCATCGGCCAGCAGTACTGAGCATTGGCTCACCACACTCGTCAACCCTCGTCGCTCGGGTGGACGTATGTTCGCGTCTGGCGACGCGGCAAGAAGTCCCACAACGCCTCCTGCGCCCATGGCGCTTCTGGCGTGGGCAGGTGCGGGGGCTCTCGTCTCCGCGATCGGTCTCGTGGTTCTCGTGACCGAATCGACCGCCACATTCGGGCGATAGCGAACATGCGGCGTGGTCGACTCCACCCCTTTCGCCGTGACAGCCCGCCGCCCGACGTGGAACACTAGAGGAATCCTCCGAACGGAGGGCGCGCGACGAGTCGTGGCGATCACAGTTCCGGCGGAAGAAGATGCTCACCAGACGACTGACCCTCCCACTGGCCGCAGCGTCGCTGTTCCTTGCGGGATGCAGCCCGTTGCCGCCTGCCTCGGCACCCGATGAGAACCCGCTGACATCGAGCACGACGCTGACCCTCGACGAGGCGAAGGCGATCACGCTCGAACGGCAAGACGAGATCGCCGCGCAGTTCCCCGCCGCGAACACTGGTCCGATCGTGCGGCTCGAGACGTCTCGTTCCCTCTACTACTGCGAGGAGCACGACACCTTCCAGTGGCCGGGTATCACCCGCATAGCGATCGTCGGAAACGTGGACCGCTCATCGGTCATCGACACCATCTCGACTCGATGGGATGATCGGGACGGGTGGACCGCAGCGGTCGGAACGTCGGCGAATGGTCTACCCCAGGTCACGCTCAGACACGACGACGGCAGCCGCTTCACCGTCGGCTTCTACGAGGGCGGATCAGAATTCTGGGTGGATGCGGCATCTCCCTGCTTCCTCCTCGAGGGCGGCCTGCGGCGCGGGGGCGAGTACTGATGCGCGGAAAGGATGTCCGAATGATGCACGTTCCCCGGCCGATTGTGCCGACGATCGTCGCTGTGGTCGCGCTCATGATCGCGGGGTACATCGCCTCCTCGATGGCTACGATCGCCGCCGCCGGAGAAGCGATCAGTGCTCGCGGATGGGTGTTCCTCGTCCTCCTCGGGGTCATCGCACTGCTGGCCTCCTCTTTCGCTGTCATGAAGTGGGTGCAGCGGCGGCACTATGTGCGGTCGACGACGGACGAGCAGCGCGACGTAGCGCGAGCTGCGGCGCGAACGTCGCGCACGACGAATGCATCGGCGACGGCAGCCGTGCTCGACTACGGAGAGCGGATCGACGGGGGAGAACGATGACACACGATGCGGCCATCCTGATCGAGCAGAAGCTCGACCTCCACGGCCAGGCTGCTCCGGAGCGGTACCGGAAGCCGATCGTCGCCACGGTGAACCTGCCACGGACCTCGCTCGCGATCGACGCCCTCGTGCGGCTCGGCGCGAGCGTGACCGAGCAACCTGGCGAGTTCGACTACCGCGATCCGAATCGAGGATCAGGCGGTGCCCGACTCGAGGGCTTCGGCCCTGACGAGATCCGGGTGATCCATGACTACTTCCGTGTCGAGGCCGCCCGGCTCCGGCTCGGCATCCCGACGGCCGGACGCCTCCCGCTCGACCAACGCCCCTATTTCACGCGCCCGGGCACGACCAGGAATCCTGTGCCGATGATCGTTGTCGGCGTGGTGATCCTCGTCTTCGCCGTCACGCTCGGTCTGCTCACGAGCGTCGGACCGATGCGCGCGCCGGGCGATGACGTCACTTGGGTCTACGCGCCGCTGTTCGGGCTTCTCGCCGTCGGCGGGACGGTCATTATCGTGCAGCATGCCCGTCGGGTGAGACCGTGGTTCGCGCTGCGCTCGTCGTTCCAGAACGCGGGCGAAGCCATTCCTGTTGGCCTGCGACTGAAGGACTGATGCTCACATGAGTGCTCACGAGCATCCCCTGCACGACTCACCATCTGCTCTTCCGACAGCTCCGCCGACCCCCGCATCGCTGTTCTGGTGGGCCACAGGGTGGGCAGCGGTGTGCGTTCTCGGATGCATCACGTTCGCGATGAATCTCTCACGCATCGTCGATGCCGACTTCTCTGGTCAGCGGTCGTGGGGCTTCATCGCGATCCTGCCGATCATGGCGGGGCTGATCGCCGCGTTGTGCATCGGGCGGGGCGTTCGCGCTGTCGGTCCGTGGCGCGAGTACCGAGCTCGATGGTCGGCCGACCAACGCGCTCGGGCAGAGCAAGCGCGGCTTGCAGCCGAGCCATCCACTCCGCTGATCGTCCTGGGAACCGTGATCGGATTCATCTGGATCGCGGGCGTCGCTGCTGCGGCCGTCTTCCTGCCATCCTCCGCGAGCGGACCCGATGGACTGGTAGTCGCCATCACCCTGCTCGTGGTCGTCGCGATGCTCTGGATTCCCGTCTTGCGGGCCGGACTGTGTCGACGCCGCGCGTCGATCATGACCGCCACCTCAGTGATCCCGCCACTCACCGCGGGCGCCGAACCGCCTCAGACCCGGTGGTAGCCTGAGGGGCATGCAGAGCGAGCGGTTCCTTCTTCGTCGCCGCGACGAGTCCTGATCACCCCAGGTCGCATCCTCGTCGCGGAGTTCCGACGCGGCCGCTTCGCATTCCTTGTAAGAAGGGTGATTTCCCCATGACGAACGATTCCGCCGAGCACCGCCCCCGCACCCTGGCCGAGAAGGTCTGGGATGCCCATCTCGTCGCCAAGGGCGAGAACGGCGAGCCCGATCTGCTCTACATCGACCTGCACCTCGTGCACGAGGTCACGAGCCCGCAGGCCTTCGACGGCCTGCGCATGGCGGGTCGCCCGGTGCGCCGGCCCGATCTGACGATCGCGACGGAAGACCACAACACCCCGACCCTCGCGATCGACAAGCCCATCGCCGAGCCGACGAGCCGCAAGCAGATCGAGACGCTGCGCGCCAATGCGACAGAGTTCGGCATCCGCCTGCACTCGCTCGGCGACATCGAGCAGGGCATCGTGCACGTCGTCGGTCCGCAGCTTGGGCTCACCCAGCCGGGCATCACGGTCGTGTGCGGCGACTCGCACACGAGCACGCACGGCGCGTTCGGCGCCATGGCCTTCGGCATCGGCACGAGCGAGGTGGAGCACGTGCTCGCCACGCAGACGCTGCCCCTGCAGCCGTTCAAGACCATGGCCATCACGGTCGAGGGCGAGCTCAAGCCGGGCGTCACCGCGAAAGACATCATCCTCGCCGTCATCGCGAAGATCGGCACGGGCGGCGGCCAGGGCTATGTGCTCGAATACCGCGGGTCGGCCATCCGGTCGCTGTCGATGGATGGCCGCATGACGATCTGCAACATGTCGATCGAGGCGGGTGCGCGCGCCGGCATGGTCGCCCCCGATGAGACGACCTACGCCTACCTGAAGGGGCGCCCGCACGCGCCGCAGGGGGCCGACTGGGATGCCGCGGTCGCCTACTGGAACACCCTCGCGACCGATGACGACGCCGTCTTCGACGCCGAGGTCTTCCTCGACGCCAACGAGCTCGAGCCCTTCGTCACGTGGGGCACGAACCCCGGTCAGGGCATCTCGCTCAGCCAGTCGGTGCCCGACCCCGCGACGATCATCGACGCGAACGAGCGGGCGGCGGCCGAGCGCGCGCTCGAGTACATGGACCTGACGCCGGGCACGCCGATGAAGCAGATCCCCGTCGACGTCGTGTTCATGGGCTCGTGCACCAACAGCCGGCTCGACGACCTGCGCGCCTTCGCCTCGATCATCACGGGGCAGAAGAAGGCCGAGGGCGTGCAGGTGATCGTCGTGCCCGGCTCGGCGCGCGTGCGCCTCGAGGCCGAGGCCGAGGGCATCGACAAGATCGTCGAGGCCTTCGGTGCGGAATGGCGCTTTGCGGGATGCTCGATGTGCCTGGGCATGAACCCCGACCAGCTCGAGCCAGGCCAACGCTGCGCCTCGACGAGCAACCGCAACTTCGAGGGCCGCCAGGGCAAGGGCGGGCGCACGCACCTCGTGAGCCCGCTCGTCGCCGCATCCACGGCCATTCGCGGCACGCTCTCGAGCGTGAGCGACCTCATCGCCGACGGCATCGAGGTCGATGATCGATTCGCACGGTTCCCGACGGCCGAGACGGCCGTCGGCGCTGGCACCCCAGCGGAGACCAGAAATGGTCTCCGCCTTCAGGAAGGTGCGCGCTAGATCATGGAGAAGGTCAGCACGATCACGGGCGTCGCGGTGCCGTTCCGCCGCAGCAACGTCGACACCGATCAGATCATCCCCGCGGTGTTCCTCAAGCGGGTCACGAAGACGGGCTACGACGACGCGCTGTTCTCGGCGTGGCGGCAAGACCCCGAGTTCATCCTCAACCGCCCCGAGTACGCGAACCCGCGCATCCTCATCGCGGGCCCCGACTTCGGCACGGGCTCCAGCCGCGAGCACGCCGTGTGGGCGCTGCGCGACTTCGGCTTCGCCGCCGTCATCAGCCCGAAGTTCGCCGACATCTTCCGCGGCAACGCGGGCAAGCAGGGCCTGCTCGTCGGGGTCGTCGACGAGCCCACGGTCGAGCGGCTCTGGGCCGAGCTCGAGGCGAATCCCGGCATGGAGGCGACGGTCGACCTGGTCGAGCGCACCGTGACGGTGGGGAATATCACCGTGCCGTTCGAGATTGACGACTACACGCGCTGGCGTCTGCTCGAGGGGCTCGACGACATCGGTCTGACCCTGCGCGACGAGCAGGCGATCACCGACTTCGAGGCCCGCCGCGAGAGCTGGCGGCCCACCACCCTTCCCGCCCGCTGAGGGCCGACCGACACCACCACCTGAGGTCACATGAACTCGCTCTCGAAAGACTCGCAGAAGGCTGCCGCACGCGTCGGTCTCACCTCCGACACGATCGTCATCCACGGCGGCAAGCCGTTGCACGGTCGCATCGAGGTGCGCGGGGCCAAGAACCTCGTGACCAAGGCGATGGTCGCCTCGCTGCTGGCCGAGACTCCGAGCGTGCTCAAGGGCGTTCCCGAGATCAGTGACGTGCACGTCGTGAGCGGTCTGCTGCGCGCGCACGGGGTCGAGATCACGAGCGAGGGCGAGGGTGTTCTGCGGCTCGACCCGAGCAATGTCGTCAGCGCGCACTTCGCGGAAATCGATGCGCACGCCGGATCGAGCCGCATCCCGATCCTGTTCTGCGGGCCGCTGCTGCATCAGCTCGGCGAGGCCTTCATCCCCGACCTCGGCGGGTGCCGCATCGGCGACCGGCCGATCGACTTCCACCTCAACGCGCTGCGCGCCTTCGGGGCGATCGTCGACAAGAAGCACGAGGGCATCCACCTCACGGCGCCCAAGAAGCTCAAGGGCGCTCTCATCGAGCTGCCGTTCCCGAGCGTCGGCGCGACCGAGCAGGTGCTGCTGACGGCCGTGCGCGCCGAAGGCACGACCGAGCTCAAGAACGCCGCCATCGAGCCCGAGATCATGGATCTCATCGCGATCCTGCAGAAGATGGGTGCGATCATCTCGGTCGAGCCCAACCGCGTGATCGTCATCGAGGGCGTCGAGACCCTGCGCGGCTACCAGCACACGGCGATCGTCGACCGCAACGAGGCCGCGAGCTGGGCGGCCGCGGCGCTCGCGACGAAGGGCGACATCACCGTCGGCGGGGCAACGCAGCAAGAGCTCATGACGTTCCTCAACGTGTATCGGAAGGTCGGCGGCGAGTTCGATGTGCTGGAGGACGGCATCCGCTTCTGGCACCCGGGCACCCCGCTCAAGCCCGTGATGATCGAGACCGACGTGCACCCCGGCTTCATGACCGACTGGCAGCAGCCGCTCATCGTCGCGCTCACGCAGGCCGAGGGCGAATCAGTCGTGCACGAGACCGTGTACGAGAACCGTTTCGGGTTCACCGAGGCGCTCAACGAGATGGGTGCCCACATCGTCGTGCACCAGTCGGGGCTCGCCTCGATCACGCGCCGCGTGCCGCGCCGCCCGCTCGAGCAGGCCGCCGTCATCACGGGCCCCACGCCGCTGCACGGCGCATCCGTTCGCGTGCCCGACCTGCGCGGCGGCTTCAGCCACCTCATCGCCGGTCTCGCCGCGACGGGCACGTCGACCATCAGCAACGTCGGCATCATCAGCCGCGGCTACGAGCTGTTCATCGACAAGCTCACGGCGCTCGGCGCCGACTTCGAGCTCGTCTAGGGTCGTCGGCCGCGCGCCATCGCACTACCCTGGAGCACGTGCCCGACACCGCAATGAAGCCGACGAAGCGCCGCCGCGAGAAGACCCTGCTGTGGCACGCGATCGCCGCACTGTGCCTGCCGCTGCTCACGATGATGGCCCGGTATCCGGTGATCGACGGTGAGAAGCTGCCGAAGACCGGCGCGTTCATCCTCGCCCCGAACCACTACAGCGAGATCGACCCGGTCATCATGGGGCGCTTCATGTGGAAGCTCGGGCGGGTGCCGCGGTTCCTCGCCAAGGCGAGCGTATTCCGTGTGCCCGTTCTCGGCGCCGTGCTGCGCTGGTCGGGCCAGATTCCCGTCGAACGCGAGGGCCGGGGGCGGTCGGATGCCCCGCTCAAGGCCGCCCAGCAGCTCGTCGACAACGAACTCGCCGTCATCATCTACCCCGAGGGCAGCCTCACGCGCGACCCCGACCTGTGGCCCATGCGCGGCAAGAGCGGCGCCGTGCGCATGGCCCTGCAGGCCGGTGTGCCGATCATCCCCGCCGCGCACTGGGGCACCCAGCAGATCATGGCGCGCTACTCGAAGAAGATCAGCTTCTTCCCCCGCAAGACGATCTACTGCAAGATCGGCGACCCCGTCGACCTGAGCGATCTCGCCGGGCGCCCGCTCGACCAGGCGACGCTCACCGAGGGCACCGAGCGCGTCATGGCGGCGATCGCCGGCCTGCTCGGCGACCTCCGGGGTGAGACGCCCCCGGCCGAGCGCTGGGACCCGGTGAAGCACGGCCAGAGCGAGACCGGGCGGCTGTGAGCGAGCATCCGCCGCTGACCGAGGCGGTGCGCCTGCCCTCGCCCGTCGTCGAGAGCGACGCTCCTCGCGTCGCGGTGCTCGGTGCCGGGTCGTGGGGCACGACGTTCGCCAAGGTGCTCGCCGACGGCGGCGCCGACGTGCTCATCTGGGCGCGGCGCCGTGAGGTGGCCCACGAGATCACGGAGACGCACCGCAACTCGGGCTATCTGCCGGGCATCAACCTGCCGCCGAACCTGCGCGGCCACGACTCGCTCGAGCACGTGCTCGCGGGGGCTGAGCAGGTGTACCTGTCGGTGCCGAGCCAGAGCCTGCGCAGCAACCTCGCCTCGATCCGCGACATCCTGCCGCCCGACGTGCCCGTCGTGAGCCTCATGAAGGGTGTCGAGCGCGGCACCGGGCTGCGCATGAGCGAGGTCATCGAGCAAGAGCTCGGTGTCGACCGTGACCGCATCGCCGCGGTGAGCGGCCCCAACCTCGCGCTCGAGATCGCGAAGCGCGAGCCGACGGCGGCGGTCGTCGCGAGCGCGAGCCACGACACCGCCGTCGCGGTGGCCACGGTGGCCTCGAACGACTACTTCCGCTCGTTCGTCAACACCGACGTCATCGGCACCGAGTTCGGCGGCGTGCTCAAGAACCTCATCGCCGTCGCCGTCGGCATCGCCGACGGGGTGGGCTACGGCGAGAACACCAAGGCCTCGATCATCACGCGCGGCCTCGTCGAGCTCAGCGCGTTCGCCGTCGCCTTCGGCGCGCGGCCCGAGACGATGATCGGCCTCGCCGGCCTCGGCGACCTGATCGCGACGTGCGAGTCGCCGCTGTCGCGCAACAACACGGCCGGCCGGCTGCTCGGGCAGGGCTATGGCTTCGAGCAGGTCATCGCGCAGATGAACCAGACGGCCGAGGGCCTCGCCTCGGTCGGACCCATTCTCGAGCTCGCCGCCACGAAGGGCGTCTCGATGCCGATCGTCGCCCAGGTCGCGCGCGTGCTCGAGGGCACTCTCGACCCGCGCGAGCTCGCCCCGCACCTCGCGACCGACTCGGACGAGCCGCAGGCGGAGTAGCGGACGCCGTCGAGCCGCAGGCGGAGTGACGCGACGCGCTCGGTAGGCTTACAGGCGTGATCACCTCTCTCGCCGGCGGCCGTGTGCTGGCCGAGAAGCACGGCGCGACCCCTCCGCGGGTCGTCGCTCTGCACGGGTGGGGCCGCGATGGCGGCGACTTCTCGACGATCCTGTCGGGGCTCGATGCCGTGAGCATCCACCTTCCCGGTTTCGGTCCGGCTCCCGCTCCGGAGACGGTGTGGGGCACCGAGGACTACGCCGAGCTCGTCGCGGAGGCGATCGCGGCCTTCGCTCCCGTGGCGGTCGTCGGCCACTCGTTCGGCGGTCGTGTCGCCGTGCGCCTCGCTGCCGCGCGCCCCGAGCTCGTCGCGGGCCTCGTGCTCACGGGGGTGCCCCTCGTGAAGCTGCACGCCCCCGCCACACCGCCGCTCGGCTACCGCATCGCGCGGTGGGCGAACCGTCGGGGCCTGCTCAGCGACGCCCGCATGGATGCCCTCCGCGACCAGCGCGGCTCCGCCGACTACCGCGCCGCCCAGGGGGTGCTGCGCGGCATCATGGTGCGCGCCGTCAACGAGACCTACGACGACGACCTGGCGGCGCTCGCCGGCTCGACGCTGCCGATGCGCTTCGTGTGGGGCGAGCATGACACGGCGGCGCCGACCGACGCGGGCCGCGTGGCCGCTGAACGGGCCGGAGCCCCGTTCCGCGTGGTGCCCGGCACGGGCCACCTGCTCGAGGGCGATCTCGAGCTCGCCGTGCGCGAAGAGCTGCTCGGCCTTCTCGACGAACGGAACCGCACCGCATGATCGACCTCCTCCGGTACCCGCCCACGCTCGTGGCGCTCGTCCTCGGGCTGCTCGCGGCGGTGCCGATCGCGGCCCGCTGGCTGCGGGTCGCGCAGCGCGAGCACTACGTGCCCGGCTGGACGACGCGCATGGGCTGGCTGTGGGTGACGCGCGAGCCGCTGACGGCGGCACTGCTCGTCGTCGCGATCGGCGCGACCACCGCGGCCGTGCTCAGCGGCGTGCCCCCGTTGGGGCCCTACTGGGCGCTCGTCGCCATCGTGGTCATCGCGCTCCTGCCGCTCGGCCTGCCGGTGCGCGGCCGCTCGGCGAAGCTCGCCCTCACTGACCGGCTGAAGCGGCTGATGGTCTGCTGGATCACGCTGCACGTCGGCGCGACGATCGTGCTGGTCTGGGTGCTCGACTATGGCGCCGCCGCGGCGCCCGCCCTCGTGCTGCTGCTGAGCGCCCCGCTGACCGACCTGGCGCTTGCGATCATGGCACCCATCGAGAAGGCGGGCTCGAAGAGGTTCGTGGTCGCCGCGCAGAAGCGTCTCGCGCAGGTGCGCCCGCGCGTCATCGCCATCACCGGGTCGTACGGCAAGACGAGCACGAAGAACTATGTGGCCCACCTGCTGAGCGCGACCTACACGACCGTCGCGAGCCCCGCATCCTTCAACAATCGTCTCGGGCTGTCGCGCGCCGTCAACGACAAGCTCGTGCCCGGCACCGAGGTGTTCGTGGCCGAGATGGGCATCTTCGGTGCGGGTGAGATCCGCGAGCTCTCGACGTTCTTCCCGCCCGACATCGCGGCCATCACCGTCATCGGCGAAGCGCACCTGCAACGCATGCGCTCGACCGACGTCATCTTCCGCGCCAAGGCCGAGATCACCGAGCGCGCCCGCACGGTCGTGCTGCCGATCGACGACCCGCGGCTGGCCGGGCATGCCGAGCGGTGCGTGGCCCAGGGCAAGCGCGTCGTCACGGTCAGCTGCGTCGCGGGGGCCGACGCCGACGTCGTGCTCGACCCCGGTCACGACGGCGCGCCGAGCACGATCGTCATCGGGCGCGGCGCCGAGCCCGTGCCGGTGACCGTCTCG
Source organism: Microcella sp. (assembly GCF_051860105.1). Classification (GTDB taxonomy): domain Bacteria; phylum Actinomycetota; class Actinomycetes; order Actinomycetales; family Microbacteriaceae; genus Microcella. The sequence continues at coordinate 16,925 of NZ_JBHYEO010000001.1, forward strand.
GGCACGGGTCACGCCGTCAACGTCGCTGTCGCCGCGGGCATCGCCCTGGCGGCGGATGTTCCGGTCGCCACGATCGCGGCCCGCCTGGGTGATCTGCCGGGCTCGCAGCATCGCGCCGAGGTGCAGCAGGCTCCCAGTGGCGCGCTCGTGATCGACGACACCTACAACGCGAACCCCGTCGGCTCGCTCCGCGCCCTCGAGGGCGCGGCATCCCTCGCCGCCGAGCGCGGCGGGCCGCTCGTGGTCGTCACACCCGGCATGGTCGAGCTCGGGCCGGTGCAGGTCGAGCGCAACCGGGCGTTCGGGGCGGCCATCGGCGCGGCGAACGGACTGCTCTTCGCGGTCGCGCGCACCAACCGGGCCGCGCTCCTCGCGGGCTACGCGAGCACGGCCACGAGCGAGGCGCCGGGGGCCATCGCGGTCGACCGGCGCGAGGCCGCCGTCGCGCGCGCGGTCGAGGCGGCGGGTGACCGGGGCGTTATCCTCTACGAGAACGATCTGCCCGACCACTACCCCTGATCGGCCGCGTGGGCAGAAGCCTGTCTTCCGCGGCCCACGAGCAACTGAGGTGACCATGGCGGGTACCGCCCCCTGGGCCGTCGTCTTCGGCGGACCGAGCCCCGAGCACGAGATCTCGATCCTCACGGGCCTGCAGGCCGAGCGCGTGCTGACCGCTGCCGGCCACAGCGTTGTGCCGATCTACTGGTCGCCGACGGGGGAGTGGTTCCGCGTTCCCGACGCCACGGAGGCGAAGGACTACCTCGAGGGCGCCCCGCGCGACTCGGTCGTGCTCGAAGCCCGTGTCTCAGGCGAGCCGGGCCTCTACCGACGCAAGAAGTTCGGTGCTGAGCGCCTCGAGATCGAGGCGGCCCTGCTGTGCCTGCACGGCGGTGTCGGCGAGGGCGGCGGTGCGGCCGCGGTGCTCTCGCTCATGGGAATCCCCGCAACCGGCTCCACCCTCTTCGCGGGCGCGGTCGGCATGGACAAGCTCGCGTTCGGCGGCCTCATGCACGCGGCGGGCATCCCGTCGCTGCCGCGCGAGGCCGTGTCGACGCTCGTCGAGCCGTCGTTCGCGGGCCCGTACATCGTCAAGCCGCGCTTCGGCGGCTCGTCGATCGGCATCGAGATCGCCGACGACGTGGATGCTGCGCGCGCGCTCGCCGCCACGAGCGTTCACCTGCGCACGGGTGCGGTCGTCGAGCCGTACCGCCCCGAGCTCGTCGACCTCAACATCGCTTTCCGCACGTACCCGAGCCTCGAGATCACGCAGCTCGAGAAGCCGCTGCGCGGGGAGAAGGGCAGCGCGCTCTACTCGTACGCCGAGAAGTACCTGGCCGGCGGCGCTGGAGCCGAGGCGGGCTTCATGAGCGCACCGCGCGAGTTTCCGGCCGATGTGCCCGAAGCCGTGCACGCGCAGGCCCGCGCGCTCGCCGAGCGTGTCGCCGAGGTCACGCGCCTCACGAGCATCGTGCGCGTCGACCTGCTGCTCGACGAAGCGACCGGCGAGCTCTTCGTCAACGAGGTGAACTCGATCCCCGGGGCCCTCTCGCTCTACCTGTGGGCTCCGCAGCAGCCGGCCGCAACCGTGCTGCTCGACGCGCTCACCGAGGCACGCGACCGCCGCGTCGTGTTCCCGCAGGCCGGGTTCGGCGGCGGGGCCGCGCTGCGGGCCGCGGGCGGCATCGCCGGCAAGCTCGTCGGGCTCGACGGCCCGCGCGCCTAGGCCTCGGCGCAGCGCCGTTAGGGCGCCGGCGTCGGGGTGGGCTCGGCCGTGGGGCTCACCGACCCGCCGCCGAAGACGTCGGTGGCGGCGAGGCACCGGGCATCAGCATCCACGACCGAGACGGCGGGGCTGAGGGCGCGCACGGCGTCGGCTCCGGCCACGTAGGTGACGTCGACGATCACTTCGGTCACGGGGGTGCGACCGTAGGTCGTGAAGACGTACCGCGGCGCGTTCGACTCGTCGAGCAGCCAGTCGACGCCGTCGACGTCGAAGCACGGCAGGTCGCTCGGCCCCTGCTCAGGAAGCCCGCAGCGGTAGATGACGGCGGCCGGGTCGCCCCACGCGGCCGTCGCCTGCGCGTTGGTGGTGCGGCGCGCGAGCTCGCCGATCGTGTCGGGCACGCGCACCGAGATCGCGGCGCACTCGGGGTCGTTCGCCTCGGGCCCGGGCTCGAGCGGCACGGTGCCGGCGCAGCCCGCGAGCGCGAGCACACCCGTCACGAGCAGGGCGGTGGATGCCCGGCGGGCGCGGGCGGGAGCGGTGCGTGTGGACATCGTCACCACGCTATCGCGGCACGGGTTGGCGTCGGCTTCGAGCCGGCCGCCTACATCGCCTGGTCGGTCGCCGAGAACAGCAGCGAGACGATCATGAATCCGGCGAAGACGAGGATGAAGACGAGGATCACGCTGACGAACGAGAGCACCCCGCCGACGCCGATGATCATGCCCGTGCGGCTGCCGGGCGTCATGCGCGAGAGCGGCCGCACCATGGCCCGCCAGACGACCATGTGCAGGCCGAGCACGAGCAGCGTGGGGCCGATGAAGGTGATGGTGAGCCCGGCGATCTCGCTCACGGGGTCGATGCCGAAGGCGCCGCCCGTGACGACCTGTACAACGATCGCGACGATGCTGAGCACGAGACCGGCGAGCGGCAGCGCGATCGCGAGGCGCTTGAGCGTGCGCCGGGCGCGGGTGACGGCCTCGGAGTCGCCCGGCACGGGTGCCACCACGGGCGCGGCAGCGGGCTCCGGCGCGGGGGCGGCCGCCTCACCGAAGAGCTCGGTGACGCCGTCCACCGTTCCGTCGGCCGGCCCGTAGGGGGAGGCGGGCGGGGGCACGGGGGCGTCGGGCTCGGGGGTAGTGGTCATGGCTCGACAGTACTGGCGGCGAGCGAGCCCGACTACCGTTGAGGGGTGACCGACGCCCCGCGCCCCGCTGCCGACACGCTCGGCGCAGTGGGCGAGCTCGCGGCACTCGCGCGGATCATCCCGCTGCTGCCAGACAGCGAGTCGACCGTGCTGGGACCGGGCGACGACGCCGCGGTGCTCGCGGCGCCCGACGGCCGCTACGTCGTGACGACCGACATGATGATTCACGGCCCCGACTTCCGCACCGCGTGGTCGACCATGCACGACCTCGGCTTCAAGGCCGCGGCGACGAACCTCAGCGATGTCGCGGCGATGGGCGCTCGGCCCACGGCGCTCGTCGTCGCGCTCGCCGCGCCTGCCGAGACCCCCGTGGCCGAGCTCGAGGCGCTCGCCGACGGGCTGCGCGACGCGTGCGAGGCGCTCGCGCCCGGTTGCGGGGTCGTGGGCGGCGACCTGAGCGTGTCCTCGGTCGTGACGATTGCCGTCACAGCCTTCGGCGACCTCGAGGATCGCGAGCCCGTGACACGCGCCGGCGCGCGGCCGGGCGACTGGGTCGCGGTCTCCGGCTCGCTGGGGCTCGCCGCCGAGGGGCTCGGTCTGCTGTTCGAGCGTGGGGTCGATGCGACGGGGGCTCCGGATGCTGCGGCTGCCGTGCGGCTGCGCGCCGAGCATCCCGTGCCGCTCGCCGCCCAGCTCACGCCGCACCCGCCGATCGCGGACGGCGTCGCCGCCGCCCTCGGCGGAGCCTCCGCCATGCTCGACCTCAGCGATGGCCTCGCGCTCGACGCGCGCCGCATCGCCCGCGCGAGCGGCGTCAGCCTCGACCTCTCGAGTGAGCAGGTGCGCGAGGTCGCGCTCGCGCACGGACTCGACCCGGCAGCGCCCGCGTCGCTCGCGCTCACCGGCGGAGAAGATCACGCCCTGCTGGCGACCTTCCCGCCCGATGTCGCGCCGCCCGTGGATGCTCTTCCCGGCGGTTTCCGCATCATCGGCCGGGTCGTCGCGGCCGACCGTCACGGGCCCGCGCTGCTCGTCGACGGGCGGCCGTTCGACGAGCGCGGCGGCTGGGACCCGTTCGCGGAGTGGACTGGGCAGGCCGGCTGACGTCGCCCTTGCCATCTGCGTGGGGCGACGATTGCCTCTCAGCCGATGTGTCGCTGTTGTCACATGACAACGGCGACACATGCGGTGAGCGGGGCATGGAGTGCGGGGGCGGGCTAGCCCGCGCCTGGCGAGAGCCAGTAGACCGCCGTCTCGCCGTAGCGCGACACCTTGTCGAGCGCGAGCCCGGCGGGCCAGGCGGGCACCGGCGTGCGTGACGAGCGCTCGAGCGCGACCACGGCATCCGCAGCCAATCGCGGCACGAGCCCCTCGAGCACGTGGTCGAGCTCGAGCCCGCCGACCTCGTAGGGCGGGTCGATGAAGACGAGATCGAACTGCTCGAGCGCGGACGAGAGGTACGAGGTCGCGGGCTTGCCGATGATCTGGATGCTCGGCCTCGCGCCCTTCCCCGCCCGACCCGACACCAGCGCGGCATTGGCCTTGCACACCTGCACGGCCGCGTACGACTTCTCGACGAGCACGGCCGAGGCCGCGCCGCGGCTGATGGCCTCGAGCGCGAGGGCCCCCGAGCCGGCGTAGAGGTCGAGCACGCGCATCCCCTCGATCGCGTCGCGGGCCTCGAGCGCGCTGAAGATCGCCTCGCGAACGCGGTCGCTCGTGGGCCGGGTGCCCGCGCTCGGCACCTTCAGCGTCAGCGAGCCCGCGAACCCGGCGATGATGCGTGTCACGCTTCCACGCTACTGCGCGGGGGCGGTCGGGCGGCGCGAGTAGCGTTGAGCGCGTGACCAGTCCGCTCGACGCCAAGCTCAGCAGCACGCTCGGCGACCGCAGCGCGAACGCGCTGAAGAAAGCGTTCGGGATGCTCACCGTCGGTGACCTGCTGACCCACTATCCCCGGCGCTACGCCCGGCGGGGCGAGCTCACCGCCCTGAGCGAACTCGTCATCGGCGAGAGCGTGACGATCGTGGCCGAGGTCATCGAGGTCGTCGAGCGGACGATGCGCGAACGCAAGGGCTCGATCCTCGAGGTGCGCATCACCGACGGCAAGGGCATCCTCGTTCTCACGTTCTTCAACCAGGCGTGGCGCAAGAACGACCTGACGCCCGGGGTGCGGGGCATCTTCGCGGGCAAGGTCGGTGAGTACCGCGGCACCCGGCAGCTCGCGCACCCCGACTACGAGCTCTTCGATGCGGGCGACGAGCGCGACAGCGGCCCCGAAGCGAAGAAGTGGGCGATGCAGCCCATCCCCCTCTACCCGGCCACGTCGACCGTGGCGAGTTGGCAGATCGCCAAGGCGCTCGGCGTGGTGCTCGACACCCTGCCGCCCCTCGACGACCCGGTGCCGCACGAGGTGCGCGTCGAGCGCGAGCTGCTCGACCTCGGCCAGGCGTACCAGTTCATCCACCGGCCCGAGAACGACGGCCACTGGCGCCGCGCGCGCGACACCCTGCGCTTCCACGAGGCCTTCGTGCTGCAGGCCGCCCTGCTGCAGCGGCGGGCCGCCCTGCGCGAGCAGCCCGCGACCCCGCGGCTGCCGGGCGCCGAGCTGGAGGGCTTCGACGCCGAGCTCCCGTGGAAGCTCACCGACGACCAGCGTCTCGTGGGCGACGAGATCGCGCGAGACCTCGCCGCCGATGTGCCGATGAACCGCCTCGTGCAGGGCGAGGTCGGCTCGGGCAAGACCCTCGTCGCCGTGCGCGCGATGCTCACCGTGGCGGAGAGCGGGGGGCAGAGCGCCCTGCTCGCCCCGACGGAGGTGCTCGCCGCCCAGCATCTGCGCTCGATCGTCGCGACCCTTGGCCCTGACCGTGCGGCCCGCCTGCGACCCGTGCTGCTGACCGGGCAGCTCAGCCAAGCCGAGCGGCGCAAGGCGCTGCTGGCGATCGCGAGCGGAGCATCCCGCATCGTCATCGGCACCCACGCACTCCTGGGCGACACCGTGCAGTTCGCCGACCTCGGCCTCGTCGTCGTCGATGAGCAACATCGGTTCGGCGTCGAGCAGCGCGAGAGCCTGCGCCGCAAGGGCGCTGTGCCGCCGCACGTGCTCGTGCTCACGGCGACGCCGATTCCGCGCACGGTCGCCATGACGGTGTTCGGCGACCTCGACGTGTCGACGATCGCCATGCTGCCGAGCGGGCGAATCCCCATCGTGAGCCACGTGGTGCCCCTCGCCGACAAGCCCGGGTGGTGGAACCGCGTGTGGGCGCGCCTCGGAGAAGAGCTCGAGCAGGGTCGGCAGGGCTTCGTGGTCGTGCCCGCGATCGACGCCGCGACGCCCGAAGACGACCCCGATGCCCTCGCGGACGATCCGACCGACGGCTCCGCCGACGACGCGGATGCGGTGGCCCGCCCGCCCGCGACCGTCGCCGAGCTGACGCCCCTGCTGCGATCGCACCCCGCGCTCGCCGGGCGCCGGGTCGAGCCGCTGCACGGCCGTATGTCGACCGACGAGAAAGACGCGACGATGCAGGCCTTCGCGCGCGGCGAGATCGACGTGCTGGTGGCGACGACCGTCATCGAGGTCGGCGTCGACGTGCCCAACGCCTCGACCATGGTCGTGGCCGACGCCGACCGCTTCGGCGTGAGCCAGCTGCACCAGCTGCGCGGCCGCGTGGGGCGCGGCGGCGTGCCCGGCTTGTGCCTCTTCGTGACCGCCGCGCAGCAGGGCGGCCTGGCGCGCGAACGCGTCGAGGCGGTCGCCGCGACGCTCGACGGATTCGAGCTCGCGCAGGTCGACCTCGAGCTGCGGCGCGAGGGCGATGTGCTCGGGGCGAACCAGAGCGGCGGGCGCTCGAGCCTCAAGCTGCTGCGCGTCGCCACCGACGGCGACCTCATCCTCGATGCGCGCGAAGCCGCGGCCGGGGTGCTCGACGCCGACCCGGCGCTGAGCGGGCATCCGGGCCTCACGGCCGCTCTCGCGCGTCGTCTCGACGACCGCGAACGCGACTTCCTGGCCAAGAACTGATTCGCGTGCCGCGCGCCGCTCGGGGGAGGATGGGGCCATGAGAGTCATCTCGTACAACCTGCGCAAGCACGCCGCCCGCGGAGAGCTGGAGCAGCTGGTCGAGACCCACGGGCCCAACCTGCTCTGCCTGCAGGAGGTCGACACCGACGACCTGCCGCGCGAGATCGGGTCGCTGCATCTCGCCGACGCCACGCGGCTGAATCGGCTGGGCCTTGCGATCTTCTACGATCGCGAGCGCTTCGAGGCGCTCAGCACGAAGGCCTTCGCGCTCAAGCGCTCGTTGCACGACATCATCGCCAAGCCCGCGCACGAGCGGTTGCTCGGCACTCACCTCATCGACCGGAAGTACGACCGCGAGGTGGTCATCGGCTGCTTCCACGCGGCACCGCTGACGGCCCTGAACTCGCTGCGGCGCACGCAGATCCGCGCCGCGCACGTCGCGCTCGACAGCTTCGGGGCCACCCTTCCGACCCTCATGGTGGGCGACTTCAATTACCCGATCTTCAAAGACCACCTGTCGACGAGCGTGCAGGAGACGGGCCACGAGGTGACGCTGAGCGATGCGCGCACCTACACGCGCTACAAGTTCTTCCGCGGGCACTTCGACTTCGCGACGTCGATCGGGCTCTCGATCACCCGCGTGACGACGCTCCCGCAGGGGCAGTCCGACCACCTGCCCATCCTTGTGACGGCGGATTACGCGGCACCCCTGACCGACACGTCGCACTGACCCGCGCTCGGTAGGCTGGGCCCATGAGCAGGATCGCTGTCGTTCCTGGGTCGTTCGACCCCGTCACCCTCGGCCACCTCGATGTGATCGAGCGTGCGGCCGCGATCTTCGATGCCGTGCACGTCGTCGTCGTGCACAACCCGAGCAAGCAGGCGATGCTGCCCATCGCGCAGCGCGTCACCCTCATCGAGCAGGCGATCGCCGACCGCGCGCTTCCGTCGAGCATCCTCGTCACCAGTTGGAGCGTCGGCCTGCTCGTCGACTACTGCACCGACGTCGGCGCAACCGTTCTCGTCAAGGGCGTGCGCAGCCAGGTCGATGTGGCCTACGAGACCCCGATGGCCATCGTCAACCGCAACCTCGCCGGCATCGAGACGGTCTTCATGCTCACCGACCCGGCGCACGCGCACGTCTCGAGCTCGCTCGTGCGCCAGGTGGCGGCGCTCGGCGGCGATGTCGCCCCCTATGTGCCGCGCGCGGTCGCCGAGTTCCTGCTGAGCCAGAACTCCGACTGACGCGGGATGCTCCGCCTCGCGCCGTGCGTCGAGGGCGAGCCCCGGCGGCTACAGCGCGGCGATGCCATTGCCGACCAGCACGACCCCGAGCAGCAGCAGGATCAGTCCGAGCATGGCCGAGTTGTGCCGCACGAGCCACTCGCGCAGCGCGAGGAGCGCGCCGCGGATGCGATCGCCCGCGATGAGGTAGGCGATGACGGGGGCGCTCATCGAGATCGACGCGACGGCGAGGAACACGCCGAGCACGATGATCGCCTGGGCGCCGACGAGACCGGCGGCGGCTGCGGCGACCCCGGAGCCGAACGCCAGGATGATGTTCTTGGGCTTCGTCGCCGCCAGCAGCACGCCGAAGGCGAACGATCGCAGAGCGGTGAGACCGTCGATGCGCGACATCCACGCCGGCAGCTCGACCTCGTCGTCGGCGGCGGGGCGCGCTCGCCACTGGCGCGCCGCGAGCGCGATGCTGATGACGCCGAGCACGATGAGCGTGAGGGGAGCGGCGATGCGCCGCGGAGCATCCTCGCCCCCGTCGGGCATCAGCGCCGCGAGCGCGTAGCCCGCGATGGCGACGAGGGTGATGCCGCTCGCCCAGCCGACGACGAAGCTGGCGCTCGACGCGCGGGGGTAGCGCGACAGCAGCATGACGATCACCGCGACGATGCCGAGCGGGCTGAACGCGATCGCAACCGCCAGCGGCAGCGTCTCGCCGATGACGATGAGCATGGCGGGCGGGCGGAGGGCTAGGCGCCGAGGCCGCTGACGGCCTTGCCGATGAGCAGCACGCCGACGAGCAGCAGGATGGCTCCGACGAGCGCGGAGTTGTGGCGCACCATCCAGTCGCGCAAGCGATCGAGCGATGCGCTGATGCGCTCGAGCGCGACGAGCGAGATGATGACCGGCACGAGCAGCGGGCTCGCCGCGATGAGCACGACCGCGCCGAGCGCGATCGCCGCTTCGCCGCTCGAGACGCCGGTGGCTTCGAGGCTCACGCCGAGGCCGATGCTCAGCAGGAGGTTCTTGGGCTTCAGGCCGCCGAAGAAGGCGCCCAGCACGAACGCCGAGGGGGTCGTGATGCTCTCGACCTTGGCGATCCAGCCCGGCAGCTCGAGCTCGTCGCCCGGCTCGGGACGCTTGCGCCACTGCCGCACCGCGAGCACGATCGCGACGATGCCGAGCGCGAGGAGAAGGAACGGGGCCGAGAGCGAGCTGTCGTCGTCGCCGTGGGGCAGCACCGAGGCGAGGAGGAAGCCGACGGTGGAGACAGCCGCGACGGCGACGGCGAAACCGAGGAGGAAGGCGATGCTCGCCGCGCGGGGGCGGCTCGACAGCAGCATGAGCACGACCGAGGCGATCGCGAGCGGGCTCAGGGCGATCGCGACCGCGAGGGGGAGGGTCTCGCCGATGGCGTCGAGCATGGCATCTCTCCGGTCGGGTCGGGTCGGTGGGCGCAGGCGTGCGCGTGTGCCCAGTGAACACCACGGCGACCCCCGGTGCCAGTGGCTAGGCTGACCGGCATGGGTGCATGGGGATCAGGGCCGTTCGAGAACGATGACGCGCTCGACGCGGTCGACGCGCTGGTCGACGGCAGCTTCGCGCTCGACGACCTGCGCGCGGCGCTGCAGAGCGACTACCTCGAGGCACCGGAGGGTTCGGTGGCTCTCGCCCTCGCCGAGGTGGCCCTCGCGACTCTCGGCCGCATCGACCCGCCCGCCGAGCTCGACGAGGTCGACATCCGGCTGCTCGCCACGCAGCTCGACGACGCCGCCTACGAGCTCATCCTGCGCGCGGCCGAGCGGGCCGTGCAGGCCGACGGCTCAGAGCTCTATGAGCTGTGGGAGGACGCCGGCGATGATGAGCTCGTCGAGTGGCGCACCGCGGCCGTGACCTCGGTCGAGGCGCTGCGCGCGGCGATCGCCGAGTGAATTGGCCCGGGGCGTCCGTCGCGCCGATGCGCACAGCCAGCGCGGAATCGTGACTGGCAGGATGCTCCCATGACGCTTCCTCTCACCCTCGGGTACAAGGCCTCCGCCGAGCAGTTCGACCCTCGCGAGCTCGTCGAGATCGCCGTCGCCGCTGAGGCGCACGGCATGGAGTCGGTCGCGGTGAGCGACCACTTCCAGCCGTGGCGCCACACCGGCGGTCATGCCCCCTTCTCGCTCACGTGGATGGCCGCCGTCGGCGAGCGCACATCGAGCATCCGCATCGGCACCTCGGTCATGACGCCCACCTTCCGCTACAACCCGGCCGTGCTCGCGCAGGCCTTCGCGAGCATGGGGGTCATGTATCCGGGACGCATCTTCCTCGGTGTCGGCACCGGCGAGGCGCTCAACGAGGTCGCCACGGGTTTCGCGGGCGCGGGCGAGCAGGTGTGGCCCGAGTTCAAGGAGCGCTTCGCGCGCCTGCGCGAGAGCGTCGATCTCATGCGCCAGCTGTGGAGCGAAGACCGCGTGAACTTCCGCGGCGAGTACTACTCGACGCACGATGCGTCTATCTACGACCGCCCGGAACAACCGATCCCCGTCTACATCGCTGCGGGCGGACCGTTCGTGGCGCGCTATGCGGGCCGTGCCGGCGATGGCTTCATCTGCACGTCGGGCAAGGGCGTCGAGCTCTACACGGAGGAGCTCATCCCTGCCGTCAAGGAGGGCGCGGAGAAGGTCGGCCGCGAGTTCGAGCAGATCGATCGCATGATCGAGATCAAGCTCTCGTACGAGACCGACCTCGACACCGCGCTCGACAACACCCGCTTCTGGTCGCCGCTCTCGCTCAGCAAAGAGCAGAAGCACGACATCACCGATCCGATCGAGATGGAGCAGGCGGCTGATGCTCTGCCGATCGAGCAGATCGCCAAGCGCTGGATCGTGGGCACCGACCCCGATGCGGTCGTCGCCGAGATCGCGAAGTACGTGGAGTACGGCATGAACCACCTCGTCTTCCACGCGCCGGGGCACGACCAACGGCGGTTCCTCGAACTGTTCGAGCGCGATCTCGCCCCCCGTTTGCGGGGGCTCGCGTAACACGAGCGGAACACGGGCATAATCCGGCCGGAACGCGCCGGGCCTAGCGTCAGAACCCTCGACAACACGGGGGTGACGGCCGATGGCCGAGACGCAGCACGAGACCGCGGCCGCGCCCGCCGTCGCGCGCGATGCCGCGCCGCCGACAGCCCTCCCGGGCTGGACGGGCGCGGCGATGGCCGTGCACGCGGTGCGCCGCATGCCGACCGCGATGATCGTCTCGCTGCAGCCCGACGGATTCGAGCCGATGCTCGTCGACATGCGCGCCTACGTCTACCGATGGAGCGAGCCGCTCGATCGGTTCCCTCCCGCTCCGTCGACGGTGCGCATCGGCACGCAGGCGATCCGGGATGCGGAACCCGCCTTCGCGGGCGACGACTTCGTCGAGCACCCTCCTGCCTTCGCCGGAGCACCGCTCGAGCCCCTGCTCTGGCTCATCGGCACGCACGCCTTCGACGGGGGAAGGGCCTCGTGGTTGCGGTCGGGAGATCGGTACCGCCTCTACCGCTGGCCCGACATCGGTCTGCTGCCCATGAGTGACGAGCAACGCCGCATCGTGAAGGCGAGCGCCGCGGGGTTCATGGTCGTCGAGAAGCTCGCCGAGCGCGCGAAGGTCGAGGTCGAGGTCGAGGCCGCGCAGCGCGTTGTCAACGCGCTCAGCCTCATGGGGCTCCTGCGCCGGCACGCCGCCGCGAATGCGGCCCCCGACGCTCCTCCGCCTCCGCCCGCCGGGGTCATCCCCGGCGATTGAGCGGCACCGCTGGTACTCTGGAAGACGGTCTCGGCCCGCACAACGGCTGCCGAGACGTACCAGGGGGTCTCACACTCATGCCCAAGCATCGCCGCACCATCGCTCGCCCCGCCTTCCGGCGGCACACGTGGTCGACCGTCCGCACGGTATTCGCCTCGATCGTGGCAGGGCTGGTAGTCATGGCGACCCTGGGTTTCTCGACGCCGACGCAGAGCGACATCGTCGCGGCCTATGTCGACCAGAACGCCCAAGCGCTGGTCGCCGTGCCCGCGCCCGAGGCCGCGCCCGTGATCGATCGCGGCGAGTTCGGCGCGACGCCCGGCTACGAGACGTTGATCCAGAGCGGCACGAACTACGACTGGGCGAAGCTCGTGCTGCTCATGGGCGAGTTTCCGATCACCGACAGCAACGTGACGGTCGTCACGCGCTGGATGCGGCAGGAGAACTTCGTCGACACCTGGTGGAACCGCAACAACCCGCTCAACAACGGGTGGGGTTCGGGTGGCGGCGGAGGCACCGGTCGCTACGTCGATCTGGTGGATGCCGCGGCCAACGCCGCCGAAGCGCTCACCACGCTCGGCCGCTACAGCGAGATCGTCGAGACGCTCCGCGCCTCTGCCCCCACCGAGCAGGTCGAGCGGGCGATCTGGTTCTCGGGCTGGGCGACGGGAATGTACAACCAGGGCAAGCACTGGGCGTACAACCCCGTGCCCGTCGTGACGGCACCGCCGAGCGCCTGGGGTCGGTAGGCCCCAGACGCCCGGCTCGATGCGATCGTCGGTGTGATCATCAGCGCGGCGGAAGCATGAGCATCGCGCTGCGCTGCATCTGCCGCTCACGCAGCTCGGTCGCCCGCGCCGAGTGCACGCGGTGCGAACGCTCATCGCGGGCGTCGAGCACGCGCTGTCGCCGGCTCCACGCCACGAGCGCCACGCCGAGGCGCAGGGCGAGGCGATCGATGAGGCCGACGCGCCGTGCGGGGGCACGGTTCGTCACCGTCGGACTCGGGGGGTGCTGCTGCTGACGGCCCGGGAGGGCCGTAGTGGTGGTGGTGTTCATCGGAAGGGTGTCCTCACTGCGTCGGGCGCACGGTCGTGCGGCCCAGGCCGGAAGCTCCGCTCGTGGCGGAGCAGGGGAGGGCGACGCGCACGCGGGGTGCGCATGCCGCCCGAGGGCTCTGCGCAGCGCAACCTCGATCAGGTGCAGCCGTCAGAGCCGTGGCGGATTCGAGAGGGCTCGAATCGGGCTTCGAGAGCGTCGCCACCGGCAGAGAGCGGGCGGCAGAGAAGCTGCTGCCCGATCAGGCGGTGAGGACGCCGACGAAGCCGGCGGTGGTGGGGAGCATCCCCTGGGTGAATCGGATCAACACGCTCGGCCTCCTTTCGTCTTATGGCGCTCGAAGAACCTATACGGGCGGCGGCCCTCGACGCAAGCACGAATCCCGGGCGTGTCGCAGAGTTCATCGATTGGCTACTGTGTGGCCATGACCCCTGCAGCTGTGCCTGATCTCGGGCCGCGCCGCCCGCGCGGGGTGACGGTCATCGGCGTCGTGGCCTACATCGGCGGCATCGTCGACATCGTCGGCGGCTCGATGCTGCTCGTGCTCGCCACCGGTGCGGCGCTTCTCGCGAGCCCTCTGCCCGGCGGTCTCGTGACGGCGATCACGGTGATCATCGCGGGCATCGTCGTCGTCGCGGTCGCCGATGGCCTCATGCGAGGTTCTCGGCTCGCCCGCTGGATCGTGACCGTCGTGCGCTCCGTCTCGATCGTCACGCAGGTCATCGCCCTCACCGCCGGAGGCGTGGCGCTGCTCGTCGGCATCGTCAGCGTGCTGATCTCGGTGATCGTGCTGAGCTGGCTCTGGACCCCTCGGGCGAACGCCTACTTCAGTGCATCCGGTAAAATACCCCCAGGGGTATAGCGTAGAATGGTCCTCCTCGAGTGGGAAGGGTCACCATGTGCCAGCAGATCACGTGCCGGAAGTGCGGCAAAGCCACCTGGACCGGATGCGGTCAGCACGTCAATCAGGTGATGCGGGGCATCCCGCAACGCGATCGCTGCCAGGGCCACGAGAACGAACCGGGGTTCTTCTCGCGGCTCTTCTCGCGCGCGTAGGCCGCCCGGCTCAGGTCATCGAGAGGGCGTAGTGGGCGCCCAGCCCGGTGCGCGGCGGCGGGCTGCCCTCGCGCAGCCGGGCGAGGCCCTCGATGACGAGATCGACCATGAGGGCGTACTCCTCGTCGTGGTCGTGGTGCTCGCGAATCGTGCGGCTGATGCCGGGGTACTCGTCGACGAGCGCGCCGTCGGAGAGCGCCTGCACGCGATCGCCGAGGGCGACCGCAGTGGGCCGGCGAGCCTGCTGCGCCGTGAATCCCATGATCGTGCCGTCGACGATGTGCAGGCCGTGGTGCGCGAGCTGCGGCGTGAAGCCCGCGTCGAGCAGCGCCGTGGTCACCGCTTCGGCGTAGCGCAGGCGGCCGTCGCCGACGCGCGGGCGCAGGGTGATGAGCTCGACCGACCAGGGCCGGGCGAGCATCGCCGTGTGCGCCCGGTGCATGATCGCTCCGATGCGCGCCCGCCAGTCGGCGGTCGTGAGCGTGTCGTCGTCGATCCAGCTGCGCACGATCGCGTCGACCATGGCGTCGAGCAGCGCGTCCTTGCTCGGCACGTGGCGGTACAGCGACATCGCCTCCACCCCCAACTCGGTGCCGAGACGCCGCATGCTGAGCGACTCGAGGCCGTGGGCGTCGGCGAGGGAGAGCGCGGCCTGCAGCACGCGGTCGTGGGTGAGGGCATCCCGGGGCGGCGTCATGCGTCCTCCTTGACAGGGTGCGCGATCCGTGAGTAGTTTACGCCGTAAGCATACAGTGTAAGCATCCCGCTGCAACCTCGAAGGAGCCCGCCATGAAGTCGATCGTCGCCACCGAGTACGGCGGGCCCGAGGTGCTGCGCACCGTGGATGCTCCCCCTCCGGCGCCGTCGGAGGGCCAGGTGCTCGTGCGCGTCGCCGCGAGCTCGATCAACCCGCTCGACTGGCACGAGCTGCGCGGCACGCCCTATGTGGTGCGGATCATGCGGGGCCTGCGCGCCCCCAAGCCGAGCGGCCACGCCATGGGGTCGGACGTCGCGGGTGTCGTCGAGTCGGTGGGCCCGGGCGTCACGCGGTTCGCCGTGGGCGACGCGGTGCTCGGCTTCGGCCTCGGCGCGTGGAGCGAGCTCATGGTGGTCAGCGAGGCAGGCCTCGTGCACAAGCCCGCGAGCCTGCCGATGACCGATGCCGGCGGGGTGGGTGTCGCGGCGACCACGGCCCTGCAGGGTCTGCGGCGCGGTGGGCTCGTCGCCCCGCTCACGTGGGGCCCCGGCGACGTCGAGCCGATGCGGCCTCGCGTGCTCATCATCGGCGCCTCCGGGGGTGTCGGATCCTTCGCGGTGCAGATCGCCAAACTGCTGGGCGCGCACGTGACAGCGGTGACGAGCACGCGCAATCTCGCGCTCGTCGCACGCCTCGGTGCCGACGACGTCATCGACTACACGACCACCGAGGTCACACGAGAGCTGCCGCGATTCGACCTCGTGTTCGAGCTCGCCGGCAATCGTCGGGTGCGCGATCTCGCGCGCATCCTGACCCCGACCGGAGCACTCGTGTCGTGCGGGGCGCCGCGCGGCCAGTGGCTCGGCCCGCTCGTCGGCCCCGCCGCGCTCGCCGTGCGCTCGCGCTTCTCGCGCCGCACGTACGCGTCGTTCCTCGCGAAGCGCGACACCGCCGACCTGCAGCAGCTCGCGGACTGGCTCGGCACGGCAGCATTGCGGGTGGTCATCGATGAGGTCTACCCCGTCGAGCGCATCGCTGACGCGGTCGCTCACGCCGAGGCCGGCCACGTCCGCGGCAAGGTCGTCGTGGATCTCTGACAACACCGTGTCAAGGAGTGGCCGCGGTGCTCGCACTCGTGCACACTCGGGTGATGGCAGCGAAGAATCCCGAACTGAGCACCGTGCTCCGACAACGCGTTCGCGCTTCGCCCGCCGATGTGTTCGCTGACTGGACGGTGCCTGAGCGGCTCGACTGGTATCTGAACCCCGAGAACCGGTCGCGGGCGACCGTGCCGATCACCGTCGATCTGCGGTTCGGCGGCGCGTGGTGCGTTCCGATGATCATCGACAGCACCACCGCGTACATCACGGGTGGCGTGTACCGCGAGATCTAGCCGAACAACCTCGTGCGCTTCGCATGGGGGGCTCGGCCCGGCTGGCCCGATCCCGACGACGGTTTCGAGGGCGTCCTCGTGCTCCGAGACGCGGGGGCGGAGACTGACCTGGAGTTCGAGCTGTCATGGGCGGCGAAAGCGGGCGCAGACGTCGACGTGTGGCCCCAGTGCATCGCCGGGTGGGGCACCACGATCGACCGCCTGGTCGATCGATACGCGAAGGAAGAAGACGCTCATGTCGTTCCAGGCATATCTTGACGCGGTCGAGGCGAAGACCGGCAAGACCCCGCGGATTCTCGTCGACGAAGCGATCGCGCGCGGGTACGACGATCCCGCTGTCAAGGCCGGGGTCATCGTGCAGTGGCTCGCCGACGACTACGGCCTGGGCCGCGGGCACGCGATGGCTATCGTGCACGTCATCCATAACGGACCGGCCATCGACGCCAAGCACGTCGGATCGACAGGCGCCCACCGTGACGCGAGCGAGACCCTCTGGCTCGACGGCGTCGCGACGAAGCCGCAGTAGCGCGCGGGTCGGGGGCCGCGCCTACGCTGGCGGCATGGTCGCGAACTCCGAGAAGCCCGTCATGCTCTTCGAGCGCGTCGAGCTGTGGGAGAAGTGGCTCGAGGCGCATCCCGATCACCCGGGCGTGCGGCTCAAGATGCGCAAGAAGCGCTCGACCGCGCCCGGCATCACTTACGACGAGGCGCTCGAATCGGCCCTGTGCTTCGGCTGGATCGACGGGCAGATCTACGGCTTCGACGACGACTACTCGTTGCAGGTCTTCACGTCGCGCCGCCCGCGCTCGGTGTGGTCGCAGCGCAACGTCGGCATCGTCGAGCGCCTGACGGAGGCGGGCCGCATGCGCCCGCCGGGCCTCGAGCAGGTCGCCCGCGCGAAGGCCGACGGCCGATGGGACGCCGCCTACCGGCAGAAGGGCATGGTCGTCCCCGCTGACCTGCAGGCGGCGCTCGACGCCTCGCCGGCGGCGGCGGCCACGTTCGCCGCGCTGACGGCGCAGGCGCGGTTCGGCATCGTCTTCCGCCTGGATGGGGTGGTGCGCGCCGAGACCCGCGCACGCAAGCTGGCGGGGTTCATCGACCTGCTGCAGCGAGGTGAATCGCCGATCTAGGCAGCCGGCACCGGCACGTCGATCGCGCCCGTGCGCGCCTCGCGGTCGCTGCGGTCTTTTCGCAGCGCTGTGCCGCCGATGATGAGCGCGCACGCGATGATCACGAGGTTCTTCACGATGTACTGGCCTTCGAGCGTGAGCCCCCAGGGCACGACCGTGAACGTCACGGCGGGCAGCAGCACGAGCGGCAGGAAGGTCGCGGGCATCTGCGGGATCAGCAGCAGCAGCGCCAGACGGGTGAGGGGCGGGAAGAGGAACGCGACGCCGATCGCGACCTCCCACAGGCCGATGAGCGGAATGATGATCTCGGGCGTCAGCCAGTAGATCGTCGCCGCGACGAGGTCGTAGGCGGGGCTCAGCTCGCCGATCATCTTGAGCGCACCGAACCAGATGAACACGATGCCGAGGGCGAGGCGCGCGAACTTGATGCCGAACGCATCCATCGTCCAGACGACGATCCGGTCGAACCGGTCGAGCAGGGCGGTGACGGTCGGCATGGCTCCTCTTTCGGGTCTGTTCCTCGACGCTAGGCGACCCTCCTGGGCGCAGAATGGTGGCGCGGTGTACGCCTCCTGACCGACGCGGTAGCGTGTCGCCATGGGCTCCGAGATCGCTGTTCCGACCATCAGCCTCGACCGCGACCCGGCCCTCGTCGGGCGCGAGGTCGACGAGACGCTGCGTGCTGTCGGCTTCTTCCAGGTCGTCGATCACGGGGTCGACGCCGAGACGGCCGACGCCGCGTGGAACGCGGCTCGCGCCTTCTTCGATCTGCCGCTCGCCGACAAGCTCGCGGTCGAGCGTGCACCGGGTGGGCTCTACGGCTACTTCCCGATGCGCAGCGAGTCGCTCGCGGCCTCTCGCGGCGAGGTGACGCCGGGCGATCTGAAGGAGTCGTTCAACATGGGGCCGGGCATCCGCCCCTCGCATGCCCCTGTCGACGAGATAGAGGCCGCGCTGTTCACGGCGAACGTGTGGCCTGCCGCTCTTCCTGAGCTGCAACGGGCCTGGCAGGCGTACTACGCCGAGATGAGTCGCCTGGCCGATCGGCTCATGCGCGTCTTCGCGCTCGGTCTCGACCTGCCCGCCGAGTACTTCGCGCACCATATCGACGCGAGTCCCAGCGCGCTACGCGCCATCAACTACCCCGAGCAGGCCACGCCACCCGAACCCGGGCAGCTGCGCGCGGGCGCTCACACCGACTACGGCACGCTCACGATCCTGCGGCAGGAGGCCGGGCGCGCCGGTCTCGAGGTGCACGACGCGGCGACCGATGCGTGGGTTCCGATCCCGCCCGCTGAGGGCGCGCTCGTGATCAACATCGGCGATCTCATGGCCCGTTGGACGAACGACCGCTGGACGTCGACCCTGCACCGTGTGGTGAATCCGGATGCCGCGCTCGGGTCGACGGCGGCCGCCAGTCAGCGCCGCCAGAGCATGCCGTTCTTCCACAACGCGAACTACTCGACCATCGTCGAGTGCCTGCCCTCGTGCCTCGCCGAGGGAGAGTCGCCGCGCTACGAGCCCGTCATGGCGGGCCCGCATCTGGCCGGCAAGACGACGAAGAGCGTCGCGCCCTCCGCATGACCGCCCCCGCCATCGGATTCGCCGCCGCGCTCGAGCAGCTCGACCCGCGCGAGGCGGTGCGCCTCGCGGCGCTCGCCGAGCAGCACGGCTTCAGCGGCACGCTCGCGGGCGACGCGGCCCAGCCGTTCACGCCGAGCCAGGGGCAGGCGGCGTTCGTGTGGAACGTCATGGCGGCGCTCGGCGGGCAGACGACCGGTGAGCTCGGGGTTGGAGCCCTCGCGCCCACCTTCCGGTGGCATCCCGCCCTGGTGGCACAGGCATCCGCCACGCTCGCGACCCTCTACCCCGATCGCCACTGGCTCGCCCTGGGCAGCGGTGAGGCGATCAGCGAGCACATCGTCGGCGGGTACTGGCCTGAGCCGGCAGAGCGCATCAACCGTCTGTTCGAGGCGGTAACGATCATCAAGAAGCTCTTCGCCTCGGGGGCCGCCGGTCGCGACGTGAAGCACGAGGGTCGGTGGTTCCAGCTCGAGTCGACGCGATTGTGGACGAGCCCCGAGGCGCCGCCCCCGCTGCTCATCGCGACCGCCGGCCCGGTCACCGCACGTCGCGCCGGCCAGGTTGCGGACGGCCTGCTGATCGACTCGGTGCCGTTCGACAAGCTGGGGATGCTGCTGCAGCGGTTCAGCGAGGGAGCGCGTGAGGCGGGGCGGCGGCGCGAGGCGCCCCGGCACGCGCTGCGCCTGCACCTCTCGTGGGCGCCCACCGAAGCGGAGGCGATGACGAACGCGCTCGCCGAGTGGCCGCAGGCGGGCATGCGCTTCGCGAAGAGCGACATCCGCTCGCCGTACGACCTCGAGCAGATCGCCAAGCTCGTGCGCCCCGACGACTTCGACGAGCGGATGCTCATCTCGAGCAATCCGGATGCGCACCGTGCGAACATCCAGCGCTATCTCGATCTCGGCATCGAGCGCATCCACCTGCACAACATCGGTCGCGACCAGGATGCGTTCCTCGAGGTCTTCGGTCGCGAGGTGCTGCCCCGCCTCACGCGGTGAATGTGTCGTGCGTGTCACGTGACATGAAGGTCACATTGCCTCAGGGGCGCGCCCTGCCCAGCAGAATGGTGCAGTGACCGAGTCGAGCCCCGCCGTGCAGCACCCGGCAGAACTGCGCGTCTGGGGCATCCCCGGCCTGCCCGAGATCGGGCCCGGCGATCACCTGCCACGCCTGATCGCCGACGCATGCCGGGCGGCCGGCGTCGAGCCCGGGGACATCCTCGCCGTCACGAGCAAGATCGTGAGCAAAGCCGAGGGGCGCATCGTGCAGGCGGCCGACCGCGAGCAGGCCATCACCGACGAGACGGTGCGGGTGGTCGCGACCCGCGCACGGGCCGACGGCGGCACGACGCGCATCGTCGAGAACCGCCTGGGCCTGGTCATGGCCGCCGCGGGCGTCGACGCGAGCAACACCGCCGACGGCACCGTGCTGCTGCTGCCGCTCGACCCCGATGCGAGCGCCGCGGCCATTCGTGCCGCCGTCGAGGCCTGCGTCGGGGCACCCGTCGGCGTCATCATCACCGACACCGCCGGACGGGCCTGGCGCGAGGGCCAGACCGACATGGCCATCGGGGCGAGCGGGGTGCGGCTGCTGGATGACCTGCGCGGGTCGCACGACGCTACGGGCAAGCTGCTCGAGGTCACGGCGCCCGCCGTCGGCGACGAGATCGCCGCCGCCGCCGACCTCGTCAAGGGCAAGACCAGCGGCATCCCCGTCGCCGCGGTGCGGGGCCTCGCCCGGTTGCTCGACGACGGCGCGCCGGGGGCCCGCAGCCTCGTGCGCCCGCTCGAGGACGACATGTTCGCCCAGGGCAGCACAGAGGCCTTCGACGAGGGTTTCCGTGTGGGATTCTCGGCGCACTCGCCGGAAGCCCATGACAGAGTCGAGGAATGAGCATGACGACGACGACGTCAGAAGTCGGGGCGCTGAGCGCCGAGGAGTTCGCCGAACTCGGTGCGGGCATCCGGCGGGCCATGAACAGCGTGCTCGACGGAAAGCCCGATGCGGTGGACGGCGCGCTCACGGTGCTGCTGGCCGAGGGCCACCTGCTGATCGAGGACGTTCCGGGCGTCGGGAAGACCATGCTCGCCCGCGCGCTCGCCCGCTGCATCGCCGGAACCGTGTCGCGCATCCAGTTCACGCCCGACCTGCTGCCCGCCGACATCACGGGCGTCAGCGTGTTCCGCCAGCAGCTCGGCACGTTCGAGTTCACGCCGGGCCCCGTGTTCGCCCACATCGTCATCGGCGATGAGATCAACCGGGCGAGCCCCAAGACCCAGAGTGCCCTGCTCGAGTGCATGGAGGAGCAGCAGGTCACCGTCGATGGCCGCACGCACCACCTCGAGAGCCCCTTCCTCGTCGTCGCGACGCAGAACCCCATCGAGATGGAGGGCACCTACGCGCTGCCCGAAGCCCAGCGCGACCGCTTCATGGCTCGAATCTCGATCGGGTATCCCGACGCCGAGAGCGAGGCGCTCATGGTGCGCGACCGCGAGCACGGCAGCCCCCTCGATCGGGTCGAGCCCGTCGTGGATGTCGCGGGCCTGCGCCGCATGATCGCGACCGTGCGCGAGGTCTACGTGAGCCCCGCGGTCGAGCGCTACGCCGTGGCGATCGTGCAGGCGACGCGCGACGACTCCGCGCTGCGGCTCGGCGCGAGCCCGCGCTCGACCCTGCAGCTCGTGCGCGCGAGTCGTGCGCGGGCCGCCCTCGACGGTCGCGACTTCGTGCTGCCCGACGACATCGACGCCCTCGCGACCACGGTGCTCTCGCACCGCATGGTGCTCGTGCCGCGTGCGCAGCACCCCGATGGCTCCGCAGTGCGCAGCGTCGACGAGGTCGTCGACCGCATCGTGGCGGCGACTCCCGTGCCGGTGCCGACGGCGCGCGACTAGGCGGCGCTCGTGCCCCGGCTGACGGCCCGCGGCATCGCGTTCCTCGTGGCCGCGGTGGGGTTGATCGTGCTCGCCTACGTGCTCGAGCGACCCGAGCTGCTGCCGATCGCCGCGATCGCCGCCGCCGCGCCGCTCATCGCGTTGGTCGCCGTCGCGAGCTCTCGCCCACGCGTGCGGGTCGGGCGCCAGCTCGAGCCGGTCGTCGCGACGGAGGGCGAGCCGGTGCAGGTGAGCATCACGGTGAGTGGGCGCGCCCGGGCGGCGGAGTGGGTCGAACGGGTGCCGATGGCACCCGGATACGCGGGCCCCGGGCGGCTGCGGGAAGTCACGGCGACCCGGTCGTCGAGCATCGGCTACCGGTATTGGCCCGCCCGCCGCGGCCTGCAGACGGTCGGCCCTCTGCTGATCGAGGATCGCGACCCCTTCGCCCTCGCGCTGCGCGTCACCGACACTCGCGCGGTCGTCGCCCAGCTCGTGCTGCCCGAGGTCACGCCGCTGCCTGCCGGCCCGGTGCCCGATCCCTCGACCGAGGCCGGGCCGCGCACGGCGCGCTCGCGCGAGCGTGCCGATGACGATGTCGTGACCCGCGAGTACCGCGATGGCGATGCGCTGCGTCGCGTGCACTGGCGCGTCACCGCGCGTCAGGGCGAGCTCATGGTGCGGCAGGATGAACCGCAGGCGGGGCCGCACGCCCGCCTCATCGTCGAGTCGCAGGCGCTCGGCTACCTCGATGCCCGCCCTGCCCGTGCGGGGGTCGGGCGAGCGTCGCGCACGGTGTCGAGCGAGACCTTCGAGTGGGTCGTGCGGATGGCCGCCTCAGCGGCGGTGCACCTGGCCGAGCGGGGGTACACCGTCGAGCTAGCCACCCCGACGCCGCGGGCGGACGACACGCCTGTCGCTGACGGACCGGTCGGCGACGTTCTCGGGGAGCTCGCCCTGCTCGGCCTCGGCACCCGCGCAGGGGACCTGGGTGAGCGGTCGGTGCCGGGTGCGCCGCCGGTCGTCGCGATCGCGGGCGCCCCCGACGAGCAGACGGTGCGGTGGATGCTCGCGCAGCGCTCACCGCGCGCCCCTGCCGTGCTGCTGCTCGCCGGACCGCCTGCCCCGCACGACGTCGCCGTCGACCCCGACCCGGTGCGCACGGCGTTCGAGCGGGCGGGCTGGACGGTGGCGCGTGTGTCCATCCGGCGCACGCCCGACGATGCGTGGCTCGCGCTCGTCGGCGAGCGCACAGAAGTCGCGCCCGACTGGATGCTGCCGATGGGGTCCGGTCGTGGCTGAGCGCATCCGTCCCTCGACACGCGCGCTCCCGCATCCTGCCGGTCTCGCGCTGAGCGGTGTCGCGCTGATGGCGATGGCCGCCGCCGTCACCGGCTTCAGCGCGATCCTCGATGAAGGCCAGTGGGGCCCCACCGTGCTCGTTGTGGCAACGGCCGCGATCGGCGCCGCGGTGGTCGTGCGGCTGTTCGTACGCCGGTGGGCGCCCGTCTGGGCGGCCGCGGGCGCGGCGGTGGGCGCGCTCCTCGCGCTCACGGTGCTCTTCGCCGCCGACACCGCCCTGCTCGGCATCGTGCCGTTGCCGCAGACGGCCACGCGGTTCGCCGAGCTCATCGCTGCGGGCGAGCTCTCGATCGCCGAGCAGTCGATCCCCGCTGCCGCTGATGACGGCATCCGGTTCCTCATGGCGTCCGGCATCGCGGGGCTCGCCATCATGGTCGACGGCGTGCTCGTGCATGGCCGCCGACCCGCGTTCACGGCTGTTCCGCTGCTGGCCATTCTCGCCGTGCCCATCGTGCTCGCCCCCGGCGCGCTGCCCGTGCTCTCGGTGCTCGCGACCGCGGCCGCCTACCTGCTGGCCCTCGCGCTGCACCGCCCCGCCGCGAGCGGGGGAGCCGCCGCAGCGGGCCGGGCGCTCGCCGTCGCGGCGGGGGTGCTCGTGGCCGCGCTGCTCGTTCCGCCGCTGCTGCCGCCGGTCGTCGCGGGCGCGGCGCTGCCCGGCACGGGGCTCGCCGGCCTCGTCACCGGCGTGAACCCCGTGCTCGAGCTCGGCGACGACCTGCGGCGTGACAGCCCCGTCGAGGCGCTGCGCTACACGACCGACGCCGATGGCGGCCTCTACCTGACGCTCTCGCACCTCGCCGACTTCGAGGGTCAGACCGTGCAGCCCGTCGTCGACGGTTCGTCGACGGCGATCGACCGGGTCGGGCCGCCGCCCTGGCTGGGCGACGCTGTCGCGACGAGCACCGTGAGCACGAGCATCCGGTTGCAGAACATCCGCTCGCGCTGGGTGCCGCTTCCGGCCGCACCGGTGGCGGTCTCGGGCCTGCCGGGGTCGTGGGTCGTCGACCCCGACGGCATCACGGTGAGCACCGTCGAGGGCAGCTTCCGCGGCGGGTCGTACGAGGTCGAGAGCCTCGTCGCCGAACCGACGCCGGTGCAGTTGCGCGCCGCCACGGTCGCCGCCGGAGGGCTCGACCGCTATCGGGCGCTGCCCCCCGAGCTCGAGCCGATCGTCGCCGAGACCGCGGCGGTCGTCGCGGCGGCCGCCGACGGCCCGTCGCCGTACGATCAGGCGCTCGCGCTGCAGCGCTTCTTCACGGGTGGCGACTTCATCTACTCGGAGGAGGCCCCGGTCGAGCTCGGCTACGACGGCACGGGCGCCGAGATCGTCGCGGTGTTCCTCGAAGCCCGAGCCGGCTACTGCGTGCACTACGCGGCGGCCATGACCCTGATGGCGCGCACGCTCGGAATCCCCGCCCGCATCGCGGTCGGCTTCCTGCCGGGCTCGCGCAACCCCGACGTGCCGAGCGAGTTCATCGTCAGCACCGACGACCTGCACGCGTGGCCCGAGCTGCACTTCGACGGGATCGGGTGGGTGCGCTTCGAGCCGACGCCATCGCGCGGGGCGGTGCCCGCCTACGCGAGCGATGACGTGCCCGCGCCGGGGGAGGAGCCGGTGATCGATCCGGAGACGGGGGAGCCGATCGAGCCCACGGCGGCCCCCACGACGCCGGCGGATCCTGAGGCCTCCGATGCTCCCGGCACCGATGAGGCCGTCGACCCCCTCGACCTCATCGATGGCGGGTCAGACGGCACGCTCGATGGCCCGTCGGCGGGCGGCGCGGTCGCCGGGGGCGTGGATGCCCGCCCCATCGCCGCGGCCCTGCTCGCGCTGCTCGTGCTGCTGCTGGCCGTGCCGGGAGTGTGGCGCGCGGCGCGCCGGGCCCGCCGGCGCCGGTCGCCGGATGTTCTCGACCGCTGGCGCGAGCTGCGCGACACGGCACGCGATCTCGGGCTGCCCGCTGATGAGTCGCGCACGCCGCGCGAGCTCGCCGTCGCCTGGTCGCAGACGGGCCTCCGCGCCGGGTCCGCCTCCGTCGATCCCGCCCTGCTCGCCGAGCTCGATCGCGTGCGCGCGGCGCTCGAAGCCCGCGCGTACGCGCAGCCGGGATCGCGCGTCGACGCACCCGGCATCGAGCGTCTGCTGCGCGGGCTGCGGGCCGCGGCGACCCCCGGGCGTCGCCTGCTCGCCATCGTCGCACCCGTCTCGCTGCTCGACCGCACGCCTGCCGACGAGCGGATGCTCGCCGAGCCGCTCGCGACCTAGGCTGTGCCGGTGACCGCTCTCGTCTCCCTCGTCATCCCCGTGCGCGATGCCGCGAGCGCGAAGAGCCGGCTCGCCGCTGAGGGGGGATCAGAGGCGGATGCCCGCCGCGCGTCGCTCGCCGCCGCGATCGCCCTCGACACGGTGTCAGCAGCGCGCGCCGCGCGCGAGGTCGGCGAGCTCATCGTCGTCGGGTCGCTGCGGGCCCCGATCGCGGGCGTGCGTCTGGTCGACGACCCGGGTTACGGGCTGCTCGTCGCGATCGGTGCGGGGCTCGCCGCCGCCGACCCGGCGACACCGACCGCGGTACTGCTCGGCGACCTGCCGGCGCTGCAGCCGGAAGACCTGGACGCCGCGCTCGTCGCGGCGAGCGAGCATCACTGGGCGTTCGTCGCGGATGCGGAGGGTGACGGAACGACCCTCGTGGTCGCCTCAGCGGGGCTGCCGCACTCGCTGCGGTTCGGTGCGGCCTCGGCCGAGCAGCACCGTGACGCCGGTTACGTCGAGCTCGAGGTGCCGGATCGCTCGGGCCTGCGTCGCGACGTCGACACGCTCGAGCAGCTCGCGCACCTCCAGGCCCTCGCCGACGCGGGTGTCGTGCTGCTCGGGCCGCGCACAGCCGCGCTGCTGTAACGCTGCGCTCTAGCGGTACTCCTCGGGCGGTCCGTCCTCGGCGTTCGCCGGCTCCATCCAGAACGGGTCCCAGTAGTGACCGTCCGGATCCTGGAAGGCGCGGCTGTACATGAAGCCGAGGTCGCGCGCCTCGAAGGGGGAGCCGCCGGCCGAGATCGCCCGCTCGACGAGCGCGTCGACCTCCTCGCGGCTCGCGCAGCTCAGGGCGTACTGGGCGCCGATCGCCGAGCGGGCATCCGCCACCGCATGGCCGGGGATGAAGCTGCCGAAGAACTCGTGCGTCAGCAGCATGACGTAGATCGTGTCGCTGACGACCACGCACGCGCCGTCGTCGTTCGAGAACAGCTCGTTGATCGAGTAGCCGAGCGCTTCGTAGAACGCGCGGGAGCGGGCCAGGTCGGCCACAGGCAGGTTGATGAAGACCATGGTGGACATGGCCCCCACTATCCTCCCGAACGCACCTCGGCAACAGTGAGAGAAAGACGACGACCCGTTGCGGCGTAGCCCTGCTCGCGGTGAGACTGGGCGACCGCGACGCGCTCCGGGTCGGGCGTTCCGTAGGTCGTCGTGCGCTGGCGCGCGACGCGGCCGATCGAGGTTGCCAGCTCTTCGAGCTCAGCGACCGTCTTCTCAGACCCATTGTCAGCGCCCGCCATGCGGCTGATCGTCTCCTCCATGAGGGTGCCGCCCACGTCGTCGGCCCCGCCGCGCAGCATGAGCTGCGTGCCCTCGGTGCCGAGCTTGACCCACGAGGTCTGGATGTGATCAATGCGGCCGTGCAGCATGAGGCGCGCGACGGCGTGAACCGCACGGTTCTCTTGCGGCGTCGGGCCGGGCCGCGCCACGCCCGCGAGGTAGACCGGCGAGCTCGCGTGCACGAAGGGCAGCAGCACGAACTCGGTGAATCCTCCGGTGTCGTCCTGCACGCGCGCGAGGGTGCGCAGGTGGCCGACCCAGTGGTGCGGAGCATCCACGTGCCCATACATCATCGTGCTCGACGAGCGGATGCCGAGCCGGTGCGCGGTGCTGACGATCTCGATCCACTCGGCGGCGGGCAGCTTGCCCTTCGTGAGAACCCAGCGCACCTCGTCGTCGAGGATCTCGGCGGCCGTGCCCGGAATCGTGTCGAGCCCCGCCTCCTTCGCCGCCGTCAAGAAGTCGGCGAACGACAACCCGGTGCGGGATGCTCCGTTCACGATCTCCATCGGGCTGAAGGCGTGCAGGTGAATGCCCGGCTGGCGCTTCTTCACCTCGCGCGCGAGGTCGAAGTATGCGGTGCCGGGCAGGTCGGGGTGGATTCCGCCTTGCATGCAGATCTCGGTCGCCCCGAGCGCCCAGGCCTCGTCGACCCGGTCTCCGACCTGCTGCATCGAGAGGGTGAACGCGTCGGCGTCGGTGCGCCGCTGGGCGAAGGCGCAGAACCGGCAGCCGGTGTAGCAGACGTTGGTGAAATTGATGTTGCGGTTGACGACGTAGCCGATCTCGTCGCCCACCGTGTCGCGCCGCACGCGGTCGGCGAGCTCGGCGAGCGCGTCGAGGTCGGCGCCGTCGGCCTGCAGCAGGGTCAGGTAGTCGTCGTCGCTCAAGCCGGCGGGAGCATCCTCGGCCCGACGCAGCACCGCGGCGACGCCCGTGCTCACGGCGACCGTGCGCTCGCGAGCCTGCTCTGTTGTTGTGCGCGGCTCTCGAGCCGCGACCGTCGCGTCGCGCAGCTCGGCCCAGTCGCCGTAGACGTCGTCGAAGTCGCTGCGGGTCGAGGTGAGGCGCCCCTCGGTGTCGATCGCGACGTGCAGGTCGGTG
This sequence comes from Microcella sp., assembly GCF_051860105.1. Lineage (GTDB taxonomy): Bacteria > Actinomycetota > Actinomycetes > Actinomycetales > Microbacteriaceae > Microcella. The sequence goes on from NZ_JBHYEO010000001.1 coordinate 44,688, forward strand.
CGTCCGGTGCCGGCGCGGCTCGCCCAATCGGGGTCGGGCTCCTGCCACGGGATGCCCTGCAGTACGGCCGACTCGTCGGCGAGCCCGTCGGGGCCGGCGAGCGCGCGCACGTGCGGCACGATGCGCGGGTCGAGCCAGGGCTCTTCCGCGCGCACGTAGTGGGGGTGGGCGGTGAGGCGCTCGCGCAGCGTGAAGCCGCTCTCCGCCGTGAGGCGCGCGAGCTCGTCGATCTGCGGCCAGGGGCGCTCGGGGTTGACGTGGTCGGGGGTGAGCGGGCTCACGCCGCCCCAGTCGTCGATGCCCGAGCGAATGAGCAGGCCGAGCTCTTCGGCGTCGGTGAGATTCGGCGGTGCTTGCACGCGCGCTCCGGGGCCGAGCACGAGACGGCTGACGGCGACGGCGGCGATGTACTCCTGCAGGGCGAGGTCGTCGGCGGCGCGCATGGCTGTGCGCGGCTTGGCGCGGAAGTTCTGGATGATGACTTCTTGCACGTGCCCGTGCCGGCGGGCGGTCGCGCGGATGGCGAACATGCCGTCGACGCGCTCGGCGTAGGTCTCGCCGATGCCGAGCAGCAGCCCGGTCGTGAAGGGGATCGCACTGCGGCCGGCGTCTTCGAGCACCCGCAGGCGCAGCGCGGGGTCTTTGTCGGGCGAACCGAAGTGGGCGAGCCCGCGCGTCTCGAACAGGCGCGTGCTCGTCGTCTCGAGCATCATGCCCATGCTCGGGGCGACGGGCTTGAGCCGCTGCAGCTCTTGCCAGGTCATGACGCCGGGGTTGAGGTGCGGCAGCAGTCCGGTCTCTTCGAGCACGAGGATCGCGACGGAGCGCAGGTAGTCGATCGTCGAGTCGTAGCCGCGGGCGTCGAGCCACTCGCGGGCGGCGGGCCAGCGGTCCTCCGGCCGGTCGCCGAGCGTGAAGAGGGCCTCCTTGCAGCCGAGCGCGGCGCCCTGGCGGGCGATCTCGAGCACCTCGTCGGGGGAGAGGAAGGGCGCTTTGCCCTGCGCGGCGAGCTGGTTGGGGGTCTGCACGAACACGCAGTAGTGGCACCGGTCGCGGCACAGGTGCGTGAGCGGGATGAACACCTTGCGCGAGTACGTGATGACGCCGGGGCGCCCGGCCTTCTCGAGCCCGGCATCCCGCACGCGGCTCGCAACGGTCAGCAACCGCTCGAGGTCGTCGTGCCGGCAGTGCAGCAGCGTCTCGGCCTCGGTCGCGTCGAGCGTGACGCCCGACTCCGCGCGCTTGAGCGCGCGCGAGATCGCGGAGGCGGTGGGCACGAACGCGGCGGTGCTCGCGGCGGCGCCGGTGGCGCGCGTGGTGGCGGGGGTGGTGTCGGTCATGGATGCTCCCGGCAGGCCGAGCGACGGCGGGCACGCTGACCCCGCCGGGTCGGGCACCTCAAGCGAGGTGCCGAGTCGCGCCCCAGACCGGGCGCGAGACGTTCGATGACCCCACCCTACTCGCGGCGGCGGACGGTCACGCGTCGTCGGAGATGGTCCTTTCGGAGTCTCGCGAAACGATTGCGGGTGGTTCCGCCGGCGTCAGGGTGGCCGGTGACCATCCAGGAATCGACATCGCCGTCGAGAAGTTCATGGTCCCTCCGCTCTGGTGTCGAGTGTCGCACGTGGCACCGCCGTCCGGGCAGCAAGCAGGAACGCGAGGGGCCCCCGGCCCACCGTGCGGACGGTGAGTCGGGGGCCGAGGGGGCGACGCGGACTACCACTCGTCGTCGGCGCTCTCGCCCGCGCCCGGGCCATGCGGGCCGTGCGGGCCGTGCGCACCCGGGCCACCGGGGCGCTCACCGCGGTCGGGGCGATCGCCCTCGGCCGGCTCGACCCCGTTCACGCGGTCGGTGATGCGCTGCTCGATGTCGGCGAGGCGATCGTCGGCCTCCTGCTGCGTGAGGTCGCCGTCGGCCACGTGCTCGGCGAGGTGCTCTTGCGCCTCGGCGACGAGCGCGTCGATGAGCGTCGAGACCTGCACGCCCTGCTGCTCGGCGAGCTCCGCGAGCGTCGTGCCCGCGTCGCGGGCGGCCTTCAGCTCGTCTTCGGTGAGGTCGAGCACGGTCATGACCGTCTCGAGCCCGGGGCGCTCGCCGCGGGAGCCGTGGCCCTCGCGTCCGCGCTCCTGCGCACCCGCCGCATCGGAGGTGGCGCTCGTCATCGCCCCGGCGCTCGGCACCGCCGCCATGGCGGTCGGGGCGAGGGCCAGGCCGAACGCCGTGAGCGCTCCGGCCGCGACGAGGGTGGTCAGGGTGGTGGTCGTCTTTCGCATGAGGAACTCCTTCGGTTCGAGCTGCGAGTGCAGCGCGTGCGGTGACAGAGCCCACCGTCGACCCCGAAACTATGCGCTTTCTATGCCTCGTCTATGACTCAGCGACCACTGCGCCCAGTGCCGCCTCGGCGAGCGCCGACGCGAGCGTCGGAACAATCGACCCGAGCGCGATGACGTCGAGCCACCCGTGTCCGCGGTGCCTCGAGTCCCGAGACCACGATGCGGGATCGACGCCAGCCCACCCAGGGTTGCAAGGGCGCAAACGATTGCGCTAACGTGAGGACTCACCGCACCGGAGCGAAGAGGGGTACCTGTCTGTGAATATTCGAGTTGCAGACGCGAATACCTACGTCACCCATGTTCACACGCGCGTTCCCTTCCGGTACGGGATTGCCGAAATGACCGTGGCGCCACACGTTGTCCTCACCCTCGAGGTGCGTGCAGCAGACGGTCATCGCGCTCAGGGGATCGCCTCCGAACAGCTCCCTCCCGCGTGGTTCACGAAGAATCCGGGGGAGACGTATGCCGACGAGATTCGCGGGATGGTCGCTGTCATCTCATCGGCGGTCGAGGCCGCGGTCGGACGCTCGTCCGACACAGCCTTTGGCCTGTGGTGGGGGTTGCAGCACGATGTCTCACAGTCGGCACGCGACTCGAGTACTCCCGGGCTACTGAGTGGTCTCGGAGTCGCGTTGGTTGAGCGTGCACTTCTCGATGCCGTGTGCAGGCTGGCGGGGGTGCCGTTCGCCGGTGCCCTTCGCTCGGGGCTTCTCGGCTTCCGGCCGTCGCTGATCCACCAGGAGTTGGCTGACGGGATGACGTTCTCAGCCCCGCCCCGAGAAACCCTCGCCGTTCGTCAGACCGTCGGCCTCGCTGACCCTCTCCGCGACGCCGAGGTTGTCGACGACCCGCGTGATGGCCTCCCCGTTAGCCTTGAGGCCAGTATGAGGCGCTACGGCCTGGATCACTTGAAGGTGAAGACGAAGGGTGACGCTGAAGCCGATATCGACCGGCTGCGCGACCTGTTCGCGCTCGCCGACGAGCTGGGGACTCGCATCTCGTTGACGATCGATGGCAACGAGTCGATGCGCAGCTCTGACCACTTCACGGAATGGATCGGGGCCTTGCAGAGTAGCGCCACGGTCGGCGCGCGGCTGCGCGACTCACTCATCGCTGTCGAGCAGCCGTTTCACCGGGATGTGGCGTTCAGCCATGAAGTGGAAGCGGCCCTCCGCGCAACCGGATCGGATGCCCTCGTGATCATCGACGAATCCGACGACAGCCTCGAGGCCGTTCGGTTGGCTATGGACATGGGCTACTCGGGCGGTACCTACAAGGGGTGCAAGGGCGTCTTCCGCGGGCTCGCCAACGCTCTTCTCGTGCAGCAGCGGTCGTCGCAGGCGCCGGCCATCTTGACGGCCGAAGACCTCGCGACCCTGCCGCCTCTCACTCTCAATCAAGACCTGGTCGTGGCCGCCACTATGGGGCTCACGCATATCGAGCGAAACGGTCACCACTTCTTCGGCTGCCTCGCGCCGATCACCCCAACGATCGACGAGATCGCATTGCGCAGCCACCCCGAACTATTCGAGGCCGGTGCCGACGGACGAGCTCACCTGGCGATTCATGGGGGCGCACTCCAGGTCTCCGGTGCGCTGGCGGCTCCGTTCGGATTCGCCGCCGACCTCGACGTATCCCACTTGACGGCGCTCTCAGAGGACAGCGCGCTCGTGGGAGTAGGAGACTCCAGCGGACGGGCACCTCAGCGATGAGCATCCTGTTCCGCGGGACCATCCTCACCTGTGACAGATTGGAGTGCGACCGATGAGTGCGACAGGGGCCAGCGCCGAGCGCTCGGATGCCGCTTACGCGATCCTTCGCGAGGGAGCAGTGATTCCCGCACACCCCCTGGCGCTGGACAACAACCGGCAGCTCGATCTTCGGCACCAGAGAGCGCTGACGCGGTACTACATCGACGCCGGCGCCGGAGGACTCGCGGTGGGCGTGCACACGACCCAATTTGCTATTCGCGAAGCAGGACTCTACGAGCAGGTGCTGGGGATCGCGGCAGAGACGGCTCTCACCTGGACGGGCCGTCCGGTCGCGCTCGTCGCCGGGCTGACGGGCCGGACCCTGCAGGCCGTCGCGGAGGCCGAGACGGCTCGTCGGCTTGGCTACCACGCAGGCCTTCTCAATGTCGCGGCCTGGAAGGACCAGAGCGAGGTCGAGATTCTCGAGCACTGCCGTCGGGTCGCGGACGTCATTCCGGTCATCGGCTTCGCCCTCCTCCCGGAGGTGGGAGGGTTCCACCTGTCCTACGACTTCTGGCGGGCTTTCGCCGAGATCGAGAATGTGATTGCGATCAAGATGGCGCCGTTCGACCGGTATCGCACGGTGGACATCGTTCGTGCGGTGGTGGACGCTCACGCCGAGAATCGAATCACTCTCTACACCGGCAATGACGACCACATCGTGCTCGACCTGCTGCAGCCTTTCATGATCCCACGGGGCGACGAGGTGGTCACCGTGCACGTGCGCGGCGGCCTGCTGGGGCACTGGAGCGTGTGGACGCACAAGGCCGTCGCTCTCCTGGAGCGGCTCCGTCTCGTGCAGGATTCCGACGTTCCCCAGGCGCTGCTCGGACTGGACTCGCAGGTGACCGACATGAACGGTGCGATCTACGACGCTCACCACGCCTTCCGGGGGTGCATCCCTGGTTGCCTCGAGGTCCTCAGTCGACAGGGACTCGTCGCGAGCACCCTGTGCCTCGATCCGAAGGAGACGCTGTCGCCGGGACAGGCCGACGAGATCGATCGGGTCTACGCGATGTATCCCGACTTCAATGACGACGAGTTCGTTGCGGCCAACCTGTCGCGGTGGCTTGCCGATTCCCCGAAAGAGGAGAAGTGATGTCCCAGAACACCATTCCGTCTGTGTTGTCGCGAGAGTCCCTTCCGGAATTCTTCGTTGACACCGAGCACCTGGATGACTTTCTCTCGTTGCCGACACCCGAAACGATCGCAGATCTGGCGGCTCTAGACGGCGACGTCATCGTCTTGGGCGTCGCGGGCAAGATGGGGCTCGGACTCGCCCGTCTCATCAAGCGCGCCGCTCCCGCGAAGAGAGTGATCGGTGTGGCTCGCTTCTCCGAACCTGGCAGCGAGGAGTCGCTCCAGAGGCACGGGGTCGAGACCATCCGTTGCGATCTTCTCGATCGCGACGCTGTGGCGAAGCTGCCCAAGGTGAAGAACGTCATCTACATGGCGGGCCTCAAGTTCGATGCCAAGGGGCGGGAAGACTTCCTGTGGGCGATGAACACTCTGGCTCCGGCGATCGTGGCCGACGCCTTCCGAGACTCGCGCATCGTGGCGCTCTCGTCGATTCACGTGTATCCGTGGAGCGACCCTCGTCGGGGTGGTGTCGGCGAAGACACCCCGCCACTCGCGCGACCCGGCGAGTACGCGAACTCGGTGGTCGGTCGTGAAAGGACCTTCCAGTACTTCAGCCGGCTGCACGGCACACCGGGGCGCATCGTTCGGTTCGTCTACGCGGTCGATATGCGATACGGCGTGATGCAGGAGATTGCCAGCTGGGTTCGGGATGGAAAGCCCGTCCCTCTCGCGACGGGCACCGTCAACCTCCACTGGCAAGGGGATGCGATCAACCAGTTCGTTCGCCTTCTCGGCCATCTGGAGACACCGTCGAGCCCCATCAACATCGGGGGGCCCGAGCTCGTGAGCGTGCGGCGCCTCGCGCTGGAGTTCGGCAAGCACCTCGGCGTCGAACCTGTCTTCGAGGGCGAAGAGAGCGACCACGTTCTCGCCGTCAATTGCGATCTTGGCAACGAGCTCATGGGCAACCCCACGGTGCCGATCTCGACGATGGTGCGCTGGGTGGCCGACTGGGTGAAGAACGACAAGCCCATCTACGGCAAGCCCAGCAAGTTCGACGTCCGTTCAGGTCAGTTCTAAGGAGGGTCGCATGAACGCATCCTGGGAAGCGACGATGCTGAGCGGCATCAAGGTCGTCAGCTTCACCCACTTCCTCCAGGGACCATCGGCGACGCAGCTTCTGGCGGACCTCGGCGCAGACGTCGTCAAGATCGAGCCGATCAGTGGAGCGTTCGAACGATCGTGGAGTGCCACGGGCGAGACGCTCAATGGCCTGAGTCCGTTCTATGCGCTCGCGAACCGGAACATCCGCAGCATGGCGGTCAACCTCAAGGACCCTGATGCGAAGCAGGTCGTTCTCGACCTCATTGCAGAGTGTGATGTTCTGATTGAGAGCTTCCGACCCGGTGCTCTTGATCGAATGGGGCTCGGGTATGAGGAACTGTCGTCGGCCTTCCCCCGTCTGATCTATGCATCGCTCTCTGGCTATGGCAGTGACGGGCCGTATCAGGATCGGCCGGGACAGGATGTCCTTATTCAGGCACTCTCGGGCCTCGCCGCCGCAACGGGATCCTCGGAGACGCCGCCGACTCCTGTGGGAGCATCCATCGTCGATCAGCATGCGGCCGTGCTCGCGGCCTTCGGAATTCTCGCCGCCCTGCGCGGCAGGGATCAGACGGGTCACGGAACCCGGCTGGAGAGCAACCTCTTGAACGCCGCTCTCGACCTGCAGATCGAGCCGATGACGTACGCGTTGAATGGGATGACCGCTCAGCGTTCGTCCAGCGGCGTCTCGTCGCCCTACTACCGCGCCCCCTACGGCGTCTTCGCGACCAGTGACGACTATCTCTGCATTTCGTTGACGAGTCTCGAGACGCTGGCCGCGGTGCTCAACGACGAGTGGTTCCTGTCGGTCGACGCACACGACGCGCACGCTCGGCGAGACGACGTGAATCAGCGGGTGAAGGATCACCTGGCACGGCGGTCGACGGCGGAGTGGACAAACGATTTCAGTGCTGCGGGCGTCTGGTTCGCCCGAGTGAATCGCTACTCCGACGTCCTCGTCGACCCCCAAGTTCTCCACAACGAATCTTTCACGTCGTACACGCACGAGCGGGCAGGGGAGGTTCGGTTGCTCGCGCATCCGCTCAAGTACGGAGGGCGCCGCCCCGGCATCCGCAAGCCGCCTCCCGAGCTGGGGGAGGACACGCGGGCAGTGCTCGAGCAGTTGGGGTACGACGCGCAGCACATCGACAGCCTGTTCGCCCAAGGATGCGTCGGGTAATGGCGTCCCACGTCGTCGTTGAGCGCTCGGGGGGTGTTGCGCGGGTCGTTCTTGATCGAGCCGAGAAACGAAACGCTCTGACCGCGGAGATGCTCGACGGGCTTCTCGTCGCGCTGACGGAGGCCGAGCGGAACGGCGACCGTGCCCTCGTACTCTTGGGTGCGCCAGGGTACTTCTCGGCGGGTGCTGACGTGCGTGGCTACGCGGAATCGATCGATGATCCGCCCGCACTCCGGGCATTCACGGAGCGGGCCAACGAACTCTGCCGCCGCATGACGCGGTCGCCCGTCGTTATCGTCGCGGGCGTCGATGGTCTCGCCTTCGGGGGTGGCTTCGAGCTGGTACTGGCGTCGGATCTCGTGATCGCGAGCGAGCGGAGCACGTTCGCCCTCCCCGAGTTGAGCCTCGGTCTGATTCCTGGATGGGGTGGCACCTACCGTCTCACGGCCTACCTCGGGCTCGCGAAGACGAAGGAAGCCATCATGACCGGGCGCGTTCTCCCTGCGGCCGAACTCGCCGCCAGCGGTCTCATCACCATGGTGATTGCCTCAGACAGCGTGGAGCGGGAGGCCATCGTCCTTGCTGAGCGGCTCGCGATGCAACCAGCCCATGCGCTGGCCGCGGCGAAGCATGCAATTCAGGCTTCGGCGGGCCTCGACGGCCCGGTCAACCTGCAGGACGTGGAGAAGGATCTCCTGCTCGACCTTTTCGCTACCACAGACGCTCGCGAGGGAATCGCGGCGTTCGTCGAGAAACGGCCCCCCCGATTCGCGGTGGCGACCGGAACAGAGTGAGGATGCAATGACCCTCCCGACCCACACGTCGCCCCACCTTGACCGGTGGACGCTTGACGCCGTGTACCCACCGGATCACTCGATTCCCGTTCTCACCACTACGGATGTCGTTGTGGTCGGCGCGGGTGCTGCCGGAACGGCCGCCGCGACGGTCCTCGCCGAGGAGGGTCTGAGCGTCGTCCTGGTCGAGCGCTACGGTTTCGCCGGTGGCGCTGCTGTGGCAGGGATGTCGGGCACGATCTGTGGCCTGTACCTCGCGACGGACGACGAGCGTTCCGGCCCTCACCAGGTTGTCTTCGGGTTCGCGGAGCGCTTCCGTGCGGAGCTGGAGAGCCGGGGAGGCGTCACGGCCCCTCAGCGTTACGGGAAGACCTGGACGGTCGCTCATGACCCGGCTGTCTGGCGAGATAGCGCGGACACGTTCTTCACCGCGGCTGGGGTTCGGGTGCTCTACCACACCGCTGTCGTCGGGGTCGTGATGGAAGGTGACGCCTACCGCGGTGTCATCCTCGAATCCAACGCCGGTCGAGTTGCGGTTCACTGCCAGCGGGTGATCGACGCCTCCGGCGACGGAGCGGTGGTGTCGCGGGGAGGGGCTGGATACTTCTTCGGCGACAACGGTCGAATCCAGAACCCGACGATGTTCTTCCGGCTGGCGAACGTCGATACGGATGCGTTCTGGGACCACTTCGGCCCTGACACCATCTGTCACGGAGAGTTGAGCGCCGCGATCATCGCGGAGCGGGAACGCGGGGCTGATCTGCCCCGCGAGAAGATCTGGGTCTTCCGCACCCCTCGGCCGGGAGAGCTCATGGTGAATGCCACGCGCTTGACTGGCCCCCTCGGACGAGTGCTCAACGTCATTGATCCGGAGGACTTCACTATCGCGGAGATCGACGGTCGCCGTCAGGTTCGGGCCTACGCGCACTTCTTCCGTGAACAGGTTCCGGGCTGTGGCGCGGCGTATGTCGTCGATACCGGAGTCGAAGTCGGCATCCGTCAGACGCGGAGCATCGCGGCCGTGAGGCCGCTGACGAACGACATGGTGGTGTCGTGCGAGAAGTCGGGTGACGGCATCGCCCGATCCCCGTGGCCGATTGAGTTGCATGATGGCACGCGGCCCAAGCTGCACTGGCTCCTCGACGACTACTACGAGGTCCCGTACGGTGCTCTCGTCCCGACGATGGGCGAGAACATCATCGTCGCTGGCCGATGTCTCGGAGCGGAGCATGAGGCACTCGCGTCCGCTCGGGTGACCGCTCAGTGCTTCGAATACGGCCACACCGCTGCTCGAGCAACGGTCATGTCCTTGCAGACGTCAACCGCCTACCGCGACGTTGACGTCGACCAGTTGCGCCGCACGATGATCGAGCACGGCAGCGCGCTCTGACACGCGTCTCGCTGTGCAGAAGCGGGCTACGGGAACGTCCCGGATTGGGCGTAGAGGTTCTCGACACCGAAAGAACGGGAAGGAGTCACGCATGATTGCCATTGATCTCAGGGACGATGTCGTGCTGGTTGTCGGTGGTGCGGGCGCGATCGGCTCGGCCGTGGCGCGTACTGCCGCCCTCGCTGGTGCGCGCGTCGCCGTCGCCGATTTCCATCGGGAGGCGGCGCAGGCGGTAGTGCGTGAGATCGAGGCCGACGGCGGCATCGCAGAGGCCTACGAGATCGATCTGACGCGGTCAGACTCGGTGCAGGCCTGCGTCGACGCTGTCGTCGAGTCGTTCGGAAAGCTCACGGCACTGATGAATGCGGCCGGGCACCGAGGGAGTGCTGCGAGCGAGTTGATGACCGATGAGATGTGGAGCATTCTGCTCGACGTCAACCTGACCGGGGTGTTCCGGGCATCCCGCGCGGCGGTGCCCGCGCTCAAAGCGTCGGGGGGCGGCTCCATCGTCAGCCTGTCGTCTGTCGCGGCGTTCTCGGCCTCACGAGAGTCAGCCCCGTACTCTGCCACCAAGGCGGGAGTCATCGGGTACAGCGTCGGGCTCGCCGGCGAACTTGCACCGTTTGGCGTTCGCGTGAACACGATCTGCCCGGGCTGGGTAGATGGAGGCTTCACCCACAAGGCGCTGGCGACAGCGGCCGATCCGGATGCTCTGCGCGCGACCGCGACAGGTCAGCACCTTCTCGGGCGCATGGCCACGCCGAGCGACGTTGCGAACGCGGCCGTCTGGTTGATGAGCGATCTCTCGTCGTTCGTCACCGGGACGTCGCTCTACGTTGACGGTGGATTCGCCGTCAAGCACTGAGACGAACTCGCTCGCGGTGCGTTGTCGCCGATCCGACGGTTCAGGAGACTCTTCTGGTCGACTCGCGCTGAATGAGTCGGGGCGGGGGATCGGAAACCATGTCATCCGTCAAGGGCTGACCCTCCAGCGCCGACAGAAGCATCTCCGCTGCGCGCCGGCCAGCATCCTCCAGGGGCATCTCCACGGTGGAGAGGGCGGGAGTCACGTACCGTGCCGCCCAGGTGTCTTGCAGGGCAATGATGGCGAGTTCATCCGGAACGGAGATACCAGACGACATGGCCTGGTGGAGAGCTCCGATACCCGCGTTGACGCTAGCGACCACGATGCTGTCGGGCGGGTCAGGGAGGGCAAGCAGAGTGCGCACGCCCTCATCGCCCGATCTCGCTTCCCAGCCGGTGGAGACGATGAGGTCGTCATCGACGGCGAACCCACGTCGACGGAGTGCTGAACGGAATCCCTCCTCGCGCCGCTGTGCTGCGTCGTGGAGCGGGTTACCGCCGATGAAGCCAATTCGTCGGGCCCCGGTCCCCAGCAGATGCGCAACAGCGAGATCGATGCCGTTCGCGTCGTCAATGATCACCGAACCACGTCGAGACGCCAGGACGGTGTTGAACAGGACGACGGGAGGTGACACATCGATCAGGGAACGAAGCTGATCGTCGGTGGTCTTCTCGGGCCTCTGGAGGACCACGCCATCCACCCGGCCGTTGCCGATGAGCCGTCGGAGGGCATCCTCGCCGTCCTCATCGTCGACTTCACCGAGGAGCACCGAGAATCCGCTGGCACGGGCCTGCGCACCGACACCCGCGAACAGGGGCCCGAAGACGGCGTTATTGACCTTGGGAACAACGAGGGCGATTGCCCGAGTCTGGGCCGAACGCAGTGCACGGGCGCGATTGTCAGCCACATAGTTCAGCTCTTGGGCAATGGCGAAGACGCGATCCCGAGTGGAGGGGCTCACGCGAGCCCGGGTATCGCCGCTGAGCACCCGAGAGGCCACCGAGACAGAGACGCCCGCCCGCTCGGCGACGTCTCTCAGCTTTGCCACGGCTCCACCGTAGCGGCATGGTGGGCAGCGCGGAATGACGTGACGACCGCGGCGGCTGGTTGCGTGTGCGGCGAGCGCGACGGCCGCGCGATCGGGAAGTGCCATGCATCAGCGGTCGGCACCCTCGCGCCGACACCGGCCGGTCGCTGCGGTTCGCGCGGTGTGCGCGGCCCAGTCTCCCTCTGTCGAGGCTCAGTGCTTCCCGCTCGTCGGCCGAAAAGAACAATCGGTTGCGCACCTGGCAATTGCTGTGTCACACTGCTCTCACTAGTCCCCATGCTCGAACTGAGCAACTCAACGATGAGATTGGACAACACCATGAGTGACGCACCACGAAGAGTGAACCTTCGAGCCCTCGGGGCCGCGACAGTCGCGGCCGCACTGTTCCTGACCGGCTGTGCCGCCGAGGCTCCCTCAGAGGAGGAAGGCCCCGTCGAGATCCGCATGACCTGGTGGGGGTCTGACGCGCGCCACGAGCGCACCAACGCCGCGATCGACCTGTTCGAGGAGAAGTACCCCAACATCACGGTTGTGCGCGAGCCGGCCGGCTTCGAGGGCTACCGCGACAAGCTCCTCACCCAGTCGGCCGCCGGCAACGCGCCCGACGTCTTCCAGTTCTACGACGACATCCTCCGGGAGTTCGGTGACCGCGGTCAGCTGCTCGACCTCAACACCCTGGCCCCCGAGCCGCTCTCTCTGGAGGGCTGGCCCGAGTCGGTGCTCGACAGCATCCTCATCGATGGTGAGGTTCGCGCACTGCCGTTCAGCGTGACCACGCAGGCCGTCTCCTACAACACCGTCGCATTCGAGACCTACGGTGTCGACGCCCCGACCGACGACTGGACCTGGGATGACTTCGCCGAGACCGCTCAGGCGATCACCGACGCCTCGGGCGGAGCCGTCTACGGCACCTCCGACTGGTCGGGCTTCAACCAGGCCTTCGAGGTGTGGGCCAAGCAGGCTGGCGGTGACTTCATCGACGACCAGGGCTTGGCCTTCTCGAAGGAGGACCTCGCCAGCTGGTGGGAGCTCTGGGCTGACCTGCGCGAGTCGGGAGCGGCGGTGCCGGCTGACGTTGCTGCTGAGTACCCGACGAACTACGATGCGCTGGTCGCCGGCCGCACCGCCATGGGCTTCTCGACCGCCAACGTGCTTCAGGCCATCCAGTCGCAGACGGCCGACAACGTCGACGCGGTCCGTGCTCCCAGCGACGCCGACACGCCGGGTTCCTACCTGCGCACCGCCATGACGCTCGCTGTGGCGAAGACGTCGGAGCACCCGGAAGCGGCGGGTCTGCTGATCAACTTCCTGGTCAACGACCCCGAGGCTACGGCCATTCTCGGGATCGAGCGCGGAATCCCGCTCAACCCGACGGTGATCGACGCCGCCACAGAAGGCGCAGACGAGACCGCGCAGGAGTTCGTGCGCCTGGTCGAGTCTGTTCGCGAGAACGGTGCGCCAAGCCCGGTTCCGCCGGTCGCCGGTGCGGGCGAGGTCATCGCCCTCTTCACGGAGTACTCGCAGCGTGTGGCTTTCGGCCAACTGTCTGTCGATGATGCCGTCGACGAGTTCTTCGCGGCAGCCGAGTCGACCTTCGGTCGCTAGCGGAGGACCCATCACATGTCTGTCGACGAGCGATCGCGACTGCGGCTCGTGAGTGACAGCGCCGGCGCCGTGGGGGCCTCTGCCCCCCGGCGCCGGCGCCGGCACCGCCGCAATGGAGAGAGACTGGCGCCCTGGTTGTTCCTGGCGCCGTGGCTGTTCGGGCTCATCGCCGTCTCGCTGGGTCCTGCCCTCTACTCGCTGTACCTCTCCTTCACCAACTACAACCTTCTGCAGGCGCCGGAGTGGGTCGGCCTCGACAACTACGTGCGGATGTTCACCGCCGATCCGAAGTACTTGGAATCAGTGGATGTCACCCTCCGTTACGTGATCATCTCCGTGCCTCTGCAGCTCGCGTTCGCTCTCGCGCTCGCGCTCCTCCTGAATCGGGGTCTGCGCGGGCTGGCCATCTACCGGTCGATCCTCTACTTGCCCTCGCTGATCGGAACGAGTGTCGCGATCGCCGTGCTCTGGCGTCAGATGTTCGGCAGTGACGGATTGTTCAATCAGATTCTGGCCGTCTTCGGCATTGACGCGGGAAGCTGGGTCGGCAACCCCGACACCGCGCTGGGCACCCTCATCGTGCTGAACGTCTGGACCTTCGGCTCGCCGATGGTGATCTTCCTGGCCGCTCTTCGTCAGGTGCCGCAGTACCTCTATGAAGCCGCGTCCATTGACGGAGCGGGCAAGCTTTCACAGTTCTGGCACATCACCTTGCCCATGCTGAGCCCGGTGGTTCTGTTCAACCTGGTGTTGCAGCTCATTGGGGCGTTCCAGGCCTTCACCCCCGCATTCGTCGTGTCGGGCGGCACCGGCGGGCCCGCAAACTCCACCCTCTTTTACACGTTGTACCTCTACCAGAAGGCGTTCACCGGATTCGAGATGGGCTACGCGAGCGCCATGGCGTGGATCCTCTTCATCGGCGTCGGTGCCGTGACGGGCCTCGTCTTCTGGGCTTCACGGAAGTGGGTGAACTATGAGCAGTAGCTCCGTTCGATGGGAGGGCCGGTCGGCCTTCAAGCACGCGATGATCATCGCGTTCTGCATCGCCCTGATCTATCCGGTCTTGTGGCTGTTTGGCAGTTCGTTCAAGGAACCGGAGTTCATCTTCAGCGAGATCTCGATCATCCCGAACCCTGTCACCATCCAGAACTACGTGGATGGATGGGCGGGTGCGGGCACTCCGTTCGGCGTGGCGTTCGTGAACTCCACGGTCGTTGCGGTCGCCGCGGTGATTGGCAACCTCATCTCGTGCTCGCTGGCGGCATATGCCTTTGCGCGGATGTCCTTCCCGTTCCGGGGAGTGTTGTTCGCGGTGATGCTGGGCATGATCATGCTTCCGCACCACGTGGTGATCGTGCCGCAGTACGTCTTGTTCTCGTCGCTGGGGTGGAGCAACTCGTTCCTCCCCCTGGTCGTGCCCAAGTTCCTCGCCGTCGACTCGTTCTTCATCTTCCTGATGGTGCAGTTCATCAGGAGTCTTCCGATCGAGCTCGACCAGGCAGCGCGCATCGATGGATGCGGGCCCTGGCAGACGTATCGGAGGGTCATCCTTCCCCTGACGGTTCCGGCCCTCGTCACGACCGCGATCTTCACGTTCATCTGGACGTGGAACGACTTCTTCACTCCGATGATCTACCTGCAGAGCCCTGACCTCTTCACGGTTCCGCTCGCGCTGAACTCGTTCCTCGACGCGACGGGCAACTCATCGTGGGGTCCGATGTTCGCGATGGCCGTGCTGTCGTTGGGCCCACTGTTCGGCTTCTTCCTCGCGGGTCAGAAGTACCTGACTCAGGGCATCGCTACCACTGGTTTGAAAGGATAAGGACTTCATGAATCCGAAAGTTGCTCGAGTTGCTGTTCTCGGTGCCGGCGGCATCAGTGCAGGGGCGCATCTTCCTGCAATCGCGGGCCTCGCGGACAGGGTCGAGCTGGTGGGTATCGTCGAGCCCGATCCGGAACGTCGCGCTCGTGCGGCGGAAACCTACCCGACAGCCCGGGTGTACGCCGACGCTGCGGACATGCTGAAAGAGGAATCTCCCGACCTGGTGCACGTCGCGACGCCGCCGCACACTCACGAGAAGCTCGCCATCCAGGTTCTCGAGGCGGGCTCGTGGGCCTACTGCGAGAAGCCGCTCGCCGGCTCGCTCGCCGCGGTGGACCGCATCATCGAGGCCGAGCGTGCAACCGGGCAGTGGTGCGTGACCGTCTCGCAGTTCCGCTATGCCGGTGGCTCGCAGGAGATCCGCGAGGGGCTCTCGACCGAGCGGTGGGGCCGGCCTCTGGTCGGCACGGCCCGCACGGTCTGGTACCGGCACCCTTCCTACTGGGACATCCCCTGGCGGGGAAAGCGGGAGACCGAGTTCGCGGGCGCGACGACGAGCCAGGCGATTCACGCGATCGATCTGCTCATGTGGCTGATGGGTGGCGACTGGGACGTTGTCGGCTCGTTCGTCGACACGCTGTCACGGCCCATCGAGGTCGAGGATGCGAGCGTCGCCATCGTGCGGATGAAGTCCGGTGCGCTCGCGAACCTGGTGTCGACCGTTCTCAGTCACGACCAGCGCACCATGGTGGAAGTTCTCGCAGAAGGCGCCGCACTCGAACTCAACACCGTCTACTACCCGCGTGTTGAGGAGTGGACTGTCACGACGATGGGCTCCGACGGAGTGCAAGCCGTCCACGACGACTGGACGCCCCCACAGGAGTACGTCGCCCCACACCAAGCCCAGCTGTCGTCGATTCTCGACCACTGGTCACGGGGGGTGAAGCCGGAGCTGACCGCGGCCGACGCACGCAACACCATTGAGCTGCTGACGGCGCTCTACAAGTCGGCCACTACGGGGCAGTTCGTGCAGCGCGGAACGATCGTTCCGGGCGACGCGTTCTACGACGCACTGGATGCCGGTGCTGATCAGAGGGTCACCACCCGATGATGACGAGCACGCGCTCCGACGGCAACATCTCCGTCGTCGTCGACGGAGTCGCCATCGCCCGGTATGTGACTCACCCCGACGTGCCGGCGATGCAGACGCCGAAGCCCTACGTGCACCCGCTGACGACGCGCGCAGGGCACGTGGTGACCGACTTCGCCCCGGACGACCACCTGTGGCACCACGGCTTGTTTTTCGGTGTTCCGCTGGTCGCCGATGCGAATCTCTGGGGAGGATGGACCTACTTCGGCCCCGAACGCGGGTATGAGCTCGTCGAGAACCAGGGATCCATCCGGCAGCGTGGCGATGCTGTCGTCGAGCAAGGCGCTGACCGTCTCTCCGTCGCGTCGACCCTCGATTGGGTCGGGCAGGAGGGGGAGCCTCTGCTGACCGAATCACGGCAGCTCGAGTTCGTCGCTCCGGAGGCCACCGGATGGTGGCAGCTCTCGTGGATCTCGACCCTCACGAACCCGGAGCGCGACAGCGTGTCGTTGGAAACGCCCGCTCAGGGGGGTCGGCCGGATGGCGGCTATGGCGGACTCTTCTTCCGAGGTGCTCCCGGCCTTGTCACGAACCGCATCCTGGGCAAAGACGGCCCGGTCGACGACTCCGGTGTCGACTCGCCGTGGCTGGTCGTGCACCTCACGGCGAACGACGGCTCCCTCGTGACCCTCGGCTGTGCCACCGATCAGGCGGAGCGGTCGCGCTGGATCATTCGCGGCGGCAACTTCTCGGGCTTCGGGTGGGCCTTCCTCTACGATAACGGCCTCACGCTCGGAAAAGGTGAGTCTGTGCAGCTCGGGCACCGCCTCGTCGTTGCCGACGGACACGTGTCGGCGGACGACATCGTGCCGCTCCTCACCCGCGCCTGAACGAGCCGGCCCCGGCGGGCGTCGACCCTCAGTTCTCGGGGGTCGCGTCCGCCGATGCCGCGCCCAGCGCCGCCTCGGCGAGCGCGGCAGCAGTGTCGAGGTCGCGCATCCAGAGCGGCACCGCCGCGGCGGCGATGCCGTCCGCGCGCAGTCCGGCGACGAGCGACTCGTCGGCCTCGTCGACCAGCCAGGCGTCGAGCAGGCCACCAGCGGCTCGGGGGCCGTAGTGCCGGGCGACCGCACCGGCATCCGTCGCCACCCCGATCGTCGTGAGGCAGGCGTCGGCCATGCCGCGCACCGCGGCCCCCGCGATGATCGGCGAGACGCCCACGATCGGGGCACGGCCGGTCGCCGACGCCGAGCCGGCGGAGAGCACCGCGTCGCGCATGCCCGGGATGCCCAGGATCGTGCCGATGGACACGACCGGGTTCGAGGGGGCCACGAGCACGACATCAGCCGTTGCGAGCGCCGCGAGCGCGCCGGGGGAGGGCGCCGCTGCGGCGACGCCGCGCTGCTCGAACCGCAGGGCGGGCACCTGGGCGCGGTAGCGCGTCCACCACTCCTGGAAGTGCAGGTCTTCTTTGGCGCCCGTGTCTGACGCCACCCAGACGTGCGTGTCGATCTCGTGATCGGTCGCGGGGTGCAGGCGCACGCCGCCGAGATCCCAGCGCTCCTGCAGGCGTGCGACGACCTGCGACGGCGTGAACCCCGCGCGCAGCCACGCCGACCGCGCGATGTGGGTGCCGAGATCGAGATCGCCGAGCGTGAACCAGTCGGGCGTCACGCCGTAGGCCTGCAGCTCGGCCGATACGCGTTCGCTCTCGCCGACGCGGCCCCAGCCGCGCACCTCGTCGTTCTGCCCCGAGAGCGTGTAGAGCATCGAGTCGAGGTCGGGCGTGATGCGCAGGCCCGCGAGCCACCAGTCGTCGCCCGTGTTCACGACGACGTCGATCGTCGACTCGGGGTGCCACCAGCGCACTGCCTCCCGCAGTCCGCGCACGAACCGCGCGCCTCCGACCCCGCCCGCGAGCACCACGATCCTCATACCGCCCACGCTAGCGCCGTCGACTCCTGCTCATATGTGCGAGCGGGTGTACCGATGCGCACCTGCGCCCTAGGCTTTACTCACGCGTCACTGGGCGAAACGAGCCGGAAACGCTCGAAGCGCACACTGGCCCCAGTTCAAAGAGGAAAAGGGGAACCACCCATGACCACCATCCGCGCCGCCATCACCCAGACCACCTGGACGGGCGACAAGGAATCGATGATCGCCAAGCACGAGCAGTTCGCGCGCGATGCCGCCGCCGACGGAGCTCAGATCATCTGCTTCCAAGAGCTCTTCTACGGGCCGTACTTCGGCATCATCGAAGACGCGAAGTACTACGACTACGCAGAGCCCGCCGACGGCCCCATCGTGCAGCGCTTCGCGACGCTCGCGAAAGAACTGAAGCTGGTCATGGTCCTCCCCATCTACGAAGAGGACATGCCGGGCGTGTACTACAACACCGCCGTGGTGGTGGATGCTGACGGCACGATCCTCGGCAAGTACCGCAAGCACCACATCCCGAACCTCGACCGGTTCTGGGAGAAGTTCTACTTCCGCCCCGGCAACCTTGGCTACCCCGTGTTCGACACGGCCGTGGGCAAGGTCGGCGTGTACATCTGCTACGACCGGCACTTCCCCGAAGGATGGCGCGAGCTCGGCCTCAACGGCGCCGAGCTGGTGTTTAACCCGAGCGCGACCAAGCCCGGCCTCTCGAACCGTCTGTGGGAGCTCGAGCAGCCCGCCGCGGCGGCCGCGAACCAGTACTTCATCGGTGCGAACAACCGCATCGGCACCGAGAGCGACGAGTTCGGCGACCTCGCCGTGACCTTCTACGGCTCGAGCTACTTCGTCGACCCGCGCGGCAACTATGTCGGCGAGGTCGCGAGCCAAGACCAGACCGAGATCGTCATCCGCGACCTCGACATGGGGCTGATTCGCGAGGTGCGCAACAACTGGCAGTTCTACCGCGATCGCCGGCCCGAGTCGTACACCGCGACGGTGAAGCCCTAAGGAGGCCCGGCCATGACCACCACCCTCATCTCCGGCGGCACGGTCGTCTCCGCCACGGGCCGCGGCGCGGCCGATGTGCTCGTCGACGGCGAGACCATCGTCGCCGTGCTCGCACCCGGCTCGACTCTGCTCGGGCACGACCTGGCCGCATCCGTCGACACCGTCATCGACGCCACGGGCAAGTATGTGATTCCCGGCGGCATCGACGCGCACACCCACATGGAGCTGCCGTTCGGCGGCACCGCCGCGATCGACACCTTCGAGACCGGCACGATCGCCGCAGCCTGGGGCGGCACGACGAGCATCATCGACTTCGCCGTGCAGACCGCGGGCCAGAAGGTGTTCGACGGCCTCGCCGCCTGGCACGAGAAGGCCGGCGGCAACTGCGCGATCGACTACGGGTTCCACCAGATCGTCGGCGGCGTCGACGACGACTCGCTCGCCGCACTGCCGAAGCTCATCGACGAGGGCATCACGAGCTACAAGATGTTCATGGCCTACCCGGGCGTTTTCTACGCCGATGACGCGCAGATTCTGCGCGCGATGCAGGTGGCCGCCGAGCACGGTCTCATGACGATGATGCACGCCGAGAACGGCCCCGCGATCGACGTGCTCGTCGCGCAGCTTCTCGCCAAGGGCAAGACCGACCCGTACTACCACGGCGTCGCGCGCGCCTGGCAGATGGAGGAGGAGGCGACCCACCGGGCGATCATGCTCGCGAACCTCACCGGCGCCCCGCTCTACGTCGTGCACGTGAGCGCCAAGCAGGCGGTCGAGCAGCTCGCCGCCGCGCGCGACATCGGCCAGAACGTGTTCGGCGAGACGTGCCCGCAGTACCTCTACCTGTCGCTCGAAGAGCAGCTCGGGGCGGTCAGCGAGAAGTACGGCGCCTTCGAGGGAGCCAAGTGGGTGTGCTCGACGCCGCTGCGTTCGCGCGCCGAAGGCCACCAGGACCACATGTGGCAGAGCCTGCGCACGAACGACATCCAGATGGTCTCGACCGACCACTGCCCGTTCTGCATGAAAGACCAGAAAGAGCTGGGCCTGGGCGACTTCTCGAAGATCCCCAACGGCATCGGCTCGGTCGAGCACCGCATGGACCTCATGTATCAGGGCGTCGTCACCGGGCAGATCACGCTCGAGCGCTGGGTCGAGATCACGAGCACCACGCCCGCGCGCATGTTCGGGCTGTACGGCAAGAAGGGCGTCATCGCGCCCGGGGCCGACGCCGACATCGTCGTCTACGACCCGAACGGCCACACCTCGATCGGCATGCCCGTCGACGAGAACGGCACGCCGACCGGTCGCAAGCACCACATGAACATGGACCACGCGGCGTGGGAGGGCTTCGAGATCGACGGGAAGGTCGACACGGTCATCTCGCGCGGCTCGGTCGTCATCCAGAACGATCAGTTCCACGGTCGGGCCGGGCACGGGCAGTACCTGCGCCGCGGCCTGAGCCAGTACCTGGTCTGAGATCCGGCGAACGAAGAGAAGAGCATCCATGGATTTCGGAGCAGTACTTCAGACCAACCCGCCCGCGAGCCGCACGGTGCACCTCGCCAAGCTGGCTGAGCAGTACGGGTTCAGCCACGTGTGGACCTTCGACAGCCACATCCTGTGGCAGGAGCCCTACGTGATCTACTCGGCGATCCTCGCGCAGACGCACCGCGTGAAGGTCGGCCCCTTCGTGACGAACCCGGCCACGCGCGACTGGACGGTCACGGCGAGCGTCTTCGCGACGCTCAACGAGATGTACGGCAACCGCACGATCGTCGGCATCGGCCGAGGCGACTCGGCGGTGCGGGTGACGAACGGCAAGCCGACGACGCTCGCGTCGCTGCGCGAGTCGATCCACGTCATCCGCGAGCTCGGCAACTCGCGCGCGGTCGAGTACAACGGCGCCACCCTGCAGTTCCCGTGGAGCCACGGCAGCGAACTCGAGGTGTGGGTGGCGGCGTACGGCCCGCTCGCGCTCAAGCTCACGGGCGAGGTCGGCGACGGCTTCATCCTGCAGCTCGCCGATCTCGACATCGCCAAGTGGATGATCGAGACCGTGCGCACCGCGGCCGACAACGCCGGGCGCGACCCGATGAGCATCAAGTTCTGCGTCGCGGCGCCCATGTACATCGGCACCGACTGGGATCACATGCGTAACCAGACCCGCTGGTTCGGCGGCATGGTCGGCAACCACGTCGCCGACATCGTCGCGAAGCACGGCGATTCGACCGACGTGCCGCGGGCGCTCACGGACTACATCGCTGGGCGCCAGGGCTACGACTACAACACCCACGGCAAGGCCGGCAACGACCACGTCGACTTCGTGCCCGACGAGATCGTCGACCGCTTCTGCGTGCTCGGTGATGCGAAAGACCACATCGAGAAGCTCGAGGCGCTGCGCGACCTCGGAGTCGACCAGTTCGCCGGCTACCTCCAGCACGACAACAAGGAGGAGACGCTGCGGGTCTACGGTGAGCACGTGATCCCCGCCCTGAACGGCAACAAGCAGGCCAAGGTATGACCGACGCCGCCACCCTGCTGGCCCCGCCCCGACGGCGGCGGGCCAGCCGGGGTGCGCGGCTGAGGGCGGCCGGGTACGGACTGCTCGGCATCGTCGCGCTCGCGGCGCTGTGGGAGCTCTACAAGTGGCTCGGCCCCGTCGACGGGCTCGTCGTCGGCGATGTGCGGGTGCTGCCGCGCACGAGCGATCTGGCGATGCCGCACGTGTGGGACATGGTGGCCCGGCTGTTCGAGCCGGTCACACGAGCCGAGGGCGCGCGCGTGCTGTGGCTCGAGATCGTGCTCGCGGCCGGTCTCACGCTCGGCATCGCCGCGGCCGGCTGGGTGGTCGGCGTCGTCGTCGGCATGGCGTTCGCCCTCATCATGCAGCGCTGGATGCTCGCCGAGTCGGCCCTGCTGCCGTGGATCGTGCTCAGCCAGACCGTGCCGCTCATCGCCTTCGCGCCGCTCGTGAAGAGCTGGGGCTCGCGCATCGAGATCGGGGCGTTCGAGTGGCAGGACTGGATGAGCGTCGCCGTCATCGCGAGCTACCTGGCGTTCTTCCCCGTCGCCGTCGGCGCACTCAAGGGCTTGCAAGCGCCTGATCGCCTGCACCTCGAGCTCATGCACACGTACTCGGCCGGATGGTGGCCGACGATGCTGCACCTGCGGCTCCCCTCGGCCGTTCCGTACCTGCTACCCGCGCTACGGCTGGCGGCCGCCAACGCCGTGGTGGGGGCCGTCGTCGCCGAGGTGTCGACGGGGTTGCAGGGCGGCATCGGGCGGCTGGTCATCCAGTACGCCGGTCAGGCCAGCGGAGACCCCGCGAAGGCCTGGGCGCCCATCTTCGGCGCGATCGCCCTCGGGCTCATCGCCGCCGGCTCGGTGGCCCTGCTGGGGCTGCTCGTGAAGGACTACCGCCGCACCGAAGGAGAATCATGACCAACGCGGTCACCGTCTCGGCCGTCGACAAGGTCTTCGACACGAAGAAGGGCCAGGTCGTCGCGCTCAGCGCCGTCGACCTCGCGGTCGCGCCGGGGGAGTTCGTCTCGCTCATCGGGCCTTCAGGATGCGGCAAGAGCACGCTGCTGCGCCTCATCGCCGACCTCGAGACGCCGAGCGCCGGCACGGTCGAGGTCTTCGGCACCAGCGCCCACCAGGCGCGCGTCGACCAGCGCTACGGCATCGCCTTCCAACAGGCGGGTCTGCTGCCCTGGCGCACGGTCGCGGCCAACATCGCGCTGCCGCTCGAGCTCAGCGGCATGGCGCGGCCAGACGTGCGGTCGCGAGTCGATGAGCTCATCGCCCTCGTGGGCCTCGGCGACTTCGGCGACCGTTTTCCCGACCAGCTCTCCGGCGGCATGCAGCAGCGCGTCGCGATCGCGCGGGCCCTCGCGAAGAAGCCCGAGCTGCTGCTCATGGACGAGCCGTTCGGCGCGCTCGACGAGATGACGCGCGAGTACATGCAGACCGAGCTGCTGCGCATCGCCGCCGAGACAGGCGCCGCGGTGGTCTTCGTCACGCACTCGATCCCCGAGGCGGTGTATCTCAGCGACCGCGTCGTCGTGATGTCGCCGCGGCCGGGTCGCATCGCCGAGGTCGTGCCGATGTCGCTCGGCAGCACGGGCAGCCGCGCCGACGATCTGCGGGAGGACGGCAGCTTCTTCGAGATGATCACGGCCGTGCGCGAGGCTCTGCACGGCGGCGGCGGGGTCACCGCCGCCCCGCGCGGAGTCGAGAACCGCTGATGTCGACGGCTGCGCGCACGCGCCCCTCACCAGGCCCGCGGGGCCGCACCGCGAGCGTCGGCCCGCTGGGCCGCAGGGCGAACGTCGGCCCGCTGGGCCGCACACCAAGCACAGCCGAGCGCGCGATCGCGCCCGTCGTGCTCGGCATCGTCGTCATCGGCACGTGGCAGCTGCTCGCCGGCAGCGGGCTCGTCGAGGCCTACCTGCTGCCGAGCCCGGCGGCGATCATCGCCGAGATCGTCGAGTTCTGGCCGTCGATGCTGAGCGCGGGCGCCATCACGGGCCTCAACGCACTCGTGGGCCTCGTGACCGGCTCGCTGCTCGGCGTCATCGCGGCGCTCATCGCCTCGACCAGTCGACTGGTCGACGGGATGCTCGCTCCCGTCGTCGCCGCCCTCGCGGTCATCCCGATTGTGGCTCTCGCCCCCGTGCTCAACACCATGTTCGGCGCCGATTCGCAGACCGGGCGGCAGCTCATCGCGAGCCTCGCGGCCTTCGTGCCCGTCTTCATCACGACGGCGCGCGGGCTGCGGCAGACCCAGCCGGTGCATCGCGAGCTCATGACGAGCTTCGCGGCGACGCCGTGGCAGGTCATGCGCACCATCACCCTGCCGACGGCGGTGCCGTACACCTTCACGGGCATCCGGCTCGCCTCGTCGCTCGCCGTCATCTCCGCGCTCGTCGCCGAGTACTTCGGTGGCCCGCGCGGCGGCCTTGGCGGGCTCATCTCGACCTCGGCGGCCTCGAGCGCGTATCCGCGCGCCTGGGCGTACGTCGTCGCCGCCATCGTGCTGGGGCTGGCCTTCTACTTGGTCACCCTCGCTCTGGAACGTTGGGCTTCGCGTCGACGATGACGTGACCCCGCACCCGTCCCCGCGCACCATCGGGGCCGACCGGCACCATCCCCGCACCGTCCCGAACACCGAAAGGACACAGCACATGATGAACCGCACCCGTCGCTTCGCGACGTTCAGCGCGATCGGCCTCACCGCTGCGCTCGCGCTCTCCGCCTGCTCCGCTCCCGCCGACGAGGGAGGCGCCGACGCGCCCGATGAGCTCACGCCCATCACGCTGCAGCTGCAGTGGCTGCCCCAGGGCCAGTTCGCGGGCTACTTCGCCGCGCAGGAGCAGGGGTACTTCGAAGAGGCCGGCCTCGACGTCGAGATCATCCCCAGTGGCGGCGACATCGTGCCGCAGGATGCCCTCGCCAACGGCGATGTCGACTACGCGATCGCCTGGGTGCCGAAGGTGCTCGGCTCGATCGAGGCCGGCGCCAACGTCACCAACATCGCGCAGATCTTCCAGCGCTCCGGCACGCTGCAGGTGGCGTGGGCCGACAGCGGCATCGAGTCGGTCGCCGACTTCGAGGGCAAGAAGATCGGCTCGTGGGGCTTCGGCAACGAGTGGGAGATCTTCGCGGCCATGGCCGCCGAAGGCCTCGACTCCACCACGGTCGAGATCATCACGCAAGACTTCAATATGAACGCCTTCCTCGCGGGCGACATCGACGCGGCCCAGGCGATGACGTACAACGAGTACGCGCAGGTGCTCGAGTCGGTCAACCCCGACACGGGTGAGCTGTACACGCCGGAGGATCTCAACGTCATCAGCTACGAAGACACCGTGGGCGCCATGCTGCAAGACGCGATCTGGGCCGACACCGAGCGCCTCGAGAGCGACACCGAGTACCAGGAGACGACCGTCGCCTTCTTGAAGGCCGTCATCAAGGGCTGGGTCTACGCGGCCGAGAACCCCGAAGAGGCCGCGCAGATCACGATCGACGCGGGCTCCGGCTGGGGCCCGAGCCACGAGCTGTGGATGGTCAACGAGACCAACAAGCTCATCTGGCCGGCTCCGAACGGCATCGGCTACATCGACCCCGACGCGTTCGCCGCGACGGTGGCCGCCGCGCTGAGCGCCGTCAACGAGACGGGTGCGAGCCTCATCACGGCTGAGCCCCCCGCGACGGCCTACACGAACGAGTGGATCGAGCGCGCGCTCGCCGAGCTCGCGGAGGAGGGCGTCGACACGACGGGCGAGGGCTTCTCGCCCATCGACGTCGAGTTGATGGAGGGCGGCAACTAGCCGCTGCTGACCGCTGAGGCGGCGGGATGCTCGCACCGGGCATCCCGCCGCCTCTCAGCGTCTCTGCCGCACGATGGGGCCATGACTCCTGACGCGACCCGCGACGCGGGGCTCGCCCGGCTCGCCGACTTCGTTCCGCGTGCCGGTCGTGCCTACGCCGCCGAGCGCAACACCGACCGCGGCCCGCAGGATCGCACGAATGTGTCGACCCTCTCGCCCTGGGTGCGGCACCGCCTCGTGACCGAGCGCGAGGTCGTCGAGGCCGTGCTCGAGCGGCACTCGCTCGATGCGGCGGGCAAGTTCGTGCAGGAGGTCTACTGGCGCACCTACTGGAAGGGCTGGCTCGAGCTGCGCCCGAGCGTGTGGGCGCGGTACACGGCGAGCGTGGCACCGGCGCTCGACGCTCTGAGCGCCGCCGAGCGCGCGACCTACGACGACGCGATCGCGGGCCGAACGGGCATCGAGGGCTTCGACGACTGGGCGCGCGAACTCGTCGAGCTCGGCTACCTGCACAACCACGCGCGCATGTGGTTCGCGAGCATCTGGATCTTCACGCTGCGCCTGCCCTGGCAGCTCGGCGCCGACTTCTTCCTGCGCCACCTGCTCGACGGCGACCCGGCCTCGAACACGCTCAGCTGGCGATGGGTAGCGGGCCTGCAGACGGTCGGCAAGACCTACCTCGCGACGACGCAGAACATCGCGTTCGCCACGGAGGGGCGGTTCCGCCCGCGCGGGCTCGCGGCTGTCGCGCCCGCGGTGGAGGACGACGCGCCGCTCCCGACCCCCGGCCCGGCGCCGCGGCCCGAGCCGCTGCCGAGCGGCTGCGTCGCCCTGCTGCTGCACGAGGACGACCTGCACGCCGAGAGCTTCGAGCCGATGCTGAGCGCCGCCGGCGCCGAGGTCGTCGCGGTCGCGAGCCCGACGGCGGGGGAGGGCCGGTCGACCCTCGCCGATCCCACGGCCCCACTTGTCGCGGGATTCACCGCAACCGCGCTCGCCGACGGCCGCACGCGGGCCGGCGCGCACTACGCGGCCGAGGCCAGCCCGCTCGACGGACTCACGGCATCCGCGATTCTGCCGTGGCTGCGCGCGCACGACGCGACGGGGCTCGTGACGCCGTACGCGCCCGTCGGGCCGGTGCGCGACCGCCTCGACGGCCTTGAGCGCGACCTCGCCGCGGAGGGCATCGCAGTCTCGCGCATCCTGCGATCGTGGGATGCCCGCGCCTGGCCGCACGCGACCCGCGGGTTCTTCCCGTTCCGCGAGAAGATTCCTGCACTTCTGCGCGATGAGCAGATCGGTGCCGAGCGACGATAATGGCGGTACTCCCGTTCCTTCGACTCAAGGACTGATATCCATGACCGACACTTTGAACCGGTCACACACCTCCGCCCCCGCGTTCGACCCCGCCGATGGTGTGCGGGCCTACGACCTCGATCGCGAGTACGTCTTCCACTCGTGGAGCGCGCAGGGGGCGTTGAAGCCCTTCGTCGTCGCGGGCGCCGCCGGCTGCGACGTCTACACCTACGACGGCGAGACCTACCTCGACTTCTCGAGCCAGCTCGTGAACACCAACATCGGCCACTCGCACCCGAAGGTCGTCGAGGCTATTCAGCGCCAGGCGGCCCAGCTCGCGACGGTCGCGCCCTCGCACGCGGCCCTCGTGCGCGGCGAAGCGGCGCACCGCATCGTCGAGAAGGCCGGGCCCGGCTTCAGCAAGGTGTTCTTCACCAACGGCGGCGCCGACGCCATCGAGAACGCCATCCGCATGGCGCGCCTCACGACGCACAAGCACAAGGTGCTCTCGACCTACCGCAGCTACCACGGCAACACGGGCGCCGCGATCGCGGCGACGGGCGACTGGCGCCGCATGCCCAATGAGTACGCCTACGGCCACGTGCACTTCTTCGGCCCCTTCACGTACCGCAGCGAGTTCTATTCCGAGTCACCGGAGCAGGAGTGCGAGCGCGCCCTGCGCCACCTCGAGCGCACGATCGTCGCCGAGGGCCCCGGCACCATCGCGGCCATCCTGCTCGAGTCGGTGCCCGGCACGGCGGGCATCTTCGCGCCGCCGGTCGGCTACCTCGAAGGCGTGCGCGCGATCGCCGACAAGTACGGCATCGTCTGGATCGCCGACGAGGTCATGGCCGGCTTCGGCCGCACGGGCGACTGGTTCGCCTGGCAGAACGAGACGATCAACCCGAACCGCGCCACCCCCGACCTCATCGCCTTCGCGAAGGGTGTCAACTCGGGCTACGTGCCCGTGGGCGGCGTCGTCATGAGCCCGAGCATCGCCGCGGCCTTCGACGAGCGCGTCTTCCCGGGTGGACTCACCTACAGCGGTCATCCGCTCGCCGCGGCCTCGATCGTCGCCTCGATCGATGCGATGACCGAGGAGGGCATCGTCGAGAACGCGAAGATGATCGGCGAGCAGCACCTCGGCCCCGCCCTGCGCGCCCTCGCCGAGAAGCACCCGATGATCGGCGATGTGCGCGGCCTCGGCGTGTTCTGGGCGCTCGACCTCGTGACCGATCGCGCCACGCGCGAGCCCGTCGGCGCCGATGTCATCAACCGGCTGAAGGCCGAGCTCATGGCCCGCAAGGTGCTGCCCTTCGCGGCCGACAACCGCATCCACGTCGTGCCGCCGTGCATCGTGACTCCCGAGCAAGTCGCAGTCGCCATGCAGGCGTATGACGGCGCTTTCACGGCGGTTGCGCAGAACTAGCCGCCTACGGTGAGACCGGCCGCGAGCATCCCGAGCGATCGGGCGACGGATGCTCGCGGCCGTTCCTCTGCCCACGACGGCCTCGCCGACGGTCTCGCCGACGGTGGAGGCCTCGACCGCCGGTAGGATGGAGCGCTATGCCTACCCCGTCGAACCCCTATCGCGTGAATGTTCGCGACCTCGTGCACCGCCCCGGCGAGATGCGCGAGAAGCAGCTCACCTTCGCCGTGCCCGAGCAGCTGGGCGCCGCTGCGGTGGTCGTGCCCGAGGGCACCGAGCTCGAGCTCGACCTGCGGCTCGAGGGCCTGCACGACGGAATCCTGGTCTCGGCCGACGTTCGCACGACCGCGTTCGGGGAGTGCGTGCGCTGCCTCGACCCCGTCGTCATCCCCGTCGAAGTCGAATTCCAGGAGCTTTTCGCGTATTCTCAAGACGAGGCGTACGACTACCTGGTTCACGATGATCACGTGGATTGTGAACCGGTGGTGAGAGACGCCGTCGTGCTGTCGCTCCCGTTCCAGCCGGTGTGCCGCGAGGATTGCCCTGGTCTCGACCCCGAGACCGGTGAGCGCCTGGCAGATGCCGGCCCGCGGGAGCCTCGCGAGGTCATCGATCCTCGCTGGGCGGTGCTCGAAGGCCTGGCCCTTGAGCACGACGAGAGCCGCAAGCACAACGAGAACACCGGGACCACGAGCTAGGGCGCTCGCCCACCCACGAACCTCACCGTCACGCGCGCGCGTGCCGGCCTGACAGAGAGAAGAACCACCATGGCTGTTCCCAAGCGGAAGATGTCGCGCTCCAACACGAACTCGCGTCGCTCGCAGTGGAAGGCGTCTGTGCCGACCCTCGTGAAGACCGTCGAGAACGGCAAGGTCGTCTACAGCCTTCCCCACCGCGCCAAGGTGGTCGAGGACTCGGCCGGCACGCCCCTGTACATGGAGTACAAGGGCCGCAAGGTCGCCGACGTTTGATATCGCTGTCGGCATGATGCCGTCAGATGATCGCAGCGCCCTCGAGCGCGCCCTCGGGGTGACGATCGAGCCTGAGCTGCTCGAGCTCGCTCTCACGCACCGCTCGTGGGCGTACGAGCACGGCGGTGCGGCGACGAACGAGCGCCTGGAGTTTCTCGGCGACTCGATCCTCGGGCAGGCCGTCACGGTCATGCTCTACACGACCTACCCCGACCTGACCGAGGGTGATCTCGCCAAGCGGCGCGCATCGCTCGTGTCATCGGTCGCACTCGCCGAGGTCGCTCGCGCTATCGGGCTCGGCGAGCACCTCAAGCTCGGCAAAGGCGAAGAACTGACGGGCGGGCGCGAGAAGTCGTCGATTCTCGCCGACACGGTCGAGGCGCTCATCGGCGCCGCCTACCTCGATCTCGGTGGCGAGGTCGCCACCGACCTGGTGCTGCGCCTCATCGACCCGCTGCTCTCCGACCCCGACCGCTTCGGTGCCGCCATGGATCCGAAGACCTCGCTGCAAGAGCTCGCGGCGCACCTGGGTCTCGGCCTGCCCGTCTACGCGATCAGCGATGACGGCCCCGACCACTCGAAGGTCTTCACCGCGACCGTGCTGCTCGCCGACGAGCCCATCGCGACGGGCGAAGGCACGAGCAAGAAGCAGGCCGAGATGGCCGCCGCACTCGAGGCGTGCGTCGTGCTGCAGTCACGGCGCTGAGATCCGGTACTGAGCCGTGCCCGAGCTTCCCGAGGTCGAGGTCGTGCGTCACGGCCTGCAGCCCGCCGTCTCCGGCGCGACGATCGACGCTGTCGAGGTGCTCGACGAGCGCTCGCTCAAGCGCCACGACGGCCCGGCCGAAGACTTCGTCGAACGCCTGACCG
Source organism: Microcella sp. (assembly GCF_051860105.1). Classification (GTDB taxonomy): domain Bacteria; phylum Actinomycetota; class Actinomycetes; order Actinomycetales; family Microbacteriaceae; genus Microcella. The sequence goes on from NZ_JBHYEO010000001.1 coordinate 74,595, forward strand.
GCGCCCGATTGCGCGGCGCGGTGCGGCGCGGCAAGTTCCTCTGGCTGCCGATCGACAGGGCGGCGGATGCCCCTGCCCAGGCTCTCGTCGCCCACCTCGGCATGAGCGGGCAGGTGCTGCTGCGCGACCCGTCGGCGGAGGCCGCGGCGCTCACGCGCATCCGGTTCGCGCTGACGCATCCGGTGCACGGCCCGCTGCGGGTCGACTTCGTCGATCAGCGCATCTTCGGCTCGATGGCGGTGGACGAGCTGCTGCCGACGCGCGACGGCGCGGCGGCCGGGTACGGGCTGCCGCTCGCGAGCATCCCGAGCCAGGTCGCCCACATCGCGCGCGACCCGCTCGATCCGGCGTTCGATGAGCGGCTGTTCCTGCGCCGGCTCGCCGCCAAGCGCACCACCATCAAGCGTGCCCTGCTCGATCAGACCCTCATCAGCGGCATCGGCAACATCTACGCCGACGAGTCGCTCTGGGCGGCGCGCGTGCACTACGACCAGCCGACCGAGACGCTGTCGACGCGCAAGGCGCGCGAGCTGCTCGCGGAGGTGCGCATCGTGCTGCGACGCGCGCTCGAGGAGGGCGGCACGAGCTTCGATGCGCAGTACGTCAACGTCAACGGCGCCTCGGGGTACTTCAGCCACTCCCTGCGCGCCTACGGTCAGCAGGGTCAGCCGTGCGCCCGGTGCGAGCGGCTCATCGTGCGCGAGCAGTTCATGAACCGCGGCTCGCACTTCTGCCCGCGCTGCCAGCGCATCCGCTGACGCGGCGGCGCTGCCGCGCATCCGCTGACGCGGCGGCGCTGCCGCGCATCCGCTGACGCGGCCCTCAGCCCGCCAGGTCTTTGCGCCACGCTCCCTCGTAGACGAACGGCACGAACCCGAGCGCCTCGTTGACCGCGAGCATGTGCCGGTTCTCCTCGGCGTTGTAGGTGATGATCGAGGGATGCCCGGGCGACACCCGCTCGAGCCACAGCACGTTCGCGGCCTTCAGCAGCATGCCGAGCCGGTGCCCGCGGTGCTCCCGCAGCACGATCGTGTCCTCCTGGTCGACCGAGCGCTCGACCTCGGCGGGCACCGTCATCTCGGTGAACCCGACAAGCGCGCCCGAGGGGAGGTGCTCGACCGCCGCGACGACCGAGGTGCGGGGGCTCTCCGCCTCCTTCGCCTCGTCCTCGAGCAGCCGGTCGACCGTCCACGGGTCCTCGGGCTCCTCGAGCCCTGCCGTCGGAGCGTCGGTGCTCATGCGGGTGAGCAGGTGCGCGATGCCCTCGCGCCACTCGGGCGGGGTCGGCCCCGCCCACGTGTGCACGCGGTAGTCGGGCCCGGCGGCCGCGAGTGCGCTGTCGTGGGCCTCCTGCAGCACGCCGCTCTCGAGCGGCAGCGCGAGCCGACTGCCGCGCTCCACCTGCTCGAGCGTGTAGCCGAGACCCTGCAGCAGGCGCACCTCCGGGGTTCCCGCCGGCACTGAGCCGAAGCCGGTGGGGGAGGGGATCCGGATTCCGCCGGTCTTCCACGAGGGCGCGTAGACGATCGCGCGGATCTTGCCCTCGCTCAGCGCGATGGACTCGAGGTGCCGGGCGAGAACTTCTCCGACGCCGTGGCCCCGGGCATCCCGCAGCACCTCCGCCATGAGCCAGACGGTGTCGGCGGCCTCCTCGGTGCGGGTCTCGTAGACAGCGCGGGCCACGAGGCGGCCGTCGAGGCGGCCGGCGAACATGCGCTTGGGCTCGAAGGTGGTCTTCTGCCAGCCCGGCAGCAGCTCGGCCGCGGTGTAGCTGAGGTCGTCGGTTCCGGAGTCGTCGCTCCACACGGTGTTGCGCACGTCGACGCACGCGAGGAACTCGGCCGCGTCGGGCGCATCGAGCGACGCGGGTATGACGACTTCGGTCACGGTGATGTGGGTCACGAGGGTTCCTCCTGGTGGTGGCCAGCCCGCCAGACTAGCCCCGCGCGAACCGATACGGTAGCCCTGACCGGTTTGCGCACCGCTCCGGTCGACACCCACGACCGTGCCGAGAGGGGGCAGCGCGTGCACCTCAAGAGCCTCACCATCAAGGGCTTCAAGTCGTTCGCGCAGCCGACCACCTTTCAGTTCGAGACGGGTGTCACCTGCATCGTCGGGCCCAACGGCTCGGGCAAGTCGAACGTCGTCGACGCCCTCGCCTGGGTCATGGGCGAACAGGGAGCCAAGACCCTGCGCGGCGGCAAGATGGAAGACGTCATCTTCGCGGGCACGACCACGCGCGGGCCGCTCGGCCGCGCTGAGGTGCAGCTGACGATCGACAACTCCGACGGCGCCCTGCCGATCGAGTACAGCGAAGTGACCATCTCGCGCACGCTGTTCCGCAACGGCGGCAGCGAGTACGCCATCAATGGCACGGCCTGCCGCCTGCTCGACGTGCAAGAGCTGCTGAGCGACTCCGGGCTCGGGCGCGAGATGCACGTCATCGTCGGGCAGGGCCAGCTCGATGCGGTGCTGCACGCGAGCCCCGATGACCGGCGCGGCTTCATCGAAGAGGCGGCGGGCATTCTCAAGCACCGCCGCCGCAAAGAGAAGACCGTGCGCAAGCTCGAGGCCATGCAGGCCAACCTGACGCGCTTGAGCGACCTCGCAGGAGAGATCCGCCGGCAGTTGACCCCTCTGGGGCGCCAGGCCGAGATCGCGCGCGAAGCGCAGACCATCGCGGCGATCGTGCGGGATGCCCGGGCCCGCCTCCTGGCCGACGAGGTCGTCGCTCTGCGCACCGCGCTCGCCGATCACGCCCGCAGCGAGAGCGAGCGCACGAGCGAGCGCATCGTCGTGCAGAGCCAGCTCGATCAGACCCGCCTGCGCGTGCAACGCATCGAGTCTCAGCAGGTGGGTGACGCGGTCGACGACGCTCGCCGCGTCGCCTTCGAGCTCGAGCAGGTGCAGGAGCGCGTGCGCAGCCTCGCGAGCCTCACGCAGCAGAAGCTCACCCTGCTGAGCCAGCAGGCCGAGCTTCCGGGCATGTCGACGACGATCACGCAGACGCAGGTCGATGAGGCGCGCGCCGAGGCCGTCGCACTGCGCGAGGGAGTGGCCGTCGCCGAGGAGCTCGTCGGCGAGGTCGCCGCCCGCACGGCGACCGCGCGTGCCACCCTCGACGCCCTCGACGACGAGATCGCGGCGCAGAGCGCCCTCGTCTCGCAGCACGACCTGCAGCTCGCGGCGCTCGCCAGTCGCGTCGATGTCGCGCGCTCGACGCTCGCCGCCGCGCGCGGCGAGCTGCTGCGCCAGCAGAATGCTCTCGAGGCCGCCGTCGTGCGGCAGGAGGCCACGCGCGCTGAGCTCGCGGCCTTGCCGGCGCTCGACGACGGCGACGGCACCGAGGTGTCGCGCGCGCTCGACGCGGCGCTCGCCGAAGCCGACGACCGCGTCGCCTCTCTGAACGCACGCATCGACCACGACCGCGATGCGCTGCACGCCCTCGAGCGCGAGCGCGACGCCCTCGCCGCCCGGGTGAGCGCACTGTCGCAGGCCATCGACTCGGGCGACGGCGCCACCGGGCTCGTGGGCTCCGCGGGCATCCGTGGTCTCGTGAGCGACCACCTGCAGGTGCGCGCTGGCTTCGAGGCTGCCATCGCCGCGGCGCTCGGCACGCTCGCCGAGGCCGCACTCGCCGACGACCTCGACGCGGGCCTGCGGGCGCTCGAGCGCGCGCACGCCGCCGACGCCGGCCGTGTCGATGTCGTGCTCGCGGAGGTCTCGGGGCGGGCATCCACGCCCCTGACGGCCGTCGCGGGGCTCACGGCCGCCGCTGACGTCGTCACCGCGCCCGCCGGCGTGCTCAGCCTGATCGCCCGCACCTTCATCGCCGATGACCTCGATGCCGCGCGCGCCGCGTGGCCCGCCGTGGCGGCGCTCGACGGTGCGGATGCGATCAGCGTCGTCACCCGCGCCGGCGACGTGCTGACGCGCTCGGTGCTGCGCGGCGGCTCCGGTGCGGGGCGCAGCCGCCTCGAGCTCGCCGCCGAGCGCGACGCCGCGTCCACCGCCCTCACCGAGGTGTCGACGGGCATCGAACGTGCTCGCGGTGCCCTCGATGAGACCCGCGCGGCCCTCGCCGCCGCGAAGCAGGCGGCCACCGATGCCCTCGCCGCGGTGCGCGATCAGGATGCTCAGCGCGCCGCCCGCAGCGAGCAGGTCTCGCGCGCGCGGGCGCAGGCCGAGGCCGCAGAGGCCGAGGCCGCCCGGCTCGCGTCCGGCGTGGATTCTGCCCAGGAGTCGGTGCGCGAGGCCGAGTCGGGGGTCGAGCGGGCGCAGGCCGAGCACGAGGAGTTCGCCGCGCGCCCGCGGCCCATGCTCGACGCCTCGGCGCGCGACGCGCTGCTCGCCGACCTCGAGGCGGCTCGTGCGGCCGAGCTCGAGCGCCGCATCGAGCTCGAGACGGCGCGCGAGCGGGTGCGGGCGGCCGTCGAGTCGGCCGAGCTGCTCGAGAAGCGCCGGGTCGCTGAGAAGGCCGCCGCTGATGAGGCCGCGCGCCGCGCCGTGCTGCGGCAGCGCCAGGTGCGGCAGGCGACCTCGGTCGCGGCCGCACTGCCCGCTGTGCAGGCGTCGATCGACCGCTCGGTCGCCGAGGCCCGTGTGGCCCTGGCCCAGCGCGAGAGCGAGCGGGCGGCGCAGAACGACGAGCTGCTCGAGCTGCGGCGCACGGAGGCCTCGCTGCGCGAGCGCCTCGCGGCGATCACCGAGGGCGTGCACGGTCTCGAGCTGCAGATCTACGAGAAGAAGCTGCACCTCGCGCAGCTGCTCGAGCGCGCGGGTGACGAGCTCGGGCTGGTCGAAGAGGTGCTCGTGGCCGAGTACGGCCCCGACGTTCCCGTGCCCGACGACGACGCGCTCACCGAGGCCGCTCGTGCCGTGGCCGATGCCATCGCGGCCGAGGCCGCCGCGCGCGTCGACCCCGACCCGGATGCGCCCGCGTTCGATCCGACCTCCGACGAGGAGGCCGCGCGGGTGGCCGAGATCGTCGCGCAGGCCGCCGCGCACCCGTTCGCGGTTCAGGAAGGCGCGGGTGCAGACGCCTCAGTTCGGCGTGTCGGCGGGGCCGAGGGCGGCGGCGACAGTGATCTTCCTGATCCGCGGACCGAACCCACCGGCAAGCCCTTCGACCGCAGCGAGCAGCAGGCGCGACTCGCGCGCGCCGAGCGCAAGCTCAGCCAGCTCGGACGCGTCAACCCGCTCGCGCTCGAGGAGTTCGCGGCGCTCGAGCAGCGCCACAAGTTCCTCACCGAGCAGCTGACCGACCTGGCGAACACGCGGCGCGACCTGCTGACGATCATCGACGAGGTCGACGCGACGATGCAGACGATCTTCGCGGCCGCGTTCGCCGACACGCAGGCGGCGTTCGACGTCGTCTTCCCGATCCTCTTCCCGGGCGGCACCGGCAGCCTGACGCTCACCGACCCCGAGAACATGCTCACGACGGGCATCGAGGTGACGGTCAAGCCCGCGGGCAAGAAGATCGAGCGCCTGAGCCTGCTGAGCGGCGGCGAGCGGTCGCTCGCGGCGGTCGCGCTGCTCATCGCGATCTTCAAGGCCCGGCCGAGCCCGTTCTACATCATGGACGAGGTCGAAGCCGCCCTCGACGATGCCAACCTCGGTCGCCTGCTGACGATCTTCCGCGACCTGCGCCAGAGCTCGCAGCTCATCATCATCACGCACCAGAAGCGCACGATGGAGATCGCGGATGCCCTCTACGGCGTGAGTATGCGGCAGGACGGCGTGAGCGCCGTCGTCGGGCAGCGCGTGCAGGCGCCCGACGAGCGTGCGAGCTGAGCGGCGTCAGACCGAGATTGTCGGCAGCGCGGGCTCGCCACGACTGAGCCGCAGCGCGGCGGCGGGCAGCTCGGCGACCGCGGCGGCGCGGTGCTCGCGCGCCGCGGCGACTCCGGCCGGGCCCAGCCAGCGCGCATCCGCCTCGCCGTCGCGCATGAGAGGCACCGTCAACGACCGGGCAGTGAGGTCGGTCGGGGTCTCTGCTTCGGGCAGCCCGTCGCGGTCGTCGTCGATGAGGATGCGTTCCGCGACAGCGACCCCGTCGCGCAGCAGTCGTTCAGCGCGCTTCGTTCCGCCGATCGAAGCCTTGCCGGTCGAGGCCTTGGCCACGGGCATCCATTCGCCGGGGGAGCCGGCCGACGCGGAGTCGCGACGGGCGACGAGCTTGTAGACGAAACCGGCGGCAGGCGATCCCGACCCGGTCACGACCGAGGTGCCCACGCCGAAGGCGTCGACAGGAGTGCCGCGCAAGGCCGTGATGGCGTACTCGTCGAGGTCGCTCGTGACGGTGATGCGCGTGCCGGTGGCGCCGAGGCCGTCGAGCTGCGCGCGCACCTCACGCACGAGGGCGGGCAGGTCGCCGGAGTCGAGGCGCACGCCCCCGAGCGCGGTGCCCGCGACCCGCACGGCCGTCTCCACGCCCGCCCGCACGTCGTAGGTGTCGACGAGCAGCGTCGTGCCCGGGCCGAGTGCGGCGACCTGCGCGCGGAAGGCCTCCTCCTCCGAATCATGCAGCAGCGTGAAGGCGTGCGCCGCCGTGCCCATCGTCGGAATGCCCCAGGTGCGCCCTGCCTCGAGGTTCGAGGTCGCGCTGAAACCCGCGATGTACGCCGCGCGCGCCGCGGCGACCGCCGCCGACTCGTTGGCGCGTCGCGAGCCCATCTCGGCGATCGGATGCCCGTCGGCCGCCGCGACCATGCGCGCCGCCGCCGTCGCCACCGCCGAGTCGTAGTTCAGCACGCTCAGCACGACCGTCTCGAGCAGCACGGCCTCGGCGAAGGTGCCCCGCACCGTCAGCAGCGGCGAGCCCGGCACGTACACCTCGCCCTCGCGGTAGCCCTCGATCTGGCCCGTGAACCGGTAGTCGGCGAGGAAGGCGAGGGTCGCGTCGTCGACGACCCGCTCGTCGGCGAGCCAGTCGAGCTCGGCCCGACCGAAGCGGAATGCGGTGACCGCGTCGAGCACGCGCCCCGTGCCCGCGAGCACTCCGTAGCGCCGCTCGCCCGGCAGGCGACGGCCGAAGACCTCGAACACGCAGTCGCGGCCTGCGCGCCCCGACCGCAGGGCGGCCTCGACCATCGTGAGCTCATAGCGGTCGGTGCGCAGCGCGGTCGTCACGCGCTCAGCCTAGGCGCGGACGAGGGTCGTAGGGTCGGCGCATGACGAGCGCTCCGACCCGCTGGCTCACGGCCGAGCAGCTCGGCCCCGCCTTCGACGACGGCGGGCCGATCGTGCTCGTCGAGAACACGAGCGTGTTCCGCCGCCGGCCGACGCACCGGCAGAAGGCGCACCTCTACCTCACGGCGCTGCGGCACCGCGCGCGTGAGCTGGGCGAGCGGGGCACGTTCGTGCAGGCGAGCAGCTACCGTGCAGCGCTGCAGGATGCGGGGCTCACGGGTGAGCACCTCGAGTCGATCGACCCGCCCTCGTGGGCCGCGCGGCGCTTGGTGCGCGAGCTCGGCGCGAGCATCCTGCCGTCGCGGGGGTTCGTGACGAGCGAAGCCGACTTCGCGGTGTGGGCGAGCGGCCGAAAGCCCAGCCAGCTCGTCATGGACCGCTTCTACCGCGAGGTGCGCGAGCGCACGGGAATCCTCATGACGCCCGCTGGCCCGGAGGGCGGCCAGTTCAGCTTCGACGCCGATAACCGCCAGCCTCCGCCGAAGGGCGCCGCGACCCTCGGCCTGCCCGCGCCGTGGCAGCCGGTCGAAGACGACATCGACGCCGAGGTGCGCGCCGAGCTCGACCGCCTCGAGGCCGACGGCGTGCGCTTCCTCGGTCGTGACGGGCCGCGGCAGTTCGCGGCGACGCGCGCCGAGGCGCTCGCGGCCCTCGACGGCTTCATCGAGTCGCGACTCGGCGACTTTGGGCCCTACGAAGACGCGATGATGCTCGGCGACGACACCATGGCGCACGCGCGCCTCAGTGTGCCGATGAACCTGGGGCTGCTGCACCCGCTCGAGGTCGTCGACCGCGTGATCGCCGAGTACGCTGCGGGCCGCGCACCGCTGAACAGCGTCGAGGGCCTCGTGCGGCAGCTCATCGGCTGGCGCGACTGGGTCTGGCACCTCTACTGGCACCTCGGCTCCGACTACACGCGGCGGAGCAACGCGCTCGCCGCGCACCAGCCGCTCCCCGCCCACTGGTGGCAGCTCGACGGCTCGGCGACGGATGCCCGATGCCTGTCACACACTCTCGACACGGTCGGCGGCACGGGCTATGCGCACCACATTCCGCGCCTCATGGTGCTGGGCAACGCCGCCCTGCAGCGCGGGTACGACCCGGCCGAACTCACGGCCTGGTTTCAGGGCGCGTTCGTCGACGGCACCCCGTGGGTGATGCCGGCCAACGTCGTCGGCATGAGCCAGTGGGCCGACGGGGGTGTCGTGGCGACGAAGCCCTATGCGAGCGGCGGTGCGTACATCGACCGCATGTCCAACTTCTGCGGCTCGTGCCGCTTCAACCCGAAAGTGCGCGTCGGGCCAGACGCCTGCCCGTTCACCGCGGGGTACTGGGCATTTCTCGATCGGGTCGAGCCGAGCATCCGGGGCAATCACCGCATGGCGCAACCGCTCGCGGGGTTGCGGCGCCTCGCCGACCGAGAGCAGGTCGTGGAGCAGGAGCGCGCGCGAGGCCCGCTCTGACCGGCCGCTGAGCGCGAGGCACTCCGGGTGCGCTGCCGCCCGCGAGCGCGCATGTGTCGCCGATGTCATATGACAACGGCGACACATGCGCTCCAGGGACGTCCTCGCCCGCCGCCCACGGTCGCCCGCTCTAGACTGGCGGGCGTGAGCAGCGCGCCGATCGGAGTCTTCGACTCAGGAGTCGGCGGCCTCACTGTGGCCCGCGCGATCATCGATCAGCTGCCGCGCGAGCGCCTCATCTACGTCGGCGACACCGCCAATGGTCCGTACGGCCCGCTGCCGATCGCCGAGGTGCGCGAGCACGCGCTGCGCATCATGGACGAGCTCGTCGACCAGGGCGTCAAAGCGCTCGTCATCGCGTGCAACACCGCGAGTGCCGCCATGTTTCGGGATGCCCGCGAGCGGTTCGAGCAGGGCCACGGCATCCCCGTGGTCGAAGTGATCCAGCCCGCCGTGCGCCAGGCCGTGCGCCGCACGCGCACGAAACGCATCGGCGTGATCGGCACCGCGGGAACGATCCGCTCGGGGGCCTACGCCGACGCGTTCGTCGCCGACCCCGAGATCACGCTCACGAGTGCGGCTGCTCCGCACTTCGTCGAGTTCGTCGAGGCGGGCATCACGAGCGGGCCCGAGCTCTTCGCCGTCGCGGAGGAGTACCTCGCGCCGCTGAAGGCCGCCGACATCGACACCCTCGTGCTCGGCTGCACGCACTACCCGCTCCTGGCCGGGGCCATCCAATACGTCTTGGGCCCAGAGGTCTCACTCGTCTCGAGTGCCGAAGAGACCGCGTACGACGTCTACCGCCAGCTCGTCGCGCACGGCCTCGAGACGACGGCGACGGATGCCCCGCAGCACGTCTTCGAAGCCACGGGCCCCGACACCGAGCGCTTTCGGCAGCTCGCCCACCGCTTCCTCGGCCCCGAGATCGGGCACGTCGAGGCGTTTCCCACCGGTACGATTCCCGCTCAGACCCCGAAGGGCACCTCATGACCACGATCGCCGAATCCGCCGGACTGCGCGTCGACGGCCGCACAGCATCCCAGCTGCGCCCCGTCACGATCGAGCGGGGCTGGAGCGCCCAGGCCGAGGGCAGCGCCCTCATCAGCTTCGGCGGCACCAAGGTGCTGTGCACGGCGAGCTTCACGAATGGCGTGCCGCGCTGGCTGACCGGCAAGGGCAAGGGCTGGGTCACCGCCGAGTACGGCATGCTGCCGCGCTCGACGAACGACCGCATGGACCGCGAGGCCGTGAAGGGCAAGGTCGGCGGCCGCACCCATGAGATCTCGCGCCTCATCGGCCGCAGCCTGCGCGCCGTCGTCGACATGAAGGCGCTCGGCGAGAACACGATCGTCATCGACTGCGACGTGCTGCAGGCCGACGGCGGCACGCGCACGGCGGCGATCACGGGCGCCTACGTCGCGCTCGCCGACGCGATCGAGTGGGGCCGCGAGCGCGGCTTCATCGCCAAGAAGGCCGTCGCCCTCAAGGATTCGGTGAGTGCCGTGAGTGTCGGCATCATCGACGGCACCCCGCTGCTCGACCTCGCCTACGTGGAAGACGTGCGGGCCGAGACCGACATGAACGTCGTGGTCACGGGTTCGGGCCACTTCGTCGAGGTGCAGGGCACCGCCGAGGGCGCGCCCTTCGACCGCGCCGAGCTCGACGCCCTGCTCGATCTCGCTCTCGCCGGCTGCCTCGACCTCGCGGGCATGCAGCGCACCGCGCTCGGGGCGTAGGCCATGAAGGTCGTCGTCGCGACGCACAACGCGCACAAGGTCGCCGAGCTCCAGCGCATCCTGGGGGCGGCCCTGCCGAGTCTCGAGCTGCTGCCCTACGACGGCCCGGCTCCGGTCGAAGACGCCGACAGCTTCGCGGGCAACGCGCTCATCAAGGCCCGCGCGGCGGCGGCCCACACGGGCCTGCCGGCCATCGCCGACGATTCGGGCGTGAGCGTGGATGCCCTCGCCGGAGCCCCCGGCGTCGACAGCGCCCACTACTCGGGTGAGCGAGACGACACGGCCAACCTGCGGCTCGTGCTCGAGAACCTCGGCACCGAGCCGAACCGCGCCGCGCAGTTCACGTGCGCCGCCGCGCTGGTCGACCCGCTGGAGGGCGGGGGCACCCCGTTCGAGCACGTCGAGCTCGGGGTGTGGCCCGGCACGATCGCCCTCGAACCCGCGGGAGTCGGCGGCTTCGGCTACGACCCCATCTTCATCCCCGAGGGCCTGAGCGTCACGAGCGCCGAGATCAGCGCCGACGAGAAGAACGCCATCAGCCACCGCGGGCGCGCCTTCGCGGCGCTCGCACGGGTGCTGGCCGAGCGCTACGGCGCAGCGTAGGCCGTCACTCGTAGGCTGAGGTCATGACCTCGTCGCCGATCGCCCGCACGGTGCCCCGCACCACGGTCGATGCCGCCGATGACTACCTCAAGACCATCTACTCGCACACCGAGTGGCAGCCCGACCCCATCACGCCCAATCAGCTCGCGACTCGGCTGGGTCTGGCCCCCTCGAGCGTGACCGAGATGGTCAAGAAGCTGCACGCCGCGGGGCTCGTCAACCACCGGCCCTACGGGCCCATCACGCTCACACCCGCGGGCGAGCAGCGAGCCCTCGCGATGCTGCGCCGGCACCGGCTGATCGAGACGTGGCTCGTCAACGTGCACGGCTACGGGTGGGACGAGGTGCACGACGAGGCCGAGGTGCTCGAGCACGCCCTGAGCGACCGTCTGCTCGACGCGATCGACGCGCAGCTCGGGCGGCCGCGTCGCGACCCGCACGGCGACATCATCCCGGCCGCCGACGGCACGCTGCGTCGACCGGATGCCGTGCGCCTCGATCAGGCGCCCTTCGGTTTCGCGGGCCGCGTCGTGCGCATCAGCGACCGCGACCCCGACGTTCTGCGCGTCCTCGACCAGCTCGGCGTCGAGCTCGACGAGCCCGTCTGGGTGGGGGAGTCGCCCGAGGGCGGCGCGGGTGTCGCGATCCTGCGGCGTGCCGGCACCGAGGTCGTCGTCTCGCCCGCGGTCGCCGGCTCGGTGTGGCTCGAGGCGCGTCCCGAGGTCTGATATTTCGGCGCACCGAAATCTCGGTGCTATCGTCGGAGCGTGCCCGAGACCGCCCCGCGCGACCCCCGCGTGATCGCCGCCCGCCGCGGCCTCCTCATCGCCCCGATGCTCGGCCCGGCCATGGTCGCGGGCGTCGCCTATCTCGACCCCGGCAACGTCGCCGCGAACATGACGGCCGGGGCGCTGTTCGGCTACCTGCTCGTGTGGGTCGTCGTGACGGGCAACATCATGGCCTGGCTCATCCAGTACCTCTCGGCCAAGCTCGGCATCGTCACGGGGCTGAGCCTGCCCGAGGTGCTCGGGCAGCGCTTCCGGCGGCGTCCGGCGCGGCTCGCCTACTGGGGCCAGGCCGAGCTCGTCGCCATGGCCACCGACGTCGCCGAGGTCATCGGCGGTGCGGTCGCGCTCTACCTGCTGTTTGACCTGCCGTTGCTGGTCGGCGGCGTCATCACCGGGGTGGTGTCGATGCTGCTGCTGGTGGTGCAGAGCCAGCGGGGCGGCGTGCGCATCTTCGAGCGCGTCATCAGCGGGCTGATCCTCGTCATCGTCATCGGTTTCTGCGCCGGCCTCGTCATCGGCCCGCCCGACCCGGCGGCCGCCGCGGCCGGCCTGCTGCCGCGGTTCGACGGCACCGAGAGCGTGCTGCTCGCGGCGAGCATCCTGGGTGCCACCGTGATGCCGCACGCGATCTACGCCCACTCGGCCCTCACGCGCGACCGCTTCGGCCAGGTCGCGGCGGGCGCCGAGCGCACGACGGTGCTGAAGGCCACGCGCATCGACGTGACGATCGCGCTCGCGATCGCCGGTTCGGTCAACGTCGTGATGCTGCTCGTCGCCGCGGCGAACCTGCAGGGCGTCGAGGGCACCGACACGCTCGAGGGTGCGTACGACGCGCTCGCGGCCTCGCTCGGCACGGCCGTCGCGGTGCTGTTCGCGATCGCCCTGCTCGCGAGCGGGCTCGCCTCGACCTCGGTCGGGGCCTACGCGGGTGCCGAGATCATGAAGGGGCTGCTGCGCGTGCGCATCCCGCTGCTCGTGCGGCGCGTGGTCACGATCATCCCGGCGCTGGGCATCCTGGCCCTGGGCGTCGACCCGACGCTCGCCCTCGTGCTCAGCCAGGTGGTGCTGAGCTTCGGCATCCCGTTCGCGCTCATTCCGCTCGTGCGGCTCACGGCCGACCGTCACCTGATGGGCGAATCGGTCAACCGCCGACTGACGACGGCGCTCGCGATCGTGTGCGCGGGGCTGCTCATCGCGCTCAACGTTACGCTGCTCGTGCTGCTCGCCCTCGGAGGCTGAGCCTCAGGGCGCTGAGCATCAGCGCGGCGGCTGCTTCTCGTGCTTGCCGTCGTGCGGGCCGACGCCGTAGCCGGCCTTCGGGTGCTCCGCCTCGTGGCGGCCCTCGTGCGCCGCCTCGTCGATCCAGATCTCGACCTCGGGCACGGGCTCGCCCGCGGCTGCCGCCTTGGCCTCCTGCCGCTTCTCCCACTGCTCGCGACCGAGGTGCCAGGCGATGCCCGCCACGGCCATGCCGATGACGACGAGGAAGACGATCTCGATGTACTCGGTGACGACCTCGGCGACGCCGGGGATATGCGCGGCTCCCCAGCCGATGAGCGGCAGGCCGACGCCCCAGAGGAACGCGCCGAGGATGTTGAAGAACAGGAACTTCTTGTAGGGCATCTTGCCGACACCCGCGGCGACCGGGGCGATCGTGCGCACGACGCCGATGAAGCGGGCGATCGTGACCGCCCAGCCGCCGTAGCGGGCGAAGAAGTACTCGGTGCGCGCGACGCTCTTCTTGCTGAAGAACCCGGCCGACTTGCGCTCGAAGATCGGCGGCCCGGCCTTGTAGCCGATGTAGTACCCCAGTTGATCGCCGAGCACGGCGGCGATGAAGATGCACAGCACGACGAGCCAGATCGGCTGGGGGATGACCCCGGTGAAGGTCAGGATGCCTGTGATGAGCAGCAGGGTGTCGCCCGGCAGCAGGAACCCGATCAACAGTCCTGTCTCGATGAAGACGATGGCGCAGACGAGCAGCAGCCCCCACTGGCCGGCACCCGTGATCCACGCCTCGACGTCGAACAGTCCGAGGTCCATGGGCATCATGCGGTGGCTCCGTCGATCGTGGGAGAAGGTGGCATCAGGCTACCCCGACAACCTCGTGCGGAAGGAGGGACTTGAACCCTCACGCCCGAAGGCACAGGAACCTAAATCCTGCGTGTCTGCCGATTTCACCACTCCCGCTGGCGACGCCAGTCTAGAACCGGGTGCGGGCGACGACCGAGTCGGTGGACCGCGGATCATCCCACCCTGTCGCCCGGCGCCCCAGGGGTGTAATTTTGGTACATGACAGACACGGAGCAGACCGCGCTCATCGCCGATCACGGGGCGTGCCCCGTCTGCGGTCGCCCGATGGCCGAGCACAGTATCGAGCGGACGAGGGGCAGCGCGGTGCTGCACTGCCCGATCGCACACGAGAAGCCGCGGCCCGACCTGCGCCCGCTCGACGAGCTGGGGATGCCGCGCCGCGACCGGTGAGGGTGGCCGTCGCCCGCTCAGACCCTACCGATGGCCTGCAGCGCCGCCCACACCTCGGCCCGCGCCGGAAAAGCGTCGAGGTCGCGGTCGAGCAGCTCGGCCGCGCGCCGCAGGCGCGCGCGAACCGTGTGGCGGTGGATGCCCAACCGCAGCGCCGCCCCCTCGGCCACCGCATCGCACCGCAGCCAGGTGCCGAGGGTGCCGATGAGGTCGTCGCCGGTGAGGGCGTCGTGCTCGAGCAACGGCTTCACGAGCGAGGCCGGATCGTCGGGGTCGCGCTGCGCGGGCGCCGCCGCGGGGGACGGCTCGCTGGCGACGAGCGCCGCCTGCACGGCCGAGCGCAGGGCCGCGAGGCGCGCGGCGGTCTCGGCCGCCTCGGCGAGCAGCGCATCCGTGTCGGCGACGCCGGCGAGACCGGCGAGGGCGACGACGCTCGTGACGACGGCGCGCTCGGCGTCGTCGTGCACCGAGCCGGGGCCGATCGCGAGCACGCCGGTGAGTGCGGTGGCGGCGCCGACGGTCTGCAGGCTCCAGTCGTCGACGGTGCGCGCGGCGCGGCGACCGGCGCGCAGCATGCCGAGCGCCTCGTTCAGCACGGTCGCGGGAGGAGTCGCGCCCAGCACGGCACCGCTGGCGTCGACGATGCCCGCCTCGGCGCCGATGCGGCGCGCGAGCTCCGCGACGACGGCCGCGAGGCCGGTCGGGCGCAGGGCCGCCACGGCGATCGCGCGCTGCGTCTCGAGCGTCCAGCGCACGCGCGCGTAGCGCTCCTCCGCATCGAGATCGGCGACCGCGCGGGCGACGGCGATGAAGGGCGTGCGGTAGGGCACTTCGAGCAGGGCGACGCCGTGCGCGGAACAGGCCTCGGCGAGGGCATCCGGTGTGCCGTCGCGGATGACCTCGGTGCCGAAGCCGACAGCGGGCACCCCCGCCGCCGCGAGGCGCGCGACCCAGGGCTCGATGTCGTCGTCGCTGGCCCACTGCGTGCCTGTCGTGAGGAGGGCGTCACCGGGGGAGAGGAACGGGGTGGGGTCGGCCAGGTCGCTCGAGTGCACCCAGCCCCAGGGCCGGGCGCGCGCGGAATCGTCGGCCCAGACGAGCCGAAGCTGCAGCTCGCGGCGGGCGAGCACAGCGTCGAGGGTGACGGGCATGCGCGGGTTCCTTGCATTCGGGAGTCGCGGAGAGGGACGCGCCGACCCTACCGGATGAATATACGGCGTGTCGACCGATAAGCATCCCGCTGTACATCGCGTACACGACGTCTTCGTGCACTCGGCCCTACTCTTGCCCCATGAGCATGACTATCGACGCCCCCGCACTCATCGGTGGTCCGAGCCTGCCGCAGCGCCGCGAGCTCGTGACGAGCATCCCGGGCCCGAAGAGCGAGGCGCTCATCGCCCGCAAGCAGGCGGCCGTCTCGGCGGGCGTCGGCACGATGATGCCGGTCTATGCGGCAGCGGCGGGCGGCGGCGTCATCGTCGACGTCGACGGCAACTCGCTCATCGACCTCGGTTCCGGCATCGCGGTCACCAACGTCGGCAACGCCGACCCGCACGTCACCGCGGCCGTCATCGAGCAGGTGCAGCGCTTCACCCACACGTGTTTCACGATCACCCCCTACGACGGCTACGTCGAGGTCGCCGAGGCGCTCAACCGCCTGGCCCCGGGCGACCACGCCAAGCGCACCGCGCTCTTCAACTCGGGTGCCGAAGCGGTCGAGAACGCCATCAAGATCGCCCGCTACTACACGGGCAAGTCGGCCGTCGTCGCGTTCGACCACGGCTACCACGGCCGCACGAACCTCACGATGGCGCTCACCGCCAAGGCCATGCCCTACAAGGCCGGCTTCGGCCCCTTCGCGCCCGATGTCTACCGCGCGCCCATGTCGTACCCCTACCGCGACGGCCTCAGCGGCGCCGAGGCGGCCGCGCGCGCGATCCACATGATGGAGAAGCAGATCGGCGCCGACCGCCTCGCGGCCATCATCATCGAGCCCATCCAGGGCGAGGGCGGCTTCGTCGTGCCCGCCGTGGGCTTCCTCCCCGCGCTGCAGGCCTGGGCCAACGAGAACGGCGTCGTCTTCATCGCCGACGAGGTGCAGACCGGCTTCGCCCGCACCGGCCAGATGTTCGCGAGTGAGCACGAGGGCATCGTTCCCGACCTCATCACCCTCGCCAAGGGCATCGCGGGCGGCCTGCCGCTCGCGGCCGTCACCGGCCGGGCCGAGATCATGGATGCTCCCCACGCGGGCGGCCTCGGCGGCACCTACGGCGGCAACCCCATCGCGACGGCCGCGGCGCTCGGTGCGCTCAAGGCCTACGACGAGCACGATCTGCTCGGGCGCGCCCTCGAGCTCGAGGCGATCATCCGTGACGAGCTCACCGCCCTGCAGGCGCGCGACGCCCGCATCGGCGACATCCGCGGACGCGGCGCCATGATGGCGATCGAGCTCGTCGACGCGAGCGGGGCGCCGGATGCCGCGCTCACCGGCCGCGTCGCGAAGCACTGCCACGTGAACGGCGTCGTGGTGCTGACCTGCGGCACCGACGGCAACGTCATCCGCCTGCTGCCGCCCCTGTCGATCGGCGACGACCTGCTGCGCGAGGGAATCCGCGTCATCGGCGACGCTCTCGCCGCCAACTGAGCCACCAGCACCACCCCAACCATCCGCGGATCCGCCACCACCGCATCCGATCACCAGCGAAAAGGGAACCCCATGATCACCGAAGCCGAACTGCTCGCGAAGGTCCCGCGCGGCCTCTACATCGATGGCGAATGGATCGACGCCGAGGGTGGCGCGACCATGACCGTGACCGACCCGTCGAACGGCGCCGTGCTGGCCGAGATCGCGAGCGCGTCCGTCGCCGACGGCAAGAAGGCGATGGATGCCGCGGCCGCCGCCCAGGCGAGCTGGGCTGCGACCGCGCCTCGCGTGCGTGGCGAGCTGCTGCGCAAGGCCTGGGAGCTCGTCATCGAGCGGGCCGACGAGTTCGCTCTGCTCATGACGCTCGAGATGGGCAAGCCGCTCGCCGAGTCGCGCGGCGAGGTCACCTACGGCGCCGAGTTCCTGCGCTGGTTCAGCGAGGAGGCCGTGCGCATCACCGGTCGCTTCGGCGAGAACCCCGAGGGTACGGGTCACATCGTGGTCTCGCACGCCCCCGTCGGCCCGTCGTTCCTCATCACGCCCTGGAACTTCCCGCTCGCCATGGCCACCCGCAAGATCGCGCCCGCGATCGCCGCAGGCTGCACCTCGATCATCAAGCCCGCCGCGCTCACGCCGCTCACGACGATGTACTTCGTCAAGACCCTCGAAGACGCCGGTCTGCCGAAGGGCGTCGTCAACGTCGTCACGACGGCCAAGTCGGGCGCTCTGTCGGCCGAGATCATCGCCGACCCGCGTCTGCGCAAGCTCAGCTTCACCGGCTCGACCGAGGTGGGCCGCGTGCTCATGAAGCAGGCCGCCGACGGAATCCTCCGCACCTCGATGGAGCTCGGCGGCAACGCCCCGTTCGTCGTCTTCGCCGACGCCGACCTCGACAAGGCGATCGACGGCGTCATGCTCGCCAAGTTCCGCAACATCGGTCAGGCGTGCACGGCGGCCAACCGCATCCTCGTGCAGCGCGACGTGGCCGACGAGTTCAGCCGCCGCGTGACCGAGCGCGTCGCCGCCATGAAGATGGGCCGCGGCACCGAGGAGGGCGTGCAGATCGGCCCGCTCGTCGACGACAACGCGGTGCAGGGCTCGCACGAGCTCGTCGAGGATGCCGTCTCGCGCGGCGCGACGGTCACGACCGGCGGCGCCATCCCCGACGGCGCCGGGCACTTCTACCCGGCCACCGTCATCACGGGCGTGCAAGCGGGCACCCGCCTGCTGACCGAGGAGATCTTCGGCCCCGTGCTCGCCATCGTGCCGTTCGACACGGAGGATGAGGCCGTCGAGCTCGCCAACGCGACCGAGTACGGCCTGATCAGCTACGTGTACACGCAAGATCTGAACCGCGGCATGCGCATGATCGACCGCCTCGAGACGGGCATGATGGGCCTCAACGCGGGCGTCATCTCCAACGCCGCGGCGCCGTTCGGCGGCGTGAAGCAGTCGGGCATCGGCCGCGAGGGCTCGCTCGAGGGCATCGACGAGTACCTCACCACGAAGTACACCTTCGTTCCGAAGAGCTAGGTCTCGACCGTCGGGCGTTCGCCCGACGGCATCCTCTTCCGCTGCCGGGCGCTGTGGTGGCCGCCCGGCAGCGGATCTCTTCGTCGCGTCTACTGGCCGAGCTGGTAGAGCGCGAACGCGAGGGCGAAGCCGAGCGCCGACCACAGCCCCGTGAACGAGCGGTCGGAGGCGAACGCCTCCGGGATCATCGTGTTGGCCACCATCGCCAAGATGCCGCCCGCCGCGATCGTCGTCACGATCGCCTCGATCTCGGGGCCGGCTCCGGCGAGGAGCACGAAGCCGAGCATCGCGGCGACGCCCGAGATCACGGCGATGCCGCCCCACACGCCGAACACGTAGCGGATGCTGCGGCCCTCGTGCTTCATGCCCGCAGCGCTCGAGAGCCCCTCCGGAATGTTCGACACGGCGACGGCGACCAGAATCGGGATGCTCACCGAACCGCCCTGCGCGATCGACAGCCCCAGCACGAGGCTCTCGGGCACCCCGTCCAGCAGGGCGCCGATGGCGACAGCGAGCCCGACTCCCGCGCTGGCGCTCGCGGCCGGGGCCGCGTGCACGCCGGGCTCGCTCTGCAGCGCGATCGAGAGCTTGCGCGCGCGGGCTCCCCGGCGTGCGAGGGCGAGGTCGGCGAGCACGTAGATCACCGCGCCGGCGAGAAACCCGCCCAGGGTCGGCAGCAGCCCGCCCACCGCGTGCGCTTCGGCGACGAGCTCGAACGCGAGCGTCGAGATGAGCGCCCCTGCGCCGAACGCCATCACCCCGGCGACGGCTCCCGCCGGAACCCGCGCGAACCAGCCGATCGCGGCGCCCAGCACGAGGAAGCTCGCGGCGCCGAGTCCGACGGCGCCTGCTGCGAGTGCCTCGAGCATGCGCGCCTCCTCGTCGTCGGGCTTTGCCGCTCAGCCTAGGGGGCGCCCACGGCATCGCGGTGGCGTGCGCGGCCGCCCCACCCGATCAGCCAGATCAGCAGCACGACTTCACCGATGAAGGTGAATTGAGAAACGACGACGGGGTTGCCCGGGTCGATCGCAACGATGACGGCGTCCGTCGCGTATCCGAAGCCCGCGATGATGACGAGCAGGCCGATCCACGTCGGCAAGCCCCGGCCACGGACGACGGCAAGCCCGACCAGCACCAACGCCACGCCGAAGATGAAGAGGCTCGCATCCCACACGGCTTGGAACTGCTCGACGTCGGCGGGCGCGAGCAGCGAGCCCGCCGCGACGGCGAAGACCGCACCGTACGCCACGCGCATCGCCGTGGCCAGCTGCGCCAGCAGCAGGCCCCCGGGAACCAGGATCGGGTACAGGGCGATGGCGACGATCACGTCGAGAACGGCGATGGTCAGCACGATGATGGCTGCGACTCCCGTTTCTCCTGCCGGGAGTGCGACGGCGACGAAGAGCGGCGCGAGCGCGGCCATGAGGGCGAGCGAGATGCCGGAGACCAGCGCTGAGGTGCGAAGTGAGGTTGTCATGCTGAGGGGTCCTGTTCGTTGGTGATGATGTGAAGGGCGATCTTGCCGGCGGTGGCACCGGAGTCGAGTTCTGCCAGCGCGCGGCGTGCGGCGTTCAGCGGGAACGTCGCGTGCAGGCGAGGGCGGATCCCGTCGTGGCGGGCGTGCTCGGCGAGCCGTTCGAGGTCGTCGGTGCGGGTGCGCACCAGCAGGTTCACGAAGCGCTGCGACCGGAAAGCCATCCGCACCTGGTAGCCGAACGGGCGTCCGTACCCTCCCGTCCATCTGCCGCCGTTCTCATTGCCCACGAACACGAGGGTTCCGCGAGGGGTGAGCGCGCCCCGGAGTGCGGAGAGCGTGCGCCCGCCGGCACCGTCGAGAATGACGTCGTACAGCGTGCCGTCGGCGAGCGGATCGGTCTGGGTGTAGTCGATGACCCGGGTGGCTCCGAGTTGTCGCACGAACTCGGCCTTGCTCCCTCGGCAGACGGCTGTGACCTCCGCTCCCCGAAGCGCGGCGAGCTCGACGGCGAAACTGCCGACGCCGCCCGAGGCGCCCATGATCAAGACGCGGCCGGGTTGCTGCCCCGATGATCCGACGCCGGCGGCGTCGAGGGCCTGCAATGCGGTGAGGGCCGACTCTGCGAACACCGCGGCCTCGTCGTCCGTGAGTTCATCGGGCGCCGGGGCGACGTGCGTGGCTGAGGCGACGGCGAATTCTGCGAATGACCCGCGAGCGATCCCGAACACCCGTTCCCCCACGGTCAGGTGCGTCACCCGCGAGCCGAGGCGCACGACGTCGCCGCAGACATCCATGCCGGGAATCGTCTGACGGGGGCGCCGCAGGCCTCCGAAGAGGCGCACGAGGTACGGCAAGCCGGTCATCATGTGCCACACGCCCTTCGAGACGCCGGCGGCACGGACGGCCAGCAGAACCTCGTCGGGTCCGGGGGTGGGGATCTCGACGGTGTCGAGGCGCAACACGCTCGGAGGACCGTATCGATCCTGCACGACTGCGGTCATCGCGCGTGGACGCTCGCCGGGCGGAGGCGCGGTGGCGCTCTCACGGGTGGTTGTCATGGGCATTTCCTCTCCTGGGGGATCAATAACGTACACAGTACGATACGTTGTACGTTATTGTAAACACCATGGTTTCCTCCCGCGCGCCGCGCAACACCCTCGACCGTGACCGCGTCATCGCCGCGGCCATCACGCTTTCCGATCGCAGCGGGCTCGATTCCCTGACGATCCGCGCCTTGGCGACAGAGCTGGGTGTGCGTCCGATGGCGATCTACAACTACGTCGCGTCGAAAGACGAGTTGCTCGATGACCTCGTTGATCACGTCTTCACCGAGGTGTACCTGCCGTCGGGCAGTGACTGGCGGGCCGAGCTGCATCGCCGCTCGGCTTCGCTTCGCGAAGCGCTGGCGCGACACCGCTGGGCGCTGCCGGTCATGGAGACCCGTGCGAACCCTGGGTTCGCGACGCTGGCGAACCACGAGGCGGTCATCGACGTCTTGCGCGGTGCGGGCTTCTCGCTGACCGCCACCGCCCATGCCTACGCGGTTCTCGATGCCTTCGTGTACGGCTTCGCTCTGCAGGAGTCCATGCTCACGACGGCGGGGTTGACTGACCGTGCGGCGTCGGGCGCGCAGAGCATGAACCTCACGCGCTTTCCGCAGGTTGCCGAACTCGCGACGCTGTTCGTCGATCCGTCGGTTCACGCTTTCGCTGCATCGTTCGACGTCGGTCTGGCGCTGGTCCTAGACGGGATCGAGCGACTCACGGACCAGTTTCCCGACTAGGGCGTAGCGGGGAAGGCCGCGTTCACGCGGAGCCGCGGGGACCCTGGTTCTCGACGCCGGACCGCACGGCGCGCTGTGGAGAGTCGGTTCGTCACCGCCCGCCCCCTCACCAGAATGACCCGCATGTCAGCCGCCCACAGTGTCATCACCGAGCGCGTGCGCGAGCGGGTTCGCGCCGAGCGGCTCGACCTGAGCGCTGACCCGACCACGGCCGAGCGCATCGTGCGCGACGAGCTGCGGGTCTACGCCGAGCGCTCGCTCGCGGGCAGCCTGCCGAGTCTCGGCGACGAGCAGGTGGCGCTCGGGCGCGTGCTCGCCGACCTCACCGGATACGGGCCCCTGCAGCCCTACTTCGACGACGCCGAGGTCGAAGAGATCTGGATCAACGCCCCCGACGCCGTCTTCATCGCCCGCGCCGGGGTGACCGAACGAGTGGATGCTCGCCTCACCGACGAGCAGGTGCGCACTCTCGTCGAGCGCATGCTGCAGAGCACGGGCCGCCGTGTCGACCTCAGCAGCCCCTTCGTCGACGCGAGCCTGCCCGACGGCTCGCGCCTGCACGTCGTGATCCCCGACGTCACGCGACAGCACTGGGCCGTCAACGTGCGCAAGTTCTCGCAGCGCATCCGTAGCCTCGCGCGCCTGGTCGAGCTCGGCTCGCTCACCCCCCTCGCAGCGGAGTTCCTCCGCATGAGCGTGCTCGCCGGCAGCAACATCCTCGTCAGCGGCGCCACGCACTCCGGCAAGACGACCCTGCTCGGCGCGATGCTCGCGAGCGCGCGCCCCGCCGACCGCATCGTGACGGTCGAAGAGACCTTCGAGCTCGACCTCACGGCAGGCGACGTCGTGGCCATGCAGTGCCGCACGCCCAACCTCGAGGGCACGGGCGAAATCACGCTGCGGCGTCTCATCAAAGAGGCGCTGCGCATGCGCCCCGACCGCCTCGTGGTCGGCGAGGTGCGCGAGGCCGAGTCGCTCGACCTGCTGATCGCGCTCAACTCGGGGCTGCCGGGCATGTGCTCCATCCATGCGAACAGCGCACGGGATGCTCTGGTCAAGCTCTCGACACTGCCCCTGCTGGCAGGGCGCAACATCGACTCGGCGTTCGTGGTGCCGACCGTCGCGAGCGCGATCGACCTCGTCGTGCACTGCGAGCTCGTGAAGGGAGGCCAGCGCCGGGTGGCCGAGATCGTCGCGCCGACGGGTTCGGTCGTCGCCGGGGCGATCGAGGCCGAGTCGATCTTCACCCTGCGCGACGGAGCGCTCGAGCCGACCGGCACGCTGCCCGCGCGCGCCGAGCGGTTCACGGGCGCGGGGCTCGACCCGAGCATCCTGCTGCGGCGGGACGCTGTCGGTGCCCCATCTCATGACCGCCGACGACCGGAAGGCGAGGCACGCGCATGACCCTCGCCGTCGGGTTCCTGCTCGCGGCGGGCGTGCTGCTCGTCGCCTCGCCGTGGCTGTGGCCGCGCCGCGAGCGGTCGCGCAGCACTCGCGACCCGCTGGCCCCGCTCGCCGATCTGCTCGCCCGCGCTGGCGTGGCATCCGTCTCGCCGCTCGTGCTCGTCGGCGTCATCGCCATGGCGGGCATCGCCGGGGGAGCCCTGACGCTGCTGCTCGTGCCGGTCGTCGCGCTCGCGCCCGTGGCCGCGGTCGTCGCGGCGACCGTGCCCCTGCTCGTGCTGCGGGCGCGAGCGGCCGCTCGTCGTCGCGCCCTTCGCGCCGTCTGGCCCGACGTCGTCGACCACCTGCTCTCGGGCGTGCGTGCAGGCTTGAGCCTGCCGCAGGCCATCGCGGCGCTCGCCGACAGCGCTCCCGAGCCTGTGCGGTCTCCGTTCCGCACCTTCCGCCGCGACTACCTCCGCACCGCCCAGTTCACCGAGTGCCTCGACGCCTTCAAGGCGAGCCTCGCCGACCCCGTCGCTGACCGGATCGTCGAGACGCTGCGCATGGCGCGCGAGGTCGGCGGCACCGAGCTGCCGAGCGTGCTGCGCTCGCTCTCGCACTACCTGCGGGCCGACGCGGCGGTGCGCGCCGAGGTGGATGCCCGCCAGTCGTGGGTGCGCACGGCGGCCCGTCTCGGTGTCATCGCCCCGTGGATCGTGCTCCTGCTGCTCTCGACCCGACCCGAAGCGGCCGCCGCCTACAACTCGGTCGGCGGCGCGGTTCTCGTCGTCGGCGGCCTCGCCGCCACCCTCGTCGCGTACCGGTTGATGATCGCGCTCGGGCGGCTGCCGGAAGAGGGGCGGTGGTTCCGATGACGCCGCTACTTGGCGCGGCGCTGCTCGCCGGCCTGGGTCTGGGCACCGGGCTGTGGCTCCTCGTCTCGATGACGCCCCGACTCGGTCGGCCGCGCCTGGCCACGCGCCTCGCACCGTACCTCGTCGATGTCTCGGCCGAGGCCCGCGCCATGACCTCCACGCGTCGCGCCGACCCGCTTCCCGTCATCGGCGCCCTCCTGGCTCCGGTCGTCGAGGCGGGGCGCGGGATGCTCGACACGGTGCTCGGCGGCGAGACGGTCATCCGCACGCGATTGCGGCAGTCCGGTTCGGCACTGACTGTTCAGGGCCACCGCACCCGGCAGCTGTTCGGGGCCCTGCTCGGCGCGGCATCCGGCATCGCCTTCGCGATCCTCGTCGCCCGCGAGGGCGTGCCCTTCGTGCCGGCCGCCCTCGGAGCGGTCGCGGCGGGCGGCATCGGCGGCATTGCGGCAGTGGATGCTTTGCTCGCGCACTCCGCCCGCCGCCGCTCGGCGCGCATCGCCGAAGAGTTCCCCACCGTGGTCGAGTTCCTCGCCCTCAGCGTGGCAGCCGGCGAGAGCATCCTGGAGGCGCTGCGCCGCGTCGCCCGCACCGGTTCGGGAGAGCTGGCGGGCGAGCTCGATCGCGTCGTGCAGCGCGCCGCCGCGGGTCAGCCGCTCGCGCTGGCGCTCGCCGAACTGCGCGACGACCTCGCCGTGCCCGCGGTCGGGCGGCTCATCGACCAGGTGCTCGCCGCCCTCGACCGCGGAACGCCGCTCGCCGAGGTGCTGCGCGCCCACGCCCTCGACGCCCGCGACGAGTCGAAGAGGCGCCTGCTCGAGGCCGCCGGAACCCGCGAGGTCGCCATGCTCGTGCCGCTCGTGTTCCTCATCCTCCCGGTCACGGTGCTCTTCGCTGTGTGGCCGGGGCTCATGGTGCTGCAGCTCGGGTTCTAGCGGCGGGCAACGGCGAGCGCTGCGGCCACCGCGCGGGCGCGGTCGAGCTCGGCGGTGACGGGCTGCACCACATCCCGCTGTACGACCTCGTCGACGGAGGCGAGCAAGCGGCGCCGCGTCCGACGCCGGCGCCCGGCGGCAGTCAGCGCGCTGAGCACGGCCGACAGCAGCCCGAGCAGCACTCCGACGAGCACGGCGGCGATGATCACGAGCGTCGGAACGGCCCAGCCCTCGAGCGGGCCGGACTCGACGCGGGGGATGAGCAGAGCGGGCATCCCGAACGTCGGCAGCAGGGAGGCGCCGACGAGCCACAGGGCACCAAGAACGCCCGCCACGATCGTGACCCACTGCACGATGCCGATGATGGCCCACCACCACGAGCCTTTCGCGGGCAGCGGAGAGCGCGCGATGGCGAGGTCGAGGTCGGCAGGTAGCTTTTCGAGGGCGCCCTCAGCGGCGGTGCGCACGGCGGCCTTCCACGGGCCAGCGAGCCCTGCGGCCGCTGTGTCGGCGAACGAGCGCACGGCGAGCGACAGTTTGGCCTGAGCACCGGCGCTCAGGAGGGGCATACTCGTGCGGTGCACGTCAGCGTCGGTGTCAGAGCCGCGGCGCTTGGGCCCGAGCCCGAGTCGCGTGAGCGGGTCGGCGCGCAGGCGTCCGATCCACGAGACGAGCGGCCAGCCGGTGACCTGCGCGGCGCGCTTGCGGTACGAGCTCGCGACGGCCGCCGCGACGACATCGACTCCGGCGGCCGCGCCTACCTCGTCGCGCACGCGCGCCGCCGCCCGAGCGTCGAGCGTGGCCGCCGGCCCGGGGTCGTCGATGCGCGCCGCGAGCGTCTGCACATCGGCCGTCAGTCGCGCGTCGCGCACGGTGCGCGCGGCAGCGAGGTCGCCAATCGCCGCTCGAAGCGCGTCGATGCCCTCGAGCGTTCGCGCGCTCGCGGAGAGCACGCGGGCACGCGGCAGACCATCCCGCGACACGATCGACTGCAGCGAGGCGACGACGGATGCCCGGTCACCGGCCGCGAGCAGGTCCACCTGGTTGAGCACGACGAGCGTGACCGCTGCGTGCCGGGCGTGCGGCGCGATGAACTGGGCGTGCAGCACGTCGTCGGCGTACTTCTGCGGGTCGACGACCCAGAGCAGAGCATCCACCTGACCGGCGAGGCGTTCGGCGATCGCGCGATTGCCGGCCTCGATCGAATCGATGTCGGGCAGGTCGACGAGCACGAGCTTGCCCGCGCGGGGATCGATCGGTTGCGTGCGCTCGACGCGCTCATGAATCTCGAGCCAGTCGAGCAGCTCGGCGGCACCGACGGCGTCCCATGTGACGGCGAGGGCCTGCGACGTCGTCGGGCGCCGCACGTGCGCTTTCGCGACCTCGTCGCCGACGAGCGCGTTGACGAGGCTCGACTTGCCCGACCCCGTCGCGCCGAAGACTCCGACGACCGTGTGCTCGGGCGAGCGCGAACGGCGCGCTTTGGCCTGCTGCAGCAGCGCGGCGGCGTCGTCGGCGATCGCGCTCGGGATGCGCCCCGCCCCCGCCTCGGTCACGGTGCGCAGAGCGGCGATCCGCTCGTCGAGGGTCGGCGTCGAGGTGCTCATGCCTCGCCCGCCGCCCGCGCCACATCGTCGAGCAGCGCCTGCGACTCGCGCCGCAGCGCCTCGGGCGCCGAGCCGAACCGCAGCGGCTCGAGCGCCGTGCCGAGGCGGTCGGCCTCGGAGTCGAAGAGCGCTTCGACCCGCCGCTGCAGGTCGAGGCGCGCCTCGGCGGCGAGCCGTCGCACGGCGTCCTCGCCGAAGATCGTCTCGAGCAGCTTCTGGCCGATGACGGCCGAACCGCCCGCGATCGCGAGCTCGCCGCCCGTGAGTCCGCCGGTCGAGGCGAACACGACGATCATGAGTGCGACCGTCACGGCATTGAGGCCGAACGACACGACGCGCGCGCGAACCCGCTTGTTGCCCGCGTTGTCGTGGATCAGCTGCATGAGCGCGCCCTGCCACTCGCGAATCATCGCCGACGCGCTGTCACGCAGCTCGGGGCTCTCGGCGGCGAGGTGCGGGTTGAGCTCGGCGACCATGCGGCCCGGCAGGGTGCGCTCGAGGTCGGCCGACGCCGCGGCGGCCGCGCGCCCGGCCTGGTCGACAATGACAGCCTGCAACCCGGTCTCGATCTGCGTCTCGACCTCGATGATGGGGCTCGGCTTGCCGGTCACCCACGCCGTCACGCTGTCGCGCGTGCGCGAGAACCACGTCTCGACCGATCGAAAGAAGTCGGATGTCCCCACGAAGTCCTGCCACCGCGCGAGCACCTCGCCGCGCAGCAGCGCGCCGTCGCTCGTCGCGGCATCCACGGCGTCGATCGCTGCTTGGTAGTGCGCATCGGCGGCGGCTTCGGCACCGTCGAGCCAGTCGATTTGCTGCTGGCGAGCATCCGCGATGCGGGCGACGCGTCGGTCGAGATCGCCGATGGCTCCGCTGAGGGTGCGCGCGGCGATGCGGGCACGGGATGCGCGGTCGCCGGCGATGCCCTCGAGCCACGCGCGCGGGCCGTCGACCGCGCTCGCCGGCAGCATGCCGAGCGCGTCGAGCGGCTGCTCCTCGATCGTGAACACGGGCGCGTCGGCGAGGCCGCGGTCGGCGAGCATCGCGCGCAGGTCGGGCAGCACTTCGTCGGTTGCGCCGGGCGGCACGCGGTTGAGCACAACGCCCACCGTGATCTGCCGGGCGGCAGCTCCCTCGAGCAGGCGCCACGGCACGGCGTCGGCGTAGCGGTTGGCGGTCGTCACGAACAGCCACAGGTCGGCCGCAGCGAGCAGCTGCGCGGCGAGGGCGCGGTTCTCGTCGGCTACCGAGTCGATGTCGGGCGCGTCGATGATCGCGAGCGAGCGCGGCACGGCCTCGTGCTCGAGCAGCATGAGCTCGCTGATGCGCGCGGCCTCGGGGGTGTCGCCCGCCGCGCTCGCGGGGGTGCCCGGTGCGCTCACCCGGCCGCGCACGCGCGCGAGTCCGGGCAGGATGCGGTCGGATGCGAACCAGCCGGCATCCACGGGGGAGTGCACGAGGATCGGCTGCCGCGTCGTCGGGCGGATAACCCCGACCCGGGTCGTCGCCACCCCGAGCAGCGCGTTGACGATGGTCGACTTGCCCGAGCCGGTCGAGCCGCCGACGACGGCCAGCAGAGGCGCGTCGAGGTCGGCGAGCCGCGGGCGAATGTAGTCGTCGATCTGCCGAACGGCGGCGGCCGCCGCCTCGCGGTGCTCGACGATGCCCTCGAGGTGCAGGCTGAGTCCGACGTCGGCGAGCGAGGCGCGCAGGCGCTCGAGCGACACGGTCGCGGGCGCTCGGGTCTCGGTCACGCCTCCAGCATGACGGGCGCGGGGGCCGTTGGCGAACCCGTGACGCCGAGGTCGCGCTGTGGAGAGAGCCCGCGCCGACATCGGCACCGCGGCCAGAATCCCGCGCATGCGCAGAATCCTCGACTTTCTGACTCGTGACCACGACGACCGCGGCGATGTTCCGGGCTGGGTGCTCATCACGCTCATGACCGCGGGGCTCGTCATCCTCATCTGGGCGCTCGCCGGCCCCGCGCTGCAGGGAGTGTTCCAGCAGGCGATCGACCGCGTCACCGGTTTCTGAGGCACCCCGATGCGCGAGCGGCTCGCCGACGACCGCGGCTCGGCTCCGGTCGAGTTCGTGCTCGTCGGCGTGCTGCTCACCCTCGTCACCCTGAGCGTTCTGCAGGTGGCGTTCGCCCTGCATGTGCGCACGACCCTCATCGACGCGGCCGCCGAGGGGGCACGGTTCGCGGCGCTCGCCGACAGCTCCCTGCCCGCCGGCATCGAGCGCAGTCGCGAGCTCATCACCGCGGCGCTGGGCGAGGGCTACGCGCAGAGCATCTCGGCGGGCACGGGGGCGTTCGCCGGGCATCCCGTCGTCATCGTCACCGTGCGCGCACCGCTGCCGCTCATCGGCATGGTCGGCATCGACGGCACCCTGGAGGTGAGCGGCCGTGCGGCCCTCGAGCCCCTCCGATAGCCGAGCCCGCGGCGCTGAGCGCACAGTAGGTCCCGGCGACGGATGCTCCGACCGCGGCTCGGCCTCTCTCGAGTTCCTCACCGCGGGGTTTCTGATGCTCGTGCCGCTCGTCTACCTGATCCTCACGCTCGGCGCGATCCAGTCGGCGGCCCTGGCGACGGAGGGGGCCGCGCGACAGGCGGCGCGCGTGTTCGTGCAGGCCGAGTCGACCGCGGCCGGCTCCGCCGCCGCGCTGCGCGCACTCGAGCTGGCCCTCGCCGACCACGGCATCGAGGCCGAGGGCACGAGCCTCGCGATCTCGTGCGCACCGCGCGCCGACCAGTGCCACACTCGCCGAGGATGGGTGACGGTCGACGTGGCGGTGCGCGTGCCCCTGCCGCTCGTGCCGCCCGTCTTCGACCTGCGCGTGCCGCTCGCCGTGCCGGTCGAGGCGAGCGCGACGCAACAGGTCTCGCGCTTCTGGGGCGCGAGGTGACAGCCTCGCAGGTTCAGACCCGAGCGCGCACTGCTCGGACGCCCGGCTTCACGCTGCGCGACGACCGCGGCTCGACCCTGCCCCTCATCGCCGGGTACGGCGCGCTCGCGCTCGCGGTCGTGCTCCTCGTCACGGCTGCGACCTCGCTCTACCTGGAGCGCAAGCGCCTCTACACGCTCGCCGACGGCGCCGCGATCGTCGGCGCCGAGTCGTTCGACCTGGCCGATGTCGAGGTCACGCCCGGGGGAGTGCTGCGTCCGCTCCTCACCGACGAGCAGGTCGTCACCGGTGCGCGGCAGTACCTCGCCGAGGCGCCCACGGCGGGGCTCGAGAACCTGCAGCTCGTCGCGGCGAGCACTCCCGACGGCCTCAGCGCCAGGGTCACTCTGGCCGCCGACTGGCGGCCGCCCGTGCTCGCGATCCTGCTGCCCGAGGGCCTGCGCCTCGAGGTGACGGCGACCGGCCGCAGCGTGTTCGACTGAGCAGACTCCCGCGCACCACCAGAATGGGCACGTGAGCACCGAACGCCCCGAGAAACCCGTCACCTACATCAGCGTCGACATCGAGGCGGCCGGTCCGAGCCCGAGCGGGTTCGCGATGCTCTCCGTCGGCGCGTGCGTGGTCGATGCCCCCGACTCCGAGCCGGGGTTCTACGTCGAGCTGCAGCCCGACCGCGAGGGGGTGCTCGACTCGGCGATGAGCGTCGGGGGCTTCACGCTCGACGGGTTGCGAGCATCCGGAACCGCCCCCGCCGTCGCGATGCAGCGGTTCGCCGACTGGGTCGAGGCCGTCACGCCAGCCGGGCACCGGCCCGTCATGGTCGGCTTCAACGCCGTCTTCGACTGGATGTTCGTCTCCGACTACTTCCACCGCTACCTCGGCCGCAACCCGTTCGGCCACTCGGCGCTCGACATCAAGGCCTTCTACCTCGGAGTCACGGGCTCGAGTTGGGCGGGCACGAGCATGAACTTCGTCGCCGAACGCTATGGGCTGAGCATCACCCTGACGCATAATGCACTCGACGATGCGCGCGATCAGGCGGCCCTGTTCCGGGCCGTTCGCGACGAGCTCGCTGCGCGCGTCTGACACCCACCTCACCCCCGGGAGGCCCGCGATGACGCTCGAGACCGATCAGCCCGCCGCCGACGACGACATCGCGCGCATCCGCGAGTCGGCCGCCCGCCTGGGCGTGCAGCTCGATGAGGAAGCAGCGTTGCAGTGGCTCGCCGCGATCGCCGCCGATGCCGCGAGCGACGATCACATCGTCACGCACGAGAGCGGCACCTTCGGGCACCGCGTGAGCATGCTCGACTTCACGCCCCGCGATCTCGAGCGCTTCCGGCGCATCGGTCAGGTGGTCGAGGTGACGGGACCGCCCGAGATCGCCGAGAGCGCCCTCGCGCTCAGCGGCTCGGCCGCGCAGTCGAAGATCCAGTCGTTCCCGGGCGACTGCGACTACTTCCAGCGCCTCAACATCAAGGCCGCCACGCGCGAGGAGGCGTGCCGCATCATGGCCGACCTCATGCGCACGGCCGCGCGGCGCACGGCCACGGGCGACGCCTTCCAGTTCCTCGAGGGCAAGCTCGGCAGCTACCCGGTCGACTGCGAGCACGGCGGTCAGCCGCGCAAGCACGGCAGTCCGATCACCTGGACTCCCGCCGAGATCGAGGCCGAGCGCATCGAGCTGACGCTCGCCGACGGCAGCGTGCAGACCCTCACCTGGTACGAGGCCGCCCTCGACCCGGGCTGGTGCAAGCTCGACTGGGTCGTCACCGACCCGCAGCGCAAGTCGCTCTCGAACGCGAGCAACGTCATCGACGTGACGTGGGAGGCCCCCGATGGCGAGATCGTGCCGCTCGACGGCTACCTCGACGCCTACTTTCAAGAGGTCTACCTCGAGGCCGATGATCTACCGACCTTCACCAAGGTCGTTCAGCACGTCAGCGACGACGCGCTCGACGAGTACGTCGAGCGGCTCGAGGAGGAGGTGCGCAAGTACCTCACCAAGCAGGTGAACTACGGCAAGGCCGCCAAGCGCATGTACAACATCTTCCGGCTCTCGGGCCGGCACCTCGATGCGGCCTACGTGCGCGAGCTCTTCGACGAGCCGGCGACGATCCTGTACCAGGTGTGGTCGCTCATCTCGACGCTCGACAACGCCACGCAGCCCGGCACGACCATCCCGATCGATGCGGTGCGCGACCAGGCCGATGCGCTCATGCTGCAGGTCATCCAGATGCTCGACGGCGATGAAGAGGCCGAGATCGTCAGCGCTCTGCTGAGCCTGCGGCGCACGCTCGAAGACCAATCGGCGGGCGAGCGCCGCACGAGCGATGTCGAGGCGGCGCAGAACCGGGTGATCAACCTCGTCAACACGTTCTTCCGTGACAAGCTCGAGGGCGTGCCGACCATTCGCGACTACATCCGCGCCATGCAGGGCCAGCCCGCGTGAGCGCCGCGCATCCCGAAGTGCTCGTCGTGCTGCACGACGTCGATGACAACCTCAACGAGCTCGCTGCGCCGCTCGCCGAGGCCGGCCTGCGCATCGTGACGTGGGATGTCGAGCGCGACCCCGAGGGTGCGCCGGCGCTGGATGCTTTCGACCGGTTCAGCGGTATCGTCTCGCTCGGCGCCTACGCAGGCGTGCCCGATGAGCCGAAGCATCCCTGGATGACGCACGAGAAGCGCGTGCTCGAGCACGCCCTCGAGACGGGGATGCCCGTGCTCGGTCTGTGCTTCGGCTCACAGCTGCTCGCCGCCGCCGCGGGAGCCTCGTTCAAACCCTCGCCCGTGCCCGAGCTCGGCTGGACGAGCGTGCGCCTCACCGAGGAGGCCGCGAGCGACCCCGTGCTCGCGCCGCTGGTCGCCTCGGCCGCTCGGGCTGCGAGCGGGGTCGACGAGGTGGAGGTGTTCCACTACCACTTCGACAGCTACGAGCTGCCGGAGGGCGCCGT
Organism: Microcella sp.; assembly: GCF_051860105.1. Lineage (GTDB taxonomy): Bacteria > Actinomycetota > Actinomycetes > Actinomycetales > Microbacteriaceae > Microcella. The sequence continues at coordinate 106,965 of NZ_JBHYEO010000001.1, forward strand.
GCTGCTCGGCGAGACCGACGGCATCATCGAGGCCTACCGCGTGGGCGATGCGGCGTGGGGCCTGCAGTTCCACCTCGAGGTGGGGCTCGCCACGCAACTCGCGTGGATCGCCGGCGGGCGCAAGGTCTACGAGCGCGAGG
>NZ_JBHYEO010000001.1:107114-118713 GCF_051860105.1 Microcella sp.
GTCGACCCGATCGAGCAGGAGCGCTTGAGCCACGAGAACTGGCGGCTCTACCGCGAGCAGGCGCACGAGGTGGGCGCCGCTTTCGCGCTGCAGGTTCGGCAGTACGCCGATCGCGCCTGAGCACGAGCGCCACGTGGCCTGAGCGCGCTCTGCATGCTCCCAGAGAGCGCCCGTAGCGTTGGCCGCATGACCGATCTTGCGGGTGCCTCCATCATCGTCCTCGGAGCGACCGGCGGCCTCGGCCGCGAGTTCGCCCGCCAGCTCGCCGCCTCCGGCGCCCGGCTGACGCTCACCGGGCGCTCGATGCTCGCGCTCGACGACCTCGACATCGAGGGCGCCGCGCTCATCCCCGCCGACCTCACCGACGCTGGGGAGGCCGAGAAGGTCGTCGCTGCGGCGAAGAACGCGCACGGCCGGCTCGACGGCGTCATCGTCGCCTCGGGCGCCGTCGCGTTCGGGCCACTCGTCGACACGAGCGACGAGACGCTCGAAGCCCTGTGGGCCATCAACGTGCTCGCCCCAATGCGCGTGCTGCGCGCCGCCGCGCCGGCCCTCGCCGAGAGCGCCGCCGCGGGCGGCTCGCCCTTCGTCGTCTCGATCAGCGGCGTCGTCGCCGAGACCCCCACGGCCGGCATCGGCGCCTACAGCGCGGTCAAGTCGGCTCAGGCCGCGGCGCATCAGGTCGCCGCGCGCGAACTGCGCCGTGCGGGCATCCGCGTGCTCGATGCGCGCCCCGGCCACACCGAGACCGAGCTGTCGAAGCACCCGCTCGCGGGAGAGCGTCCGGCGTTCCCCGTCGGCTACGCGCCCGCCGCCGTCGTCACGCGCATCCTGGATGCTGTGCGCGCCGACGAGAAAGACCTTCCGTCGAGCGCGTTCCAGGGTCTGCCGACCGCCACAGCGTAGCGCGCGACACCCGGGTCACCGGTCGCGGGGCAGGTGGCGCGGGATCATCCACGCGAGCATGCCGGCGCCCGCGAGCCCGAGCGCTCCCAGAACACCCGCGCCCACGGCGAGCGAGAACGCGGCGGTGAGCCCGGCGAGCAGCAGGGGAGCCCCGGCTCCGCCGGCATCCAGGATCAATCGCCAGGCGCCCAGGAAGAGTGCCGGATCGGTGCGGCCGGCGAGGTCGCTGCCCATCGTCATCAAGATGCCGGCGCCGATGCCGTTCGCGAGGGCGAGCCCGATCGCGACACCGATGAACCACGCCACCGGGTCGTCGGCGCTCGCCGAGAGTGCGAGCACGATGAAGCCGAGGCCGAGCCCGAGGGTCGAGGGCACCGCGGTGTAGAGGCGGCCGAAGCGGTCCATGAGCCAACCGCCCAGGTAGAACAGCGCGAAGTCGACCGCGGCGGTCGCGCCGATGATCGTCGCGGTCTGCGCATCGCCGAGCCCGATGCTCACGGCCCACAGCGGAAGCAGCACCTGTCGGCTGGCTCGCAGGGCAGACACGGTGAGTGCGGCGAGACCGAGCCGTGCGAGCACGTCGCGCCGGGCGCCGATCGTGCGCAGCACGTCGAGCGGGCTCACGGGCGCGCGCTCGACATCGCGATCACGCAGCAGCAGCCCTTCGGGGTCGGGCAGCAGCACGAGGCTCGCGGCGACGCCGACGAGCGCGCCGATCGCGAGCCAGTAGACCGCGCCCGTCTCGCCGGTGACGGTGATGATCGTCGCGCCGAGGAAGGGGCCGATCATGAGCCCGAGCCGGTAGACGCCGCCGAGCGTCGAGAGCGCACGGGCCCGGTACGCCGCGGGCACGGCCGTCGTCAGCAGCGCGTGGCGTGCCAGGGCGAACACGGCGGCCGAGGCCCCGAGCACGAGCATGCCGAGGCCGAGCAGCGCGACGGTCGGCGCGAGCGCGGCGATCGCGATGCCGAGGCCGGCGGCGCCGAGCGCGCCGAGCATGGCGGCCCGTTCGCCGACCCGGGCGACGATCCACCCTGCGGGCAGGTCGCCGATCAGCTGCCCGACGAGCAGCAGCGCGGCGACGAGCCCGGCGACGGCGAGATCGGCGCCGACCTGGGCGGCGAGCGAGGGGACGAGGGGGATGATCGCGCCCTCGCCGATCGTGAAGAGCAACGTCGGCAGCAGGGCCGGGGCGATGATCGACCGCCAGCGGAAGGCGGGTTCGGGGGCGGTCATCTCGCCGATCATGCTACGCGCCCGCCGGTAGGCTGGGTCTCGACATGATCGATCTGGACTTCACCGAGCGCATCGCCGCCGCCCGCAGCACCTTCGCCGACATCCGTGCCGTCGTCGACGTCGAGCGCCTCGAGGCCGACATCGCCGCGCTCAACGAGCAGGCCGGTGCCCCCGATCTGTGGGACGACACGGCGAACGCGCAGAAGGTCACGAGTGCCCTTAGCCACCGCCAGAGCGAGCTCAAGCGCATCACCGAGCTGCAGGCCAAGCTCGACGACCTCGACGTGCTCATCGAGATGGCGCGCGAGGCCGACGACGCCGACGCGGCCGCCGAGGCGGCGAGCGAGCTCGACGCCATCGAGAAGGCGCTCGCCGACATGGAGGTGCAGACGCTGCTCGACGGCGAGTACGACGCGCGCCCCGCGGTCGTCACGATCCGCGCTGGGGCGGGCGGCGTCGATGCCGCCGACTTCGCCGACATGCTGCTGCGCATGTACTTGCGCTGGGCCGAGCAGCACAAGTACCCGACGACGGTCATGGACATCTCATACGCAGAAGAGGCGGGCATCAAGAGCGCGACCTTCGAGGTGGATGCGCCCCACGCCTTCGGCATCCTCAGCGTCGAGGCGGGAACCCACCGCCTCGTGCGCATGTCGCCCTTCGGCGCCGCGGGCAAGCGGCAGACCAGCTTCGCCGCGGTCGAAGTTATCCCCCTACTCGAGGAGAGCGCGGAGATCGAGGTGCCCGAGTCGGACATCCGCGTCGATGTCTTCCGCTCCTCCGGCCCGGGGGGGCAGTCGGTCAACACCACCGACTCGGCCGTGCGCATCACCCACCTGCCGACCGGCCTCGTCGTGTCGATGCAGAACGAGAAGAGCCAGATCCAGAACCGCGCGGCCGCCATGCGCGTGCTGCAGTCGCGCCTGCTTATCATGCAGAAAGAGCAGGAGGCGGCGACGAAGAAGGAGCTCGCCGGCACCATCACGGCGAGCTGGGGCGACCAGATGCGCTCGTACGTTCTCGCGCCGTACCAGATGGTGAAAGACCTGCGCACCGAGCACGAGGTCAACAACCCCTCGTCGGTGTTCGACGGCGACCTCGACGGCTTCATCGCCGCGGGCATCAAGTGGCGCAAGCAAAAGCCCGTCGACTAACCCGCACCACGCCCGTAGAGTGCTCGCCATGGTGAGCATCAACATCGTCGAGATCCCCTCTCGTCGCCTCGAGCAGGCGCTCGCGTTCTACGCCCGTGTCTTCGACGTCGAGCTCGAGATCTCCGAGGTCGACGGGCAGCGCATGGTGTTCTTCCCGACCGACGACCCCGCCGAGCCGGGTCTCGCGCTGACCGAGGGCGACGACTACCAGCCGAGCGGCGAGGGCCTGCGGCTCTACCTCACGGTCGACGACGTCGAGGCCGTGCTCGCGCGGGCGGTGGATGCCGGGGGTGAGATCGCCGCGGAGGTCGAGGCGGTCGATGGCTGGGGCCGGTACGCGTCGTTCCGCGACCTCGAGGGCACGGTCATCGGCATCACGCAGCCGGAGGACGCTGTCGACTAAGCGAGGCCTGAGAACCGCGCGCTCGCGGGTGTCGCACCCGGGCGCCCGTGCGTTCCCCGCTTACGCTGACCCTCGATGATCCGATTCGACGAAGTCACCAAGGTCTACCGCGGAACCGCGCGGCCGGCGCTCAACAGCGTCAGCCTCGAGATCCTCAGCGGAGAGTTCGTGTTCCTGGTGGGCGCGTCGGGCTCGGGCAAGTCGACCTTCCTGCGCCTCGTGCTGAAAGAGGAACGCCCCTCGAGCGGCGCCATCCACGTGCTCGGGCAAGACCTCGGCCGCATCTCGAGCCGAAAGGTGCCCTACTTCCGCCGCAATCTCGGCGTCGTCTTCCAAGACTTCCGCTTGCTGCCGAACAAGACCGTGTTCGACAACGTCGCCTTCACGCTGCAGGTCATCGGCAAGAGCAAGGGCTTCATCCATGAGGCGGTTCCGGATGCGCTGCAGACCGTCGGCCTCGACGGCAAGGCGCAGCGGTTCCCGCACGAGCTCTCGGGCGGCGAGCAGCAGCGCGTCGCGATCGCGCGCGCCGTCGTCAACAAGCCCGCGATCATGCTCGCCGACGAGCCGACGGGCAATCTCGACCCCGAGACGAGCGCGGGCATCATGGCACTGCTCGAGCGCATCAACGCCAACGGCACGACCGTGATCATGGCCACGCACGACGCCGGCATCGTCGACCGCCTGCAGCGCCGCGTCATCGAGGTCATCGGCGGCCGCATCGTGCGCGACGAGCGCGGCGGCGGCTACAAGACGCAGGCGACACCCATCGTCAGCCAGGGCTTCGGCATGGCACCCTCCGCGGCACCCTCCCCGGCCCCGACGAGCGCGGGAGACCGCCGATGAGGCTCGGTCTGGTGCTCAGTGAGGTCGGTCAGGGCCTGCGTCGCAACCTCAGCATGGTCATCTCGGTCGTGCTCGTGACCTTCATCTCCTTGACCTTCGTCGGCGCGGCGATCCTGCTGCAGATGCAGATCACCCAGATGAAGTCGTACTGGTTCGACCGCGCCCAGGTCGCCGTCTACATGTGCACCGAGTTCTCGACGGTCGGCGGCTGCGACCAGCAGGCGGCGACGCCTGACCAGGTGGCGCTCGTGCAGGCGCAGCTCGAGGGTGAGACGCTCGCGCCCTTCATCGACACGTTCTACTTCGAGACGCAGGAGCAGGCGTACGCGAACTTCCAGGAGCAGTTCGCCGGCGACGCGGTGGCCGATCTCATCACTCCCGAGCTTCTGCCCGAGGCGTTCTGGGTCAACCTGATCGACCCGACGCAGAGCGCGATCCTCGACGATGCGCTCGGCGGGCTCGCCGGGGTCGAGAGCATCGTCGACCAGCGCAGCTACCTCGACCAGATCTTCGACATCCTCAACGCCTCGAGCCTCACTGCCATCGGCATCGCCGCGCTCATGCTCGTCGCCGCCGCGCTGCTCATCGCCACGACCATCCGGCTCAGCGCGTTCTCGCGCCGCCGCGAGATCGGCATCATGCGTCTCGTCGGCGCATCCAACCGCTTCATCCAGACGCCGTTCATCATCGAGGGCGTGGTGGCGGCGCTGCTCGGCTCGGTGCTCGCGGGGCTCGCCGTCGTCGGCATCGTGCAGTTCTTCGTGCAGGGATACCTTGCGCAGACCCTGCCGCTGACCTCGTTCGTCGGCCTGTCGGATGCCCTGCTCGTCGTGCCCGTGCTGCTCGGTGCGGGGGCCCTGCTTGCCGCGCTCTCGGCCAACGTCGCGATCACCCGCTACCTGCGCGTCTAGCCCTCGCGACCGCCGCCGGTATGCTGGAGGGCTGTGCTCGAGATGAGTGCAGCATCCGCAGGCCGTAGCAGGAGGTGAACCGTGCCGAAGGAGAAGGGCGAGAAGGTCGTCGCGACCAACCGCAAGGCGCGGCACGACTACACGATCGAAGACACCTACGAGGCTGGCCTTGTGCTGAGCGGCACCGAGGTCAAGTCGTTGCGCATGGGCCGCGCGAGCCTCGTCGACGGCTACGGCTTCATCGACGGCGGTGAGGCCTGGCTCGACGCCGTGCACATCCCCGAATACACGCAGGGAACCTGGACCAACCACCCGCCGCGGCGCAAGCGCAAGATGCTGCTGCACAAGGCTCAGATCATCAAGATCAGCCAGAAGGTGAAAGAAGGCGGCTACACCCTGGTTCCCCTGCGCATCTACTTCAGCGACGGGCGGGCGAAGGTCGAGCTCGCCGTGGCGAAGGGCAAGAAGGAGTACGACAAGCGGCACGCGCTGCGCGAGCGGCAAGACAAGCGCGAGGCCGACCGCGCCATGCGCACGCGCAACCGCCTCGGCGACTAGCGCCGCCTGCGCGGTCCGCCGCGCACCACCGGCTCAGGCGCTGAACCGAGCGTCGACCGCGACCTCGATGACGATCGGCTGGGGGCGCAGCGAGAAGCCCGCACCGCCAGAGTCCATCGCCATCGCCATGGCCTTCTCGACGCGCGGCATCGGGCGGGGGCCGGGGGTCGAGCCGTCGAGCATTCCGGGGTCGGCGAGGGCGACCGCCATGACCTCCGACCGACCGACCGCTGCCGCGAGCACTTGCGCGGCGCCGAGAGCGTCGCCCACCGCGAGCGTGCGGGCCTCGGCGCGGGCCGCGGCGAGCCGGGCATCCGTCAGCGACCACTCGAGGGTGTCGATCGTGACCGTGTCGTGCGCGGCGAGAGCGTCGACGAGGTCGGCCACCGCGGCGGGGTCGGCGGTGAGCGTCGCCCGGCCCGTGGCGCTCGCCCGGTGCACCAGCGGTGCCTGGCTGCCGTCGTTCGTCCAGGGGCGCTGGCTGGTGACCGACACCTGATCGGCCGACCACGCGAGCACCGGTCCCGTCTCGGCATCGTGGCGGTCGCCGAGCATGGCGCCGACGGCGGTCAGGGATGCCGTGACAGCCGCGACGACCGGCGCGCGCTCCGGGCCATCGGCTCCGATCGTGAAGCGCACGAGGGCGCGCTCGGGCTCGAGCTCGATGCGGGCGGCGCCCTGCACGGTGAGGGTGAGGGGGGTCATACTGGGCCTCCTGTCAGCGGTGACGTATACTGTAGGGCTACGCCGCGAACGGCGTCTGACCGCCGGGCTTCGTGCTCCGGCCCCCACAACTCCACAGTGCGTGACAGCGACCCGCTCGTGCAGGCTCCCGATCCGTCGGGTAGAACGCGCGAGTGACCGAGGGGATGATCGGTTTCGACATCGCCTGCGAAACGGTGAGAAGCGGGTCGAGGATGCAGGGTTATCTCGTTAACGATCTCTGCAAACAACAGGTGCCAATGCTAAGCGCACCGACTTCGCTCTCGCCGCCTAAGGCAGAGTAGATAGTCCGTCAGTCCGGGTGCGTCTCCGACCCGATCACTGGCGTCATGAAGGAGACTTGCTGCGTGCCTGCGTCTCAGGTGCACGTGGGACGTGAACTGAGGCTGGGCTCGTCGACCTAGGGGTCTGCAACAAAGGTCGGAGCCGAGCAGAACGATTCAGCAGACTACGCCCGTAGAAGGCTCCGGCTCACAGCGATGGACGGGGGTTCAATTCCCCCCATCTCCACCACTGGTCGCTGTCACGCACTGTTGAGAGACGCCTCCTGACACCGCCGAGGAAGACTCTGTGCGGGTGTCAGCCCGGGGTATATCGTCGTGCGCAACAGGAGAGAGGCGTCGGCATGCGCATTCGGGTGGTCATGAGCGTCGTGGTTCTGTCAGCGCTGTTGTCCGGCTGCGCCGACGGCTCGAGCACGCCGTCGCCGACGGCCGAGCCCTCGACGTCGTCCACCGGGTCGCCGATTCCCTCGAGCGAGCCGTCGGCTGAGCCGATCGTCGAACCCCTGACGATCCCGGGCTGCGAGACGATGGTGCCCCTCGCGTTCGCGAAGGCTCAGTTCTCGGAGTCGACCGAGTTCTTCGGCGAGCTCACTGCTGCCGAGTACTCCTTCCGTATCGAGGTCGCGGGCGCGCCGGAAGCCCTCACGAGCGCAGAGGTCTTCCGCGGGTGCAACTGGGCGGTGCCGAACTCCGACGGCTCGTTCTCGCTCGCCGTCGCGTCGGTCACCGCCGACACCCGTGCCGCGGTGCAGGCAGGGCTCGCGGCGGCGGGGTTCACCTCGGTCACGATGGGCACTGTGAGCGGTTTCGACACAGAGTTCGACGGTGCCGTCTCGGTGGTCGGTGCGACCTACCTGTTCACGGGCGACGTGATGATCGTGTGCCAGGGCACCGGAATCGCGCTCACCGGCGCCATCGCGGGCTCGGCGCTCGACGCGGTGCGCGTCGCTAACCCCACCCTGTCGCTGTAGCGCTCGAGTCGCGTCGCGGCCCGCAACCCGCCAGACTGAACCCATGCGCACTCTGCTCAACGTCATCTGGCTCGTTCTCTCGGGCTTCTGGCTGTTCCTGGCCTACGCCCTCGCGGCGCTCATCATGTTCGTGCTCATCGTCACGATTCCGTGGGGCATCGCGGCATGGCGCATCGGGGTCTACTCGCTCTGGCCGTTCGGCAAGACGGTGGTCGACAAGCCGAGCGCCGGGGTGTGGTCGGTTCTCGGCAACATCATCTGGGTGCTGCTGGCCGGCTGGTGGCTGGCGATCGCGCACGTGACCTCGGCTGTCGCCCTCGCGGTCACGATCATCGGCATCCCGTTCGCGTGGGCGAACCTGAAGATGGTGCCGGTGGCGCTGCTGCCGCTCGGCAAAGACATCGTCGACCAGCGGTGAGCCTGCGGCATTCGCTGCTCGCACTGCTCGTCGTCGTCATCTGGGGCGCGAACTTCGTCGTCATCGACGCCGGGCAAGAGGATGTTCCTCCGCTGCTCTTCCTCGCGCTGCGCTTCATCGTGGTGTGCCTGCCGGCGGTCTTCTTCCTGAAGCCGCCCGGCATCGGCTGGCGGCAGCTGCTGATGGTCGGCGGATTCTTGAGCCTCGGCCAGTTCGCCCTGCTCTACCTCGCGCTCGCGCTCGGCATGCCCCCGGGTCTCGCCTCGCTGCTCCTGCAGACGCAGGTCATGTTCTCGATCGTCGTCGCGGCACTCGTGCTGCGCGAGCGGCCCACGCGACGTCAACTGATCGGCATCGCGATCGGGATGCTCGGTCTCTCCCTCGTCGTCGTCGGCCACTCCCAGTCGGCACCCTGGCTGCCGCTCGTCGTGACGCTCGCGGCGGCGCTGGCCTGGGCGATCGGCAACGTGCTCGCGCGTCGAGCGCAGGCCAGCTCGGGTCTGTCGCTCGTGGTGTGGTCGGGGCTCGTCGTGCCTCTGCCGGCCCTCGCCCTGTCGCTCATCGTCGATTCGCCGCCGGTGGTGTGGCAGGCGCTGACGACCCTCTCGTGGGTGGCTGTTCTCAGCACGGTGTACACGGCGGTGTTCGCGAGTCTCATCGGGTACGGCATCTGGAACTCGCTGCTCGCGCGCTACCCGACGAGCGCCGTCGTGCCGTTCACGCTGCTCGTGCCCGTCGTGGGCATCCTCGCCGCGTGGCTCGTGCAGGGCGAAGTGCCGACCGCCACCGAGTTCATCGGCGGCGCGATCATGCTCGCGGGGCTCGCCGCGGCGGTGCTGCAGCCGCGACGGCCGATTGCGCCGATGCCGACCCGGGTAAGTCAAGAAAACTTGACATGATGTAATCGATGCTTTACCTTCAGACGTGTCAAGCATTCTTGACATGACTCGAAGGGAGGCCGTCATGGCCGACAACGACATGGCCTACGAAGAGAAGATCGCGTGGGCGGGTCTCATCGTCGCGATCGTGCACATCAGTGTCTACCTCACGGTGCTGCTCTCGCGTGCGGCGGTGACCCCCATGCCCGAGACGCCCTACGTCGACGCCATGCTGTGGAGCCTCGGCGCCGGGGTCGTGGCGATGATCATCGTGTCGATCATCGCGGCGATCACGACCGGCAAAGACGGGCACGGCACCGACATCCGCGACAAGCAGATCAAGGCGCGCGCTGAGTTCACCTCGCGCGGCGTCCTCATCGCCGCCGCCCTGGCGGCGCTCGTCTTCGCGATGCTCGAGCTCGACCCGTTCTGGATCGCCCACGTGCTCTATCTCGGATTCTTCTTCTCGGCGTTTCTGGAGACCATCACGAAGATCGCCCTCTACCGCGGGGGTGTTCCCGCATGGTGAAGCCCACCCGCGTGACCAACAGCATCCGCGCCCTGCGATTCGCTGCTGGTGAGCTCACGCAGGCCGAGCTCGCCGAGCGCGTCGGCGTCACCCGCCAGACCATCATCGCCATCGAGCAGGGAAAGTACTCGCCCTCGCTCGAGGTTGCCTTCCAGATCGCGCACGCCCTGGGCGTGCGGCTCGACGAGGCCTTCAGCTATCCCGCCACCCCTACCACGACCACCACGACGACCGGAGTCTCATCATGACCACCACCACCCCCACCACCGCCACCATGACCGCGATCGTTCAGCACGGCTATGGCGGACCCGAGGTTCTGAGCATCGACCGGATGCCCGTGCCGAGCCCGGGCCCCGAGCAGGTGCTCGTTCGCGTGTTCGCGGCCAGCCCCGACTCGGGCACCGTGCACCTCATGAAGGGCGATCCGTATGCGGTACGTCTGGCGCTGGGTCTCCGCACTCTCCGGCAGCCGATCATCGGGCTCGCCTTCGCCGGGGTCATCGAGGCGGTCGGCAGTGAGGTGAGCGGCTTCGCCGTCGGCGACCGGGTCGCCGGCTCGGCGCCCGCCGCGTTCGCGGAACTCGTCGTGGCGTCGCCGGCCAAGATCGCGCGCATCCCTGACGGGGTCTCGATGACGGATGCTGCGACGCTGCCGATCTCGGCGGGCACCGCTCTTCAGGCCGTGCGCGACAGCGCTCGGGTGCAGGGGAGCCAGCGCGTGCTCATCATCGGCGCGGGGGGCGGGGTCGGATCGTTCATGACGCAGCTCGCCGTCGCCCAGGGTGCTCGGGTCACCGGCATCGCGAGCGCCGCGAAGGCCGAGTTCGTGCGATCGATCGGCGCCGAGCGGGTGATCGACTACCGCGTGACGAGCGAGCCGCGCGAGTGGGGTCGTTTCGACGTCATCATCGAAGCGGCCGACGGTCGGGCGCTGCACGTGCTGCGCCGCGCCCTGGCAGAGCGCGGCACGCTCGTGATCGTGGGCGCCGACAAGTCGGGCGGTCCGCTGCTGCGCGGTGCCGACCGCCAGCTGCGGGCTCTGCTGCTCAACCCGTGGGTGCGCCATCGCCTCACCGCGGTGATGCAGCGCGAGAGCGGCGACGACCTCGGAATCCTGCTCGAGATGCTCGCGTCGGGCAGCCTGCGCGCGCCGATCGACGAGGTTGTGCCCCTCGAGCGTGCGGCCGAGGCCATCGGCCGGCTCGCGCGCCAGCAGACCCGGGGCAAGGCCGTCATCGAGCTGCAGGCCGAGCGCGACCGCTAGTCGGTGATACCGGCGAGCGAACCGGTGACGGGCCCTTCGGGGTCGTAGATCACGCAGAGCACTTCGCGGTCGCCGTTCGCCCAGCTCTCCTCGGTCGGGTAGTAGTAGCTGAAGTCGAAGCGCGACTCGAGGTAGGGCTCACCGACGAACTGCTCGAACGCCGGCAGGCACAGCGACTCGGCCTGCTCGATGACGACGTCGACTCCTGGATACCCCGATTGACCCAGCTGGTGCGAGGAGTAGATCTCGCTGTCGTGCGGCTCGTCGCAGGGCACGGTCGGCACGGTCTCCACCTCGCCGGTCGCCGTGGCATCGTCGAGGCAGTCGCCCACCTGCAGGGCGAACGCGTCGGTCTGCTCGTTGGCCTCGATGATGCGGCCCTCGTCATCGCGCACGGGCGCGTCATCGGGCGCGAAGGGCCCGAGCGCTGTGCATCCCGAGAGCGCCGCGGGGCACAACGAGATATCGCCAATCCAGATGGTCGGGCGGGGGCCGGGCCGGGGTCGACGGGGGGGGAT
>NZ_JBHYEO010000001.1:118723-213432 GCF_051860105.1 Microcella sp.
GCGCGCCAGGGGGCGCGCCGGGCCCCCGCGCTGGGCAGCCCGGGCGCGCGGCGGCGACCCCCGCGCTCGCGAGAAGCGCGATCGTCGGCCGTCGCCGCGGCGTGGTGCTCACGGGTGCGATGATCAGCGGCCGATGTTCTGCAGCGAACCGGTGACCTGGCCGGCCTCGTCATAGATCGTGCAGAGGATCTCGCGGTCGCCGCCCTCCCAGCTGCCCTCGGTCGGGAAGTAGTAGCTGTAGTAGTAGATCGAGTCGGCGTACTCGAGACCCACGAAGCCCGCGAAGGCGTCGAGGCACGCGGCGTCGGCCTCGGCGATGACCGCGTCGGTGCCCGGGAAGGTGTCGCCCTCCATGATCACGGAGGCGTAGATCTCGCTGTCGTGGGGCTCGGAGCACGGCACGGTCGGGATGGTCTCGACGGTCTCGGCAGCGGTCGCGTCGTTGAGGCAGTCCCCGACCTGCAGCGTGAAGACGTCGGTGTCGTCGTTGCCCTCGACGACCTCGCCGCTGTCATCGCGGGTGGCGGTGCCGCCGCCGGTGAACGAGGGCAGGAGGCTGCAGCCGCTCAGGGCGAGGCCGGCTGCGGAGAGTGCCACGATGGCGAGAGCGCGCGTCCAGGGCGCGGAAGTGGTGTTGGTCACAGGGGGCTCTTTTCGACTCGGGGTGGAGGTGAGGTCGGGCGCCGTCGTTGCTGCGAGGAGCGCTCGTCAGTGAGCCTACTCAGCCTTCAGTCGCTGCAACACCTCTTCGTGCAGGAGCCCGTTGGTGGCGAGAGCGCTGCCGTGCCACGGGCCCGCGTCCCCGTCGACCGACGTGAAGCGCCCGCCAGCCTCCTCGACGATCGGTTGCAGGGCCGCCATGTCGTAGGGCTGCAGGTCGAACTCGCCGGCGATGTCGATCGCGCCCTCGGCGACGAGCATGTACGACCACATGTCGCCGATCGCGCGTGCGCGCCAGACGGAGCGGGTGAGCTCGATGATCGGCTGCAGCCGCCCCGCTTGATCCCAGCCCGGCAGGCTGTTGTAGCTGAGCGAGGCGTCGGCGAGCTCGGCCACCCCGCTGACGGTGATCCGACGCGCGGGGCAGCCCTGCTGCGCCGTATGGGCGCCGAGCCCGCGAGCGGCCCACCAGCGCTGACCGAGCGCCGGAGCGCTCACGACACCGACGACGGGTTCGCCGTCGATCGCGAGCGCGATGAGCGTGCCCCAGATCGGCACGCCCCGCAAGAAGTTCGCCGTGCCGTCGATCGGGTCGATGATCCATTGCCGGTGCGCACCCGCTCCGGTACCTGCGGCCGTGCCGTACTCCTCGCCGAGGATGCCGTCGGTGGGGCGCTCAGCGGTGAGCCGGTCGCGGATGGCGCGCTCGACGGTCTGATCCGCATCCGTCACGGGGGTGCGGTCGGGTTTCGTCGTGACCCGCAGATCGACCGCGCGGAACCGATCGATCGAGACGGCATCCGCGCGATCGGCGAGCTCGAGGGCGAGGGCGAGGTCGTCGGCCAGGGAGGGCGGGGTGGGTGCGGTGGTCACGGCTTCAGCGTATCGGCGACCGTGCGTCCGCTCGGGGTCATGAGCGTGGTGAGCAGACGCTGGAGCGAGTCGAGCCGCTCGGCACCGAACTCGCCGAGCTCGCCAGCGGCGGCCCGATCGACGAGCTCGCAGTCGGGAGCGTCGGGCAGGTGCGTGCAGCCGCGCGGGCAGCTCGCCCCGATCTCGGCCAGGTCGCCGAACGAGCGCAGGATGTTGTCGGGGTCGACGTGCCCGAGCCCGAACGAGCGCACCCCGGGGGTGTCGATGATCCAGCCGCCGCCGGGCAGCCGCAGCGAGACCGTCGATGACGAGGTGTGCCGACCACGGCCAGTCACGGCATTCACGACGCCGGTCGCGCGTCGCGCGTGCGGCACCAGGGCGTTGACGAGGGTCGACTTGCCGACGCCCGAGTGGCCGACGGCGACCGTCGTGCGGTCGCGCAGCAGGGCGAGCAGCTCGTCGACGGGCGGGGCGTCCGACCGGCTCGTGACGACCCGCAGGTCGAGCCCGCGGAACTGCGCCAGGAACGGCCCCGGGTCGGCCACGTCGGTCTTCGTCATGACGAGCAGGGGCTCAATGCCGGCGTCGAACGCGGCGACGAGATAGCGATCGACGAGGCGCGGGCGTGGTTCGGGGTTGGCGGCCGCCACGACGATGAGCAGCTGGTCGGCGTTGGCCACGATGATGCGCTCCACGGCGTCGGTGTCGTCCGCGCTGCGGCGCAGGAGGGTGCGGCGGTCGTGGATGCGCACGATCCGGGCGAGCGACCCCTCCGCCCCGCTCGCGTCGCCCACGAGATCGACCTCGTCGCCCGTGACGATCGCGCTCGTGCGCAGTTCGCGCGCCCGCGTCGAGATCACTTCGCGCTCATCGGGCCCGCCCTCGTCGACGAGGCAGAGGTAACGACCCCGGTCGACCGTCACGACCCGGCCGGGCACGGCGTCATCGTGTGCGGGGCGCTGCTTCGATCGAGGGCGGTTGGCCTTCGGGTTGGGCCGCGACCGCACGAGCGACTCGTCGTCGTACGCGTCGTACGGGTCGTCGTCGTCCGGCGGCAGCCAGCTCACGGGCGTCCCGGCTCCGGCGACGGGGCGGTCTGATCGAGCATCGCGCTCCACAGCTCGACGAACTGCGGCAGGGTCTTGCCGGTGGAACCGATGTCGTCGACGCGCACACCGTCGACGGCGAGCCCGATGATCGCGCCGGCCGTGGCCATGCGGTGGTCGTCGTAGGCGCGCCACGGGCCGCCGTGAAGCACGCGCGGCTCGATCGCGAGGCCCTCGTCGAGCTCGGTCGCGCGACCGCCGAGCGCCGTGATCTCGGCGGCGAGGGCGGCGAGACGATCGGTCTCGTGCCCGCGCAGGTGACCGATGCCCGTGATCGTGCTCGGGCCGCTCGCGAGCGCGGTGAGGGCGACGAGCGCGGGCGCGAGCTCCCCGCCCGTCGAGAGGTCGAGGTCGACACCGGGAAGGCTCGCGCCACCGAGGAGTCCGGCCCCGCCGTCGACCACGAGAGACTCGCCGTCGCGGTGAACGCGCGCCCCGAAGAGCGGCAGCAGCGTCTCGAGATCGGCGCCGACCTGCGTGGTCGCCCGCGGCCATCCCTCGATCGCCACCGTGCCCCCGGCCACGATGGCCGCGACGAGGAAGGGGGCCGCGTTCGACAGATCTGGCTCGATCGCCAGCTCGCGCCCGGCGATGGGCCCGGCCGGCACGATCCAGACCCCGGGCTCGGGGGTCTCGACCGTCACACCGCGCGCGGCGAGACAGGCTATCGTCATCTCGATGTGCGGCATCGAGGGCAGGCGCTCGCCCGTGTGATGCAGCACGAGCCCCTCGGTGAACCGAGGGGCGGCGAGCAGCAGGCCCGACACGAACTGGCTGGATGCGGAGGCGTCGATCGCGATCTCGCCGCCGCGCACGGCTCCCGTGCCCCACAGACTGAAGGGCAGAGCGCCGCGACCATCGTCGTTGACGTCGACGCCGAGGGCGCGGAGCGAGTCGACGGTCGTGCGCATGGGTCGCCGGCGCGCGTGCTCGTCGCCGTCGAACGCGACCGGCCCGAGAGCGAGCGCGGCCACGGGGGGCAGGAAGCGCATCACGGTGCCGGCCAGCCCGCAGTCGATGGCCGTGCTGCCCGCGAGCTCGGCCGGGGGAGTGATGCGCAGATCGGGGCCGTAGGCGCCATCGCCCGGCACCTCGTCGATGCCCACCCCGAGCGAGCGAAGGGCCTCGATCATGAGCATCGAGTCGCGCGAGTGCAGCGGCCGCTTCAGCAGCGACGGCGAGTCGGCGAGGGCCGAGAGCACGAGCTCGCGATTGGTGAGGCTCTTCGAGCCGGGAAGGCTCACGCGGGCCGCGAGCGGCTCGGTGGCGCGGGGGGCGAGCCAGTCGCCCGCGGCGTCGGGAGTATCGGAGTCGCCCGGGCGCTCCTCGTCGCCATACGGCGAGAACCGCGCTCCGGAATAGGTGAAGACCTGCATCGGTTATCAGGGTAACGGCACCGCATGGTGCCCGGCTGACGCAGAAGGGTGCCCATGACGACGGTGCTGCTCGAATCCCCGGCCTCGACCTCGTCGATGACGGCGCAGACGCGATCGCTAGACTCGCGCGTGATGACCGAGACCACGCCGAACGAGGCTGCGCAGACCCAGGCCGACGAGCTCGCCGAGCGCCGGAGGCTCTTCCAGGAGCAGGCGCTTCCGTTCATGGACCAGCTCTACGGCGCTGCGATGCGCATGACCAAGAATCCGGCCGACGCGGCCGACCTGGTGCAGGAGACCTTCGTGAAGGCCTTCGCCGCGTTCGCGCAGTTCGAGCAGGGCACGAACCTCAAGGCCTGGCTCTACCGAATCCTCACCAACACGTTCATCAACGTCTACCGCAAGAAGCAGCGCGACCCCTACCAGGGCACGATCGATGAGCTGGAGGACTGGCAGCTCGGAGGTGCCGAGTCGGCGACGTCGACGACGACGCGCTCGGCCGAGGCCGAGGCGATCGACCGCATGCCGGCGAGCGCGGTGAAGGATGCGCTGCAGTCGATCCCGGAGGACTTCCGATTGGCGGTCTACTTCGCCGACGTGGAGGGCTTCGCCTACCAGGAGATCGCCGACATCATGAAGACCCCCGTGGGCACCGTCATGAGCCGCCTGCATCGCGGCCGACGGCTGCTGCGGGACCTGCTGGCCGACTACGCCCGAGAGCGCGGTATGACCGCCGCGGTCGAGGCCACGACGACGAAGGGGAGCACGCGATGACCGACTGCGGCTGTGACAAGGCCAAGGAAGAGCTCGAGGAATTCCTGCACAACGAGCTCAGCGACGAGCAGTGCAGCGACATCCGCGAGCACCTGGCGAACTGCGACGACTGCTCGGCCGAGCACCTCGTCGGCATCACGTTGACGACGAAGGTCAAGGAGGCGTGCCAGGAGAAGGCGCCCGACGAGCTTCGCGACATGATCCTCGGATCGATCGCGCAGGTCGACGCCTCCCGCTAGCTCCGCTCTTCCCGCTAGCTCCCCGCTTCCGGCTAGCTCAGCGCGGCATCCATGATGTCGGCGTGCTCCTGGGCGCTGCGCTTGCTCGAGCCGGTCGCCGGCGACGCCGAGGCCGGGCGCGAGACGACGCGCATCGCGGGCATGCCGCGCTTCTGCGCCTCGAGCGCGAGGAACGGCCACGCGCCCTGGTTCTCGGGCTCGTCTTGCACCCAGACGATCTCGGCGTTCGGGTAGCGGCCGAGCACGGCCCGCAACTCGGCTTCGGGCAGCGGGTGGTACTGCTCGAGGCGCACGAGGGCGATGTCGCCGGATCCGCGCTTCTCGACCTCGGCCTTGAGGTCGTAGTGGATCTTGCCGGCGTGCAGCAGCACCCGGCGCACCGCGCCGGCATCCACCACCGTCGGGTCGTCGAGCACGGGCTGGAAGCGTCCGCTCGTGAAGTCGGCGACCTCGCTCGTCGCGCCGCGCAGACGCAGCATGGCCTTCGGAGTGAAGACGACGAGCGGGCGGCGCGGGCGGGCGTAGGCCTGGCGACGCAGCAGGTGGAAGTACGAGGCGGGCGTCGAGGGCCGCGCGATCGTCATGTTGTCCTCCGCCGCGAGCTGCAGGAATCGCTCGATGCGCGCCGACGAGTGGTCGGGCCCCTGACCCTCGTAGCCGTGCGGCAGCAGCAGCACGACGCTCGAGCGCTGGTTCCACTTTTGCTCGGCCGACGAGATGAACTCGTCGATGATCGTCTGGGCGCCGTTGGCGAAGTCGCCGAACTGGGCCTCCCAGAGCACGAGCGCGTCGGGGCGCTCGACCGAGTAGCCGTATTCGAAGCCCATCGCGGCGTACTCGCTCAGCAGCGAGTCGTAGATCCAGAAGCGGGCCTGGTTCTCGCTCAGGTTCGCGAGGGGCAGCCACTCCTGACCGTTGACGCGGTCGTGCAGAACGGCGTGCCGCTGCACGAAGGTGCCGCGGCGCGAGTCTTGCCCGGCCATGCGCACAGGGGTGCCCTCCATGAGCAGCGAGCCGAGGGCGAGCAGCTCGCCGAAGCCCCAGTCGATCTGGCCGGTGCGGCTCATCTCGACGCGCTTCTTGAGCATCGCCTGCAGCTTGGTGTGCACGGTGAACCCGGCGGGCGGATTGTCGTGCGCGTCACCGATGTGCTGGATGACCGCCACGTCGACACCCGTCGACTCGGGCTCGCCGGCCAGGTCGTCGTGCTCGGTCGCCGGCCCACCGGTCACGACGGGAATCGCGCCCGTCTGCGCGGCGTGGGTCTCGGCGAAAGCGACCTCGAGGCGGTCTTGGAAGTCGCGGTGCGCTGCTTCGAACTCCTCCTCGGTGATGTCGCCGCGGCCGACGAGAGCCTCGGTGTAGAGGGTGCGCACCGATCGCTTGGCCTCGATGAGGTTGTACATGAGCGGCTGCGTCATCGAGGGGTCGTCGCCCTCGTTGTGGCCGCGACGGCGGTAGCAGACCAGGTCGATGACGACGTCGCGCTTGAACTGCTGCCGGTAGGCGAAGGCGAGTTCGGCCACGCGCACGACCGCCTCGGGGTCGTCGCCGTTGACGTGGAAGATCGGCGCCTGGATGGTCTTGGCGACGTCGGTCGAGTAGATCGACGTGCGACCCTCGCCGGGGGGCGTCGTGAAGCCCACCTGGTTGTTGACGACGACGTGGATGGTGCCACCGGTGCGGTAGCCGCGCAGCATGCTCAGCTGCAGCGTCTCGACGACGACGCCCTGGCCTGCCATGGCGGCATCGCCGTGCACGAGCACCGCGAGCGTGCTGAAGGCCGCGTCGTTCTTGCGGTCTTGCTTGGCGCGCACGATGCCCTCGAGCACACCGTTGACCGCCTCGAGGTGCGAGGGGTTCGCGGCGAGGTAGACGCCCACCTGCTGGCCGGCGGCGGAGGTGAAGACGCCCTCGGTGCCGAGGTGGTACTTCACGTCGCCCGAGCCCTGCACCGACTTGGGGTCTTGCGTGCCCTCGAACTCGCGGAAGATCTGGCCGTACGTCTTGCCAGCGATGTTGGCGAGCACATTGAGGCGGCCACGGTGCGCCATGCCGATCGCGACCTCGTCGAGGCCCTGCTCGGCGGCGCCCTGGAGGATCTCGTCGAGCAGCGGGATGACGCTCTCGCCGCCCTCGAGGCTGAAGCGCTTCTGGCCGACGTACTTGGTCTGCAGGAAGGTCTCGAAGGCCTCTGCCTGGTTGAGCTTGCCCAGGATGCGCATCTGCTCGTCGTGGGTCGGCTTCTGGTACGGCTTCTCCAGGCGCTCCTGGAACCAGCGGCGCTGCTCCGGCTCTTGGATGTGCATGTACTCGATGCCCACGGTGCGGCAGTAGGTGTCGCGCAGCACGCCGAGCACCTCGCGCAGCAGCATCGTGCGGCGACCGCCGAAGCCGGCGGTCACGAACTCGCGGTCGAGATCCCAGAAGGTCAGCCCGTGGCTCGAGATGTCGAGGTCGGGGTGGCTGCGCTGGCGGTACTCGAGCGGGTCGACGTCGGCCATGAGGTGGCCCCGCACGCGGTAGGCGTTGATGAGCTCGTGAACCCGCGCCGTCTTGTTGATCTGGTCGGCGAGGTCGACGTGGATGTCTTGCGCCCAGTGGATCGGGTCGTAGGGGATGCGCAGGTCGGCGAAGATGTCTTCGTAGAAGCGGCGCTCGCCGATGAGCAGCTCGTGCACCTTCTTGAGGAACTCGCCCGACCCGGCGCCCTGGATGACGCGGTGGTCGTAGGTGCTCGTGAGCGTGATGGTCTTGCCGATGCCGAGATCGGCGAGGGTCGCCTGCGACATGCCCTGGAACTCGGCCGGGTACTCGAGCGCTCCGGCGCCGATGATGGCGCCCTGGCCCTTCATGAGCCGCGGCACCGAGTGCACCGTGCCGATTCCGCCGGGGTTGGTGAGCGAGATCGTGTTGCCCTGGAAGTCGACGGCGGTGAGCTTGTTGTCGCGAGCGCGCTTGACGACGTCTTCGTAGGCGGCGATGAAGTCGCCGAAGCCCATGCCCTCGCACTTCTTGATGCCGGGCACGAGGAGCGAGCGCGTGCCGTCGGGCTTGGGCAGGTCGATCGCGATGCCGAGGTTGATGTGAGCGGGCGTGACGACGACGGGCTTGCCGTCGACCTCGTCGTAGAAGACGTTCTGGCTGGGGAACTCGCGCAGGGCGCGCACCATGGCCCAGGCGATGAGGTGCGTGAAGCTGACCTTGCCGCCGCGCGCGCGCTTGAGGTGGTTGTTGATGACGATGCGGTTGTCGATCATCAGCTTCGCGGGGATGGTGCGCACGCTCGTCGCGGTGGGCACCGTGAGGCTCGCATCCATGTTGGTCGCGAGGGTCTTGGCCATGCCCTTGAGGGGCGTGACGACGTCGTCGAGCTCTCCGTCGCCGTCGGCATCGACGGGCAGCGTCGTGGCGCCGGTCGCCGGGGCGGGTGCCTGAGCCGGGATGGGCGTCGGCTGCGGGGCGATCGAGGTGGTGCGCGCGACGGGCTGGCTTCCGGTGGCCGGCACAGCGGCCGACGGAACGGACGCCGCGGCGGACGGCGAGGGAGCCGGGGCCGCGGGCAGCTCGACCGGAGCGGCCGTGCCCTCGACCGGCGTAGCGGCCGCCGTCGTCGACTGGTGGTACTTCTCGAGAATGGGCCACCACGACGGGTCGACCGCGTTCTTGTCGTTCTTGTACTGCTCGTACAGTTCGTCAACGAGCCACTCGTTGGCTCCGAATTCGCCCGCGGCGTTGCCGTCAGGGCCGACTCCGGTCACTTGGCTTGACACAGCCGACCGCCCACTTTCGCTTCACATCGATTGGGTTGGCACCGGCGGGGCCCTCGCTGGCACCGCCCGCACAAGCTTAACGGCTCCCGGGCGCCGGTTTCGCCTGTCACGGGGGCGAGTAGCGTTAATTCGTGCGATTCTTCCGCGAGCCTCCCGCCCATGACCTCACCTACAGCGACGTGTTCCTCATGCCGCAGCACTCGGCGGTGGGCAGCCGGCTGGCAGTCGACCTGCGCGCGGACGACCCGACCGGTCTGCGCATCCCCATCGTCGCCGCCAACATGACGTCGGTCACGGGTTCGCGCTTGGCCGCCGCGCTCGCCCGACGGGGCGGGCTCGGGGTGCTGCCGCAAGACCTGTCACCGCAGCTCCTCGACGCCGAGATACGCGCCGTGAAGGGTGCCTCGCCTCTGCTCGACCCGCTCGTGCTCGTCGCACCGGGCACCACCGTGGCCGCGGCGCGGGCGCTCGCCGCCGACACGCCCGGTGCTCTGCTGACGATCGTCGACGCCGAGGGGGTTGCTGAGCGCAGCATCCCGGCCAGCGCCCTGCGGCACGCGCTGCCCGACTCGGCCGTCGGCGACCTCGTCGCCGCAGGCGTTCCCTCGATCGATGATGACGATGTCACCGAGCCGCGCGCGGCGTTCGCCCTCATCGAGGCGGCTGGCGTCGAGGCTGTCGCCGTGCGCCACCACGGGCGCATCATCGGCTCGCTGAGCGCGCGCAGCGCCGTGCGGGCGACGATCTACCCGCCCGCAGTGGATGCCCACGGCCGCTTGCGCGTCGCCGCGGCGGTCGGCGTCACCGGTGACGCGGCCGCCCGGGCGGCGGCCCTCGTGCAGGCCGGCGTCGACGTCATCGTGATCGACACCGCGCACGGGCATCAGGATCAGGCGGTCGCCGCCGTGCGCGCGGTCGCCGCGGCGGGGCTCGGCGTGCCGATCGTCGCCGGAAACGTGGTCACCGCCGAGGGCGTGCGCGATCTGGTCGCAGCCGGGGCCCACGTGCTCAAGGTCGGCGTGGGCCCGGGGGCCATGTGCACGACGCGCATGATGACGGCGGTCGGGCGCCCGCAGTTCTCGGCCGTGCTCGACACGGCGGCCGCGGCGCGCGAGCTCGGCGCGCACGTGTGGGCCGATGGCGGCGTGCGGTACCCGCGCGATGTCGCCCTCGCGCTCGCCGCGGGCGCCTCGGCCGTGATGGTCGGCTCGTGGTTCGCGGGCACGCTCGAAGCCCCGGGCGAGCTCGAGAGCGACGAGCACGGGCGCTGGTTCAAGAGCAGCTGGGGCATGGCCTCCACGAAGGCCGTCGAGCAGCGGTTCCAGCGGCTCAACGGCTTCGAGCGCGCGCGCAAGCGGTTGTTCGCCGAGGGCATCTCGAGCTCGCGCATCTATCTCGACCCCGAGCGGCCCTCGCTCGACGACCTGCTCGACATGATCACGTCGGGCGTGCGGTCGTCGATGACGTATGCGGGGGCATCCACGCTGCCGGAGTTCCATGAGCGCGCCGTGGTCGGCACGCAGTCGGCCGCCGGGTACGAGGAGGGCAAGGCGCTGCCGGTCTCGTGGTGAGCTCTCAGCGGGTGAGGGTCATGCGCCCGTATAGTGAGAACGTTATGGAGCCTCCTAGTACGGGCCGCACGCCCGCCCCTGACGAACCCAGCCATAGACCCTCGCCGATGATCGGGGGCGGCCGTGAGCGCTGAGTGGATCTCTCTGCTCGCCGGCCTGCTGCTGACCATCGGCACCGGATTCTTCGTCGCGAGCGAGTTCTCGCTCGTCAACCTCGATCGCTCTGAGCTCGAGGCGCGCCAGGCGCGCGGCGAGAAGCGACTCGGCCCGACGATCGCGGCGCTCAAGATCACGTCGACGCATCTCTCGAGCGCTCAGCTGGGCATCACCCTGACGACGCTGCTCACGGGCTTCCTCATGGAGCCGGCGATCTCGAGCATGCTCGCCGACCCGCTCCGGGCGATCGGCCTGCCGGAGGGCGCCGTGCCCGTCGTGGGCTCGATCGTCGCGATCACCATCGCCACGCTGCTCTCGATGATCGTGGGCGAGCTCGTGCCCAAGAACTTCGCGTTGAGCCTGCCGCGGCAGACCGCCAAGGTCGTCGTGCCCTTCCAGTGGGCGTTCACGACGGTGTTCCGCCCGGCGATCATCGTGCTCAACGGTTCGGCCAACGCGATTCTGCGCTCGATGGGCGTCGAGCCGAAAGAGGAGCTCAGCGGCGCGCGCACGGCCGAAGAGCTCGCCTCGCTCGTGCGGCGGTCGGCGAGCGAGGGCCGCCTCGACAACGACACCGCCACCCTGCTCTCGCGCACGCTCGCGTTCTCGCAGCACACGGCGCAAGACGTCATGACCCCGCGCCCGCGGGTCGAAGCGGTCGAGCGCGGCGATAGCGCGCAGTCGGTCATCGAGCTGGCACGGCGCACGGGCCACTCGAGATTCCCCGTCATCGACGAGTCGATCGACGACATCGTCGGCATCGTGCACGTCAAGCAGGCCGTCGCCGTGCCGCGCGACCGTCGCGCCGAGGTGCCCGCCTCGGCCCTGCAGAGCGAGGCGCTGCGGGTTCCCGAGACGATGATGCTCGACACCCTGCTCGCCGAGCTGCGCGGCCGCGGCTACCAGATGGCGATCGTCGTCGACGAATACGGCGGCACCGCCGGCGTCGCGACGCTCGAAGACCTCGTCGAAGAGCTCGTGGGCGAGGTGAGCGACGAGCACGACCGCGCGCGCGTCGACGTCGTGCGCTCGCGCAACTGGCTGACCTTCCCCGGAATCCTCCGCCCCGACGAGCTCGCCGACCGCGCGGGCGTCACGGTGCCCGACGACGGCCCGTGGGAGACCGTGGGCGGCTATCTCATGGCCGAGCTCGGCCGCCTGCCCGAGGTGGGCGACACGGTCGAGACGGCCGCGGGCACGTTCCGCATCGAACGATTGGATGGCCGCCGCATCGACCGCGTGCGCTTCACCCCGCTCGCCACGGGCGAGATCACGCTCCCGAGCACCGCGACCGCGGGCGGTGAGTCCCGATGACCGAGGCCGACTGGTGGGGCATCGCCTGGCTGTTCGTGCTGCTCGCGGGCAACGGTTTCTTCGTCGGCGCCGAGTTCGCTGTCATCGCCGCCAAGCGCTCGCAGATCGAGCCGCGCGCTGAGGCCGGCTCGCGTGCGGCGAAGACCGCCCTGTGGGCCATGGAACACGCAACGCTGATGCTCGCGACGTGCCAGCTGGGCATCACGATCTGCTCGCTGCTGATCCTCAACGTCTCCGAGCCGGCGATCAAGCATCTTCTCGAGATCCCGCTGGGGCTCACGGGCCTGACCCCCGAGTGGATCGCGGGCATCGCCTTCACGATCGCCCTGCTGCTCGTGACCTACCTGCACGTCGTGTTCGGCGAGATGGTGCCGAAGAACCTGTCGTTCTCGCTGCCGACGCGCGCGGTGCTGCTGCTCGCGCCGCCGCTCGTGCTCGTCTCGCGCATCCTCTCGCCGGTCATCCGGGCGCTCAATGCGATCGCGAACGGCGTGCTGCGCCTGTTCCGCGTCGACCCCAAGAACGAGGCCGAGAGCGCCTTCACGCTCGAGCAGGTGGAGACGATCGTGCGCCAGTCGACGCGCGAGGGCGTGCTCGACGACACGACGGGGGCGCTCGCCGCCGCGTTCGAATTCACGACCAAGGTCGTGAGCGATATCGCCCTGCCGATGGATGCCCTCACCTCGCTGCCCGAAGACGCGAGCGCCCTCGACGTCGAGCGCGCGGTCGCCCAGCGCGGGTTCAGCCGCTACGTCTTGGTCGACGACGCGGGCGAGCCGACCGGCTACCTGCACCTGAAAGACGTCATCGACCTGCCCGACGACGAGCTCGACGACCCCGTGCCCCCGAAGCGCATCCGCCGGCTCGTGTCGATCCTGGCCACCGCCGACCTCGAGGACGCCCTCGCGGTCATGCGCCGCTCGGGCGCGCACGTGGCTCGCGCGGTCGACGCTGAGGGTGTTACGACGGGCGTGCTCTTCCTCGAAGACATCATCGAGGAGCTCGTCGGCGAAGTGCAGGACGCGACGCAGCGCGGCGGGCGGTAGCGCTTCAGTAGTGCTGGCGGGCCTGCAGGATCACGATGTGCTCGTCGGTCACGAAGTAGACGAGGCGGTTGACGTCGTCGATGCGCCGTGACCAGGCGCCCGACAGGATGTGCTTGAGCGGCTCTGGCTTGCCGATGCCCGCGAACGGGTCGCGAAGAGCGTCGGCGATGAGCAGATTGATGCGCTTGAGCGTCTTGCGATCCTGCGTCTGCCAGTAGACGTAGTCCTCCCACCCGTGCGGATCGAAGGCGACGGTGCGACTCATGAGTCGAACCGTTCTAGTCGTCGGTGAGGTCGTGCTGCTCGAACTCTCCACGGCGCGCACGCTCGATCGAGGCGAGCAGTCGCTCGGCGCTCGCCGGGTTGCGCAGCAGGTAGGCGGTCTCGGTCATCGCATCGTAGTCAGCCTTCGAGAGGATGACCGCGTTGCCGTGCTTGGAGACGACCTCGACGGCCGTGTGGTCGTCGTTGACCTGCTGAATGAGCCCGAAGAGCGTCTTGCGGGCTTCGGTGGCGCTGATCGCGGTCATGATGGCCTCCTGAGTGGTACTAGATAGTGTACCACTTGGTGCTGATGAAAGACCTGTTGCTCAGCGATAGGCGCGCAGGTACTGCGGCGGCGTGCCGACCGGGGCGCGGTCGACCTCGACGCCGAGCTCTCGGGCGAAGCGCAGGGCGGTGTGCGGGTCGCGCATGAACTCGCGGCCCATCATGACGGCGTCGGCCTGGCCGGTCGCGACGATCTTCTCTGCCTGAGCCGCCTCGGTGATGAGCCCGACGGCGTTGACGGGCACATCGCCCTCGCGGCGCACGGTCTCGGCGAACGGCACCTGGTAGCCGGGGCCGACCTCGATGCGCGCGCGCACGAGGCCGCCCGTCGAGATGTCGAAGAGGTCGGCGCCCGCCTCCTGCGCCCAGCGCGCGACGACGGCGGTGTCGTGCTCGTTCCAGCCGGCGACGCCGGAGTCGGCGAGCCCGTGCGACGCGAGCCAGTCGTCGTCGACCCAGTCACTCGCCGAGAAGCGCACCAGAATCGGCACGTCGACGGCCGCGCGCACGGCGCGCACGATATCGAGCACGATGCGCGCGCGGTTCTCGAGGCTGCCGCCCCACTGATCGTCACGCGTGTTCGATAGCGGCGACAGGAACTGGTGCAGCAGGTAGCCATGCGCCGCATGGATCTCGACGAGATCGAAACCCGCGGCGACGCTGCGGCGGGCGGCGTCGGCGAAGGCGACTACGACATCCCGAATGCCGGCCTCATCAAGCGCGACGGGCTCGTCATACCCTTCGAAGGCAACCGGCGAGGCGGCCACGGCCTGCCAGCCGCCCTGATCAATCGGCACGGTGCCGCTGCCTGTGGCTCCCGTGGCGAGAGCGCCCCACTCCGGAAAAACCGAGGCCTTGCGGCCGGCATGCGCCAGCTGGATGCCCGCCGCGGCCCCCTGCGAGTGGATGAAGTCGACCACGCGCGACCACGCGGTCGCCTGCGCGTCGTTCCAGATGCCGGTGTCGTGCGGGCTGATGCGGCCCTCCGGGTTGACGGCGGTCGCCTCGGCCATGACGAGCCCGGCGCCGCCCGCGGCGAATGAGCCCAGGTGCACGAGGTGCCAGTCGGTGGGCACGCCGTCGGCGGCCGTCACCGAGTACTGGCAGAGCGGCGACACCCACAGCCGGTTGCGCAGGGTGAGCGAGCGGATGGTCATGGGGGTGAAGAGCGCGGAGGTCACACCCCAGTCAAGCCCATGTCGGCCGGGGGTATTCCGTGCGGACGCACGATCGCGGGGATAGGGTGACCGCGTGAGCGAGGCGCGCACCGTCACGACCGCCGAGGTGGCGGCGCTGCTGCGCGTGCCGGGCCCTCACGACGACAAGTACTCGCGCGGCGTGCTCGGCATGATCACGGGCTCGACCCGCTACCCGGGCGCCGCGGTGCTCGGCGTCGAGGCGGCTCTGCGCACGGGCGTCGGCATGGTGCGCTACCTCGGCCCCGCGCGGGCCGCCGACCTCGTGCTGCAGCGGCGCCCCGAGGCGGTCACGGCCGAGGGACGCGTGCAGGCCTGGGTGCTGGGGTCGGGCATGGATGCGGGCGCGACGGCGGTCGGGGAGGGCCCCGATGCCGAGGCCGCCGAGCGGATGCGGGCGGCGCTCGCGAGCGGGCGTCCCCTGGTGATCGATGCGGGCGCCCTCGATGCCGTCAGCTCCGCACGCGGCCCCGCCATCATCACGCCGCACGCGCGCGAGCTCGCCCGCGTGATCGGCGGCGACCTCGCGGCCGTGCTCGCCGACCCGGAGCGTGCCGCACGGGCGGCCGCCGAGCAGCTCGGCGTGACCGTGCTGCTCAAGGGCCACGCGACCCACGTCGTGGCGCCGGGCGGGCCGCTGCTTGTCGCCCGTTCGGCGACCCCGTGGCTCGCGACGGCCGGGGCGGGGGATGCCCTCGCCGGCATCCTCGGAGCCCTCGTCGCGACGCACGCCGCCTCCGGGCCGGTTGATCCCGCGTTGCTCGCGCGGCTCGGGGCCGCCGCCGCCGTCGTGCACGGGCTCGCCGCCCAGCGCGCCTCGGCCGGAGGGCCCGTCACGGTGCTCGACGTGTGCGCCGCCGTGCCCGCGACGATCGCCGCGCTGCTGCGGGGGCGGGGCGACTGAGCGCGAGCATCCGTCGCAGTACGCTCGATCTCATGCCTGCGCCCGCCGACCGCCTGACGCGGGCCCGGCTCCTCATCACCACCGCCGCCGGCAGCGCAGTCAGCCTCTGGATCGCCTTCGCCGTCGTGCACCTGTGGCTCGGCTATCTGAACCTCTATGGCCCCGGCCTGCCGATGGGCGATGTCACCTACGTCTACCTGTTCTGGGTCGAGCGCGGCGTGCTCGGTGCCGAGTGGGTGGGCATCGACACCTCGTGGGTCTACCCGCTGCTGGCTCTCGCACCCATGCTCGCCGCCTACGTCTTCGGCCCCGACCTCTACGGCACGACGTGGCTGACGATCGTGATGATGCTCAACGCGGCGGCGCTCATCTCGATCATCGGGGTGCAGGAGCGCGCACAGCGCGCTTCGATCGCCTGGTGGTGGATGCTCTTCCTCGTGTTCGTCGGCCCCATCGCGCTCGGCCGCATCGACTCGATCACGGTGCCCGTCGCCCTCGTCGCTGTGATGCTCATCGCCGACCATCCGAAGTGGGGCGGCGCTCTGCTCGCCGTCGGCGCGTGGATCAAGGTGTGGCCCGCGGGCCTGCTGCTCGCCGCTCTCGTGGCTCTGCGCGCCCGCGGTGCGGTGCTCGCCTCGGCCGTGGCCGTGTCGATGCTGGTCGTCGCGACAGGCATCGCGCTCGGGGGCGCCTCGGCGCTGCTGACCCCCATCACCGAGCAGACCGGACGCGGCCTCCAGGTGGAGTCGCCCGTGTCGACCGTGTGGCTCTGGGCCGCGGCGGCGGGGGAGTGGTCGGCCCGTGTCTACTACGACCAGGGCATCCTCACGTGGCAGGTCGTCGGCGACGGCTCGCAGCTCCTCGCCGACTTCATGACGCCCGTGCTCGCGCTCGTCGTGCTGGTGATCGTCTCACTCGGCATCGTCGCGGCGCGGCGCGGGGTCGATGAGGTCGAGCTGTTCCCGGTGCTGGGTCTGGCGATCGTGATGGCGCTCATCACGGTGAACAAGGTCGGTTCGCCGCAGTTCGCCACCTGGATCGCCGTGCCGATCGTTCTCGGTCTCGCCTGGCGGGTGTGGGGCGGCGTGTCGTTCCGGGTTCCCGCGGTGCTCGCGCTCGTGGTCGCGGTGCTCACCCAGATCGTCTACCCGGTGCTCTACGGCTCGCTGCTCGCGCTCGACCCGCGCATGCTCGTCGTGCTGTCGGCGCGCAACCTGCTCTACGCCGCGCTTCTGGGCTGGGCGGTCTGGCAGCTCGTCAGGCTGTGCTCACGACCACGGGTCGTATCGTCGGAGGCCGCGGCCGACGCCGCCGCCGGTTCCGCGCCGGCCCCCGCTCAGGAAGGAGCATCCTCATGATCGTCGCGTTCTCGGTCGCCCCCTCGGGAGGGTCGTCGTCGGATTCGGTGCACGATGCGGTCGCCGCCGCCGTGCGAATCGTGCGCGAGTCGGGCCTGCCCAACCGCACGTCGTCGATGTTCACCGAGATCGAGGGGGAGTGGGACGAGGTGATGGATGTCGTCAAGCGCGCCACCCTCGCCGTGGCCGAGCACGGCACGCGGGTGTCGCTCGTGCTCAAGGCCGACTACCGCCCGGGTCATGTCGGCGAGCTCGACGGCAAGGTGCAGCGGCTCGAGGCCGCGCTCGAGGACCTCGTCGACGACTGAGCAATGTCGGTGGTCGATGGTGTGATTACCTCATGAACGCATCGGGGGTGCCCATCGACGAGTCGGTTCTCACCGCGGCGCGACCGTCGATCGAGTTCGCCGATTCGCTCGTCGACCTGCTGCAGGCCGCTGCCACCTTCGACAGGATCATCGCGACAGCACAGGCGATTCGCGCCGATGTGATCGACCGAGCGCGACAACTCTCGGAGCTGTCGACCCTGGCCGAGAGTGCTGAACTCAACCGGGGTGACTCGCCGTCGGCCCGGCGCCAGCTCGCCCACCGGGTGCTTGTGAGCGAGGTTGCCTGCGCCCTGCGGTTGCCAGAGCGCACCGCCGAGCGGCTCATCGCCGAGAGCGACATGCTCGTCACGCACCTCGGCGCGACCCATCGAGCTCTGGCGGACGGGTCGATCAGCTACCGCCACGCGCAAGTGATCATCGATGAAGCGCAGTCATTGCCTGACGGTGCCCGCTCTTCGTATGAACAGGCGGTGCTGCCTGCTGCCGCTCGGTTGACCGCGGCTCGCCTGCGTCCGCGTGCGCGCGCCGAGCGCGAGCGGTGCCACCCCGAGAGCATCGAGCACCGCGTCGAGAAGAGTCGTGCTGATCGTCACGTGCTCCTCGAGCCTGCCCACGACGGCATGGCGTGGCTCAGCGCGTTCCTGCCGGCTGCGCGCGCCAGTGCCATCTATGAGCGAATCACCAGCGTGGCGATGGGCATCAAGCGCAGCGCGGTCGACGACGACGATTCCCGCACTCTCGCGCAGCTCAGGGCTGACGTTCTGTCTGACCTCCTGGTCGATGGTGTCGTCGACGCGAGCGGATGCGGCACCGGGGTTCGCGCGACCGTCCACGTCACTGTTCCGGTCGAGCGGCTGCTCGGGGCGCGGCTGTCAGGCGAGTCGTCTGCACGCACGACGGCGACGTTCGTCCCTCAGGCCGAGCTCGAGGGGTACGGTCCGCTCGATGACGAGACTGCGCGAGAGCTCGCAGCGGGCGCGCCCTCCTTCGCCCGTCTCCTCCGCCATCCAGAGTCGGGTGCTGTGCTCTCGGTCGGCCGAGACCGCTACGCGGTGCCCGCTGACCTGGCGATGGCGCTGCGTGTTCGCGACCGCACCTGTCGGTTCCCGGGGTGCGGCCGCTCAGCGGCCCGGAGCGACATCGACCACACGGTCGACTGGCAGTACGGCGGAACGACCTCGATCGACAACCTCGCCCACCTGTGCCCGGCGCACCATCAACTGAAGCATCGCAGCGAGTGGCAGGTCTCCCAGCACGGTGGCGGAGTACTTCGATGGCGATCACCGAGCGGAACGACTTACGTCACGCTCGCGGAGGGCGGGCCCGTTCCTCCGTGACGGTGCGGGGCGAGGACCTCGCGGTGCCGCGGCGCGCCAATCTCCGGGTGCAGTGTCGCTGCGTCTCGCTGGCATCGAATCGATTCGATAGCCTGAGCATGAACCTGCCCGCGAAGACCCGCGGCTCAACCCCCTCTGCAACTCAGGAGTAGCCGTGAGCGTCTCGACCGCCAGCGTTCCGATCATCGACGAGGCGACCGCCGCGGCGTACGCGCGGGCGCAGCACGAGCACGACGAGGCGCACCGCCGCGCCCACGGCGGCGCCGAACGTCGCCCGCTGAGCCGCGGCCGCGTCTACGCGGCCCTGCTCGCCCTGGCGCTCGGCGGGTTCGGCATCGGCTCGACCGAGTTCGTGGCGATGGGCCTGCTGCCCGAGATCGCGCGCGACCTGCTACCCGGCCTCTACGCGGCGAACACCGAAGAGGCGATCGGGCAGTCGGGCTGGGTCATCACGGCCTACGCCCTCGGCGTCGTCGTGGGCGCGCCGACAATCGCGGCGTTCGCGGGCCGCGTGCCGCGTCGGCGCCTGCTGCTCTGGCTCGCGGCTGCCTTCACGCTCGGCACCATCGCCTCGGCCACCCTGCCGACGTTCGAGCTCGTCATCGCCGCGCGCTTCATGGCGGATCTGCCGCACGGGGCCTACTTCGGGGTGGCGGCGCTCGTCGCCGCGAGCCTCATGGGGCCGGGCAAGCGCGGTCAGGGGGTCGCCCTCGTGCTCAGCGGCCTCACGGTCGCGACCGTCATCGGCGTACCCCTCATCACCGCCATCGGGCAGGCCGCCGGCTGGCGCGCCGCCTACCTCGTCGTGGCCGCCCTGTTCGCGGCCACGTTCATCGCCGTGCGCATCCTCGTGCCCTGGCAGCCCGGTGATGCGAACTCGACGGTGCGCGGCGAGCTCGCCGCCTTCGGAAGCCTGCAGGTGTGGGTCGCCGTGGCGGTGGGCGCGATCGGGTTCGGCGGCTTCTTCGCCGTCTACAGCTACATCGCGCCCATGGTGACCGAGTCGGCGGGAAAGCCGGGCGGTGCCGTGCCCTGGGTGCTCGCGAGCACGGGCATCGGCCTCACGATCGGCAACATCATCGGCGGGCGCCTCGCCGACGCGGGCACGGCGCGCGCGATGTTCCTGGGCTTCGCCGGCCTGATCGGCTCGCTCGCCCTCCTCGGCCTCGCGGGCACGACCCCGGTCGGCCTGCTGCTCGCCGTCGGTGGCGTGCTGCTGGCGCTCGTGAGCGTCGCGCTCGAGCGCCGCGCGACGCTCGTCAGGTGAGGCCTGACGGTCGGGCAGGGCGGGTCTAGAGCCCGCCGCCGCCGCCGGGAGCATCCACGAGGATGCCATCGGAGATGGCCTGCTTGCGCAGCGCGACCTTCGTGCCCACGTCGATTCCCGCGATGCGGTACTTCTCGCGGATGCGCTTGAGGTAGCTCTTCGCCGTCTCCTCCGAGATGCCCAGCTGGTAGGCGACCGTCTTGACGGGCTCACCTGCCCCGTACAGAGCCATCACACGGCGCTCCTGCGCACTCAGACGCGGAGAGCCCCCGATGTCGGCGGCATTGAGCGCCAGGTCGAGCTCGGCCGAGATGAACGACTCTCCCGCGCGCGCGGCGCGGATGGCCTCGACGATCATGCCCGCATCCTCGCTCTTCACGAGGTAGCCGAGCGCGCCCGCGTTGAGCGCCTCGCGCACGACGTTGGGCTCGCTGTAGGTGCTCATGAGCACGACCCGCACGTTCATCGACTTGAGGGTCTGGATCTTGAGCGAGACGGGGATGTTGTCTTTCAGATCGAGATCGAGCAGCACGACGTCGACGGGGAAGGCGGGGTGCGAGAGGAGGTCGGGCCAGGCCGCGACCGCGGCGACCATCTCGATGTCGTCGGCCGCCTGGCGGATCCACTCGGTGAGTGCTCCGAGCAGCATCCGGTGGTCATCGACCAGGGCCAGTCGAATGGGCGATCCTTGCGCCATCGCGGTCACTCCTGCTCTCTCGCTGCTGTGCTGTGCGGTTCAGTGCTGATCGTTCAGTGCTGATCGTTCAGTGCTGGTCGCTCATTGCGGTCGAGCAGCATCGACAGGGTTGTCGACGCTGCAGTCGAGCACGATCACGACGGTGCCGCTCACGGTGCTGTCACTGTATCGCCCGACCCGGTCGAGGGCCTCCCACACACCGGAGTCGACGCGATTGCGTCGCAGACCGGTGACCTCGATGCGCACGGGCACGACGAGGCGCCCGCCCGCCGCCGCTCTGTTCGGATCAAGCGGTCCGAGGGCGACCGTCACCGTGCGGGTGGGGGATGCTCCGGCCGGGTCCGCCGCCAGCAGCCACAGCGCCGCGAGCAGAGAGTCGCGCTGCACGTCGTCGAGCAGGCCCGCGAGTGTGCCGGGGTCGCTCACGGTCACGCGGCGGCCCAGGTGCTCCGACTCGCTGATCGCGTGGAACAGCCAGGTCTCCCGCCGGCCCTCGATGAGATGCAGGCGCAGCTCGGTGGCGAGGGTGGATGCGCGCGATGAGAACGCAGGCGGCAGCGGGAGCGGCGCGCCCCCCGTCGCCACCGCCTCGAGCAGTTCTTCGGCGTCGAGGTCGAGGCGGGCGAGCTCTTCGCTCGCGAGCATGCCGACGGCGAGACGCGGCGCGGTGACCGTCGACTGCACGAGCACGCGGTCGAGCTCGCGCTTGAGCATCCGCTCGAAGCCGCTGACCAGCAGCACGCCCGTGATGCCCGGCCCGACTGCGAGCGCCACCGTCACCACCTGCGAGGGGATCGTCACGGGGGTGAGCGGCGTGGAGACGAGGATCGCGACGACGAAGGCGACGCCGAGCACGGCCGTCGCCAGCAGCACCTCCCACCGCGAGCGCAGCGTGACGATGACGAGCAGCACGAAACCGGCCGAGACGGAGGCCGTGGCGTTGCGCCCGATGTCGCCGAGCGGGGCGATGGCGACGAAGTCGAGCCATACGACGGCGGCGAGCGCGGCGAGGAAGACGGCGTAGAGCCAATCGGGCAGGCGTTCGCCGCTGGCGGAGATGGTGATGGTGAGGCCGAGGAAGGTCACCATGAGCAGCAGCCACGCGCCGGCGACCGGCAGCACCGACGGGTAGGCGTCGATGCGCGAGAGGAAGAGCGAGATGCCGAGCATCGACTGCAGCGCCGCGATGATGGCGACGCCGATGCCGAGGAATCCCGAGCCGAGGGCAGAGGCGTGGGTCGAGGTGGGGCTGCCGCGCCGCGTCGACGATCGCGCGCCGGCTGGTCGCACGAGACCGCCGAGCGTGCTCTCCTCCGGCGGGGTGTATCGGCCCGTCATCGCGGCACCTCGAGAATGACGGTGGTTCCGGCACCGGGCGTCGAGAACACTCTCGCGTTGCCGCCCACGTCGCGCAGGCGGGCCACGATCGACTCGGTGAAGCCGAGGCGCTCGGCCGCGACCGCGGTCGGATCGAACCCGACACCCGCGTCGGTGACGACGGCGCGCAGCACGTCGTCGCCCTGGGTGATCGTGACGTCGGCCTCGTCGACTCCAGCGTGGCGCCGCACGTTCTCGAGGCACTCGGCGAGGGCGAGCAGGAAGGCGTCGAGCACATCGCTCGGCAGCAGCACCTGCCCGCTGCCGTGCCAGCGCACCGAGAGGCCCATGCGCAAGAACCGCTGCTTGACCGACTCGAGCGTCGTGCCGAGCGGGGTCTCGGCCACCGGCTCGAGGCTGTAGGTGCCGGAGAACTGGGGCATGGGGGTCGAGCCGAGGCGCAGCTGGCGCAGCAGCCGCGCGTCTTCGGCGGCCTGCTGCCGCAGGGCGTCAGCGCTCACGCCCACGCCCGAGTGGGCGAGCAGCGTCAAGGTGGCGAGCACGGTGTCGTGCAGCAGGCGCGCGCTCTGGCGGCGCTGCGCCTCGGTCTCGCTCGCCTGCCTCTCGAGGTGATGGGCCCGGCCGATGTTCTCGATGCGCTGCACGGCGCGCTGCACCCCGACGGTCACCCAGAGGCCGATGATGAGCGTGATGACCCAGCCCGCGAGCGTCGCGATCGCGGAGGTCGACACGAGTCCGCTCGTGGGGCCGGCGGTGGCGACCAGCAGGCTGCTGGTGAGTGTGCCCCCGGCCCACAGCACCCAGCGTCCGGTGCCCTCGCTCAGCACCATGCCGACTGCTCCGAGCCCTGCCGCACCGAGCGGCGCGAGCGAGGTCGAGAGCGCGAGCGAGGTCGACTGGCCCCACGGCAGCTGCGCGAGGGCGAGGGCGCCGCAGCCCAGCACGATCGTGAGGGCCACCCAGCCGATGTGGCCGCTGCGGCCCACCATGATCAGCGCTCCGGCCTGACCGGCGAGCAGGATCAGCACGGAAGGGAGCAGGTCGGGGTCGACGATGCCGGGCAGCGAGAGGCAGAAGGCCGCGAGCACGACGCCGCTGAGCCCGAACGCACGGGCCGCCGATTGGAGCAGCCGACGCCGCTCCTTCTCGATCAGGTCCATGCCGCTCAGTCTGTCACCCGACAGGCGCACAACCTCAGAGGCCGCACGCGCGCCCGAACGCGTCGTACAGCGCGGCGCGGGTGGCCGGATCAGCGGCGATCGTCACGGTGCCCGGCTCGCCGTCGAGCTGCACGTCGAGCCGGAACAGCGTGCCCTGCTTGTCATCGGCGAGCGCGTGCGTATCGCACCGCGCGGGGGTCAGGAGCAGCGGGATGCTCAGCGCGACCGGCCCGTCTGTCGCAGCCCTCGTCGGTCCGGTGCCCGAGAGCGTCGCGCTCGTCACCCGCGCACCGCTCGCCGGTTCGACGAGCGAGAACAGCACGGTGCCGTTCAGGGCCTCCAGCTCGAGCCCGGGTTCGAGCGTCTCGACCTCGAGCCGCAGCCCGATGAGGGCGCCGTCGTCTCTCGACGGGTCGTGGCGCACGGCGATCGTCGCCCGTTCGGCCACGGCCGCGGTGAGGCACTCGGCGGCGATCCAGTCGGCCCACTGACCCAGCCGATCGGTCGTCGGAACCCGCAGGTCGGCTGTGCTGCCGTCGGCGAGCACGACGGTGAGCACCGCACCGGGAGGGTCGGTGCTCACTGCCGGGCACGCCGCGGCCGTGAGCGTCATCGCGAGGTCGCGTGTCTGACCGGGGCCGATCTCGCTCTCATGGTCGCGCTCGATCGGGGCGGCGAGCGCGGGGGAGTCGAGCACAGCGCGCACGATCGTGAGCGGTGCGGCGCCGTCGTTGCGCACCGCGAGCTGGATGCCGCCGCGCGCCGGGTCGATGCGCGAGCGGTACACGTCGGCGACGACGGTGACGTCGGCGGCGCTCGCGGGTGCGGAGAGGGGGGAGTGAGGCGTGCCGGGAGCCTCGGCGGAGCATCCGGTCGCCGTCAGCGCGAGGGTGAGCGCGACCACCGTCACGAGCCGGGTGCGCAGCCCTCGAGTCACGGCTCAGTCGGCGAGCAGCGCCGCGAGGTGCGGCCCCACCAGCTCGTCTTCGATGAGGAAGGCGTCGTGCCCGAAAGGCGACGAGATGACGACGGCCTCGGGCCCGTGGATGGTGGAGGGGAGGTGCGCGGCGAGCGCCTGCTGCTGCTCGACGGGGAACAGCCGGTCGCTGTCGATTCCGAGCACGAGAGTGCGGGCGGTCACGGCGCTGAGCGCCTCGGCGAGCGTGCCGCGGCCGCGCGTGATGTCGTGCGAGTTCATGGCCTCGACGAGCGTCACGTAGCTGTTCGCGTCGAATCGGCGGGTGAACTTGTTGCCGTGGAAGTCGAGGTAGCTCTCCACGGCGAAGCGCCCGCCTCGACCGAGCGGGTCGAGCACGCCCTGCCACGACCGTTCGAAGCGCTCGTTGAGCTCGCTCGGCGAGCGGTAGTTGAGCAGCGCCATGCGCCGAGCGAGCGCGAGGCCGCGGTACGGCCCTTCGGGCTCGTCGTAGTAGTCGCCGTCGCGGAACAGCGGATCCATCCGGATCGCCTCGAGCTGCACCGAATTGAGCGCGATCTGGTCGGCGCTCGAGACGGCGGGCGCGGCGAGCACCGCGAGCCGGTCGACGCGATGGGGATGCTGCACCGCCCATTCGAGCGCGTGCATGCCGCCCATCGACCCGCCGATGACGGCGGCGAACCGATCGATGCCGAGGGCGTCGGCGAGCGCGACCTGCGCCGCGACCTGGTCGCGGATCGTCAGGTAGGGGAACCGCGAGCCCCATTCGGTGCCGTCGGGAGCGAACGAGGCGGGGCCCGTCGAGCCCTGGCAGCCGCCGAGCATGTTGGGGGCGATGACGAACCAGCGGCCGGTGTCGATCGCCGCACCGGGGCCGACGATGCCGCCCCACCACCCGGCGGTGGGATGCCCCGGGCCGGGCCGCCCGACGACGTGGCTGTCGCCCGTGAGGGCGTGCACGACGAGCACCGCGTTGTCGCGGGCATCGTTCAGCGTGCCCCACGTCTCGTAGGCGAGCCGCGCGTGCGGCAACGTGGATCCCGATTCGAGCGCGATCGAGCCGACGGGCTGGAACAGTCGATCTCCCGGCGCATCGCCCTCTCGCCAGGCGCCCGTCGTTGGGGGAGTGCCCAGCATCGAGCGCCGGTTGGCCTCGGTGATGAACGCCGAGGGCACCGTGTCTTCGCTCGTCTGCCAGTCCATGCTGCGCCCATTCTCTCGCAGACGCGACTGCGCCCCCGCCACGTGCTGTTGGGGGCACAGCACGGCGGGGGCGCACGACGAGGTGAGCGCTAGACCGCCGCGTTGGCCGCGACGACCGCGCGCGCGGCGGTGAAGCCCGCCTCGAGGTCGGCGATGATGTCGTCGATGTTCTCGAGGCCGACGGAGAGGCGCACGAGGCCGGGCGTGACACCGCTCGTGAGCTGCTGCTCGGGCGTCAGCTGAGAGTGCGTCGTCGAGGCCGGGTGGATGATGAGGCTGCGCACGTCACCGATGTTGGCGACGTGGCTGAAGAGCTCGACGGAGTCGACGAGCGCGCGCCCAGCATCCACGCCGCCCTTCAGCTCGAACGAGAGCACGGCGCCCACGCCCTTCGGCGCGTACTTCTGGCCAGCCGCGTACCAGGGGCTCGAGGGCAGACCCGAGTAGCTGACGCTCGCGACGTCGGGGTGCGACTCGAGCCAGCGCGCGACGGTCTCGGCGTTCTGCACGTGGCGCTCGATGCGCAGACTCAGCGTCTCGATGCCCTGGATGAGCTGCCAGGCGTTGTCGGGCGAGATGGCCGCACCGATGTCGCGCAGCAGCTGCACGCGCGCCTTGATGATGTACGCGATGCCGTCGCCGAGCACGCCCGTGTAGCTCGCCCCGTGGTACGAGGGGTCGGGCTCGGTGAGCCCGGGGAACTTCTCGACGTTCTGCGACCAGGCGAACTTTCCGCCATCGACGATGACGCCGCCGAGCACCGTGCCGTGGCCGCCGAGGAACTTGGTGGCGGAGTGCACGACAATGTCGGCACCGTGCTCGAGCGGGCGCACGAGATAGGGGGTGGCGATCGTGTTGTCGACGATGAGCGGCAGGCCGTGGGCGTGCGCGACCTCGGCGACGGCCGAGATGTCGAGGATGTTGACCTTGGGGTTGCCGATCGTCTCGCCGAACAGCAGCTTCGTGTTGGGGCGGATGGCGGCGGCCCACGCCGCGGCGTCGTCTTGGTTCTCGACGAAGGTCACCTCGATGCCGAGCTTCGCGAGCGTGTAGGTGAAGAGGTTGTAGGTGCCGCCGTAGATCGACGACGACGACACGATGTGGTCGCCCGACTGCGCGATGTTGAGCACGGCGTAGGTCGTCGCCGCCTGACCCGACGACAGCAGCAGGGCCGCCGTGCCGCCCTCGAGCGCGGCGATGCGCTGCTCGACGACGTCTTGCGTGGGGTTCTGGATGCGCGTGTAGATGTTGCCGAACTCGGCGAGCGCGAACAGGTTCTTGGCGTGCTGCGCGTCGTTGAAGGTGTAGGCCGTGGTGCGATAGACGGGCGTCGCTCGCGCATTGGTGACCGGGTCGGGCTGCGCGCCCGCGTGGATCTGCAGGGTCTCGAACTTCCAGCTGGCGGTCATGGGGGTCTCCTCGTGGGTCGGTGGAACGCCTCGAACGGTACGCACCCGCGCGCGGCGCGGCAACGCCCGCCGACACACGCCGTAATCTGCTCGCCCGCTCAGCCCTCGCGGTCGCGCCGAGAGCCGGTGGGGTCGACGCGCGAGGGCGCGACGCGCATGGGCCCCGTGCGCGTCTCGAGATCGGGCCGGAACAGCCAGCGCGGCCGCGGTTCGACGAGGGGCCGGAACAGCCGCCGCACGGGCCGGCTGGCGAGCCCGATCGTGATGAGCAACGAGAGCGCGATGAGGCCGACGAGCCACGGCCAGTCCGATCGGTCATCGCCGCCCACGACGCCGCTCTCGCGGAGGGGGTAGAGCACGAAGCTGTGCAGCAGGTACACGTACATCGTCGCCTGCCCGAGGGGGGTCACGGCCGTCTGCCGCCGGGGCACGAGCACGAGCACGGCGGCGGAGAGCAGCACCGCGAGCGCGATGAGCGCGAGCCGCACGAGCCCGGCCCACCAGGCGTCCTGCCCCAGATCGCGGTACGCGTCGTCATAGAAGAACCAGAAGCGCAGGTCGATCTCGCGCCACAGGTCGATGAAGACGATGAGCACGGCGAGCCACGATGCGAGCACGACGACCGCGATCGACCGCACGAGGCGGGCAGGGGGATCGGCGAGCCGCCAGCGGTCGACGAGCCCCCACTCGTGCAGCTTCCAGCCGAGCACGAAGAACGGCAGGATGCCGATGGCCCGCGAGAGCGAGAAGGTCGAGTCGACGTTGCTGAAGTAGCCGACACCCACCGACAGTGCGATCGCCCAGGCGAGCGGCCAGCGCACGAGCGCGAGGTAGGGCAGCACGAGCCGGAAGATGCCGAGAGCGAGCAGGAACCAGAGGGTCCACGACGGCTGCGTCGGGTTGACCGACCAGTTGCCTTCGACGATCGCCTGCACCGCCGTCCAGATGGTCTCGAAGATCACGTAGGGGATGACGATGTCGGTGATCACCCGCCGCATCCGTCGCTCGTTCGGCGGCCCCGGGCGCGAGAAGTACCCGCTGATGAGTGCGAAGAGGGGCATGTGGAACGCGTAGATGAACAGGTAGGTCACGAGCGCCGCATCCGAGTCGGCGATCAGCCGCTGGATCGCGTGCCCGGTGACGACGAGGGCGATCGCGACGAAGCGCGCCGTATCCCAGAGCGGCACGCGCGAGCGCGCCGAAACCGTTCCCCCCATCCCTCCAGGCTAGCTCGGCCTCGCGCCGGGTAGCGTGGGAGCATGACCCCCTTGACAGCAGTCGTGACCGGTGCCAGCTCAGGAATCGGTGAGGCGACCGCTCGTCTGCTGCGCGAGCACGGCTGGCGCGTCGTGGCCGTCGCGCGCCGCGCTGACCGGCTCGCGGTGCTCGCCGCCGAGACCGGCTGCGAGACGGTCGTGGCCGATCTGACCGACGCGGCGGCGGTGGATGCCCTGCGCGAGCACATCGCGGCGACCGGTCCGATCCACGCCATCGTCAACGTCGCGGGCGGCGCGCTCGGCACCGACACGGTGGAGTCGGCCGACGCCGCCGACTGGATGCGGATGTTCGACATCAACGTGCTGAGCGCGCAGCGGGTCATCAGCGCTCTGCTGCCCGCCCTGCGCGCAGGAGCCCGCGAGCGCGGGGTCGGCGACATCCTGGCCATCACCTCGACGGCCGGCCAGATCGCCTACGAGACGGGCGGCGGCTACAACGCCGCCAAGTTCGCGTTGCGCGGCATGATGCACGCTCTGCGTCTCGAGCTGGCGGGCGAGCCGCTGCGCGTGATGCAGGTCGCGCCGGGCATGGTGCGCACCGACGAGTTCGCGCTCAACCGCTTCGGCGGCGATGCGGGCAAGGTCGACGCCCTCTACGCAGGGGTCGAGCATCCCCTCACGGCGCATGACATCGCCGAGCTCGTCGTGCACGCGATCGAGGCCCCCGCTCACGTCAACATCGACGAGCTGACGGTGCGCCCGGTGGCGCAGGCCGCGCAGCACAAGCTCATCCGCCAGCCTCTCCTGGTGCGCGAGGACTGAGCGCGCTCGCGCTACTGCGGCGCGACCGGCACCGCGTCGTCGGCGGCGACGTCGCCGAAGGCGAGCCGCGGCACGAACACGAGCGAGACGGCGGCGACGAGCGCAGACCCGCCGCAGATCGCGAACACGATGAGGTAGCCGAGCAGGCTCGACGCCGTCTCGGTGACCACCTGGCCGGCCGCGAGTACGAGCACGACGGCGAAGACCGCGCTCGCGAACGCTCCGCCGATCGTCTTGGTGGTGTTGGTGAGCCCGGTGGCGATGCCCGTCTGGCCCAGCGGTGCCGCGGCGGCTGCGGCGGCCGGCAGGGCGGCCACTAGGGCGCCCGAGCCGATGCCGGCGACGACCATGTTGAGGGTGACCCCGACCGCGGTGGCGTTGTTGACGAGGAAGGCGAGGTAGCCGAGCCCGACGGTGATCGAGGCGGCGATGAGCGCGAACCGCGGCGTGAACCGGCGCGAGACGAGCGGGAAGAGCAGGGCGCCGATGATCATGGCGATGAGGTAGGCGCCGATGATGTACGAGCGCTCGGCCGCGTCGAGGCCGAGCCCGAAGCCGTTGGCCGGGTCGGTGCCGGCGAAGGTGCTCAAGGGGGCCTGTGCGCCCAGGATGCTGATGCCGACGAGGCCTGCCGTCAGCTGCACGGGCCACATGCTCGGCTGCCGCAGCACGCGCAGGTCGATCGCCGGGTCGGGGTGCTTCAGCACCCACCGGCCGAAGGGGTAGAGCAGCAGCAGGCCGACCACCATGAGCCCATAGACCCACCAGGTGGCGGGGCCGTTGATGCGCAGGAACGTGAGGCCCGAGGTCACGGTGAGCAGCGCGATGGTCAGCAGGATGAACCCGATGGTGTCGAGTCGGCGCCCCGGCTGCGGGGTTGACTCCGGCACACCGAAGAGGATGACGAAGAAGGCCACGGTGACCGCGATGGCCGGGATCGAGAGCGTGAGCATGACGTTCTCGTTGAACGCCGCGAAGACGCGGGCGCCCCCGAGAGCACCGACGATCGCGCCGGCTTCGAGGGCGACGACGAGGTAGCCCGCGGCGCGACGGGTCTGCGAGGCGCCCGTGTCGCTGCGCCGACCGCGGTCGAAGATGAGGGCGACCTCGAGCGGCAGCCAGACGACGTAGAAGCCCTGCAGGGCCCACGCGACGAGGAAGACCCAGAACGAGTCGGCGAACACGAGCCACCAGCTGGCGCCCGCCGTCAGCACGGTCGAGATCAGCAGCACCTTCTTGTGCCCGATCATGTCGCCGAGCTTGGCGAGCACGGGCACGACGAGCGCGCTCAGCAGCAGTTGCGCGGCTTCGAACCAGTTGAAGTCGGCGTCGCGGATTCCGAGGTACTCGACGAGATCGCTGATGAGCGGCACGTAGTAGCCCTGCAGCACGCCGCTGACGAACTCGACGAAGAACAGGTAGCCGACGAGGCCCATCGTGATGGCGCCCGCCTTCCCATGCAGGGGGGAGGGGGCTGCGGACGAGACGCTCGCGGGCTCGGTCATTCCGCGATGCTAGCGCGCGGGCGGGCCGTCGCTGCGGCACGCAGCGCGGCCGGTAGCGTGCACGCATGAGCGACGAGCTGGCGGGCCTCGCCTCCGACTGGGCGACGGCTCTCGCCCCCGAGGCCGAGCGCATCCAAGAACTCATGGCGAGGCTGCGCGCCGAGACCGCGGCGGGGTCCCCGTTCCTGCCCGCCGAGAACCGGGTGCTGCGCGCCTTCACGCTCCCGCTCGCGGCGGTGCGCGTGGTCATCGTCGGGCAAGACCCGTACCCCACCCCCGGCCACCCGATCGGCCTGAGCTTCGCGGTCGACGCCGCCGTGCGGCCCCTGCCGCGCTCGCTCGTCAACGTCTACCGCGAGCTGCACGACGATCTCGGCATCGCGCCCGCCGAGCATGGCGACCTGAGCGCGTGGAGCGCCCAGGGCGTGCTTCTGCTCAACCGCGTGCTGACCGTCGCGCCCGGTCGCCCGGGCTCGCACCGCGGGCGCGGCTGGGAGGAGATCACGGCCTGCGCGCTCGCAGCGCTCGGCGCGCGCGGCGGCCCGCTCGTCGCCGTGCTGTGGGGGCGGGATGCGGCGGGCGCGGCGCCGCTGCTGGGCGGAGCGCCCGTCGTCGCGAGCGCGCATCCCAGCCCGCTGTCGGCCCGTCGCGGTTTCTTCGGATCGCGCCCGTTCAGCCGGGTCAACGCTCTGCTGCGCGACCAGGGCGCGGCGCCGATCGACTGGCGTCTACCGGAGCGGCCCGCGAAAGTAGACTGACGCGGTCGCGTCTCGAGACGGCGTGCAGAAGGGGGCGGGATGCTCGAGGAGGAGTACGAGCGCCGTCGCACCCTGCCGCCCCACCTGCGCAAGCGCCCTGAGCCTGAGGCACCGTTCGCGTTCACCGTGCGCGAGGCGGTCGAGCAGGATCTGCCGGACGTGCGCGAGATCTACAACCACTACGTCGCGAACTCGACGGTGACCTTCGACGAGTCGCCGTGGACCCTGAAAGACCTGCGCACGAAGTTCGCACGGGTGCGCGAGCTCGGGTATCCCTTCCTCGTCGCCGTCTCGCCCAACGGGGTCGTGCTCGGCTTCGCCTACGTCTACCCCTGGAAGGAGAAGGCGGCCTACCGGTTCACCGTCGAGAACTCGATCTACCTCGGGCCGGCCTCGACGGGGAAGGGGCTCGGCACGGCCCTCATGGGCGAGCTGCTCGACCGGGCCAAGGCCGCGGGCGTGAAGGAGGTCATCGCCGTCATCGCCGACCGCGGCGCCGAGGGCTCGATCGCGCTGCACGAGCGGTTCGGCTTCGAGACGACCGGGTCGATGGGCCGGGTCGGCTTCAAGTTCGGTCGGTGGCTCGGTGTCGTGATGATGCAGAAGTCGCTCGCGCGCCGACGGTGAGCCGGCGCACGAGCGGGGTCGGTGCCGCGGCTAGCGGTAGACCTGCGCGGCGACCTCGCCAGCGAGAACGACGGCCTCCTCGT
Organism: Microcella sp.; assembly: GCF_051860105.1. GTDB lineage: Bacteria > Actinomycetota > Actinomycetes > Actinomycetales > Microbacteriaceae > Microcella. Next base: position 150,308 of record NZ_JBHYEO010000001.1, read on the forward strand.
AGAACGCGGGCCCGCCGAGGCTGCTGATCACCGAGATCCAGCTCTCCTGCGTGACGACGTTGTAGATCGCCGGAGCGAGACTCTCGTCGCCCTGCTGGCCGTAGGTGAAGGCGCCATCGGGCGTCGTCGCCTCGTTGAGGCCCTGCGCGGTGAGGTCGTTGATGATCGTCGCGCGGTTGGCGGTCGAGACGGGGGCGACGCTGATGAGCACGCTCGACTGGTCGACGCCGTCTTGGGCGTAGACGCAGCTGATGCCGCCCGCCAGCTGCTCCGGGGTGGGGTCGAAGAAGTAGTCGTCGCCGTAGACGCTGCCGGGTCCGCCGAGCAGGGCCAGGCTCTGCGCCGCGAACGCGTCGAGTCGTGACTGCGGCAGGATCGTCGTGCAGTCGACCGGCATCGCGAAGGTGAGGTCGCTCGGCTCGGGCTCGGTCGTCTCGACCTCGGTGGGGGTCGGCGTGGGCGTGGGCTCCTCGGCGACCGGCTCCTCCGTCGGTGCGCAGGCGGCGAGACCGCCGACGAGGATGAGAGCGGCGGTGCCGGCGAGCAGGCGCTGCGCGATCATGGTGCTCCTTGGATGATGGCCTGGAGGACGAAGAGGGAGGGCGCGCCCCGAGGCGCCCTGTGGCGCGAATCTAGCAGTCGAGGGGCCGGCGACGGCGCGATCGGGCCTCCCGGCGGGCCCCCGGAGGCGCTTTGTTGCGCAATCGATACGAGCGCACCGCGGCGAGGCGCGCCGTAGGCTCGCAGGGTGTTCGAACTCCACCACCTCAGTGTGCTCGAGCAGGGGGAGTGGCTGCGCCGAGGCCGCATCAGCCCGCGCGAGCTCGTCGAGCACTACCTCGCGCGCATCGAGCGCCACAACCCCGCGGTGGGCGCCCTGACGGTGGTCGAGGCCGACCGCGCGCTGGCCCGGGCCGATGCGCTCGAGGGGCTCGTCGCGCGGTCGGCGCCGCTGTGGGGCATCCCGATCGCCGACAAAGAGCTCGTGCAGCGCGCCGGCCAACGCACCACCTTCGGATCGCGCCTGCGTGCCGAGAACGTGCCCGCGACGAGCGACGAGCTCGTGCAGCACCTCGATGCCGCGGGGGCGATCAGCCTCGGCGCGACGGCGGCGCCGGAGTTCGGCCTGCCCTCGTACACCGAGAGCCGCGTGGCGCCGCCGGCGCGCACGCCGTACGACCTGAGCCGCGGTGCGGGCGGCTCGAGCGGGGGAGCCGCTGCGGCCGTCGCCGCCGGTCTGCTGCCCGTCGCGCCCGGCAGCGACGGCGGCGGCAGCATTCGTATTCCGGCGGCGGCATGCGGGCTCGTCGGGCTCAAGCCGTCGCGCGGGCGGGTTCCTGCCGGGAGCGGGCTCGACAAGCTCGCGGGTCTCGTCGTGCCCGGCCCGATCGCCCGCACGGTCGCCGACGCGGCGCTCGTGCTCGACGCGCTCATCGCGGCGGCGCCGTGGGAGTTCGCGACGCGCGCGCCCGTCGACCCGCCGCTCGCCTCCGGTCGCGAGCACCCGCACCACGGCCCGCTGCTCGGGGCCGCCGTGCGCGGCGAGGGCCGCTACCAGCTCGGGGTCATGACGACATCTCCGTGGGACGAGTACACAGATGTCGTGCTCGACCCCGAGGCCCGGTGGGCCCTCGACGAGGCGATCGCGGGCTTCAGCGCGCTCGGTCACGGCATCGACGACATCGCGCTCGACCCAGAGCCCGACTACGGGCGGCACTTCCGCGCGGTGTGGATGGCGAGCGCCGCGGGCATCCCCGCCCGCACCCCCGATGAGCTCGCGCTGCTCGAGCCGCTCACCGCGTGGCTCGTCGGTCGCGGGCGCGCGCTCTCGGCCGAGGCGCTCGCCGAGGCGCTCGCCTGGCTCACGGGCTTCGAGCGCCGCGTGATCCGGCGGCTGTCGACAGTGGATGCCGTGCTCACGCCCGCTCTGGCCATGACGCCGCGCCCGATCGGCTGGTACGACGCCGAGGATGCCGACCGCAACTTCACCCAGCAGGTGCAGTACACGCCGTACACGAGCTTCGTCAACGTGGCCGGGCTGCCGGCACTGACCCTGCCGGTCGGGCTCACGCCGCCGACCTCGGATCAGCCGGGGCTGCCCATGGGGGTGCAGCTCATCGGCCGCCCCGGGGGCGAGGCCACGCTGCTCGCGCTCGGGGCCCAGTGGGAGCGCGCGCGGGGCCCGCACCGCATCCATCCGCCGCAGTGGTGACCGGCGATCAGCGGTACCCGCCCTTCTCGAGCCCCGCTTCGACCTCGAAGCGGTTGTGGCGGGCATCCCGACCGGCGGCGAGGTAGAGCGGGATGAACGCGAGACCATACCTCTTCCACTGCGCGCGGTGCACGGCCTCGTGCTCAAGCACGCTGTCGCGCGTGTTGTCGTGCGTCAGGTAGGCGGCGCCGATCGTCGTGCCTCCCCGGCCGAACGCCCAGCGCGGCAGCCCCGCGCACACGATGACGCCGCCGCGCCGTGAGACGCGGAACCCGCCGAGCAGGGCGCCCCAGGCGACTCCGGCGGCCGTGGCGAACCAGTAGCCCGGGCGGGCGACGACGGGGTGCAGGCCGACGGCGCGCACGGCGCGGGTGCGGGCGAGCCGATCGACCGCCCGCGCGGCGCGGCCGCGCGACGGAGCGTCCGTCACGGCCGCCCGTAGCCTTCGAGCAGGCGCAGCCAGATCTCGCTGAGCGTCGGATACGAGGGCACGGCGTGCCAGAGCCGGTGAAGCGGCACCTCGCCGACGATCGCGATCGTCGCGGCGTGCAGCAGTTCGCCCACATCGTCGCCGACGAGCGTGAACCCGATGATGACACCGCGATCCTCGTCGACGATCATGCGCGCGGTGCCCCGGTAGTCGTCGCCGTGCACGGTCGCGCCCGCGAGCCAGCCGAGCTCGTAGTCGACGACGCGCGTGCGCAGGCCCCGCTGCTCGGCCTGCGCGGCGGTCAGGCCGACGCTCGCCACCTCGGGGCTCGTGAAGGTCACCTGCGGCACGGCGTCGTGGTCGGCCGTAGCGACGTGCGCGCCCCAGGGGGCGTCGTCGACGGATGCCCCGCTCGCGCGCGCCACGATCACGTCGCCCGCCGCCCGCGCCTGGTACTTGCCCTGGTGCGTCAGCAGCGCGCGCGTGTTCACGTCGCCGACGGCGTAGAGCCAGTCGAATCCGCGCACGCGCAGGGTGTCGTCGACCTCGAGCCCGCTGCCGGGTTCGAGGCCGATGGCCTCGAGCCCGAGGTCGCCCGTCCCGGGCGCGCGTCCCGTGGCGACGACGAGCTCGTCGACCTCGAGCACGCGGCCGCCGGGCAGCGTGAGCGCCACGGTGCCGTCGACGCGGCGATCGACCCGCTCGGGGCTCGTTTCGAGCATCACCTCGGCACCGTCGGCGCGCAGCCGTTCTGCGACGGCTTCGCCCGCGAACGGCTCCACGCCGGCGAGCAGCCCGCTGCGCGCGAGCAGCGTGACCGCGCTGCCGAGGCTCGTGAAGGCCGTCGCCATCTCGCAGCCCACCACTCCGCCCCCGATGATGGCGAGCCGCGCCGGAACCGTCTCGGTGCTCGTGATCTCCCGCGAGGTCCAAGGGTTCGCCTCCGCGAGCCCGTCGATCGGGGGGAGCGCGGCAGTGCTCCCGGTGCAGATCGCGACCGCGTGCTCGGCCGTCACCGTGCGCACCGTGCCGTCGGCCGCCGTGATGGTCACCCGGCGCTCGCCGCTGACGCGCGCGTGCCCGCGGGCGAGCGCGATGCCCGCCTTCTGCAGCCAGCGCACCTGCCCCGCGTCGTCCCAGTTGCTTGCGACGGCATCACGGCTCGCGAGCACCGCCGAGGCATCGAGGCCGCCCGACACCGCGGCGCGCGCGCCCGGCACGGCGTGGGCCGCGCGCAGCACGCTGCCCGCCCGCAGCAGCGCCTTCGACGGCATGCACGCCCAGTACGAGCACTCGCCGCCGACGAGCTCGCCCTCGACGATGAGCACGCTCAGCCCGCCCTGCACGGCCCGATCGGCGACGTTCTCACCCACCGCCCCCGCCCCGAAGACGATCAGGTCGTAGGCGTCGAGCGGCGGGAGGTCGGTCCGGGCGGTGGTGGTCTGCGGGCGCATGCGCCTACCGTCCCACGAACTCCGGGTCGGTGCGGCTGAGAAAGGCCTGCATACCGATGCGGGCATCCTCCGTCTGGGCGAGGCGCACGAGCTCGCGCGGCAGCCGCGCCTCGGCGGCGGCATCACCCTCGCGCACGGCGAGGCGGGCGTTCGCGAGCGTCGCCTGCACGGCGAGGGGGGCCTGCGCCGCGATCCGACCGGCCAGCTCGCGAGCGCGGGTCAGCTGCTCGCCCGCGGGCACGACCTCCTGCACGAGACCCATGCGGTGCGCCTCGGCGGCGTCGAATCGGTCGCCCGTGAGCATCCACCGCATCGCGTTGCCCCAGCCGGCCGCGGCGGCGAAGCGCGTCGTCGCGCCCCCGAACGGCAGGATGGCGCGGGCGACCTCGAGCTGGGCGAACACGGTGTCGTCGGCGGCGACGACGATGTCGCTCGCGAGGGCGAGCTCGATGCCGAGGGTCAGGCACGTGCCCTGCACGGCGAGCACGACGGGCTTGCTGACGCGCGTGCCGTCCATGCCCCACGGGTGGATGCCGCCCTCGGGCACCATCGCGAGCCCCTGCGGCCCGATGCGCGGAACGACATCGGCGAGGTCGAGCCCACCCGTGAAGTGGTCGCCGTGCGCGAAGACGAGGCCGACGCGCAGCTCGGGGTCGCGGTCGAGCTCGCCATAGGCGAGGGCCAGCTGCTCGAGCATCGCCACGTCGGCGGCGTTGCGCTTCTCGGGCCGGTTGAGGCCGATGAGCAGCACGTGGCCGTCGCGCTCGGTGGTCACGCGCTGAGGCGTCGGGGCGGTCTCGGGCATCGTCGTCTCGCTCATGTCCGCCAGCGTAGCCAGCGGTGCGCGCAGGATGCCCGCCCTTTGTCGCTCAGCGACGAGGTTTCAGCGGCTCAGGGCGGCCAGGATGCGCAGGATCACCGTGAGCGCGTCTCCGGCCGCACCGCCGACCTCGTCGACCTCGTCGTCGGTCGCACCCGCGCTGTCGCCCGGCACATCCTCGCGCGCCGGAGCAGGGGCGAACTCGGTGAGCCCCGCACCGACGAGCCCGAGCTGCGCGCGGGCCGCACCCACCGCGCTCGTGAGCTCGTCGAGCGCCAGGCCGAAGGGCGCCGGGAAGCCGACGCCGCTGAAGACCCCCGGGTCGAGCACATCGAGGTCGATGTGCACGTACAGCACGGGCTCGACACCCTCGGCGCGCGCGGCCGCCGCCCGCTCGGCCACGCGGTCGCCGACCTCCGCGGCCGTGACGTGCGGCATGCTCGACTCATCGATGAACTGCGCCTCCGCATCATCGAGGTCGCGCACGCCGAGCAGCAGCACGTCGCTCGCGGCGACCACGCCCGCGTCGATGAGCGAGCGCAGCACCATGCCGTGGAAGGCCTTACTGGGGGAGGTCTCGGCCGTGTTGAGATCGGCGTGCGCGTCGGCCCAGAGCAGGATCACCCGGCCCGCGCGCGCGGCGTTCTCGATGCCGGCGTATTCGACCCCGCAGTCGCCGCCGATGATGATGGGCGTGTCGTCGAGCTCGGCCAGCGACTGCTCGAGGCGCTCGCGCACGAGCCGGATCGAGCTGTAGCGCACGATGCCCGTGCCCTCGCTGTCGCCCGCCTCGAGCGGCACCTCGATGAGTCGGGTGGCGGCGCTCGGCAGGTCGGCCCTGATGGCGTGGGCGCCGTCGACGAGGCGCATGGCGCGCGATGAGCCCGAACCCTGCCACTGCGGAACGACGAGGAAGGTGCTGGTCATGCGCCCAGTCTCGCACCCTGCTCATCGCCCGACCGCTCGCGGCCGCGGAACGGCAGCCCCGCGACCGTCGACAGCAGCCACTCGAGCGGGCCGCGGCGACCGACGGCGTTCAGCGCGAGCCCGAGCCCGATCCCGCCGAGCGCCATGACGACGAGCAGGGGGATGCCCACCGCAGCCTCGAACCGTCCGGCCGGGCCGAGCGGCGCGAGCGCGGCGATCACGAGCACGTGCGCGACGTAGACGCTCAGGGCGACGCGGCCGAGGGCCGTGAGCGGGGCCGCGACGAGCAGCGCGATCCGCCGGGGCTCGGGGCCGTCGAGGGCGAGCAGGGCGGCACCGATGATCGCGATCGCGAGACCCCCCGCGCCCAGCAGCTCGGCGGTCGTGCCGCTGTGCGCCGCCGTGTCGATGCCCGGCAGCACGGCCGCCGCGCCGTAGCCGGCGACGCTCGCGGTGGCGCCGAGCCCGAGCATGAGGCCGCGCACGCGCGGGGAGCCGAGGCCCGCCCGCGCGCAGAGCAGCCCCACGAGCAGCAGCGGCAGCCAGAGGAGCGCCGGGTAGTAGCCGGTGAGCAGCCAGTCCACGAGCACCGTGCCGGGGTCGTCGCCGAGCGCCAGCGGCCCCGTCGGCTCGAGCCCCGTCAGCTCGACCACCCGATCGCGCACGAGCGGCGCGGCGACGAGGAATCCGAGTGCGACGGCGGCGAGCAGGCCGCGCGCGGCGAACAGCAGCGGCACGAGCAGCAGGAACATGACCCCGTAGGAGTCGAGGATGATCGCGATGCCGCTCGGGAGCATCCAGAGCATCACGCCCATGATCAGGAGCACCGCCGCACGGATGGCGAGGCGGCCGCGCGCGGCGCCGCGATTCGTCGGAGGCGGCTCGGCTCCGCCCGTCACGAGGCCGAGGGCCACCCCGGCGACGACGGCGAACAGCACCGACGGTCGGCCATCGACGAGCAGCTCGCCCTGCTCGGCATCACGCGGCCAGGTGTGGGCCGCCATCATGCCGAGCACGGCGAGACCGCGTGCGAGGTCGACCCCGTGCCACCGGGGTCGGGGAGTCTCGATTGCTACTGGCCGATCGCCTGCTGCGGGCCACCCGACTTCAGCGCGGCGAGGCGGGCCTCGACCTCGGTCTGCTTGTCGAGGTCTTCGAGCGACTCGAACTGGGCATCGAGGGTCGAGGCAGCGAGCTCCTGCTGCCCGAGCACCTTCGCCTCTTCGCGGCGGATCTTCTCCTCGAAACGGCCGAGCTCGCTCGTCGGGTCCATGATGTCGATGCTCTTGACGGCGTCGATTACCTGCGACTGGGCGTCGGCGATCTTGGCGCGGGCGATGAGCTGGTCGCGCTGCGAACGCAGCTCGTTGAGCTTGCCCTTCATGGCTTCGAGACCGTTCTTGAGCTTGTCGACGATCTCGCTCTGGCTCGCGATCGTCGGCTCGACGGCCTTCGCCTCGGACTCGGCCGAGAGCTGCTTGCCGAGGGCGACCTTGGCGAGGTTGTCGAACTTGTCGGCGTCGGCGGTGTTGCCGCCCGCCCGCAGCTCGTCGGCCTTGGCGCTCGCGGCGACGGCCTTGCGGCCCCAATCCTGCGCCGAGGCGATGTCTTCTGCGTGATCCTGCTCGAGCAGGCGCAGATTGCCGATGGTCTGCGCGATCGCCGCTTCGGCCTCCTGGATGCTCGCGGTGTAGTCGCGCACCATCTGGTCGAGCATCTTCTCGGGGTCTTCGGCCGCGTCGAGCATGGCGTGGATGTTGGCCTTCGCGAGCTGCGCGATACGGCCGAAGATGGACTGCTTGGACATGGGTGGTGCCTTTCTGTTCTGTCGATGGTCGGTGGAACGTCGTGGGTCGGGAGGGTCGGGTCTAGAAGCGGCCGCCGCCGCCGCGGCGCCCGGAGGATCGGCTGGAGGACGATCGACGGGTGGATCCGCCGCTCGAGGGGCGTCGGCCGCCGCTCGAGCCGAAGGTCGGTCGACGGGAGCCGCCGCCGCTGCTGAAGCCGCCCCCGCCGCCTCCGCCGCCCAGCAGGCCTCCGATGAGTCCGCCGATGAGGGCGTCGCTGACGCCGCCGCCGCGACCGCCGCCGGTCATGAGCCCGCCGACGCCGCCGGTCGGCGCCATGGTGGCCTGCAGATCGTTCTCGGCCGACTGCAGCGCCTGGCCGGCGAAGTCGAGGGCGCGCTGGGCGGCTGCGAGGGCGGCGACCGGGTCGGTGGTCGCGGCATCGGAGGCGATCTGCTCCTGGGCCTGCGCCTCGGCGAGGCGCGCGCGGGCATCGGCGCCGACCGCGCCGCGGTGGGCCGCCACGTACTCGGCAGCGCTCAGAATGCGGCTGCGCGCCGAGGTGAGCGTGCGCTCGAGCGCGGCGGCGGCCTTGCTGCGCCGCTCGCTCTCATCGCGCGCTCCCGCGAGCTGGGTGTCGAGCTCGCGGTCGGCCGCGACGACGCGCTCGAGAGCGCCGATCGGGTCGCTCGCGTCGGCCGATGCCGCGGTCGACTCGGCGGCAGCGAGGGCGCTGGCCAGGCTCGCGCTCGTCGGCAGAGCGGCCGCCGCGGCGATGCCGGCACGCAGGTCGTCGAGCTGCGCCGCCAGGGCGGTGCGCGCCTCGCCGAGATCAGTCGCGAGCCGGTCGACGTTGGCGGTGGCCGTCGTCAACTGGGCCAGGGCGAGCTGCGCCGACCGCACGTCGACGGCCGCCTCGCTCGTCTTCCCCGCCTGCTGATTCGCGGTCGCCTCGGCGAGCTCGGCGTCGGCGAGCTCGAGCAGGCGGCGAGCCTGCGTGGGGGCATCCACGACGCTCGCGATGGCGGTCGCGCCGAAGTCGGCCCGCAAGCGCGTCACCGTCGCCTCCGCGGCCTCGATCGCCGCGGGGGCGGCGGCACGCGCGCTCGTCACGGTGGCGAGGGCGGCAGGCAGGTCGTTCTCGACGTCGCGCAACGCGTCGAAGGCGTCTTCCTGAGCCTCGAGCAGGGCATCCGCCTCATCGCACGCCGAGATGATGCCCACGAGCGCGGCGCGCTTCTGCTCGTCCGTCTCAGGGTTCTCGTCATCAAGCTCGCGCCGCACGCGGAAGGCGTCGGCAACGAGCGCCTTCGCCTGGCTGAGCGCGGTGCGGAAACCCTCGGTCGGGGCCGCACCGAACTGCGCCTCGGCGAACCCGAGCTCCTGCTCGCTCGTCGTGAGGGCGTCGTCGAGCTGCACGAGCCGTCGCGACGCCGTCTGGTCGAGCTCGGCCACCGACTGCTGATCGACGGCGGCCGTCACGGGGCCATTCTTGCGGCGCGCTCGGGCGATCACGAACCACGCGACCGCACCGACGCCTCCCACCCCGAGGGCGATCGGCACGATCGGGATGCCCCCGCCCGCGTCGGCGGACGACTCGCCGTCGCCCGGCTCGTCGACGGGCCCGTCGGCCGGGGCGAGGGCGGCGGTCAGGCTGTCGGCGTACGCGATGATGCCCTCGGCCCAGTTGTCGTCGCGCAGCTCGGGCACGAGCGCATTGGTCTCGGCAGAGGCGAGCTGCGCGTCGGTCGCCGGGAACCCGGCTCCGATGCTCGAGGCGTACTCGCGGTCGTCGACGGCGATCGCGAGCAGCGCATCCCGATCGCCGAGACCCGAGAGCGCGGCCGTCTCATCGGCCCAGGCGAGACCATCGATCGAGCCCTCGAAGCGGTCGACGACGACGACGTACAGCGCGACTCCGCTCGCCTCGAACAGTCGGTCGATCGCCTGCTCGACGCTCGCGACGTCGCCGTCGAGCACCCCTGTCTGGTCGAGCACATACGCACCCGCTAGATCGACCGGCGGCACCGCGGCCGCGGGGGCCGTCGTGCTCAGCAGCAGACCGGCCGAGAGCGCCGTGACGGCGAGGATGCTGCGATGGCGCCCCATGGGCCTGCCCTTCGTCGTGCGGGTCGCGCGCGAGCGACCCTGCGGGGCGCCGTTGCGTGGTGCCGCGATTCTAGCCAGCCGGGGTTGCCGCGCGTCGAGCGGATGTCGACGAGAACCAGGCGGCCTCACTCGATGCGCAGCGGCCACTCCGACGCGATCAGGATGCTCGCCGGCTCGTCCGCTGATCGGCGGGTGTCGACGAGAGCGAGCACGGTGTACTCGCCCGCGGGCAGCGCGGCCCCATCGATGCACGACAGAGTCGACACCCGCACGGGCAGATCGAGGGAGACGCCGGGGTCGATGATCGCCATGCGCTCTGCGGCATCGACCGTGCTCGCCTCACCGACCACGACGCCACCCTGGAGGATGACCGCCTCGGCGTCGCTCGCGGTGATGACCGTGCGCGGCTCCTGCCCGGTGTTGATGACGCGTACCGTGCCCGACGGGTGAGCACCGGCGGTTGCGCCGCTCGGCAATCGCACCTCGAGGGCGAGGTCGATCGGCCCCTGATCCGGTGCGGGCGGCACGGCTCCGCACGACAGCAGCCCCTGCACGCGCGCGGTCCCGGGCTCTGACAGCAGGTCTTCGCCACCGGCGACCTCGGGCTGCGCGGTGTCGGCCGACTCGCTCGCGACGATGAGCGCGGGCGGGACGAGGGCGCTGACGGCGAGGCCGCCGACACCCAGCACGGCGACGAGACTGAGGGTGCCGACCGCCCATCGGCGCGGCCGCCGTCGGGCGCGGGCGGCGCGGATCACCGCATCCACGTCGATGCGCGATGCGGGGGGAGCCGAGGCGTCGGCGTCGTCGCGCAGCGCGCGCCCCAGGTCATCGAAGCTGGCCATGACGCTCCCTTCCGGGGTCGGTGAGAGCCGAGGCGAGCTTGGCGAGCCCGTCGCTCAGGTAGCGCTTGACCGCTCCCGAACTGATGCCGAGGTCGGCGGCGATGTCGTCGACCTTCTGATCGCCGTAGTAGCGCAGCACGACGCAGGCCCGCTCGCGGGGGCTGAGACGGTCGAGCTCGGCCTTCACGTCGAGCCGACGATCGGCGGCCGCATCCGGGCCGTCGACCTGCTCGGGTGCCGCATGAAGGTGCGCCGTCGCCCGCCAGCGGGTCGTCCGCCGCCCGCGATCGATGTAGGCCGACGCGATCGCCCGACGCACATAGGCTTCGGCCCGCTCGATCGCGAACCCGTTGCGCAGCCGGCCGAACGTCGCCACGAGACCCGATTGCACGAGGTCGGCCGCGTCGTCGGGGTCGCCGCACAGCACGTAGGCGTACCGCGTCAGGGCGTCGCCGCGCTCCGCGACGAGCGTCGCGAGCACCGACTCCCAGCCCTCGCGGGTCGTCTGCGCCACTGATCGGCCCCTCTCTCTTCGCGCTGCACGCGAGACCTCGGTGGTCTCTGCTCTCACCCTTCCAGACGAACGGTGCGGCGCGAACGTTGGGGCGCGCCGGTTTCCTTCCCGTCCGAATGCTGACACGCTGTGCCCGGGCGCGGTCGCCATTGCGACAGCGCCGTCACCCCGTCGAATGGAGAACCTCATGGCTGGACGCGTCACCGAACGAACGGCGAACTGGCGGATCTTCGGCGGGGGCGGGATGCTCGCCGGCGGCCTCCTCTGGCTGATCGCCCTCATCGCGGCGGCCGCGGGGGCGGGTGGCCCCATCACCGGGTGGCTCACGACGATCGGGTTCCTGCTGCTCGGCGCGAGCGGATTCTTCCTGGCTTTCGGTCAGACCGGGTCGAACGGCGTCGTCGGCGGTTCGGTGCTCGGCAAGCTCGGGTTCGTCGCCGTCGGCATCGGATTCCTGCTGCTCGGGTTCATCCCGCTGCTCGCCTCGTTCGGCACCGCGCTGCCCGCTGGCACGGCGACCGTCGCCCTCGTGCTCGTCGTGATCGGCGGCATCATCGGTGCCGTCGTCACCTACCAGAAGGGCGTCGCGCGCGGTGCCGCCCGCTGGTTCTTCGCCGTCCCGGTGGTGCTCTCGGTCGTCTGGCTGCTCGTCACCGCGGGCCTGCTCGCGATCACGGGCAACATCCTGCCGCTGATCGTCGCGCTCGCATTCACCCTCGCGGGCCTGCTCTTCCTGCTCAACCGGCGCTGAGCATCCGCCCTCGCCCTACTGCTGCGCGGCCGCGAGTCGGTCGCGCAGCAGGGCGAGCTGGCGGCTGAGCTCGACCGGCAGACGGTCGCCGAAGGTCGCGAAGAACGCCTCGATATCGTGCGCCTCGGCCTCGAACGCGGCCGGGTCGACGCGGAACAGCTCGCTGAGCGCGTCTTCATCGAGCTCGAGCCCCTCGACGTTGAGCGCACCCTCGCCGGGCAGCGAGCCGATGGGCGAGTCGACGGCACCGTGCTGGCCCTCGAGCCGCCCGACCATCCACTCGAGCACGCGGGCGTTCTCGCCGAATCCGGGCCAGAGGAACGAGCCGTCGGCCCCCTTGCGGAACCAGTTGACCTGGAACACGCGCGGCACCCGGGCCGATCGGCGCAGCCGGCGACCGAAGTCGAGCCAGTGCGCGAAGTAGTCGGCCATGTTGTAGCCGGCGAAGGGCAGCATCGCGAACGGGTCGCGGCGCAGCTCGCCGACGGTGCCTTCGGCGGCCGCCGTCTGCTCGGAAGCGATCGTGGCGCCCATGAAGACACCGTGATCCCAGTCGCGCGCCTCTACCACCAAGGGCACGTTGCTGGCTCGGCGGCCGCCGAAGATGATGGCGTCGATGACGACGCCTTCCGGGTCGTCCCAGTCCTCGGCGATCGAGGGGCACTGCCGGGCCGACACGGTGAACCGTGAGTTGGGGTGGGCGGCGGGGCGCCCGCTGTCGGGCGTCCACGCATCGCCGCGCCAGTCGGTGAGGCGGGCCGGCTTCTCGTCCGTCAGCCCCTCCCACCACACATCGCCGTCGTCGGTGCGGGCGACGTTCGTGAAGATCGTGTTGCCCCAGAGCGCGTCGACCGCGGTGGGGTTGGTGCGCATGCCCGTGCCGGGCGCGACTCCGAAGAAGCCGGCCTCGGGGTTGATGGCGCGCAGCCGGCCGTCGGCACCGATCCAGAGCCAGGCGATGTCGTCACCGATGGTCTCGACCTTCCAGCCGGGCAGGCTCGGCGTCATCATGGCCATGTTGGTCTTGCCGCACGCGCTCGGGAAGGCGGCCGCGAGGTGGTACGACTTGCCCGAGGGCGGCGTCACCTTGATGAGCAGCATGTGCTCGGCGAGCCAGCCCTCGTCGCGCGCCATGACCGAGGCGATGCGGAGGGCGTAGGCCTTCTTGGCGAGGATCGCGTTGCCGCCGTAGGCCGAGCCGTACGACCAGATCTCGCGCGTGGCCGGGAACTGCACGATGTACTTGGTGTCGTTGCAGGGCCATGGCACGTCCTGCTGGCCCGGGGCGAGCGGCGCGCCCACGCTGTGCACGGCCGGCACCCAGGATGCCCCGCGCGCGATCGCGTCGAGGGCCGGGTCGCCCATGCGCGTCATCGTGCCGATGCTCACGACGACGTAGGGGGAGTCGGTCACCTGCACGCCGAACCGCGCCATGGGCGACCCGATGGGGCCCATGGCGAAGGGCACGACGTACATCGTGCGCCCGCGCATGGCGCCTCGCATGACGCCCTCGAGCTCGGCGCGCATCGTGGCGGGCTCGCGCCAGTTGTTCGTGGGGCCCGCGTCGGCCTCGTTGTCGGTGCAGATGAAGGTGCGGCTCTCGAGGCGGGCCACGTCGCTCTCGGCCGAACGGGCGAGGAACGAGTAGGGACGCAGGTCGGGGTTGAGCTGCTCGATGGTGCCGGTCGAGACGAGCAGCTGCAGCAGCTCGTGGCGCTCGCGGGTCGAGCCGTCGACCCAGCGGATCTCGGCGGGCTCGAGCAGCGCGGCGATCTCCGTCACCCATGACACGACCTCGGCGGGCCGGGGCTGCGCAGCGGAGCCCGACGTAGCAGGGGTGCTCGTTGCGGGGGCGGTGGCAGGGGTGCTGTCGAGCAGTGTCATGGCGTCTCCCTCGGAGAATTCGGCGATATCCCCATGGTTGCGCCCTTGGAGCGCCGATTGCCGACGCCGCGAGTGGAAAGAAGCAGTGTTCTTTCGATATCGTCAAGGCATGAGCGATCTCGTCACCCTCGGTCAGCGCATCCGTCACTACCGCACCGCGGCCGGCCTCACCCTCGATCAGCTCGGCGATCGCGTCGGCGTCGCCGGCAGCCAGCTCTCGCTCATGGAGAACGGTCGGCGCGAGCCGCGGGTGACCCTGCTCACGGCGATCGCCGGCGAACTGGGGGCGACGCTCGGCGATCTGCTCGACACGACGCCGCCGACGCCCCGCGCTGCGCTGGAGATCGAGCTCGAGCGCGCGCAGCGCAGCCCGCACTATGCGGGCCTCGGCCTGCCCGTCGTGCGCGCGGGCCGGTCGATGCCCGACGAGGTGCTCGAGTCGCTCGTGGGTCTGCACCGTGCGCTGGTCGAGCGCGAGCGGCAGGCGATCGCGACGCCGGAGGAGGCGCGACGGGCCAACACCGCCCAGCGCCTGCACATGCGCACGGTCGACAACTACCTGCCCGAGATCGAGGAGCTCGCGCAGCAGGTCGTCGCCGAGTCGGGTCATGTGAGCGGCGCCCTCACGCACCGCGAGGTCGGCCTCATGGCGCAGAAGCTCGGCTTCGAGCTCGTCTACGTGAACGACCTGCCGCACTCGGCGCGCTCGGTCACCGACCTCGACAACGGCCGCATCTACCTGCCTCCCGCGTCGATCCCCGGCGGGCACGGCCTGCGCTCGATGGCTCTGCAGGCCATCGCGCACCGCCTGCTGCAGCACGAGGTGCCGACGAGCTACGCCGAGTTCTTGCGCCAGCGGCTCGAGATCAACTACTTCGCGGCGGCGTGCCTCATGCCGCGCGAGCAGTCGGTCGCCTTTCTCGCGCAGGCGAAGTCAGACCGCAACATCGCGGTCGAAGACTTCCGTGACGCCTTCGGGGTGACGCACGAGGCCGCGGCGCTGCGGTTCACCAACCTCGCGACGAGCCATCTCGACCTGACGGTGCACTTCATGCGCGTCGGCGGTGACGGCGCCGTCTACAAGGCCTACGAGAACGACGGCCTGCGTCTGCCGGTCGATGTCACGGGCTCGACCGAGGGGCAGCTCGTGTGCCGGAAGTGGAGCGCCCGTGCCGCGTTCGCCCGCACCAACCGCACGACCGAGTACTACCAGTACACCGACACCCCCGAGGGCACCTTCTGGGAGTCGACGCAGATCGGCTCGGGCACCGCCGACGAGTTCTCGATCACGGTCGGGGTGCCGTTCGCCGACTCCAAGTGGTTCCGCGGCCGCGACACCGTCAACCGGCACCGGTCGACGTGCCCCGACCCGGGATGCTGCAAGCGCCCGGACGGCGAACTGGCGACCCGCTGGCAGGGCAAGGTCTGGACGAGCGCCAAGCTGCACGCGCACATCCTGTCTCCGCTGCCGAGCGGCACCTTCCCCGGCGTCGATGACCAGGAGCTCTACCGGTTCCTCGAGACCCACGCGACGGACGCGACGGTCGAGTAGGCGCGGGTCACCCCTGCGGGCTGGCGCTCTTCGGGAGCTTGCGCACGGCCGCCCGGCGGCGCCGCCGGCTGGGCGTCATCGATCGCATCTCCTCCATGCGCCCGAAGCACAGCAGCCGGTCTTCCGCCTGCAGCACCTGCGAACGGCGCGGGTTCGGGATCACGGTCGTGCCCCGATTGAGGGTGAGCACCGTGATGTCGCGGTCGAGGATGCCCGAGTCGCCCAACGTGCCCCCGACGATCTCAGCCCCGGCGTGCACGACGAGCTCGGCCACGCCGTAGCCCGTCGACACCGAGAGGCGCTGCCGCACGTCGATGTCGGGGAAGGCGACCTCGTGCGAGATGTAGTCGATGATCGCGCCGGCGACGTCGAGCTTCGTCGCGCGCTCGATGCCCTCGAGCCCGGGGGAGGAGTTGACCTCCATGACGAGCGGCCCCTCGTTGCCCTCGAGCATGTCGACGCCCGCGACCCGCAGCCCCATGATCTGCGCCGAGCGCACCGCGGCGCGCTCGTACTCCGGCGTGAGGGTGACGGCCTCGACGGTGCCGCCGCGGTGCACGTTCGAGCGGAACTCGTCGCCCTCGGCCGTGCGCCGCATGGCCGCGACGACGCGGTCGCCGACGACGAGCGCGCGGATGTCGCGGCCGCGGCTCTCGGCGATGAACTGCTGGATGAGCACGTTCTGGTTGGTCGAGTGCAGCGTCTCGATGATCGCCTCGGCCACTTTGGCCTGGGGGGCGAGGATGACGCCGATGCCCTGGGTGCCCTCGAGCAGCTTGATGACGACGGGGGCGCCGCCCACGCGCTCGATGGCGGGGCGCACGTCGGCGCGGTTGCGCACGAAGGCGGTGGCGGGCATCCCGATGCCGTGTCGGCTCAGGATCTGCGTGGCTCGCAGCTTGTCGCGGGCGTTGCTGATGCCGTTCGCCGTGTTGGGGGTGAAGACGTCCATCTGCTCGAACTGGCGCACGACGGCGGTGCCGAAGTAGGTGATCGAGTTGCCGATGCGGGGCAGCACGGCGTCATAGGTCGAGAGCGGCTTTCCGCGGTAGTTGAGGTCGGGCTCGGGCCCGGTCAGGTCGACCGCGAACCGTAGGGTGTTGAGCACCTTCACGCGGTGACCGCGCTGCTCGGCGGCCGCGCGAAGCCGACCCGTCGAGTACGAGTGCGGGGCACGCGAGAGAATGGCGAGTTTCATGGGGTGCCCCTGAGAAGATGGTGGTGTGACTGAGCCCGCCCATTCAACCACCATCGCCGGGTGGCGCGAGTGGGTCGGACTGCCCTCGGCCGGTGTGCCGTGGATCAAGGCGAAACTCGATACCGGCGCCCGCTCGTCGTCGGTGCACGCCTTCGGCATCGAGACCCTGGCTCCGGATGCTGACGGCATCGAGCGCGTGCGCTTCCGGCTACGCCCGTGGCAGCGGTCCGACGCCGACACGGTCGTGGTCGAGTGCCCCGTGCACGATCGCCGCACGGTGCGCAGCTCGTCGGGTCACTCGGAGGAGCGCATCGTCGTTCTCATGGACATCACGCTCATGGGTCGCACGGTCACCGCCGAGATGACCCTCAGCAACCGCGACAGCATGGGCTTCCGCATGCTCATCGGCCGTGAGGCGCTGCGCCAGGGCTTCGTGGTCGATCCGCGCCGCTCGTTCCTCGGGGGCCGCGCCCCGAAGCCGATCCGCCGCCAGAACCGCGGCGTCGAGTAGGGTCGCGGTGGTTCAGGGCCCCCGCGGCATCGATGATGCTCCCGAAACGAAGCGTCAGTTCCGGTCGATCGCTCAGTGGGCGTGGGTCGTGGCGTTTCTCGGCCTCGCAATTCCCGCAATCGCACGCTTCGCCACGAGCACTCTGGACGGTGCTACCGTCGTCGCCGCGTTGCTGGGAGGAGTGCTTCTCTCCGTCGTCGTGGTCGGGGGGCTTGTCCTTTTCCTTATGCTCCCGGTGTACGTGAGAAATCGGGCATTGCGTCGTGAGTACCCCGGCCGTCTTCTCTTCACCGTCTCCGAGGTCGATCGAAGACATAAAGTCTTCACGGACCGGGAGGCAGCCCAGGGTGGTCGAAGCGCAAGGTTGTTCTCGGTGACGATCACCGTCGGCGGCGACCGACTCGACGTGTGGACCGGTGGGGCGAATCCCACAAGGTGGGGATCACTGCCA
This sequence comes from Microcella sp., assembly GCF_051860105.1. Classification (GTDB taxonomy): domain Bacteria; phylum Actinomycetota; class Actinomycetes; order Actinomycetales; family Microbacteriaceae; genus Microcella. The sequence goes on from NZ_JBHYEO010000001.1 coordinate 167,753, forward strand.
GCAGATCTCGTCACCTCGGTCCACGGGATCCAAACGTGGGCAGGCATGCGTGGAGCGAGGGGAGTGAGGCTCGAGCTGATCGACCATCCGCCGATCGAGCTCGTCCCAATGGGGCGGTTGGCCACACCGCTCTCTGCGAAGAAGCGAGATGCACTGGTCGGTGAGCTCACCGATTGGCTCGGCAATCAAGGCCAAGCCTTGCCCCCTCTGACGCACAACTAGGGGCGAGCGGGGCGCCTCTTGCAGCAGGAAGCGCTGCGCATCTTGCGGCGCCGGCCCGCGTTTGGCGCCGATTTTCACGCCTGGCCGCAAACGTTCGCGCCCGAGCGTTAAGAAACGCACCATGCGCGACATTGCTGGCGCCCCCGACAGGATTCGAACCTGCGACCCTCAGTACCGGAAACTGATGCTCTATCCCCTGAGCTACGGAGGCTCGTTCAGCCTAGCGGGTCTCGCGCCCTCCTCTGCTCCGTGCCAGGCTGACCGCATGGGGAGCCCGACACGCATGCGCCGCACGGTCGGCTGCGAGATCGACGCGACGCTCGGCGAGGCCACGAGCATCGTGCTCGCCGTCGCGGTGTCGCAGGCGCCGGGGCTGACGATCGACGAGCGGCTCACGGTGCACGCCGACGGGCGCCCGGTCGAGCTCGTCGAGGCGGTCGGCTTCAGCGGAACGCGCTGGCACACCGCCGACGTTCCCGCCGGGGCGTTGACGGTGCGCTACGAGGCGACGGTCGACGGCCGGGGGGAGCCGCGCCCGATCGATGCGACCGAGCGGATCCTCGCTGTTCGTCCGAGCCGCTATGTGCAGTCGGACGAGCTCGCCGGCCCCCTCATCGAGGCGCGCATCGTCGCCGAGCTCGCCGAGCTGCCCGAGCGCGAACGCCTCATCGCCGCACGCGACTGGGTCGCGGGTCGCCTGACCTACACGATCGGGTCGACGAGCCCGACCGACGGGCTGCCGGAGATCTTGGCGACGGGCCAGGGGGTGTGCCGCGATTTCGCGCACCTTCTCGCGGGCGTTCTGCGTGCGACCGACCTGCCCGCCCGCGTCGTGTCGGTGTACGCGCCGCAGTTGCAGCCGATGGACTTCCACGCGGTGGTCGAGGCGCTCGTCGACGACCAGTGGGTGGTCGCCGATGCCACGCACATGGCGCCGCGCGAGGGCATGCTGCGCATCGCGACGGGTCGAGATGCGGCCGACACCGCCTTCCTCGCCAACGACGGCATGTCGCTCACGCTGCACCGGCTGCTCGTGCACGCGGAGGCGGACCGCCCGCTCGACGGTGACCCCGACGCCCTCGTGATGCTCGGCTGATCGCCCGCCCGCGACCCCGGCCGAGCATCCGGCGGGCGCGGATAGGCTTGACCCTCGTGAACCCCGACCAGCTCGCCGCCGCCCTGCTCGCCGTCGTCGTCAGCGCGGTCGAGCGACGCGACGCGGCCGCCGCGGCCGAGCTCACGGTGGCCGACATCGCGCTCGAGCGCCCGCGCAACCGCGACCACGGCGACTGGGCCACGTCCGTCGCGCTCAAGCAGTCGAAGCGGGTCGGGATGCCCCCTCGTGCGTTCGCCGACGAGCTCGTGCCGGGCATCCGCGCCATCGAGGGTGTCGCCGAGGTCGAGATCGCGGGACCCGGGTTCCTCAACATCCGCCTCGAGGCCGGCGCCGCCGGCGAGCTCGCGCGCGTGATCGTCGAAGCGGGCGAGACCTACGGGCACAACGAGTCTCTGCTCGGTCAGACCATCAACCTCGAGTTCGTCTCGGCCAACCCCACGGGCCCCTTGCACATCGGCCACACCCGGTGGGCCGCCCTCGGCGACTCGCTCGCCCGGGTGCTGAAGGCCAGCGGGGCGACGCTCGTGAGCGAGTTCTACATCAACGACGCCGGCGCGCAGATGGATGTTTTCGGCGAGTCGGTGCTCGCCGCGGTTCTCGGCGAGCCCGCCCCCGAGAACGGCTACCCGGGCGAGTACATCACGGCGCTCGGCGTGCGGGCGCTCGGCGAGCGGCCCGATCTCGGTGAGCTGCCGCGCGACGAGGCCGTGGCGATCGCGCGCGAGCTCGCGTACGGCTGGCAGCTCGATGAGATCCGCGAGTCGCTCGAGCGCTTCAACGTGCACTTCGACGTGTGGTTCAGCGAGCGCGTGCTGCACGCCGTCGAGGCGAGCACGGGCCGCAGCCGCATCGACGAGGCCGTCGACCGGCTGCGCGCGCAGGGTCACGTCTACGATCTCGACGAGGCCATCTGGGTGCGCACGACCGATTTCGGCGACGACAAAGACCGCGTGATCAAGCGCGGCAACGGCGTCTACACGTACTTCGCGGCCGACGCCGCCTACTACCTGTCGAAGAGCGACCGCGGCTTCGCGCACAAGATCTACCTGCTGGGTGCTGACCACCACGGGTACGTGCACCGCCTCAAGGCGCTCGCGGGCGCCGCGGGTGACGACCCCGACGCCGACATCGAGGTGCTCATCGGGCAGCTCGTGAGCATCAACGGTGCGCGGCTCAGCAAGCGCGCGGGCAACATCATCGAGCTCAACGATCTGCGCGAGTGGCTGGGCACGGATGCTCTGCGCTACTCGCTCGCCCGGTACCCGGCCGACTCGCCGCTGACCCTCGACCCCGAGCTGCTGCAGAAGCGCACGAACGACAACCCCGTCTTCTATGTGCAGTACGCGCACGCGCGCACGCACCAGGTGGCCCGCAACGCTGCCGCATCCGGCGTCGACCGGGCCGTCTTCGCGGGCGAGCTGCTGACCGACGAGACCGAGAGCGTGCTCCTCGGGGCGCTCGCCGAGTTCCCCCGCATCGTCGCCCAGTCGGCGACCCTTCGTGAGCCGCACCGCGTCGCGCGCTACCTCGAAGAGCTGGCAGCGGCCTACCACCGCTGGTACGACACCTGCCGGGTCACGCCGCAGGGCGATGAGCCGGTGTCGAGCATCCACGGCACGCGCCTGTGGCTCAACGATGCAACGGGACAGGTGCTGCGCAACGGCCTGACCCTCATCGGCGTCTCGGCGCCGGAACGGATGTGACCGTGAGCGAGCCGAAGAACCCCGACGAGACGCCGACGCCCGACGAGGCGATCGATGCGGATACGTCGCAGACCGAGGTTCTCGAGCCCGTGGCGGCCGAGATCGGCGCGCCGCCCGACACGATCGTCGTCCTCGAGCCCAGCCCGCGCCCGAAGCGCCGCGGGCTCGTCGCCGTGCTCGTGATCATCGGCATCGTCGTCGTGCTCGCCATCGTCGCCGTGATCGCCGAATCGCTGGCACGGCAGCAGGCGTCCGCGCTCATCGCCGATCAGGTGCGGTCGGCGCTGCAGCTCGAGCCGGAGCATCCCGTCGAGGTCACGATCGAGGGCACCTCGGTGCTGTGGCAGGCCGCGAGCGGGCGCCTCGACCGGGTCACGGCCGAGGCACCGGATGTCGCCTTCGGCGAGCTCGTCGGCGATCTCACGCTCATCGCCGAGGGCACGCCGCTCGACGTCGCCCAGCCCACCGAGTCGGTGCAGGCCGTGTTCAGTGTGGCCGAGGCCGATGTCGCGGCGCTCGCCGGATTCCTGGCCGGCACGGTCGTCAACGACGTGCAGCTCGACGAGCGCGAGATCCGCTTCCAGACCGCCTTCTCATTCTTCGGCGTCGACTTCTCGGTCGGGCTGGGGGTGACGCCCTCGGTGCAAGACGGCCAGCTGGCCTTCACCCCCTCGAGCGTTGTTCTCGGCGATGACCGTCTCGATGCGGCCGACCTGCAGCAGCGGTTCGGCGCCCTCGTCGAGCCCCTGCTCACCTCGCAGCTGTTCTGCGTGGCGCAGTATCTGCCGCAGGCGCTCGACCTCACCGCTGTGCAGGTCGGTGACGAGCAGCTCGTCGTGGTCTTCACCGGTGAGGGCGTCGCACTGGGCGGCCCCGAGTTCTCGACCCGCGGCACCTGCGGCTGACCCGGCTCGTCACACCTCGAGCGTCTCGCCCTGCTCGGCGACTCGGGCCTCGACCCCCAGGTCGTCGGCGATGCGCCGGCGCAGCGCGTCTGCCGCGCCCGGCTCGCCATGATTCAACACGATGCGGCTCGCGGCCGTCACGCCCGGCCTGAGCCAGGCGATGATGTCATCGGCGTCGGCGTGGGCCGACATGCTCGCGAGCTGCACGACCTCGGCGCGGATCGGGATGTCGCGGCCGAAGATGCGCAGGTGGTCGTCACCGGCGGCGAGCGACGCCCCGCGGGTGCCCGCCGCCTGGTAGCCCGTGAGCAGGATAGCGTTCGCCGGGTCATCGCCGTAGGCGAGGATGTGGTGCAGCACGCGGCCGCCGGTGAGCATGCCGCTCGCCGAGATGATGATCATCGGCCCGCCGCGCAGATTGAGCGCTTTCGACTCGTCGACCGTGCGCACGAGAGAGGCGAGGTCGGCCATGTCGTCGTAGTCGGCGTCATCGATGCGCAGCTCCTCCCGGTGGGCGCGGTACATCGCCGTGGCATCGACGGCCATCGGGCTGTTGAGGTAGACGGGGATGCCGGGGATCGCCCCTGAGCGCCGCAGCCGGGCCAGGTGCAGCAGCAGCGCTTGTGCTCGGCCCACGGCGAAGGCGGGGATGATCACGACGCCGCCCCGCGCGGCGACCCGTGAGATCACCGGGCCGAGCTCGCCCTCGGGGTCGATGTCGGGGTGCGCGCGATCGCCGTACGTCGATTCGACGATCACCAGATCGGCCGGCTCGAGCGGCGCCGCAGGGTGCATGAGCGCATCATCGGGTCGGCCGAGGTCGCCCGAGAAGTGCACCGTGCGCCCGCCCGCGGTGAGGCGCACTTGCGCCGCTCCGAGAATGTGCCCCGCGGGCACGAATCGCGCCTGCACGGCGGTGCGACCGTCGCCGAGATCGAGGGTCGCGTCGATCGGGTGCGCGACGACGCGTTCGAGCGCGCGTTCGGCATCCGCCACCGTGTACAGGGGAGTGGGGTTCGCGTGCTTCGAATAGCCCTTCCTCGCCGCGCGCTTCGCCTCCTCCTCGGCCAGGTAGGCAGAGTCGGGCAGCAGCAGGCCGAGCAGTTCGGCCGTGCCTCGCGTGCAGTGGATCGGCCCGGTGTAGCCGTCGCGCACGAGCGCGGGAAGGTATCCGCTGTGGTCGAGGTGCGCGTGCGTGAGCACGACCGCATCGATGCTGTCGGGCGGCACGGGGAAGGGTGCCCGGTTGCGCAGCCGCAGCTGTTTGTAGCCCTGGAAGAGCCCGCAGTCGACAAGGATGCGTCGACCCCCGACCTCGACGATCGTGCGCGATCCGGTCACCGTGCCGGCCGCGCCGACGAACTGCACCCGCATGCCGCTCATGGTCGGCCTCCTCCCGCCGCGACGTCATCGCCCGGCGCAGGCCGAGTCTCGCACCGACGCTGCCCGCGAGACAGGGTCGAACGGCCCGGGTCGGCACGAGGGCCCCGCGCGCGCCGCTAAACTCAAACCGGCTTCAGGAACCAAGCCGGGTTCGCTCGCCTCACATTCTGCAGATCGACGTTTCGTGAGGTTCTTGTCGTGCACGCCAACCCGCTGTCACCGCCGTGGCTCGCGCCCCCGGCCGATGCCGACGCGCTGCCCGCGCACGTCTGGCCGTCGAGCGCCGTGCGCACGGCTGAGGGGGCCATCGCCGTCGGCGGGGTCGCGCTGCCGCGGCTCGCGGCCGAGTTCGGCACGCCGCTGTACGTGATCGATGAGCGGGATGCCCGCGATCGGGCGACGCGCACCCGCGCCGCATTCGACGCCGCGGCCGCCGCGCACGGCACCTCGGCCGTCGTGTACTACGCGAGCAAGGCTTTCCTCTGCACCGAGGCCGCCCGCTGGATGGTGGAGGCCGGGCTCAACCTCGACGTGGCCAGCGGGGGTGAGCTCGCGGTCGCGCTCGCCGCTGGCGTCGAGCCCGCCCGCCTCGGGCTGCACGGCAACAACAAGTCGCTCGCCGAGATCGACCGCGCGGTGGGCGTGGGGGTCGGTGCGATCGTCATCGATTCGCTCATCGAGATCGATCGCGTGGCCGACGCCGCCGACCGCCACGGTCGGGTGCAGCCGGTGCGCCTGCGCATCAACTCGGGCGTGCACGCCCACACCCACGAGTACCTCGCCACGGCCCGCGAAGACCAGAAGTTCGGCATCCCGCTCGCCGACGCTGCGGATGCGGTGGCCGCCATCCGCGCCCGCCCCACCCTGCGCTTCCTCGGCCTGCACTCGCACATCGGCTCGCAGATCTTCGCCGTCGAGGGCTTTCTCGAGGCCGCGCGCCGGCTGCTGACCCTGCACGCCGCTCTTCGCGCGGGAGGGGACGTGCCCGAGCTCAACCTCGGCGGCGGCTTCGGCATCGCCTACGTCGAGAGCGACGCGGCCCCGGCGATCGAGCAGGTCGCCGACGCGCTGCTCGCGGCGGTGGCGTCCGTGTGCGGCGAGCTGGGCATCCCGATGCCGCGGGTCGCGGTCGAGCCGGGTCGCACGATCATCGGGCCCGCGGGCGTGACGCTCTACGAGGTCGGCACGACGAAAGACGTCGCGGTCACCCTCGACGAGGACACGACGGCCGTGCGTCGCTACGTGAGCGTCGACGGCGGCATGAGCGACAACGCGCGCCCCGCGCTCTACAGCGCCGACTACGCGGTGGCCCTCGCCTCGCGCGGCTCGACGGCCGAGCCCGTGCTCGTGCGCGTCGCCGGCAAGCACTGCGAGAGCGGCGACATCGTCGTGCGCGACGCCTACCTGCCGGGCGACACCGCTCCGGGCGACCTGGTCGCGGTGCCCGCGACGGGCGCGTACTGCTTCTCGCTCGCGAGCAACTACAACTACCTCGCCCGCCCCGCCGTCGTCGCCGTGCGCGACGGCGTCGCCCGCGTCATCGTGCGCGGCGAGACCGAGGCCGACCTGCTGCGCCGCGACGTCTACGCATCCGACACCCGCGCGTCCGACACCCGCGCAGCCCACCCCGCTGCGAACCCGCCTCAAGGAGAGACCCTGTGATCGAATACCGCAACCTGCGCGTGGCCCTGCTCGGTGCGGGCAGCGTCGGATCGCAAGTGGCCGACCAGCTGCTGACGCACCGCGATGAGCTCGCGGCCCGCATCGGCGCCGGCATCGAGCTCGCGGGCGTCGCCGTTCGCAGCCTCGACGCGCCGCGCGACACGCATATCCCGCGCGAGCTGCTGACGACCGATGCCGAGTCGCTCATCCTCAGCTCCGACATCGTCGTCGAGCTCATGGGAGGGCTCGAGCCGGCCCGCACGCTCATCCTCCAGGCCCTCAACTCGGGCGCCGATGTCATCACGGCGAACAAGGCGCTGCTCGCCACCCACGGCCCCGAGCTGTTCGAGGCGGCCGAGCAGGTGGGTGCCCAGCTCTACTACGAGGCGGCCGTGGGCGGCGCGATCCCGATCATCCGGCCGCTGCGCGACTCGCTCGCGGGCGACCGCGTCAAGCGCATCTTGGGCATCGTCAACGGAACGACCAATTTCATCCTCGATCGCATGGATGCCCACGGCGAGTCGATGGAGGAAGCACTCGCGACCGCCACCGCGCTCGGCTATGCCGAGGCCGACCCGACCGCCGACGTCGGCGGATACGACGCGGCGCAGAAGGCCGCGATCCTCGCGAGCCTCGCCTTCCACACCCTCGTTCCCGCCGATGCGGTGTATCGCGAAGGCATCACCGAGGTCACCCTCGAGCAGGTGGTCGCCGCGCGCCGGTCGGGCTACGTCGTCAAGCTGCTCGCCATCTGCGAGCGGCTCACCGACCCGGCGACCGGGGTCGATGGGGTGAGCGCGCGCGTGCACCCCGCGCTGATCCCGCTCACGCACCCGCTGGCCGCGGTGCACGGCGCCAACAACGCCGTGTTCGTCGAGGCCGAAGCGGCCGGGCCGCTCATGTTCTACGGGGCCGGCGCGGGGGGCATCCAGACCGCATCGGCGGTGCTCGGCGACGTCGTATCGGCCGCACGCCGCCACGTGGTCGGTGGGCCCGGCGTGGCGGAGAGCACCCACGCCGATCTGCCCGTGCTGCCGATCAGCGCTATCACGACCCGCTATCAGATCGCGCTGCTCGTGGCCGATGAGCCCGGCGTGCTCGCCCTCATCGCCGCGCTCTTCCAGAGCCACGGCGTGTCGGTCGAGACCGTGCAGCAGGCGGTGCCCGTCGTCGACCCGCTGAGTGCGAACGATGCGCCGAGCGCGGCTACCCTGGTCATAGGCACTCACGAGGCTTCTGAGGCCGATCTCGCCGCAACGGTCGCGGCACTCACCACCAGCAGCGTCGTGCACAGCGTGACGAGCGTGCTGCGAGTAGAAGGACTCTGACATGGCGAAGCAGTGGCGCGGACTCCTGCATGAATATGCCGACCGCCTCGACATCAGCGCGGCGACGCCCATCATCACGCTCGGCGAGGGCGGAACCCCGCTCATCCCCGCGCGCTACCTCAGTGAGCGCACGGGGGCGAACGTCTTCGTCAAGTACGAGGGCATGAACCCCACCGGGTCGTTCAAAGACCGCGGCATGACGATGGCGATCTCGAAGGCCGTCGAGCACGGCGCGAAGGCCGTCATCTGCGCGTCGACCGGCAACACGTCGGCGTCGGCGGCCGCCTACGCCACGCACGCGGGCATCACCGCCGCCGTGCTCGTGCCCGAGGGCAAGATCTCGATGGGCAAGCTCAGCCAGGCCGTCGCCCACAAGGCCGAGATCATCCAGATCGAGGGCAATTTCGACGACTGCCTCGACATCGCCCGCGACCTGTCGGCGAACTACCCCGTGCACCTGGTCAACTCGGTGAACCCCGACCGCATCGAGGGCCAGAAGACCGGCGCGTTCGAGGTCGTCGAAGTTCTGGGGGATGCGCCCGACTTCCACATCCTCCCCGTCGGCAATGCGGGCAACTACACCGCCTACCACCGCGGCTACCGCGAAGAGCTCGACCGCGGCGCGACCACCAAGCTGCCCCGCATGTTCGGCTTCCAGGCGGCGGGCAGCGCGCCCATCGTGCTCGGCGAGCCCGTCAAGAAGCCCGAGACGATCGCGAGCGCCATCCGCATCGGCAACCCCGCCTCGTGGGAGCTCGCGCTCGCGGCGCGCGACGACAGCCACGGCTATTTCGGCGCCATCTCCGACGAGCACATCCTGATCGCGCACCGGCTGCTCTCGCAGGAGGTCGGCATCTTCGTCGAGCCCGCATCGGCCATCTCCGTCGCCGGCCTGCTCGAGCGCGCTGAGGCGGGCGCCATCCCCGCCGGATCGACGGTCGTGTTGACGGTCACCGGGCACGGGCTGAAAGACCCCCAGTGGGCGCTCAAGGGCCCCGACGGCGTCGATGTGGCCCCCACGGTCGTGCGCGTCGACACGGCCGAGGTCGCCTCTGTGCTCGGCCTGACGAAGGTCTCGGCGTGACCACGGTCGACCCGCGCCTCGCGGGTCGTCGTGTCGACGTCAAGGTGCCGGCGACCACCGCCAACCTCGGCCCCGGCTTCGACACGCTCGGGCTCGGCCTGTCTGTCTACGACGAGCTCGAGGTGAGTGTGCGCCCCGAACCGGGCGCGACCGTCACGGTGCACGGCGTCGGCGAGGGCGACGTGCCCACCGACGAGTCGAACCTCGTCGTGCGGGCGATCGCGCACACCTTCGCCGCCCACGGCGTGGCCCTGCCGGGCCTCGAGCTCGTGGCGCACAATGTCATCCCGCACGGTCGCGGCATGGGCTCGTCGGCCGCCGCGATCGTCTCGGGCATCATGGCCGCCAAGGGCCTCCTCGACGGCATCGTCGAGCTGGGGCCGGACGACCTGCTCGCCCGCGCGACCGAGCTCGAGGGCCACCCCGACAACGTGGCACCCGCACTGTTCGGAGGCCTCACGATCGCCTGGATGACGCCCGAGGGCCCGCAGCACAAACGGCTCACGGTGCACCGCGGGGTCTCGCTGCTGGTCGCCGTGCCCGAGACCAGCACGATGTCGACCGCGCTCGCGCGTTCGCTGCAGCCCGAGTCGGTGCCGCACGAAGACGCGATCTTCAACGTGTCGCGCTCGGCGCTGCTCATCGCCGCCCTCATCCAGAGCCCCGAACTGCTGTTCGCCGCGACGGAGGACAAGCTGCATCAGAACTACCGCGCGAGCGCCATGCCCGAGACCCATGCGCTCATCACCGTGCTGCGCGAGCACGGCTTGGCCGCCGTCGTCTCGGGCGCCGGGCCGTCGGTGCTCGTGCTCTGCAGCGATCCCGCGCAGCGCCTGCAGGCCGCCGACCGCATCGCGACGCACGCCACCACGCCGTGGGTGTCGCACATGCTCGCGGTCGATTTCAAGGGTGCTACAGTGACTACGCATCCGGCAGAGGCCGCGGCCTAGCCCGTTCTCCGCCCGAGCGATCACCAGCAGCCCCGCTGCTTCCCCTCGCGCCACCAGCGTTCGCGCGGTCGATTCCGCAAGTTTCCGGTCTCCTCCTCGCCCGGCGATGGCGTCGCGATCATGAGGCACCGGGCTTCCTCCGTGGCCATTCGTGCCCGGAGCCGAAAGGAACAATTCCGTGACTGACCCCATCGTTCACGCCTCGAGCGTGAATGTCCCCGCCGACCTGAGCACCCTCAAACTGGCCGAGCTGCAGCAGCTCGCCACGCAGCTGGGTGTCGCCGGCGTATCCAAACTTCGCAAGGGAGAGCTTGTGGACGCCATCACCCAGAACCAGGCCGACGCTGCGGGAACCCCCGCCGAGGCCGCCGCCGCCGACGTGCTCGCCGCCGACCCGGCGCCGGTCGACGATGACAGCGCTGCGCTCGCCGTCGAGACCGCTCCGGATGCCGCTGCCGAGGCCGCGCCCCGCCGTCGCGGTTCGCGTCGCGTGACGAGCGACACGCTCACCGCGCTGCCGACCACCGAGGTCGCGCCCGCCGTGGTCGAGACCTCCGCGGGCGCCGACACGGCGTCCGACGACACGGCTTCTGGCGACGCGGCGGCTCCCGCGGCCGAGGCCGGGTCCGCCGGCGACGCCGAGACCGAGACCTCCGCCGACGCCGACGAGTCGGGCGCCACCGGCGGTCGCAACCGCAACCGCAACCGCAACCGCCGCGGCGGCGACCGCGCCGAGAACGGTGCGGGCCAGAACGGCGCTGCGCAGAACGGCCAGCAGAATGCCGGCCAGCAGAATGCCGGCCAGCAGGGCGGCGACTCCCGCGGTCAGCAGGGCCAGCAGCGCGGCGGGCAGCAGAACGCCCGCGCCGACCGGGCCGAGGGTGCGGAGGGCACCGCCCGGGGCGAGCGCGCCGAGCAGAATCGCGGACCGCAGAACGACCGCGCCGACCAAGACCTCGACGGGCGCAACCGCAACCGCGGCCGCGGCCGCGATCGCAAGCGCGGCCCCGGCGGCGACGAGATCGAGCCCGAGATCAGCGACGACGACGTGCTCATCCCCGTGGCGGGCATCCTCGACGTGCTCGACAACTACGCTTTCGTGCGCACGACCGGCTACCTGCCGGGCCCGAGCGACGTCTACGTCTCGCTCGGCCAGGTCAAGAAGTACGCGCTGCGCAAGGGCGACGCCGTCGTCGGTGCCATCCGCCAGCCGCGCGAGGGCGAGAACCAGGGGCGCCAGAAGTACAACGCGCTCGTGCGCGTCGACTCGATCAACGGCCAGACCGTCGATGAGGCCGCCGCGCGCGTCGAGTTCAGCAAGCTCACGCCGCTGTACCCGACCGAGCGCCTGCGCCTCGAGACCGCGCCCGGCACCCTGTCGACGCGCATCATCGACCTCGCGGCCCCCATCGGCAAGGGCCAGCGCGGCCTCATCGTCTCGCCGCCCAAGGCCGGCAAGACGCTCGTGCTGCAGGCCATCGCCGACGCGATCGCCAAGAACAACCCCGAGGTTCACCTCATGGTCGTTCTCGTCGACGAGCGCCCCGAAGAGGTCACCGACATGCAGCGCTCGGTCAAGGGCGAGGTCATCGCCTCCACCTTCGACCGCCCCGCTGAAGACCACACGACGGTCGCCGAGCTCGCGATCGAGCGCGCGAAGCGCCTCGTCGAGCTCGGGCACGACGTGGTGGTGCTGCTCGACTCGATCACCCGCCTCGGCCGCGCCTACAACGTGACGGCGCCGACCAGCGGGCGCATCCTCTCGGGCGGCGTCGACTCGGCCGCGCTCTACCCGCCGAAGCGCTTCTTCGGCGCGGCGCGCAACATCGAAGACGGCGGCTCGCTCACCATCCTCGCCACGGCGCTCGTCGAGACCGGCTCGAAGATGGACGAAGTGATCTTCGAAGAGTTCAAGGGCACCGGCAACATGGAGCTGCGGCTCTCGCGCCAGCTCGCCGACAAGCGCATCTTCCCGGCCGTCGACATCTCGGCCTCGGGCACGCGCCGCGAAGAGATGCTGCTCGGCGCCGACGAGGTGCGCGTCACCTGGCAGCTGCGTCGGGCGCTCGCGAGCCTCGACACGCAGCAGGCGCTCGAGCTCGTGCTCGGCAAGCTGAAAGAGACCTCGTCGAACGTCGAGTTCCTCGTGGCCGTTCAGAAGTCGCTGCCGCAGGCATCGACGCACGCCGACAGCTGAGCCCATGTTCGAATCGGTCGGCGCCCTCATCGCCGAGCACGAATCGTTGCAGGAGCAGCTCGGCGACCCCGCCGTGCACGCCGATGCCGCGCGCGCCAAGAAGCTCAACCGGCGCTACGCCGAGCTGAGCCAGATCGTGGATGCCCATAGCAAGTGGCTGCAGGCCTCCGACGACCTCGTCGCGGCGCGTGAGCTCGCGAAGGACGACGAGGCGTTCGCCGACGAGGTGCCCGCTCTTGAGCAGACGGTCACCGAGCGCGCCGAGAAGCTGCGGCGGCTCCTGATCCCGCGCGACCCCGACGACGGGCGCGACGTGATCATGGAGATCAAGGGCGGCGAGGGCGGCGAGGAGTCGGCGCTGTTCGCGGCTGACCTGCTGCGCATGTACAGCTACTACGCCGAATCGCGCGGCTGGAAGGTCGAGCTGCTCGACGCGACCCGCAGCGACATGGGTGGGTATAAAGACGTGCAGGTCGCCATCAAGGGCAGCTCGAGCGATCCCGCTGAGGGCCCGTGGGCCAGCCTCAAGTACGAGGGTGGCGTGCACCGCGTGCAGCGCGTGCCGGCGACGGAGTCGCAGGGGCGCATCCACACCTCGACGACGGGCGTGCTCGTCTTCCCCGAGGTCGACGAGCCCGAAGAGGTCGAGATCAACCAGAACGATCTCAAGATCGACGTGTACCGCTCGTCGGGCCCCGGCGGGCAGTCGGTCAACACGACCGACTCGGCCGTGCGCATCACCCACCTGCCCACGGGCATCGTCGTGGCGATGCAGAACGAGAAGAGCCAGCTGCAGAACCGCGAGGCGGCGATGCGCGTGCTGCGCGCCCGCATCCTCGCGCGCCAGCAGGAGGAGCGCGATGCGGTCGCGAGCGATGCCCGCAAGAGCCAGATCCGCGGCATGGACCGCTCGGAGCGCATCCGCACCTACAACTTCCCCGAGAACCGCATCGCCGACCACCGCACGGGCTACAAGGCCTACAACCTCGACGCCGTCATGAACGGCGCGCTCGCTCCCGTGGTCGAGTCGTGCATCTCGTTCGACGAGGAGGCGCGGCTCGCGGCTCTCGGCGACTCCGAGGTCTAGAGCCGCGGTCATGAGCAGGCCCGACCTCGCGGCGCTGCGCGAGCACGCCATCGGCGTGCTGCGCGACGCTGGTGTGCCGACGCCCGAGGCCGACGCCGACCTGCTGCTCGGCCACGTGCTCGGCATGAGCCGGGGGCAGGTGCAGGCGAAGGCCCTCATCGGTGCGCCCGTCGACGCCGAGCAGGTGATGACGATCACCGAATACATCGAGCGCCGCGCGACGCGCGAGCCCGTGCAGCACATCACCGGGCTCGCGCCGTTCCGCACGCTCGAGCTCGCGGTCGGGCCGGGCGTCTTCGTGCCGCGGCCCGAGACCGAGCTCGTCGTGCAGTTCGCGATCGATGCCCTCGCCGCCGTGCCAGCCCCGCGTCCGCTGGCCGTCGACCTCGGCAGCGGCAGCGGCGCGATCGCCCTCGCGATGGCCGTCGAGGTGCCCCACGCGCACGTCGTCGCCGTCGAGAACTCTGCCCCCGCCTTCGTCTGGACGACCCGCAACGTGCGCCGCTACGGCGACGACCGCGTGCGGCTCGTCTTTGCCGATCTGGCGGATGCCGTGCCCGAGCTCGACGGCACCGTCGACGTCGTCGCCTCCAACCCGCCCTACATCCCCGTGGGCGCGGTTCCCCGCGACCCCGAGGTGCGCCTCTTCGACCCGGAGCACGCTCTCTACTCGGGTGCCGATGGCCTGGACGCCGTGCGGGCGCTCGTCGCCACCGCGCACCGCCTGCTCCGGCCGGGCGGCACCCTCGTGATCGAGCACGGCGAGCTGCAGGCCGAGGCCATCGCGGCCATCGTGCGCGCGGGTGGCTTCACCGCGGTCGCCTCGCACCGTGACCTGCTCGGCCGCGACCGCGCGACCACCGCGCACCGCTGACGACCGTCCGCCCTCAGTCCACGGAGTACGGGTACTCCGCCGACCTCCCCTGGAACCGCAGGATCGCCGCGTTGCGCACGCGGCCATCCTCGATCTCGATCGCGCGCCGGATGGTGTCGGAGTCGGCCCACGACGCCGGGCCCTCCATGACCGTGCGGAGGAAGGGCATGAGGGCCTCGCTGATCTCCCAGGTCGTCGAGTTCCACAGCAGCGACGGGCTGTGGTCGACGGCGTAGTAGTTCGTCGACTCGCCGATGGTGACCATGGGGTCGGCGAACGAGGTGGCGCGCGCCCAGCTGAAGCCCATGCCGTCGTCGATCGACACGTCGACGATGAGGCTGCCGGGCCGGAACGCGTCGAGGTCGTCGACGCTCAGATAGTTCAGGGGAGCGTTCGGGTCCTGCAGCGTGCAGTTGACGACGATGTCGTTCTCGGCGAGATAGGCCGCGAGCGGCACCGGTCCGTCGTCGGTGTTGACCGTGCTGCCGATCGCGGAGTCATCGTCGTGCTCGAACTGCACGATGTCGACCGAGGGGATGGGGGAGCCGACGGCCGCGATGTCGCGGTTCGTGAGCACCCGCACATCGTGGATTCCGTGCGCGTTCAGCGCCGTCACCGCACCGCGTGCGGTCGCCCCGAACCCGATCACGACCGCGGTCAGTCGTCGGCCGTAGTCGCCCGTCGAGCCGCACAGCTGCAGCGCGTGGATGACCGAGCAGTAGCCCGCCAGCTCATTGTTCTTGTGGAAGACGTGCAACCCGAAGCTGCCGTCGGAGCGCCAGTGGTTCATCGCCTCCCACGCGATGAGCGTGAGGTGCTTGTCGATCGCGAGCTGCGTGACGGCACGGTCTTGCACGCAGTGCGGCCAGCCCCACAGGGTCTGGCCCTCGCGCAGGTCAGACAGGTCGGAGGCCTGCGGCTTCGGCAGAAGAACCACGTCGGCACGGGCGATGACCTCGGCGCGGTCGGCGAGGCGTCCGACGAGGGGCTCGAGTTCCGCATCCGCGATGCCGAACCGGTGCCCATAGCCGCGCTCGAGGGTCATGTTCGCGCGCAGGTCGGGGTCGATGCGCTCGAGGTGCCCGGGGTGGATCGGCAGGCGCCGCTCGTCGGGCTTGCGCGAGGTCGCCATGACGCCGAGGTGCAGCAGGGCGGGCGCAGGTTCGGGGGAGGTCATGCCCCACTGTAAAGGGAGCGGCCCGGGCGGCGGCCGGGCCGGCTACGCCGCGCGCGCCTCGGCGGCGAACGACTCGATCGCGGCGAGCAGTGCGGCCTCGTCGCGGTAGAGGTGCCCGGTGATGCCGATCGACTCGGCGCCGTCGATGTTCTCGGTGCGGTCATCCGTGAAGAAGGTGTCGGCGGCGGTCGCGCCGTAGTGGGCGAGGACGCGCTCGTAGACGAGCGGGTCGGGCTTGCGCGCACCGAACGCGGCCGAGGCATGCATGTGCTCGCGCCCCATGATGGGCACGAGTTCGGGCGCCACCTCGTGCAAGTGGTGGTGGATGAGGATGCCGTTGTTGGTCAAGAGCGCAACCCGCCCGAGCTCAGCGGCGCGACGCACGGCGTCGAGGGCGGCGGGCCGCGCGTGCGTGGCCTCGGCGCGGATCCGCACCCATTCCTCGCGCGAGATCTCGGCGCCGATGATGCGCGTCACCATGGCCAGGTACTCGTCCGGATCGCTCGGGTCGCCGGCTTCCGCCGTCCACTCCATCCCGCTGATCCACCAGCGGCGCCGTAGCTCGTGCAGGTCGTGGCCCGTGATCGCGGTCAGCGACTCCATGCGCGTGCGCCAGTCGTAGTCGTAGAGAACATCGTCCATGTCGAACACGAAGAGCAGGGTCACACCCCTCAGTCTGCCCCAGTACGATGAACGCATCATGACCGCCGTGTACGACTGCTCCGTCGAGAGCGAGCTGCTCGAGGGTCTGCGGGCGGCCCGCGGCGCCATCGGTCGCGGTGAGCTCATCGTGATGCCGACCGACACGGTCTACGGGCTCGCGGCCGACGCCTTCCGCCCCGCGGCCGTGCAGCGGCTCCTCGACGCGAAAGAGCGCGGGCGCGACGCCCCGCCGCCGGTGCTCATCCCCGGCATCCCCACCCTCAACGCCCTGGCCGAGTCCGTGCCCGAGGTCGTCGCGGCGCTCGTGAAGGAGTTCTGGCCGGGCGGCCTCACGGTCATCGTCGAGGCGCGCGAATCGCTCGCATGGGATCTCGGTGAGACCCGCGGCACCGTCGCGCTGCGCATGCCCGACAACCGGCACGCCCTGCACCTGCTCGCCGACACCGGCCCGCTCGCGGTGTCGAGCGCCAATATCAGCGGGATGCCCGCCGCGACGACCGCCGCTGACGCGCTCGCGATGCTCGGCGACCGGGTCAGCGTGTACCTCGACGGCGGCACCGTGGGCGGCGCGCTGCCCGCCGACGCCGACCCCGGCTCGACGATCGTCGATGCCACGAGCCTGCACCTCCCCGAGGGCAAACTGCGCATCATGCGCCACGGCGTGATCCCCGATGACGAGATCATCCGCGTCGTGGGCGCCGAGCTGGTGTCGTGACCTTCTACCTGCTCGTGGCCCTCATCGCGGGCCTCGTGAGCTTCGGCGCCTCGTGGGGGGTGCTGCGGCTGAGTCATCGGTTCAAGCTCTACCCGGGCATCCGGGAACGCGATGTGCACACGACGCCGACGCCGCGTCTCGGCGGCATCGCGATCGTGATCGGCATCGTCGTGGCTCTCGCCATCGCCTCGCAGATCAGCTGGTTCAACCTCGTCTACGCCGACCCCTTCCCGATCATCGCGATCGTCGCCTCGGCGCTCATCATGTTGGGGCTCGGGGTGGTCGACGATCTCTACGATCTCGACTGGATGACGAAGCTCGCGGGGCAGCTGCTCATCGCCGGTTTCCTCGCCTGGTCGAGCCTGCAGCTCACCTCGCTGCCGATCGGCCCCGATGGCGGCATCACCCTGCTCTCGCCGACGATGTCGCTCATCGTCACCGTTCTCGCGGTCGTGCTCGTGATGAACGCCGTCAACTTCATCGACGGCCTCGACGGTCTCGTCGCGGGCGTCACCCTCATCGCCGGAACGGTGTTCTTCATCTACAGCTACCTGCTGTCGATCGACACCGCGCAGTCGGCCTTCAACCTCGCCTCGCTCGTCATGGCCGTGCTGCTCGGCGCGACGGCGGGCTTCCTGCCCTTCAACTGGCACCCGGCCAAGATCTTCATGGGCGATGGGGGAGCCCTCGTGGTCGGCATGCTCATGGCCGTCTCGACGATCTCGGTCACGGGGCAGATCGACCCGGGCATCGACCGCAGCCAGCTCGTGCCGGCATTCATCCCGCTGCTGCTGCCGTTCGCGGTGCTCATCGTGCCGCTGCTCGACTTCGGGCTCGCGGTGCTGCGCCGCCTGCGCGCGGGAAAGTCGCCCTTCAGCGCCGATCGCAAGCACCTGCATCACCGGCTGCTCGACATGGGGCACTCGCACTTCCACGCCGTGCTCATCTTCTACGCCTGGACCGCCGTCGTGGCGTTCGGCGCGCTCCTCTTCCTGTTCTGGGCCTGGTGGTGGGCGCTCACGGCGATGGTCGTCGGGCTCATCGCCTGCACGCTCGTCACGCTCGCCCCGCTCAGCCGCCGCAAGCGCATCGAGGCGGTCGCGCAGTCGGCGCCCGAGGGCGAGGACGACCTCGCGCGATTCGATCCCCTGGATGCCGCTGCTCCCGATTCCCTCGACGAGGCCTCGCTCGAGGCGGATGCGGTCGCCACAGGCCTCCTCGATGCCCCGACCGCCACTGCCGATCCCGACCCCGCTCTCCGACCCGAGGAGTCCCGTTGACCCTGTCGCCCGACCCCCGCCCCTCGACCGCCGCTCCCGTTCTGCGCCGCGCCCTCGTCTACGGCGCTGGCCTCTCGTTCGCCATCGCGATCGTCGGCAGCGTGGCCGGGGCGCTCGTCGCCGAGCTGCCCGGCATGCTGAGCGCCCTCATCGGGGCCGGCATGGGGTTCGTGTTCCTGGGGCTGACGGCGGCGAGCATCCTGCTGGCCGATCGGGTCACCGGCAGCGACCTCCTCTCGCCCGCGTACTTCGGCATCGTCATCGGGGCGTGGATCCTCAAGTTCGTCGTGTTCCTCGCGCTCGTCTTCACGCTCCGCGACGCCGCCTTCGTCGAGCCCGTCGTGCTCTTCGTGTGCCTCGTCGCTGCGGTCATCGGCGGTCTCGTGACCGACATCATCGCCGTGACGCGGTCGCGGGTGCCCTACGTGAGCGACGTGCGGCTGCCGGGCAAGGACGAGATCCCCGACCTGTGATCGGGGTGCCCTGAGAGGCCCCTTCGAACGGCGGCCGATCGGCCGCCTCGCGTACGTCGGCGCCCGGTTCTCTTGGTAGGGTGGAGGAACCGCCGCCGATCGCCGCGAAGCCGACCGTTTCGCCCCGATGCTGGAGACTCCCCTGAGCGCTGCTGCCCTGATCCCCGTTCTCGCTTTCGCGACCACTCCGGCGACGGATGCTCCGGAATTCAAGGGCCCGTCGATCCTCGACTTCTTCCCGCCGGCCATCTTCTTCGAGGGCAACGAGTTCTTCGAGATGAACCGCATCATGCTGCTGCGGCTCGTGATCGTCGCCCTGATCTTCATCCTGTTCTGGCTCGGCACGCGCAAGATGCAGCTCGTCCCCGGCCGGTTCCAGGGCACGATCGAGATGGGTCTCGAGTTCGTGCGCAAGAGCATCGTCGAAGACCTGCTCGGGCAGAAAGACGGCAAGCGCTTCCTGCCGCTCATCACGACGATCTTCTTCCTCGTGCTGTTCATGAACCTCACCGGAATCGTGCCGGGCATCAACATCTCGGCGAACTCCGTCATCGGCATGCCGCTCGTGCTCGCCGTCGCGGCCTACATCGCCTTCATCTGGGCGGGCCTCCGCAAGCACCCGTGGGCCTTCCTCCGCAACGCGCTCTTCCCGCCCGGGGTTCCGCCGTTCCTCTACATCATCGTGACGCCGATCGAGTTCGTCTCGATGTTCGTGCTCCGGCCCGTCACGCTCACCCTCCGACTGCTCATGAACATGATCGTCGGCCACCTGCTGCTCGTGCTGTTCTTCTCGGCCACCGCCTTCTTCATGGTGGAGCTGGGCGGCTGGTGGATCGCCGCGAGCGCGGTGACCCTCGCGTTCGGCACGGCCTTCACATTCTTCGAGATCCTGGTCTCGGTGTTGCAGGCCTACGTCTTCGCCCTCCTGACCACTGTCTACATCCAGCTCGCGCTGGCGGACGAGCACTAGAAACGACCCTCCGGGCGCGCACCCGCACGCCCGGTTCCGATACGGAAGGAAACACCCCTCGTGGACGCAAACACGGTTCTCGCTGAGATCAACGGCAACATCGCGACCGTCGGCTACGGCCTCTCGGCCATCGGTGCCGGTATCGGCGTCGGCATCGTCGTCGGCAAGACGATCGAGTCGGTCGCCCGTCAGCCCGAGCTGCAGGGCCGCCTGACGGTGCTCATGTACATCGGTATCGCCTTCACCGAGGCGCTCGCGTTCATCGGCATCGCGACGTACTTCATCTTCACGAACTAGGGATTCCGTCATGCTCGCAGAGCTCATCATCGCGGCGGAAGAGACGCCGAACCCGCTGCTTCCGGCGTGGTACGACATCGTCTACTCGCTCATCCCCTTCATCCTCGTCCTGCTGCTCTTCTGGCGCGTGGTGCTTCCGCGCATGCAGAAGACGCTCGACGAGCGCGCCGCGCTCATCGAGGGCGGCATCGAGAAGGCGGAGTCGGCGCAGGCCGAGGCCAAGGCCGCCCTCGAGCAGTACAACGCACTGCTCGCCGAGGGGCGCGCCGAGGCGGCGAAGATCCGCGAGCAGGCTCGCGCGGAGGGCAACGCCATCCTCGCCGAGCTCAAGGAGGCCGCGCAGGTCGAAGCAGCGCGCGTCACCGCGACGGCTCAGCAGCAGATCGAGGCCGAGCGGCAGGCTGCGCTCGTCTCTCTGCGCGCCGAGGTCGGCTCGCTCGCGCTCGATCTCGCGAGCGGCGTGATCGGCGAGAGCCTTGCCGATGACAAGCGTGCGACCGCCCTGGTCGACCGGTTCCTCGCCGACCTCGAGAACGACGCGGCCACCTCGAAGAAGGCGGCCAAGTAGCGATGGGTTCCGCGACGCGCAGTGCGCTCCAGACGGCCCGCTCAGCGCTGGCCGCCGCGAAGGGCGTCGATCTGGCCACCGGCGAGCAGCTGCTCGCCGCTGCCCGCACGATCGGCGGCTCGACGCAGCTCCTCAGCGCGCTCGCCAACCCCTCGAGCGATGCCGCTGGCACGCGAGCGCTCGTCGCCGCGGTGTTCGGCGAGATCGGCCCCACCGCTCGCGACCTCATCGACGTCGTGGTGAGCAGCCGCTGGTCGAGCGGGGACGACCTGCTCGCGGGGCTCGAGGAGCTCGGCATCCGGGCCATCGCGGCCACGGCGACGGCACCCGGCGCGATCGAGGCCGAGCTGTTCGAGTTCGCGCGCGCCGTGACGTCGGATGCTGAGCTCGAGCTCGCTATCGGAAGCAAGCGCGACTCCGCCGCCGGCAAGCTCAGCCTCGTGCAGAGCCTGCTCGCCGGCAGCGCCTCGGCGCAGACGCTCGCGATCGCCGGTCACCTCGTGCAGCAGCCGCGCGGCCGCCGGATCGGCGAGCTCGTGCGCAGCGCCGCGGCCACCGTGGCCGACACCGCCGGCAAGGGCGTCGCCACCGTCACGGTCGCGCGTCCGCTCTCGGCGGCGCAGCTCTCGGCGGTGACGGCGAGCATCGCGCGCCGCTACGGGCGCGAGCACGTCGTCAACCAGGTCGTCGACGCCTCCCTCGTGGGCGGCGTGCGCGTGCAGGTCGGTGACGAGGTCATCGACGGAAGCATCGCCTCGCGACTGGCCGATGTGAAGCTTCAGCTCGCCGGTTAGGCGCAGCCCACCAGATACCAGACGAGCAGCCGCAGGGCCGCTCGAACGAAAAGGGAAGAACATGGCAGAACTCACGATCAGCCCGGATGAGATCCGCGACGCGCTGAAGAACTTCGCGAAGTCCTACGCCCCCGGCAAGGCCGCCGCCACCGAGGTGGGTCACGTCATCGACGCCGCCGACGGCATCGCGCACGTCGAGGGTCTGCCCGGCGTCATGGCGAACGAGCTCATCCGCTTCTCCGACGGCACCCTGGGCCTCGCCCAGAACCTCGACGAGAACGAGATCGGCGTCGTCGTGCTCGGCGAGTTCACGGGCATCGTCGAGGGCATGGAGGTCACCCGCACGGGAGAGGTGCTCTCGGTCCCTGTCGGAGACGCCTACCTCGGTCGCGTCGTCGACCCGCTCGGCGCGCCCATCGACGGCCTCGGTGAGATCGCGAGCGAGGGTCGCCGCGCCCTCGAGCTGCAGGCCCCCGGCGTCATGCAGCGCAAGAGCGTGCACGAGCCGCTGCAGACCGGCATCAAGGCGATCGACGCCATGATCCCTGTCGGCCGCGGTCAGCGCCAGCTGATCATCGGCGACCGCCAGACCGGTAAGACGGCCATCGCGATCGACACGATCATCAACCAAAAGGCCAACTGGGAGTCGGGCGACACGAACAAGCAGGTTCGCTGCATCTACGTCGCCATCGGCCAGAAGGGCTCGACGATCGCGGCCGTGAAGGGCGCGCTCGAAGAGGCCGGCGCCATGGAGTACACGACGATCGTCGCCGCTCCCGCCTCCGACCCCGCCGGCTTCAAGTACCTCGCCCCTTACACCGGCTCGGCCATCGGCCAGCACTGGATGTACGGCGGCAAGCATGTGCTCATCATCTTCGACGACCTGTCGAAGCAGGCCGAGGCCTACCGCGCCGTCTCGCTGCTGCTGCGCCGCCCGCCGGGGCGCGAGGCCTACCCGGGTGACGTCTTCTACTTGCACTCCCGCCTGCTCGAGCGTTGCGCCAAGCTCTCGGACGAGCTCGGCGCGGGCTCGATGACCGGTCTGCCGATCATCGAGACGAAGGCCAACGACGTCTCGGCATACATCCCGACCAACGTGATCTCGATCACCGACGGTCAGATCTTCCTGCAGTCCGACCTCTTCAACGCGAACCAGCGCCCCGCGGTCGACGTGGGTATCTCGGTCTCGCGCGTCGGTGGCGATGCGCAGGTCAAGAGCATCAAGAAGGTCTCCGGCACCTTGAAGCTCGAGCTCGCGCAGTACCGCTCGCTGCAGGCGTTCGCGATGTTCGCGAGCGACCTCGATGCGGCCAGCCGTCGTCAGCTCTCGCGCGGCGCCCGCCTGACCGAGCTGCTCAAGCAGCCGCAGTACTCGCCGTACCCGGTCGAGGAGCAGGTCGTCTCGATCTGGGCCGGCACCAAGGGCAAGCTCGACACGGTCGACGTCGACGATGTCCTGCGCTTCGAGGCCGAGCTGCTCGACCACCTCCGTCGCAACACCTCGATCCTCACGACGCTGCGCGAGACCAACGTGCTCGACGACGCGACCGAGGCCGAGCTCGAGAAGGCCGTCGACGCGTTCGTCGTCGCCTTCCAGGGCGGCGAGGAAGGCGGCGTGCACGCCGGTCACGAGGAGTTCGAGGCCGTCGAGGCCGAGGACATCAACCAGGAGAAGATCGTCCGCCGCAAGCGGTAGGCCGTCGGGCGCGAACGCGCCCGACCCTCTTCCCGACCGATATCGACAGCACCGACCAAGAAACGGAACCATCACATGGGAGCGCAACTTCGGGTCTACCGGCAGAAGATCCGTTCTGCCCAGACGACCAAGAAGATCACGCGCGCGATGGAGCTCATCTCCGCCTCGCGGATCCAGAAGGCGCAGGCGCGGATGGCGGCATCCGGCCCGTACGCGCGCGCGGTGACGCGCGCGGTCTCCGCCGTCGCCACCTACTCGAACGTCGACCACGTGCTGACGACCGAGCGGGAGAACCCGTCGCGCGCGGCCGTGGTGGTCTTCACCTCCGACCGCGGGCTCGCGGGTGCCTTCAGCTCGCAGGCGATCCGTGAGGCGAACGAGCTGCGGACGCGCTTGGAGGAGGAGGGCCGCGAGGTCGTCACCTACCTCATCGGGCGCAAGGCCGTGTCGTACTACGCCTTCCGTCGCCGCGCGGTCGAGAAGGCCTGGACGGGCAACACCGACCAGCCGGAGTTCTCGACTGCGAAGGAGATCGCCGACACTCTGGTCGAGGCGTTCGTGCGCGGCGGTGCAGACGGCGGTGTCGACGAGATCCACATCGTGTACAACCGCTTCGTGAGCCTGGTGACGCAGACGCCCGAGATCGTGCGCGTGCTGCCCCTCGAGGTCGTCGACGGCGTCGACGAGCCGGGGGAGAACGATGTGCTGCCGCTCTACGAGTTCGAGCCCGAGGTCGACAACGTGCTCGACGCGCTGCTGCCGGTGTACATCGAGAGTCGCATCTTCAACGCCATGCTGCAGTCGGCCGCCTCGGAGCACGCCGCCCGGCAGAAGGCGATGAAGTCGGCGAGCGACAACGCCGACAAGCTCATCACCGACTACACCCGTCTGGCGAACAACGCCCGCCAGGCGGAGATCACCCAGCAGATTTCCGAGATCGTCGGCGGCGCCGACGCTCTCGGTTCGAAGTAGCTGCGGCTCGACCGCGCACCGACACACACAGAGACGACAGGAAGAGAAACCATGGCTACCGCAACCAAGAAGGCCCCGGCCGCGAAGGCTGCCTCGGCAGGAGTCGGACGCATCGCCCGCGTGACCGGCCCGGTCGTCGACATCGAGTTCCCGCACGATGCCATCCCGGGCATCTACAACGCGCTCTCGACCACGATCACGATCGGCGACACCTCGAGCGAACTGATCCTCGAGGTCGCGCAGCACCTCGGCGACGACCTCGTCCGTGCGATCGCGCTGAAGCCGACGGACGGCCTCGTCCGCGGTCAGGACGTGCACGACACCGGCTCGCCCATCACGGTCCCGGTCGGCGACGTCACCAAGGGCAAGGTCTTCAACGTCACCGGTGAGGTGCTCAACGGCGCCCCGGGGGAGACCATCGAGGTCAGCGAGCGCTGGCCGATCCACCGCAAGCCCCCGGCATTCGACCAGCTCGAGTCGAAGACCCAGCTCTTCGAGACCGGCATCAAGGTCATCGACCTGCTCACGCCCTACGTGCTCGGCGGAAAGATCGGCCTCTTCGGCGGTGCCGGCGTCGGCAAGACCGTCCTGATCCAGGAGATGATCCAGCGCGTCGCCCAGGACCACGGCGGTGTGTCGGTGTTCGCCGGTGTCGGCGAGCGCACCCGTGAGGGCAACGACCTCATCCACGAGATGGAGGAGGCGGGCGTCTTCGACAAGACCGCCCTCGTGTTCGGCCAGATGGACGAGCCGCCCGGAACGCGTCTTCGCGTCGCGCTCTCCGCGCTCACGATGGCGGAGTACTTCCGCGACGTGCAGAACCAGGACGTGCTGCTCTTCATCGACAACATCTTCCGCTTCACCCAGGCCGGTTCCGAGGTGTCGACGCTGCTCGGCCGCATGCCGTCGGCCGTGGGCTACCAGCCGAACCTCGCCGATGAGATGGGCATCCTCCAGGAGCGCATCACCTCGACGCGCGGTCACTCGATCACGTCGCTGCAGGCCATCTACGTGCCGGCCGACGACTACACCGACCCGGCCCCGGCGACGACCTTCGCGCACCTCGATGCGACGACCGAGCTGAGCCGCGAGATCGCCTCGAAGGGCCTCTACCCGGCCGTCGACCCGCTGACCTCGACGAGCCGCATCCTCGACCCGCTCTACATCGGTGAGGACCACTACCGCGTCGCGACGACCGTCAAGCAGATCCTCCAGAAGAACAAGGAGCTGCAGGAGATCATCGCCATCCTCGGCGTCGACGAGCTCTCGGAAGAGGACAAGATCACGGTGTCGCGTGCGCGCCGCATCCAGCAGTTCCTCTCGCAGAACACCTACATGGCGAAGAAGTTCACCGGTGTCGAGGGCTCGACCGTTCCGCTGAAGGACACCATCGAGTCCTTCGACGCGATCGCGAAGGGCGAGTTCGACCACGTCGCCGAGCAGGCCTTCTTCAACGTCGGCGCGATCAGCGATGTCGAAGAGCGCTGGGCGCAGATCCAGAAGGAGAACGGCTGATCATGGCCGAACTCACGGTGAGCGTCGTCTCGGCCGACCGGGAGGTGTGGTCCGGCGCGGCGAAGCAGATCGTCGCGCGGACCACCGAGGGCGAGATCGGCATCCTGCCCGGTCATGAGCCGCTGCTCGGCATCCTCAGCGCTGGCGAGGTGCGCATCACACCGACCGAGGGTGCGGTGATCGTCGCGCAGGCGGAGGACGGCTTCCTCTCCGTCGAGAACGACACCGTGACGATCGTCGCGGGTGCCGCCGCGCTCGTCTAGCGCTGTGCGGGCGTAACGCCGTGCTCGTCGCCATGGCGGGCTTGCCCGGTTCGGGCAAGAGCACTGTCGCCGAGGAGCTCGCGGGCATCATCGGCGTGCCGGTGGTCTCGGTCGATCCGCTCGAGTCGGCGATCTTGCGCGCCGGGATCGACGCCGACCAGCCGACCGGGCTCGCGGCGTACCTGGTGGCGGAGACGATCGTCGACGTCGTGCTGCGGTCGGGCCAAGGGGTGATCGTCGACGCCGTCAATGCGGTGGCGCCGGCTCGCGATCAGTGGGTGCTGCTCGGAGCGCGTCTCGGGGTCGACGTGCGCTTCATCGAGACCGTCTGCACCGATGTGAGCCTGCACCGCCGCCGCCTCGAAGAGCGACGACGCGATCTGCTGCACATCGCCGAGCCGACCTGGCACGCTGTCGAGCAGAGCCTCGACGAGTACGCTCCCTGGTCGGGTCTCGCCGAGTCGCGCCCGCGGCTCACGCTCGACACGGTCGCACCCGTGCCCCAGCTCGTCGAGCAGGCCGTCCGTTTCCTGCGCGCCTGATGCTATTCCTACTGCCCCCCTCCGAGACGAAGCGCGACGGAGGTTCGGGCCCCGTGCTCGCCCTCGATGCGCTCTCGCATACCGCACTCACGGATGCCCGGCGCGAGGTGCTCGCAGCCCTGACCGCGCTCGCGGATGATGCCGAGGGTGCGCGTCGAGCGCTCAAGCTGGGGGAGAAGGCGGCCGCGGTCGAACTCGCCCGCAACCGTGGCATCGCGGGGAGCCCGACGATGCCGGCGATCGAGCGCTACACCGGGGTGCTCTACGACGCGCTGGGCGTGCAGGACTGGGCAGAGGATGCGCGCGACCGGGCATCCCGCCACCTCGCGGTGCACTCGGCGCTCTTCGGGCTCCTGGGCGCCGACGATCCGATTCCGGCCTACCGGCTCTCGCACGACACTCGCCTGCCCGGCATCCGTCTTCGAGCGCACTGGGCTGCCGCGAATGCCGCTGTTCTGGCAGCCGTCGATGGACCGATCGTCGACCTTCGTTCGGAAGGCTACGCCGCGCTCGGCCCGCTGCCCGAGCGCCCGGATGCGGTATTCGTGCGGGTGGTCGCGGTCGGCGACGACGGCGTGGCGCGCGCCCTCAACCACTTCAACAAGAAGGGCAAGGGCGAGTTCGTGCGCGCTCTTCTCACCGCCGGCGCCGTGCCAGAGACCATCGATGGGCTGTGTGCCGCGGCGACGGCGCTGGGCTGGCCGTTGCGGCGGTCGGGGGATGCGGAGCTGGAGCTCGTCGTCCCGGGAACCCTGCCGCCGCGCTGAGCGGGAGACCGGTCAGCCGGCGCGCCAGCAGCCCGCGACATGGTCGTCGACGAGCCCCGCGGACTGCATGAGGGCGTAGGCCGTGGTCGGTCCGACGAAGCGCAGGCCCCGGTTCTTGAGAGCACGGGCGAGTGCCTGCGATTCCGCTGTCTGTGCAGGAATCTCGGCGAGTCGGGCGGGCCGTTCGGTGCGCGAGGCGGGGCGGTGCGACCAGATGAGGGAGTCCAGGGCACCCGGCTCCGCATCGAGCCAGTCGACGAGCATCCGAGCATTGGCGATCGTCGCGGCGATCTTCGCTCGATTGCGGATGATGCCGTCGTCAGCCATGAGGCGAGCCACGTCGTCGTCGCCGTACGCGGCGATGCGGTGCCAGTCGAACCCGTCGAACGCCCGACGGAAGCCCTCGCGCCGTCGCAGGATCGTGATCCACGACAGGCCGCTCTGGAAGGCTTCGAGGGTGAGCTTCTCGAACAGGGGCCGATCGCCCCGCAGCGTGACGCCCCATTCCTCATCGTGATACCGGGCGTACAGGTCGTCGGCACCGACCCAGGCGCACCGCGCCCGCCCATCGCCTGCGACCCGCACTGATTCTGTCGTCATCGGTGAGCGATGCCTTCATGGTCGAGCAGCCACACCTTCGTGGGGATTCCGTCGCCCGCGCTGTAGCCCGTGATGCGCGCGTCGCTCGCGAGCACGCGGTGGCAGGGGATGAGCAGCGGCACGGGGTTCGCCCCCACCGCGCCCCCCACCGCGCGGCCCGCGGTCGCGCGACCAGTGGCGCGCCCGAGCTCGCCGTAGCCGCGCACTTCGCCAAACGGGATCTCGCGGAGCTGCTGCCAGATCGTCTCCTGGAAGGGGGTGCCCGCGACCCGGACCGGCACAGTGAAGGCGGTGCGGCTACCGGCGAAGTACTCGCCGAGCTCGGTCGCCGCACGATGCAGCACGGGGGTGGGGGAGTCTGCCCGGCCATCGGTCGAGAGCCGCCCCTCGGTCGCGATCTCGAGCCGCGTCACGGCGTGCTGGTCGCCGTGCAGAGCGATGCGGCCCAGGGGGGAGTCGAGGGTGAGCAGGCCGTCGGGGGAAGCGGTGCGGGGGGTCATGATCCGAGGCTAACGCCAGCGGGCATCCGGCCACTGGCGGCTTTCCGCCACGGGGATGACGGCACTGCGCGCTCGACGGGGGAGGATAGGAGGATGACTGCGATGCCGCTGCGCCCCCTCGGGGACTCCGATCTTCTCGTCTCGGCCGTCGGCCTCGGCTGCAACAACTTCGGGCGGCCCGGCGCCGCGACCGAGGACCAGAGCGGAACCGACCGCGTGCTGCACGCCGCGATCGATCACGGCATCACGCTCCTCGACACCGCGGAGATGTACGGGTACGAGCACGGCCGCAGCGAGCGCATGATGGGCGCCGCCCTCGTGGGCCGTCGCGATCGTGTCGTGCTCGCGACGAAGTTCGGTCACGCCGAGTTCCCGAACCCGGATCTGCGGGGCGTGCCGCACGGCTCGCGCGCGTACATTCGGGCCGCCGTCGAGGGATCGCTGCGCCGGCTCCGCACCGACCACATCGATCTCTACCAGCTGCACACGCCCGATCCGGCGACGCCGATCGAGCACACCCTCGCGGCGCTGCACGAGCTCGTCGATGAGGGCAAGGTGCGCTACCTCGGTCATTCGAACTTCTCTGCCGCCCAGGTCGACGAGGCCGCGGCGAGCGCGGCGGAGTCCGGGCATCCTCGGTTCATCTCGGCTCAGAACGAATACAGCCTGCTCGTGCGCGAGCCCGACGCCGATCTGCTGCCCGCGCTCGCGCGCCACGGGCTCGGGCTGCTTCCGTACTTTCCGCTCGCGAACGGGCTCTTCACGGGCAAGTTCTCGCGCGAGGGCGGGCCCAGCGACTCGCGCATCATGCGTCAGCGGCCGCACATCGTCGACGACGCGCCCTGGGATGCGATCGAGGCCTTCGCGGCGCTGTGCGCCGAGCGCGGCATCGGGATGCTCGAGGGCACGATCGGCTGGCTGCTGAGCCGCCCGACGATGGCCTCGGTGATCGCCGGGGCGACGACGGTCGAGCAGATCGCTCAGAACGCCGCTGCCGCCTCAGCGTGGGCTCCCGACGTCGAGGCGCTCGCGCGCATCGACGCGCTCTTCCCGTCCGGAGCCTGAGCCCTACTCGCTCGTCTCCAGCCGTTGCGGGTCGATGTTGAGGTCTTTGTCGAGGGCCGCGGCCTGCTCGTTGAGCGCGGTGAACTCGTCGACCAGGTCGTTGTAGGCGTCGACCTTGGCATTCGTCGCGTCGATCGCGGCTGAGAGCGCTGACTGCCGGTCGACGAGCGACTGCCGGTCGCGCTCGAAGGCCGACTGGCTCGTGTAGCCGCCGGGTCGGGAAGCCCGCTCGTTGAAGGCGGCGATGTCGGCTTCGAGCACGGCGGCAGACTGCTCGGCCGCCGCTTGCTCGGCATCGATCTCGGCGGCGAGCCGGGCGAGCTCGGTGCTCAACCGGTCGAGCTCCGCCTCGAGCTCGAGGAAGATCGCTTCGACCTGCTTCCACAGCGCGACGACCGTCGTCCGGTCGTCGAAGAACTGCGCGTAGTGCTCCTCGAGCACCGGGGGTATCTCGCTCAGCTCGGTGCCCACGATCGCGTACAGCTCGGGGATGCGGGAGGCGGGGTCGAAGTCCTCGTACGCGGCGATGCGCTCGACGAGCTCGCTCTCGGGCCCGACCGCGGCGAAGGCCTCTTCGAGCGGTGCCGCGAGCGCCGCCTGTTCCTCGGGCGTGAGGCGATCCCACGCGGCGTGCAGCATCTCGTGCGCGGCGACGACGACTTCGAAGGCGTCGAGGTCGGGGTTGGTGATGTCGTACAGGTAGATGCGGCCATCCGCCAGGGTGTAGCAGCCGAGCACCCCGATGTCCGGCTCATCGCGCGAGCACACCGCGTCGAAGGCGTCGCCCGGCACGACCTCGGGCGTGCTGGCGTAGAACAGGAAGCGTCCGCGCTCGCTCATCGCGGCGCGCGTCGCATACCCCGAGATCGCCGGAGTTGCGTCGTACTGCCACACCGTGACCGCGTCCGTGACCGCGCGGGGGTTCGCGACCGCCCAGCCGGCGGAGGCGAGCACCGCCGACTGCGCGAGGATGCACACTGCGGCGACGCCGATCAGGATGCCGCGGCCGATGCGGGCGCCGCGCGAGCGCACCGCGGCGGGCGCGGCGGAGGGCTCGAGATCGGTCATGGAACCACGCTATCGGCGGCTGCCGCGTCAGCGGGCGAGCACCGCGATCGCGGCGTTGAGTGTCGTGGCGAAGAGCGCCCAGAACCAGTAGGGGACGAGCATGCCGGCCGCGACCCGGCTGACATCACCGAAGCGGATGATGGTCGCGAGGATGAGCACGTCGAGTGCCACGATGATGCCGAGGGCGATCCAGAGGCCGGGGGCCCCGATGAGGGCACCGAGACCGAAGAACGCGGGGCTCCACAGGGCATTGAGCGCGAGCTGCGCGACGTAGGCGCGCAGTGCCCGCGTGCGGAGCTCGGAGTCGGGTCGACGCCAGACGAGCCACGCGGCGACCGAGATGAGCAGGTAGAGCACCGTCCACACCGGGCCGAAGACGGCGTTCGGCGGGTTCCACATGGGTTTGGCGGCGTCGGCGTACCAGCCCTCGATGGCCGGCCCCGAGACGACCGACCCGAGTGCCGCCACCGCAGCGGCGATGCCGATGAAGCCGAGCAGCACGAGAACCGAGCGGCCACCCGAGCGCGATGCCGCTCGGTCGGCGGCGACGCTGCTCGACACCGACGAGGGGGCGGCCGTCGAGTGAGCGGTCATGCGATAGGGGGAGGGGACGCTGCTCGTCGAGCCGTCGAACGAGCGTGTCGTCGTCATGCTGCCTCCCCTTCTGCTCACGCGAGAGTAGACGGCCTTGCTCCGAGCATCCTGCGCATCGACTGCACGATGCATCGGTGCGGTCGGGGAGCGGCCGCGGTGCGGTCGCGCCGGGCATGACCGCCGAGAGCACGGCGTCAGGGTCGGTCAGTGCCCGATGAGCCCGCTCATCGCCCGCGCGATGATCGACCCTCGGCCTGTCGTGCGCTCCTCGACATCGGCCGTCGTCATCGCGACGAGGCCCGCATTGGCGCCCAGGAACCGCAGCGGCTCCGGCTCCCACGACGGCGATCGGTGACCGACCCAGGGCAGGCGCGTCAGGTCGGTGTCGCGCCCCGTGATGAGGTCGGCGAGCGTGCGCCCGGCGAGGTTCGTCGTCGAGAGCCCGTCGCCGACGTAGCCGCCCGCGGAACCGATGCCGGTCGTCGGGTCGTACGTCACACTCGCGTGCCAGTCGCGCGGCACGCCGAGCGGCCCGCCCCAGGCGTGCTCGATCGTGAGGGGCGGAAGCTGCGGGAAGATCTCGTGCAGGGTGGCGACGAGGTGCGCGAACACGCGCTCGACGCGGTCGTATTCGTCGCGGATCGCGCTGCCCCAGTGGTACCGCGCGCCGCGGCCGCCGAAGGCGATGCGGTTGTCGGCCGTGCGCTGGCCGTAGATCACGAGGTGGCGGCCGTCGGAGAACGTCTGCCCGTGGGCGATACCCATCGCCTCCCAGGTCGCGTCGTCGAGCGGCTGCGTCGCGACCATGAGCGAGTACAGCGGGAGGATGCGCCGCTTCGACTGCGCGATCGTGGCGCCGTAGCCCTCGAGCGCCGAGACGATGTGGCGGGCGCGGACCGTGCCGTGATCGGTGCGCACCGCTCCCTGCTGCCAGCTCTCGACAGCGGTCTGCTCGTGGATGACCGCCCCCTGCTTCTCGACCACGCGGGCGAGGCCGCGGACGAGGGCGGCCGGATGCACGCGGGCGCAGGCCGGGTCGTAGACCGCGCCCCGGGCATCCCGCGCGTGAACCCGCTCGGCGCCCCACAGCTCGAGGGCGTCGACGCCGTAGCCGTGCGCCTGCTCGACCTCGTGCTGCGCGGCGCGCCACTGCGTCTCGCTGCGGGCGAAGACGATGGTGCCGCCCCGCTCGTAGTCGCAGTCGATACCGGCCGCCACGGCCGCAGCACCGACCTCGTCGACCGTGTCGACCATGGCGCGACGCATCGCGAGTGCTGCCTCACGGCCGTGCTTCTTCTCGAGCGACGCGGTCGAGGCGGGGAAGAGCGCGCTGCACCAACCGCCGTTGCGGCCGGATGCCCCGAAGCCCGCGATGTGCTTCTCGAGCAGCGTCACCCGCAGACCGGGGTCGTGCTTGAGCAGCTCGTGCGCCGCCCAGAGGCCCGTCAGGCCGGCACCCACGATGGCGACGTCGGTGTCGAGGTCGCCATCGAGGGCAGCGCGCGGTGTCAGATCATCATCGACCGTGGCGTGCCAGTAGCTCAGGCCGCGGTAGTCGTGCACGGTGTCGGCTCGCAGATCTGGGCTCAGAGCCGGGTCCAGGCCTCGGTCAGCACGCGACGCAGGATGCCCTCGATCTCGTCGAACTCGGCCGGGCCGATCGTGAGCGGAGGAGCGAGCTGGATGACGGGGTCGCCGCGGTCGTCGGCGCGGCAGTAGAGCCCCGCGTCGAAGAGCGCCTTCGAGAGGAAGCCGCGCAGCAGGCGCTCGGCCTCGTCGTCGGAGAAGGTCTCCTTGGTCTCCTTGTTCTTGACCAGCTCGATACCGAAGAAGTAGCCCTCACCGCGCACGTCGCCGACGATCGGGAGGTCTTTGAGCCGCTCGAGCGCGGCGCGGAACTTCGGAGAGTTCTCGCGCACGTGTTGCAGGATGCCCTCTTCCTCCATGATGTTCAGGTTCTCGAGCGCGACGGCCGCCGAGACGGGATGCCCGGCGAAGGTGTAGCCGTGGTAGAACGCCGTCTGGCCGTGCTTGAAGGGCTCGTACAGGCGGTCGCTCACGATCATGGCCCCGAGGGGCGAGTACCCGCTCGTGAGGCCCTTGGCGCTCGTGATGATGTCGGGCACGTAGCCGAGCGCCGTGCACGCGAACATCTCGCCGATGCGGCCGTAGGCGCAGATGACCTCGTCGCTCACCAGTAGCACGTCGTACTTGTCGCAGATCTCGCGAACGCGCGCGAAGTAGCCGGGGGGCGGCGGGAAGCAGCCGCCCGAGTTCTGCACCGGCTCGAGGAAGACCGCCGCGACGGTGTCGGGGCCCTCGAAGAGGATGGCCTCCTCGATGCGGTTCGCGGCCCACTGGCCGAACTCCTCGAGCGAGCCGTGGAAGCCCAT
The DNA here is from genome assembly GCF_051860105.1 of Microcella sp. Classification (GTDB taxonomy): domain Bacteria; phylum Actinomycetota; class Actinomycetes; order Actinomycetales; family Microbacteriaceae; genus Microcella. The sequence goes on from NZ_JBHYEO010000001.1 coordinate 201,177, forward strand.
CTCCTCTGCTCGGTAGTAGTTGGTGTTCGGCACGCGGAACCCGCCGGGAGTGAGCGGCTCGAACATCTCCTTCATGCCGGGGATGCCCGTGATCGCGAGGGCTCCCTGCGGCGTGCCGTGGTAGGCGATGGCGCGCGAGATGACCTTGTGCTTCATGGGCTTGCCCGTGAGCTTGAAGTACTGCTTCGCGAGCTTCCAGGCCGACTCGACGGCCTCGCCGCCGCCGGTGGTGAAGAAGACGCGGTTGAGGTCGCCGGGCGCGTAGTCGGCGAGGCGGTCGGCGAGCTCGATCGCGGTCGGGTGCGCGTACGACCAGAGCGGGAAGAACGCGAGCTCCTCCGCCTGCTTGCGGGCCGCCTCGGCGAGGCGCTCGCGGCCGTGACCGACCTGCACGACGAAGAGGCCCGAGAGGCCGTCGATGTACTTCTTGCCCTGCGAGTCGTAGACGTGGTGGCCTTCGCCGCGCACGATGATCGGCACGCCCGCGCCCGACTCCATGCCCGACTGCCGGGCGAAGTGCATCCAGAGGTGGTCTTTCGCCTTCTGCTGCAGGTCGGCCTCGGTGGCTGCGTCCAGGGCGGCGCCGGCGGGGGCGATGGAGGTGTCGATCGACATCGTGTGCTCTCTCGTGTGGTGTGCGGGCTCAGCGTGCCTCGTGGGCTCGCTGATCGTCGCGGTCGCGGACTTCTTGCGGAAAATGTTCATCGGGTTCCCCAGTTGTAGAACTGCTTCTGCAGTCGTAGATAGACGAAGGTCTCGGTCGACTGCACGCCCTCGATCGCACGGATGCGACTGTTGAGCAGGTCGATGAGGTCGTCGTCGTCTTCGCAGACGACCTCGGCGAGGATGTCGAAGCTGCCGGCGGTGAGCACGACGTAGTCGACGGCGCGCATCTGGCTGAGCTCCTCGGCGACGTGGGTCGTGTCGCCGACGACGCGGATGCCGATCATCGCCTGCCGGTAGAAGCCCAGCTGCATCGGATCGGTGACGGCCACGACCTGCATGACTCCGGCATCCGTCAGCTTCTGCACGCGCTGCCGCACCGCCGCTTCGCTGAGCCCGACCGCCTTGCCGATCTCGGCGTACGAGCGGCGGCCGTCGGTCTGCAGCTGCTCGACGATGGCCTTCGACACGTCGTCGAGGTGCACCGGCTTGCTTCGGGAGGCCATGGGCTGATTCTGACAGTGTCGAGTCGGGAATACAAGTGAATCCGCAGGATGAGGCGCCTGAACGCGACGGAATCCGTCGCTGAGGGGGTGGATGCCCGGCTCGTCGCGCGCTACAGTGGCGCCATGAGCGCCCGCATCCTTCGCAACGTCATCGGCGGCGAGTCCGTCGAGAGCACCTCCGACACGCACCTCGACCTCATCGACCCGGCCACCGAGGAGGTCTACGGGCACGCGCCCGTGAGCACCGCGGCCGAGATCGACGCGGCCTACCGCGCGGCCGAGAGCGCGTTCGGCCACTGGGGGCGCACGACGCCTGCCGAGCGGCAGCTCGCCCTCTTCCGCCTCGCCGATGTCATGGCCGAGCACGCCGACGAGCTCGCCGACCTCGAATCGCTCGACACCGGGAAGCCGCGCGCGAGCCTCGTCGCCGACGAGATCGACCAGTCGGTCGACCAATTGCGCTTCTTCGGGGGCGCCGCTCGCGACCTCGAGGGCCGATCGGCGGGCGAGTACCTCGCCGATCACACCTCGTATGTTCGGCGCGAGCCGATCGGCGTGATCGGGCAGGTGACGCCCTGGAACTACCCGCTCAACATGGCTGTCTGGAAGATCGCTCCCGCGATCGCGGCGGGCAACACCGTCGTGCTCAAGCCGTCAGACACGACTCCGCTCTCGACCGTGCGGTTCGCCGAGCTCGCCGCCGGCGTGCTGCCCGCGGGCGTGCTCAACGTCGTGCTGGGCGACCGCACGACGGGTGCGGCACTGCTGCAGCATCCGACGCCTCAGATGGTGGCGATCACGGGGTCGGTGCGCGCGGGCATGGAGGTCGCGCGGGCCGCGGCGACCGACCTCAAGCGCGTGCACCTCGAGCTCGGGGGCAAGGCGCCGGCGATCGTGTTCCCCGACTCCGACCCGCAGAAGGTCGCGGAGGGACTCGTGCTCGCGGCCTACTTCAACGCCGGGCAGGACTGCACGGCGGCGACGCGTGTGATCGTGCACGAGTCGGTGCACGACGAGGTCGTCGCCGCGCTCGTCGCGCGCGCGACGACCCACGCCGTCACGGGTGGGCCGCGCGAGGAGGGCGTGTTCTACGGCGCCCTCAACAACGCCGCGCAGCTCGAGCGCGTCGCGGGCATCGTCGACCGCCTGCCGTCGCACGCGCAGGTCGTCGCGGGCGGGGCGCGCCAGGGCGACCGCGGCTACTTCTGGCCCGCGACCATCGTCACGGGTATGCGGCAGGACGACGAGGCTGTGCAGGAGGAGATCTTCGGACCGGTGCTCACGGTGCAGAGCTTCCGCACCGACGAGGAGGCTCTCGCGCTCGCCAACGGTGTGCGGTACGCCCTCGCGTCATCCGTCTGGACGAGCGACCACACGCGGGCGATGCGGTTCGCCCGCGACCTCGACTTCGGGTGCGTCTGGATCAACACGCATATCCCGTTCGTCTCCGACATGCCGCACGGCGGCTTCAAGCACTCCGGCTACGGGAAGGACCTCTCGCAGTACGGCTTCGAGGACTACACGCGCCTCAAGCATGTGATGTCGTACATCGGCGGTTAGCCGATGGACGACCAGAGGGCACTGCGTGTGAGGGCGGCCCGCTAGGGTCGCCCGTACATAGGGGACTGAGGGTTGTAGCGGAACGGCAGGGCGGGGGCGCCATGGATGATCGACCGGAGCAGGTCGACGACACCGTGCTGCGTCCTCGCGCCCCGCATCGGCATATCGCCCCGCCCGTCGAGCCCGACCTTGATGACACGATCATCCGGCTCGTCGAGCCCCCCGCAGCCCGACCCGCGCCGCTGCTCCCGACGGAGGCGCTCGCCGTCGTGGAGCCGCCTGCCCCGCCCTCTCCCGTCGAATGGGCGATGCGCGTGCGCGGAACGACGACGGTCGTGCCGCTCGACCTGCCGGTCATCATCGGCAGGCGGCCCGGTGGCCCCCGTCCGACCGAGCATCCGGTGCCCCGCCGGGTGGTGATCCCCGCCGACCGGGCCGATGTCTCCGCGCGCCATGCGCGCATCGAGCGCATCGGGCACACGCTCGTCGTCAGCGACCTCGGGTCGACCAACGGCGTCGTCGTACACTGGTCGACGGGGTCGATACTGCGGCTGAGGCCGGCAGAGTCGTGCGCCGTACTGCCCGACGCGATCATCGTGTTGGGCGACGGCGTCGAGATCGAGTTCGTCGCCCCGGCCGAATCGCCCATCACCCCTCTACCGTCGGAGCACTCGTGACCGCCCTGGGCCGCAGCAGCGTTCGTCACATCGTCGCGCTGCCCGAGCGCGGCGAGGTCGTCGAGCTCTCGTGGCACGGCGTGACCCACACGGGCTACCGCCGCGCGGGCAACGAAGACAGCTATCTGGCCGACGTGCCGCTCTTCGCGGTCGCCGACGGCATGGGCGGGCACTCGCACGGCGACCGGGCGAGCGACGCGGTCGTGCGGCGCCTGCAGGCCGCGGTTGACGGCGAGTTCATCGAACCCGCGGCGATCGTCGAGGCGCTCAATCTCGCCACGTGGGACATCCACCAGCTCGACGAGGCCGATCACGGCATCGGCACGACGGTGACGGGAGCAGCGCTCTCGCTCGTCGACGGGCATCCCCAGCTGACGGTCTTCAACGTCGGCGACTCGCGCGTCTACCGCTTCTCGGGCAACGAGCTCACCCAGGTGACGACCGACCACTCGATGGTGCAGGAGATGGTCGATGCGGGTCAGTTGAGCGCCGAGCAGGCTGAGAACCATCCCGACTCGAATGTCATCACGCGCGCGGTCGGCTTCTCGATCGAGCCCGACGTCGATCTCAGCGTGCTGCCCGTCGAACCCGGCATGCGACTGCTGATCTGCTCGGATGGGCTCACCAAGGAGGTGCCGCTCGAGCGGCTGCGGCTGCATCTCGCGGCGCGCCTCAGTGCGCGCGAGACGGCGAACGCCCTCGTGGATGCTGCGCTCGCGCAGGGCGGGCGCGACAACATCACCGTGATCGTCGTCGACGTGGTGCGCGCCCCCGGTTCCTGATCGCCCGCACTCCCTACACTGGGGTGACATCGTGCGGGAGGGGGAACCATGACGCGTCGACGTCCGTCGGAGCCCCCCATCCTGCCCGGATTCAGCCACGTGCGGCTGCTCGGCAGCGGGGGATTCGCCGATGTCTTCCTCTACGAGCAGAACATGCCGCGGCGTCAGGTGGCCGTGAAGGTCATGCTCGCGGATGTCGTCACCGAGCATGTGCGGCAGATGTTCCAGGTCGAGGCGAACCTCATGGCGCAGCTGTCGTCGCACCCCGGCATCTTGACGGTGTACCAGGCGAGCATCTCGGCCGACGGCCGGCCCTACCTCGTGATGGAGCTCTGCTCCTCGCAGCTCGCGAGCCGCTACCGCGTTGAACGCATTCCTGTGCCCGAGGTGCTGCGCATCGGGGTGCAGATCGGCAGCGCGATCGAGACCGCTCATCGCAGCGGCGTGCTGCATCGCGACATCAAGCCCTCGAACATCCTCCTGACGGCCTACGGGCACCCTGTGCTCAGCGACTTCGGCATCGCCTCCTCGCTCAGCGCGGCGAGCGCGACCGACTCGGTCGGCATGTCCATCCCCTGGTCGGCTCCCGAAGTGTTGCTCGACGAGACCGCCGGCACCGTGCAGAGCGAGGTGTGGTCGCTCGCCGCGACCCTGTACACGCTCCTCGCCGGCCGCTCTCCATTCGAGGTGCTCGACGGCTCGAACAGCTCGGATGAGCTCATCGGCCGCATCGCGCGCGCCCGTGTGCCCGCAATCGACCGCGACGATGTACCGGCATCCCTCGAGGCGGTGCTGCGTCGGGCGCTCAGCCGCGACCCCCACAAGCGTCAGCAGTCGGCCCTCGAACTCGTCCGCGATCTGCAGCGCGTCGAGGCGGAGCTCGGCCTCGTGACGACGCAGGCCGACGTCGCGATGGACGATTGGGCGCTCGCCACGATCGGTGATCCGGGTGATCGCACGATCGTGCGCGCGATCGCTCCCCGGGCGCCGGGCTCGTCGACCGGTCGCCGGCGGCGGCGCAGCGTCGCGAGCGCGCAGGCCGCGATCGCCGAGACCTCGCCCGAGATCGTCGGCACCGCCACGCGGCGGGTCGCCCGCCGCAGCCGCCTCCTGGCCGGAGCGCTCGTGCTCGTCGCGCTCGCGGTGATCGCGCTCGGGGCGACCGCGACGATGCTCGCCATCCAGGGTGGCGACCGCGATCTGCCTCGCGTCAGCAATGTCGAGGCCGAGCTCGATGGCACCACGGTCGTGTTCTCGTGGGCGGATCCCGGGATCGCGCCCGACGACACCTATCAGGTGCGGGTCGCGGGCGGCATCGAGACCTTCCAGCGCACGACGGAGTTCGCGGTCGCCGCGGTCGAGGGTGAGCGGGTGTGCGTGACCGTCCGCGTGGCGCGCGAAGGCCGCCTCGGGGCCGCGAGCGATGAGAAGTGCGCCGAGGTCGCGGGAGAGTGACCCCGTGATCCGCCGTTGGTTCGCGCAGCACCGGCCCGCCGCTCTCACCGCCGTGAGCGGCGCGGTCGTCGCAGCGACGGTCGTCACCCTCGCGATCGTCTACCCCGGGTTCGAGGCGCAGCGGCTCGATCTCAACGACGGTGCGGTCTGGGTCGTCAACGGTGAGCGCCAGGCGGTCGGCCGGGCCAACCTGCAGGTGGGGGTGCTCGACTCGGTCATCCCGGGCGAGGGGGAGCAGCTGGAGGTCGTGCAGCGGGGGTCGGACGTCATCGTCGTCGACGCCGTCAATGCGACGGCCGAGCTCGTCGACACCGCGCGCTCGGAAGTCATCGAGTCGGTGCCGCTGCCGCCCGACGACCCCGAGCTTATGCTCGCGGGGTCGAGCGTGGTCGTGCACAGCGGCGGTTCGGGTGAGACCTGGGTGACCGCGCGAACGGTGTTCTCGGAGTTCGACCCCTCGGGGGTCGCGTCGTTCCAGTTCGGCCCCGACAGTGCCGTCGCGGCGACCGACCGGTACGGCGTCGTCGCCGTGTCACCGGGGCTCGGCGAGGTCTACCGGGTCGCACCGGATCGCCTCGATCGGGTGGAGAGCACCTGGAGCATCGACGTCGCCGACACCGCAGAACTGCAGCTCACGATCGCGCGCGACCGCTGGGCGGTGCTCGATGTCGGCACGCGCCTGCTGCACACCGACGCCGGTGTCATCGACCTCTCCGCGGTCATCGCGGCCTCGGGCGACCCTCGGCTGGCGCTCGCGAGCGACGACGCGGCCGAGCTGCTCATCGCGCACCGCGGAGGACTGGTCTCGGTCGCGCTCGACAGTGCAACGATCACCGAGCTCGTGACCGACCGTCAGGGCGCGCCGGCGCCCCCCGTGGTCGTCGGCGACTGCGCGTTCGCCGCGTGGACCGACGGGCTCGCGTGGCGCCGGTGCGGCACCGAGGTGCGCGAGCTGCCGCTGAGCTCGGTGCCCGCCGCGGCTGAGCTCGCCTTCACGGTGCGCGACGAGCGCCTCGTGCTCAACGATCGGCGCGCCGGCTCGGCATGGGCTGTGCAGAGCGACGGCCAGCTCATCGACAACTGGGACGACCTGATCCGCGAGCAGGAGGACGAGCGGGAGGAGCAGCTCGACCAGCTCGACACCCCGCCCGAGCTCGAGCGCACGCAGCTGCCTCCCGTCGCCGTCGATGACGACTTCGGCGCGCGACCCGGTCGCGGGAGCGTGCTGCCCGTGCTGCTCAACGACACCGATCCGAACGGCGACGTGCTCGTCATCCGGGAGGTGACCCCGATCGATCCGGCGATCGGGAGGCTCGATCTCATCGGCAACGCGCAGCAGCTGCAGCTGACGCTCGAGAGCGGCGCGAGCGGCATCGTGTCGTTCGAGTACACGATCACCGACGGGCGCGGGGGGTCGGACTCCGCCGTTGTGCGCGTGACGGTGCGCGGCGCGGGAGAGAACGCCGCACCGGTGCAGGTTCGGGCGAGCAAGACCACGGTGGCCGAGGGTGGCACGGCGACCGCCGCCGTGCTCGGCGAATGGTTCGACCCCGATGGCGACCCGCTCTACCTGCAGGCCGCCAGCATCCCCCCACCCGACGTCGTCACTTTCCGGCCCGACGGCCGCGTCACGATCGCCGAGGCGGGCGGTATCGGCGAGCTGCGCACGGTGGCGCTCACCGTCACCGACGGCAGCGCGAGCGGCGTCGGCGAGCTGGCCGTGACGGTTCGCCCGGCGGGCCAGACCCCGATCATCGCCGAGCCCTTCGTCGTGCTCGCCTACGCGGGGCAGGAGGTGCGCATCGAGCCGCTCGTGCACGTCCGCGGCGGCACGGGCACGATCCGCTTGAGCGCCGTGCCGGAGAAGAGCGGGGCGACGATCACCCCCAGCCTCGATCGCGGAGTCTTCCGCTTCGTGAGCGACGAGGTGCGCACGCACTACCTCGAGTACGTCGTGACCGACAACGCGACCACCGCGACGGGCATCATCCGGGTGGATGTCGCCGCGCCGCCCGCCGCCGGCTCCGCCCCGATCACGGTGCCGAAGACCGCCTTCGTGCGCACGCTCAGCAACGCGACGGTCGCGGTCGCCACCGTCGACATCGACCCCGGCGGAGGCGTGCTCGTCGTCACGGGCGTGGTCGGTGTGCCGCCGGCGAGCGGGATCCGCGCCGAGGTGCTCGACCAGCGCGATGTGCGCATCACCCTCACCCGGCCGCTCGACGGCCCGCAGACCGTCAGCTACCGCATCAGCAACGGGCTCGCGGAGTCGACCGGCGAGATCACGGTCATCGAGATCCCGCGCCCTAACCGGCTGCAGCCGCCGGTCGCTGTCGACGACGCCATCACCGTCCGCGTCGGCGATGCCGTCTCGATCCCGGTGCTCGCGAACGACGAGCATCCCGACGACGAGCCCATCACGCTCTCGCCGACCCTCGTGCAGGGGCTGACGGGCGAGTCGGGTCTGCTTTTCGTCGCCGGTGACCGGTTGCGCTACCTCGCCCCCGACCAGCCCGGCGATTTCACGGCCGTCTACGAGGTGCTGGGTCCGCTCGGGCAGGAGCGCGCGCAGGCGAGCGTGCGCATCAGCGTGCGGGAGGTCAATGAGGCGACGAACCAGGCGCCCATCACGCGAACGGTCACCGCGCGCGTCATCGCGGGCGACACCGTGCGCGTGCGCATCCCTGTCGACGGCATGGATCCCGACGGCGACTCGGTGCAGGTCATCGGCCAGGAGTCGAGCCCGGAGAAGGGCGCCGTCGTCGAGACGGGGCTCGACTACCTCGACTACCAGGCGGGCAGCTACGGGGCGGGCACCGACGTCTTCCGCTACACCGTCGTCGATGCGCTCGGAGCGCGCTCGTCGGGCACCGTGCGCATCGGCATCAGTCCGCGCCTCGAGGGCGCCCGCAATCCCGTCGCGAACGACGACCAGGTGCTCATCCGACCCGGCTTCACGGTTCTCGTCCCCGTGCTCGACAACGACACCGACCCCGACGGCTCCGCGCTCACTGTGACGGGGGTGGAGGCCAACACCGCGGAGGTGACGGCCGAGGTCGTCGACGGGCAGTTCGTGCGCGTCGTGCCGCCGACGACGCCCGGGCAGTACGGGCTCGTCTACGCGATCGAGAACGGTCTCGCGGGGGTCTCGCAGGCCTTCATCACCATCACGGTGAGCCCGGATGCTCCGCTCGCGGCCCCCGTCGCCCGAGACACCGTGCTCTCGCTCACCGACATCCTCGATCGGGACGAGCTCGATGTCGACGTGCTGTCGCGGGTGTTCTTCTCCGAGGGCGAGGTGTCGACCCTGGGCCTCGAGCTCGTTCCCGGCTACGAGTCGGGTGCGAGCGTGCAGGCTGACCGCCGCATCCGCGTGCAGGTGGGGGAGCAGCGGCAGATCATCCCGTTCCAGGTCGTGCATCCGGCCGATCCGACCGTGCGATCGACCGCGTTCATCTGGGTTCCCGGAACGGACGACGCCCTCCCGCAGCTCGACCGGCGTGCCCCACGCATCGAGGTCGTCAGTGAAGAGACGGTCACGATCGACATCAACGACTACGTGCTCGCGGTCGGGGGCGCCCCGGTGCGGCTCACCGACACCGCCACGGTGAGCGCGACGCGGTCGAACGGAGACCCCCTCGTCGTCGACGACGACACCCTGCGCTTCACCTCCGCCGACCTCTACTTCGGGCCGGCCTCGCTCACGTTCGAAGTGACGGATGGGGCGACGCCCACCGATCCGGACGGACGGGTCGCCACGATCGTGCTGCCCATCGAGGTGACGCCCCGAGAGAACCAGCCGCCGGTGCTCATCGGGGCGGCGCTCGAGCTCGAGCCGGGCCAGGAGCGCCTCATCGACCTCGTGCGCGTGACCTCGTACCCCTATCCCGAAGACGTCGACGAGCTCTCCTTCTCGATCATCGACGACGCGGCCCCCGGTCTCGAGGTCGAGCTCTCCGGCCAGTCGTTGCGGGTGCGCGTGCCGGAGAGCACGCCGCGGGGCACGACGACGGGGGTGACGCTCGGTGTTCGGGATGACGCGGCGCAGGGCACCGCGGGCCGCATCCAGGTGACCGTCGTTCCGTCGACGCGCCCGCTCGCCCGCCCGGCGCCCGATTCGGTGATCGCTCCGCGGTCGGAGACCACGACCGTGCGCGTGCTCGACAACGATGAGGCGACGAACCCCTTCCCGGGTCAGCCCCTACGCGTCGTCGCCGTGCGCGGGCTCGACGGCGACCGGACGCTTCCCACGGGAGTGAGCATCGTCCCGAGCGCGGACGGTCAGACCCTGCTGGCCACGGTCGCCGCATCGGCGGAGCCCATCGACACGAACCTCGAGTACCAGGTGGCCGACGCGACGAACGATCCCGAGCGCTTCGTGTGGGGGGCGATCCGGATCTCGGTGCAGGATGTGCCCGACCCGGTCACGAACCTGCGCGTGCAGGCGTTCGGCGACCGCAGCCTGACGGTCGCCTGGGCTCCGGGAGCGTCGAACAACGCGCCGATCGAACGGTTCGAGGCGACCGTGACGCGCGTGAGCGACGGCGCCAGCACCACCACCGTCTGCGCCTCCTCGCCGTGCGCCGTGCCGACCCCGGGCAACGGCTCCGACAACCGCGTGCGCGTGAGCGTCATCGCGGTCAATGCGCAGGGCCCCTCCGCGCCCACGCAGCTCGGCGAGTCGGTCTGGAGCGACCTCGTGCCGCCGTCGCCCGCGATCGTCGGGGTGTCGCCGCTCGACCACGGTCTGCGCATCGGGTGGTCGAAGCCCGCGCAAGACGCCGCCGCATCCGCGATCCGCAGCTACCGGGTGACAGTCGGCCCCGTCGTCCGGACCGTGTCCGTGCCCGCCGATGATCCGACGGGAACGGTCTACTGGCTGAACGTCGTCGACGTTGGAGCCCTCGCGAACGGCACCGCCTACGTGGTGGGCATCAGCGCGCGCAACGACTCGTTCGATCCGCTGACCGCGTGGAACACCGCGACGACGAGCGGCACGCCGGCGGGTGCTCCGCTCGCGCTCGCCGTGCCGACCGCCCTCGGTTCGACCTCCGAGTCGGGTTCGAGCGACGCCTCGGTCAGCGTCGACTGGGCCGGCGTCTTCGGGGCCAACGGCCGCGCGGTGCAGGCCTACTACCTCTGGATCGCCCCCTCGGGCGCTCCGCCGTCGTGCACCGTCACGGGCGTCGACACCGGATCTCCCGAGCACACGCCGCCGTCCGGCGTGACTGCGCTGCCTGAGAGCACGACATCGACGGTCGTGAACGGCCTCACCGCCGACACGACCTACCGGGTCGTCGTCTAGGCCTACAACGGGCAGGGATGCACGGCCAGTGCCGAGATCACGGCCACTCCGCGGGAGCGACCCACCGTCGTGACGGCGATCGACGTGGACGGCCCGGTCGCGACCGCGGAGGGCCGCTGGGACTTCCGTCTGCTCGGGGTCACCACCGCGGGCGGCGACGCACTCGACTCCGTTCAGTACCGACTCGTCGGTGTCGGCGTCGATCCCGCCGAGTCGGTGCCCGGCCCGTTGCCGACCGCCCTCACGGCAGGCACGAGCCACTACGGCACCGCACTCGAGGTCGAGGTGCGCGGGTGCCGGCAGTACGAGCAGCTGCTGTGCGGGGCCTGGTCGGCGCCGTTCGCGCTGGGCGTGGCGGTGCTCATCGATGTGCAGCCGACGATCGTGGCGACCGGCGAGGCGCCCAACGACCGCAGCGTATCGATCAGCTGGACGCCCGTCGCACTCGGCGACTACGACGCCGTCGACCACGTCTGCGCGGGCGGCGATCCGATCGAGTACCCCACCGCCTCGTCATGCCTCATCACCGCCGCGCCGCCCGACGATCCGCGCCTCATCGTGACCGTCACCGAGAACGCCATCACCTACACCCGGGAGTACCGACCATGACCATGACCCCCGAGCAGGCCTCCTGGTTCGCCGACATCGCCGAACGCATCGTCGCGAACGTCGAGCACGTGGTGCTGGGCAAGTCGTACGTGATCCGGCTCAGCCTCACGGCCCTGCTGAGCGAGGGCCACCTCCTGCTCGAGGACGTTCCCGGCACCGGGAAGACCTCGATGGCGCGGGCGCTCGCGCAGAGCATCCGCGGCACGACCACGCGGGTGCAGTTCACCCCCGACCTGCTGCCCGGCGACATCACGGGCATGACGGTGTACGACCAGCGCTCGGGCGAGTTCGAGTTCCACCGCGGACCGGTGTTCGCGACCATCGTGCTCGCGGACGAGATCAACCGCGCGAGCCCGAAGACGCAGTCTGCGCTGCTCGAGGTCATGGAGGAAGGCCACGTCACGATCGACGGCGTCACCCACCCCGTCACGGCGCCGTTCCTCGTCATCGCGACCCAGAACCCCATCGAGCAGGCCGGAACCTACCGGCTGCCCGAGGCGCAGCTCGACCGCTTCCTGATGAAGACCGCGATCGGCTACCCCGACCACGCCGCGACCGTGCGCATCCTCGACGCCGCCGGGGGCCCCCGCGCCGCCGTGCTCGAGCCCGTCGTCGAGCTCGATGTCGTGCGCGACATGATCGCCGTCGCTCGCACCGTGCACATCGACCCGGTGATCACGGACTACGTCGCGCGCCTCG
>NZ_JBHYEO010000001.1:213492-220828 GCF_051860105.1 Microcella sp.
ATGCGACCCGCTCGCACCCCGACGTGCGGCTCGGCGCGAGCGTGCGCGGTGCGCTCGCGCTCGTGCGCTGCGCGAAGACCTTCGCCGCGATCAACGGCCGCCACTATGTGGTGCCCGACGACGTCAAGGCGCTCGCCGAGCCGGTGCTCGCGCATCGCCTCGGGCTCGACCCCGAGTCGGAGTTCGATGGTGTGACGGCCCCGACGGTCATCGCGCAGATCCTCGTCGAGACCCCGCCACCGAGCGATCGGGTCGCCGTGTGACGACCGCCCCGACCCACCGGCCGCGCGCGGCCGCTTCTCCCGCCCCCTCCGCCGCTGATCGCGCGCGGCGCACCGTCGACGAGTCGACCATCGGGTCGACCGTCACGACGGCGCGCACCCGCATCGTCGGTGAGCGCACCGGATGGGCGGCCGACGCTCTCGTCGCGGTCGTGCGGGCCGGTCGCGCCGGGCGGGGGACCGTGTCGCGCGTGCTGCGGGCGGTCTCGTCGGTCGTGACCCCCCTGGGCTGGACGATCGCCGCCCTCGTGCCGGTGGCCCTCATCGCCGGCTACGCCTGGGGTTGGACCGAACTCATCGTGCTCGGCGTCGTCGGGGCCACCCTCGGAGTCGTGGCCGCCGCCTACCTCCTCGGCCGCACGCGGCTCGCTGTCGTGCTCGCGCCCCCGCCGCAGCGCGTGGCCGTCGGTGACCCCGCAGTCGCGCGGTTGCGGGTGAGCAACCCCTCCCGTCGGCGGTCGTTCGGGCAGCTCGTCGATGTGCCCGTGGGCAGCGACATCGTGCCGGTGTCGGTGCCCGGCCTGGCGCCCCTGGCCGACGTGGAGCGTGAGCTCGTGGTGCCGACCGCTCGACGCGGGCGCCTCGCGCTCGGCCCTGTGCGCACGGTGCGCGCCGACCCGATCGGCCTCGTCCGCCGAGAGCTCGTCTGGACGGAGGCCGTCGAGATCATCGTGCACCCGCGCACCATCGATATCCCCTCCACCTCGAGCGGGCTCGTCCGCGATCTCGAAGGCCAGCCGACCCGTGACCTCACCCCGAGCGACCTCGCGTTCCACGCGCTGCGCGAGTACGTGCCGGGCGACGACCGCCGCCACATCCACTGGAAGTCGACGGCCAAGACCGGCACCTTCATGGTGCGGCAGTTCGAGGAGACGCGGCGCAGCCACCTCATCGTCGCGCTCAGCATCGCCAGCATCGATTTCGGCTCCGACGAGGAGTTCGAGCTGGCGGTGAGCGTCACGGGAAGCCTGGGAGCGCGCGCCATCCGGGATGCTCGCGAGGTGTCGGTCGTCGTGAGCGCCGTGACGCCCGAGTTCGCGAAGCGCGCCGTCGTCGCCCTGCGGCCGCTCACGACCCTCACCCCGTCCCGACTGCTCGACGACCTCGCCGTCGTCGAGCACGGCCCGGCCGCACTCGGAATCCTCGACGTCGCCCGGCTCGCCGGCGAGAGCGCCCGAGGGGTCTCGGTCGCGTTCCTCGTCGTCGGGTCGACGGTCACGCCCGCGCGGCTCCGCACCGCCGCAGCGGGTTTCCCGCCCGCCGTCGAGGTCGTCGTCATCATGTGCGACACCGCGCACATCCCCGGCCGCCGTCGGCTCGGCGGCTTCTCGGTCGTCACCATCGGGTCGCTCTCCGATCTGCGCCGAGCGATGCGGGGGGCGCAATCGTGGTGAGAGCATCCCGAGCCCCGCGTCGACCGCCCGTGCGTCCTCCCGCCCGCGCACCCCGCAGCGTGATGGTCTCGGCGAGCATCGTGACGGCCGTCGCGTGGGCCATCATCGCCGTCGTGCTGTGGCCGATCTACCGGGATCCGGCGTTCGTGCTGCTCGCGGTGATCGGCATCGCGCTCGGCGTGGCGATCGCCCTGACGGGGGCGATCGCGCGCTGGCCCGCCTGGGGCGTGCTGATCGCCACGGTCGCCGCCTTCACCGTCGTCGGGGTGCCGCTCGCCGTGCCGGCGCGCACGGCCTACGGGGTGCTGCCCGAACCTGGGGGCCTGCTCGAACTGTATGCCGGGGTCGCGCTCAGCTGGCGGCAGCTGCTGACGATCGACCTCCCGGTCGGCACGTATCAGGCGCTTCTCGTGCCGGCCCTCGTGCTGCTGCTCGTGGGCCCCGTCGTCACTCTCGCCGTCGCCCTGCGCACCGCGCGCGGTGAGCTCGCCGCCCTCGTGCCGCTCGCCGCGTTCCCGCTCGCGGTGGCGATCGGCCCCGAGCAACCGCTGCTGCCGATCACGACGGCGATCGCGCTCGCGATCACGCTGCTGCTGTGGATGGCGATCTGGCGCCGCCACCGGCGGGCAACCGCCGTCGGCGCCGCCGGGTCGAGCGACTCCCGCTGGCTCGGTGCTCGAGCCTTCGCGGCCGGTGCCGTGCTGCTGCTCGTGGCCGGGGGAGTCGGTGCCGCGACGGTCGCGGTCATCCCGCCCGCGGGCGATCGCACGGTGCTGCGCACGGTCGTGGAGCGCCCGTTCGACCCGCTCGACCAGCCCAGCCCGCTCGCGGCCTACCGCGCATCCTTCGCGCCCGACGTCGCGCTCGAGACCGCCCTCACCGTCACCGGTGCGCCGTCCGGTGCGCGCATCCGCATCGCCGTGCTCGACAGCTACGACGGGTCCGTTTTCGCCGTCGGCAGCGACCAGGTCGACAGCGCCTCGGGCCGTTTCGTCCGCATCCCCACGGGTCGCGACCTCTCCGCCGTCGACGGCCAACCGGTGGCCGTCACGTTCTCCGTGCAGCGCACCACCGGCGTGTGGCTGCCGACGGTCGGGGAGCTCGGCCGCATCGCGATCGCCGGTGACGACGCCGCCGACCTGCGCGACCGCTTCGTCTACAACGCCGCAACGGGGGCCGCCGCCTTCGTCGGGGGCGTGCCAGTAGGGCTTGAGTACACGATCGACGCGGTCGTGCCGCGCACGGTCGGTGCGTCGCTCGACAGCGCCGTGCCCGGTTCCGCTGCCGTGCCGGGCATCACCGCGGTGCCGGAGGCGATGAGCGCGTGGCTCGACGAGGTGCTCGTCGGCGTGGAGGGGTCGGGGCCACGCCTGCAGCGTGCGCTCGAGTCGTTGCGCGCCCAGGGCTATCTCAGCCACGGCATCGCCGACGATGAGGCGCCGAGCCGGTCCGGTCACTCCGTCGAGCGGCTCGACGCGCTCTTCACCGATCGTCCGATGGTGGGCGATGCCGAGCAGTTCGCGGCGGCCGCCGCCCTCATCGCGCGCGAGCTCGGGTTCCCCTCGCGCGTCGTGCTCGGCTACGGCCCGATTGACGCCGGCGGCACCGTAGCGCTCACCGAGAGCGACCGCACCGCCTGGGTCGAGGTGTCGACGGCGGCCGGAGAATGGGTGCCCGTCGACGTCGTGCCCGAGCGCCGCGAGCTGCCTCCGGCCGAGCCCGACGAGCCGATTCCTGTCTCGCGCCCGCAGAACGCCGTTCAACCCCCCGTCGACGACCCGCCGCCGCTGGAGGAGCTCGCGCCGCCCGAAATCGAGCAGCGGGACGATGCCGCCCTCGACCCCTTCTGGCAGGCGGTGCTCGCCGCGGTGCGGGTGATCGGCTCGGTGCTGCTCGTCGCCGGACTCATCGCCTCGCCCCTGCTCGGCATCGTCGCGGCCAAGCTGCGGCGCCGACGGCGCCGGCGCACGGCAGGAGACCCGACGACGCGGATCCTCGGCGGGTGGCGCGACCTCACCGACGAGGCGCTCGACTTCGGCCTCGCGGTGCCCGTGGCCGCGACGCGCACCGAGGTCGCTACCGCCCTCGGTCGACCTCAGGCCCTGGTGCTCGCGCGGGTCGCCGACCGCGCCGTCTACGCGCCCGAAGAGCCCGATCCGCTCGAGGCCGACAAGGTGTGGGCGACCGCCGACGCGCTGCGGGCATCCTTCGCCGACGGACGGACGCGCCGCGAGCGGTGGCGGGCGGCGATCTCGCCCCGCTCGCTGCGACGGTATCCTGGCCCTCGACGATCGACGGGGGGTCGAGACGCGTGATGTGCCAGCACTGCGGAGCCGCGCTGCCGCCGTTCGCGCTGTTCTGCGGCGAGTGCGGCCGGTCGGTGTCGGCCCCCGCCGTCGTGCCGTCGGACGTCGTGCCGTCGGACGTGGTGCCGCCGGTCGTCGGGCGGCCCCTGGCGCCCGCTCCGGCGCCTGCTCCGGCACCCGTTCCGGAGGTGCCCGTCGCGGATGCTCCCGGAGAGGTTCCGCCCGCCCGGGCGACCGACGCGCCGCTCACGACGCCGATCGTCGTCGAGGGAGCCCTCCCGACCGCAGCCGCCGATCCCGCGCCGACGCCGATGCCGGTCCCCGTGCTCCTCCCGGTCGCTCCGGATGCGCTGCCGTGGCTCGCGGATGCGCCGTTGTCGATCGACTCGCCCGCGACACCTCCTCCCACGCACACGGCGGGCCTCGCGCCGTGCGCGTCGTGCGGCGCCCCGCCGGAGCCGGACGACCTCTTCTGCGCCGAATGCGGGAACCCGTTGCCCGGCGACACGCGGGCGATCACCCCCGTGCCGGTCATCCGGCCGCAGCCGGTGGCGCTGACGGGCCCGGAACCGGCAGCGCCGAGCGTGCCAGAGGCGGCGCCGGACCCCGTGACCCTGGACCCCGTGACCCCGGCATCAGTCCTCCCCGCGGACGTCGTCCCCGCGTCCGCTGCTCCGACCGCCGCGGATGTCGAGAGCACGCGCATCGTCCCGCGCGGCACAGGCGGAGCACGCTTCGTGCTGCAGTTCAGCACGGGCGAGAGCTACACGGTGCTCGGTTCAGGGCTCGCGGGCCGCAATCCGCGCCCCGAACCGGGGGAGTACGTCGACCACCTCGTCACGATCGTCGACCCCGGCCGCTCCGTCTCGAAGACCCACTTCGAGTTCGGCCAGCATGAGGGTGTCTTCTGGGTCAGCGACCGGCACTCGGGCAACGGCTCGGTGCTGCGCGAGCCGGGCGCCGAGCCGCGCGTCTGCGAGCCTGGTCGCCGCTACCCGGTCGTTCGGGGAACGCGGATCGACATCGGCGAGCAGTTCGTCGTCGTGAGCTGACCGCTCCTCCCCATCGGGTCGCCCCGAGACGGGATGCCCGCTCCCGCCCGCGACCGCCGCTGCCGAGCCCGGCGCATGCTGTGCTCCTGCCCGTGCATCGTCTCCCTCCACTGCCCGCGCTTCCCCGCCCGCCCGCGCGCCCCCGCTTCCCCGTGATCGCCGTGATCGCTCCGCTTGCCGGGGCGATCGTGATCGGCCTCCTGACCGGCTCGCCGTTCGTGCTGGTCTTCGCCGTGCTGAGCCCGCTCATCGCGATCGCCACGGTGCTCGACGGGCGCCGCGCTGCTCGGCGCGAGCGTCGCGACGAGGAGGAGCGGTTCGATCGGGAGTGCCGGGCCTACGAGGCCGCGATCGCCCGGGCGCACGCACGCGAGCGCGCCGCGGCCGACGCCCGCGACCCGCTCGTCATCGCGACGCCGCGTGACGCGCATCGCCCGCTGCGTGTGGGCACCGCCCCCGCGCCGAGCGCCGTCGCACCCGATGAGGTGCTGCTACCCGGCGCCTCGGGCGACGAGGATCGACTGCGCTCCCTGATCGCGCGGGCGTCACGCCATGCGGGCCTTCCCGTGCTCGTTCCGCGCGGCACCGTCGCGGTGCAGGGCACCGGGATCGCGACAGAGGCCCTCGCGCGGCGGCTCGAGGTCGAGCCGGGAGTGTCGGTCGTCCGGCTCGCTGCGGAGGAGCATCCCGCCCCGGATGCGGTGGCGGTGCGGGTGCTGTCGGCGACGAACGTCGAGATCACCCTGCCCGACGGCGCCCGGGTGATCGCCGCACCCGAGTTCCTCAGCCGTCGGCAGCTCGCGATCGCGTCGGCACCCCGCGCGGCCGGGCTCGCGACGCAGCCGCCGACCTCGGTGCGCTGGTGCGACTTGCCCCCGAGTGCTGACGGCCAGCTCGCGCCGGCGGAGTCGACGGGCGTCCCGATCGGCGCGGACGCCGCCGGCCCGGTGGCCCTCGACCTCGAGTGCGAAGGCCCCCATGCCCTCGTCGGAGGCACGACCGGCAGCGGGAAGAGCGAGTTCCTGCGCTCCCTCGCACTCGGCTGGGCGGCGAGCCGGCCGCCGAGCGAGCTCACCCTCCTGTTCGTCGACTTCAAGGGCGGCGCGACCTTCGCGGGCCTCACCGAGCTGCCGCACACCGTCGGCCTCGTCACCGATCTCGATCCGATCGTGGCCGAGCGCGCACTGCTGAGCCTCCGCGCCGAGCTGCGTCGTCGAGAGCGGGTGCTCGCCGATGCCGGGCTGCGAGACGTCGCGCAGCAGCCGGGGCTGCTCGCCCGCCTGGTCGTGCTCGTCGACGAGTTCGCGGCGCTCATCGACGCGTTCCCCGACCTGCACGCTCCGTTCGCCGACCTCTCCGCGCGTGGGCGGTCGCTCGGCGTGCATCTCGTGCTGTGCACGCAGAACCCCGCGGGGGCCGTGCGCGACGCGGTCGCCGCCAACTGCGCCGTGCGCGTGGCCTTCCGGCTCTCGGCGTCGGCGGGAGCGGGATTCATCGGCGCCGAGGGTCGCGAACTCGCCGGCGCTCCCGCGGGGCGGGCCGTGCTCGTCACGGCGGAGGGCACGCGCTCCCTGCAGATCGCGACGATCGACGACGACGATATTGCCGCAGTGCGGCGGAGATGGGCCGGCAGCGCCCTCGCGACCGGCCCCTGGCTGCCACCGCTCCCAGATCGCGTCGAGGTCGGGCAGTTCGACGCGGGGCCGCCGCTCACGGCGGTCGGAACAGAGCCGGGCGAGCTGCCGCCTCTCGTCTTCGGCCTGCTCGACGACCCCGCCGAGCAGCGGCAGCGGCCCGCCATCTGGACACCGGGACGAGACGGCGCTGTGGCGGTGGTCGGGGCACCGCGCAGCGGCCGCTCGACCGCCCTCGCCGCCCTCGCGCAGGCGGCGCACCGGGCGGGGTCGGAGACGGCCGTGCTCCCGGTCTCGGTCACCGAGGCATGGGCGCTGCTCGACCGCCTCGCCGAGCAGCCGCTCGGCGGCGGACTGCTGCTCGCCGACGACCTCGATCTGCTCATGGCGGACGCGGCCGATCTCGCTCCGGAGCTGCTGGCCCGCTGGGATGCCGCGGTTCGGGCCCAGCGACGCGCCGGCGGCGGGGCGGCGGCCGCGATCGGCTCCGCGAGCGGCGCTCGCGCCCTGCTGGGCGCGCGTTTCGAGTCGCGGCTGATCCTGCGCTGCCTCGATGCCGACGATCACCACCTCGCCGGTGCGCCCCGCGGTCTGTTCGACCGCGGGGCGATCGCCGGGCGCGGCTGGTGGGCAGACCGTCAGGTGCAGGTCGTCGCGGCGCCCGCCATC
>NZ_JBHYEO010000002.1:0-198365 GCF_051860105.1 Microcella sp.
CATCCGGCGCTTCACGACCGGCGCGATGAGCATGGGCGCGATCAGCCCCGAGATGCACGAGACCCTCGCGATCGCGATGAACCGCATCGGGGGCCGCAGCAACACGGGCGAGGGCGGCGAGAGCCCCGAGCGGCTGCTCGATCCGGAGAAGCGCAGTGCGATCAAGCAGGTGGCATCCGGCCGCTTCGGGGTCACCAGCCTCTACCTGACGCACGCCGACGACATCCAGATCAAGATGGCGCAGGGGGCAAAACCCGGCGAAGGCGGCCAGCTGCCGGCGAACAAGGTCTACCCCTGGATCGCGCGCCTCCGTCACGGAACGGCGGGCGTCGGGCTCATCTCGCCTCCGCCCCATCACGACATCTACTCGATCGAAGACCTCAAGCAGCTCATCTTCGACCTCAAGCGCGCGAACCCCGGTGCGCGCGTGCACGTCAAGCTCGTGAGCCAATCGGGAATCGGCGCGGTCGCGGCTGGCGTCGCCAAGGCCAAGGCCGACGTCGTCCTGATCTCGGGCCACGATGGTGGCACGGGAGCGAGCCCGCTCAACTCGCTCAAGCACGCGGGCACGCCGTGGGAGCTCGGGCTTGCGGAGGCGCAGCAGACGCTCATGCTCAACAACATGCGCGGACGCGTCACGGTGCAGGCAGACGGTCAGATGAAGACCGGTCGCGACGTGATCATCGCGGCTCTTCTGGGCGCGGAGGAGTACGGCTTCGCCACCGCTCCGATGGTGGTCTCCGGGTGCATCCTCATGCGGGTCTGCCACCTCGACACCTGCCCCGTCGGCGTCGCGACGCAGAACCCCGAACTGCGCAAGCGCTTCACGGGAACCCCCGAGTTCGTCATCACCTTCATGGAGTTCCTCGCGCAGGAGGTGCGGGAGTACCTCGCCGAGCTGGGGTTCCGGTCGCTCGAGGAGGCGATCGGCCGTGCCGACCTGCTCGATGTCGATCGCGCCGTGCGCCATTGGAAGGCCGACGGTCTCGATCTCGCGCCCATCCTGCACGGCCCGTCCTTTGCGGAGGACGCACCGCGGACGAAGAACGAGGAGCAGGATCACGAGCTCGACGAGCACTTCGACAACGAGCTCATCCGGCTCAGCGCCGACGCCCTGCAGCACGGATCGCCGGTGCGCATCGACCTGCCCATCCGCAACACCGAGCGCGCGGTCGGCACGATGCTCGGCCACCAGGTCACCACGAGGCATGGTGAGCACGGTCTCGCACCTGACACGATCGACGTGACGCTCACGGGCTCCGCCGGTCAGAGCCTCGGTGCCTTCATGCCGCGCGGCATCACGCTCCGACTGTATGGCGACAGCAACGACTACGTCGGCAAGGGGCTCTCGGGCGGGCGGGTGATCGTGCGGCCCAGTCGCGACGCCGTGTTCCCCGCCGAGCGGAACGTGATCGCGGGCAACGTCATCGGCTACGGAGCCACGAGCGGCGAGATGTTCATCCGCGGGATCGTCGGCGAGCGATTCCTCGTGCGCAACTCCGGCGCGACCGCGGTCGTGGAGGGCGTGGGCGACCACGCGCTCGAGTACATGACCGGGGGGACGGCGATGATCCTCGGTGCCACGGGTCGCAACCTCGGCGCCGGCATGTCGGGGGGCACCGCCTACGTGTACGACCTGCGTCGCGAGCGGGTGAACAGCGATGCGATCGCCACGGGCGAGCTCGTGCTGTCGGCCCTCGACGCCGACGACCGCGTGCTCGTCACCGACCTGCTGCGGCGTCATCACGATGAGACGGAGTCGGCTCTCGCTGCGCGCCTGCTCGCCGATGGCGATGCCGCTCTCGATCGCTTCGTCAAGGTTCTGCCGCGTGACTTCGCGGCCGTGCTGGCGACGCGTCAGACCGCGCTCGACGAAGGCCTCGACCCCGACGGCGACGTCGTGTGGGGCCGCATCCTGGAGGTGACCGGTGGCTGATCCCCGCGGCTTCATCAACGTTCCCGAGCGCGAGCTGCCGCCGCGGCGGCCCGTTCCCCTGCGGCTCATGGACTGGAAAGAGGTCTACGAGCAGGGCGACCCCGGTGTGCTCCGCCGGCAGGCCGGCCGCTGCATGGACTGCGGGATCCCGTTCTGCCACCAGGGTTGCCCGCTCGGCAACCTGATCCCCGAGTGGAACGACCTCACCTGGCGCGGCGAAGGCCGGCAGGCCATCGAACGGCTGCACGCCACGAACAACTTCCCCGAGTTCACGGGCAAGCTCTGCCCGGCCCCGTGCGAGTCGTCGTGCGTGCTCGCCATCAACCAGCCGGCCGTGACGATCAAGCAGGTCGAGGCCTCGATCATCGAGCAGGCGTGGAACAACGGCTGGGTGCAGCCCGTGCCGCCGGAGCGGCTCACGGGCAAGACGGTCGCCGTCGTCGGCTCCGGCCCGGCCGGCCTCGCCGCAGCTCAGCAATTGACGCGGGTCGGGCACACCGTAGCCGTGTTCGAGAAGGACGACCGCATCGGCGGCCTGCTGCGGTACGGCATCCCCGATTTCAAGATGGAGAAGCGGCATCTGGATGCCCGCCTCACGCAGATGCAGGCGGAGGGCACGCGGTTCCGCGCCGGCGTCGAGATCGGCGTCGACATCACCTGGGACGAGCTACGGACGCGCTACGACGCGGTCGTGATCGCCACGGGTGCTCCGGAACCGCGCGACCTCGCGATCCCGGGGCGCGACGCCCTGGGCATCCACTTCGCCATGGAGTACTTGACGCAGTCGAACCGCGTGCAGGCGGGCGATCAGGTCGCTGACCAGATCACGGCAGAGGGCAAGCACGTCGTCGTGCTCGGCGGAGGGGACACCGGTGCCGACTGCATCGGCACGGCTCACCGCCAGGGCGCCGTGAGCGTCACCAACCTCGCGATCGGCAAGCAGCCGCCGCACGAGCGGCCCGAGTCGCAGCCCTGGCCGCTGCAGCCCACCCTCTTCGAGGTGCAGAGCGCCCATGAGGAGGGTGGCGACCGCATGTACCTCGCTTCGACGGTCGAGTTCTTGACCACCGATGCCGGCGAGGTGCGGGCGCTGCGCGTGGCCGAGACCGAGTACCTCGACGGGCGCCGGGTTCCCAAGGCCGGTACCGAGCGCGAGATCCCCGCCGATCTGGTTCTGCTCGCCCTCGGGTTCACGGGGGCCGCGCGCGGCACGCTCAACGACCAGCTCGGGCTGCCGTTCGAGACCAGCGGCGCGATCACCCGCCAGGCCGACTACACGACCGGTGAGGCCGGTGTGTTCGTGGCCGGCGACGCTGGTCGTGGAGCCTCGCTCATCGTCTGGGCGATCGCCGAGGGCCGAGCGGTCGCCGCGGCGGTCGACACCTACCTCCAGGGCGAGAGCGACCTGCCCGCGCCTGTGCGCGCGACCGACCGCCCGCTCACCGTCTGAGCGCGTCGACGCGTCGAGACCTGCACCACCTCTACCACCACCACCACCACCCCATCTGAAGGACACCATGAGACGCGCAAAGATCGTCGCCACCCTCGGCCCGGCGACCGCCAGCTATGAGAACATCCGGGCCATCATCGAGGCGGGCGTCAACGTCGCCCGGATGAACCTCAGCCACGGCACGTACGAGGTGCACGAGGAGGTCTACCGCAACGTGCGGAAGGCCGCCGCCGACGCCGGCAGCGCCGTCGCCGTGCTCGTCGACCTGCAGGGCCCCAAGATCCGCCTCGGCAAGTTCGAGAACGGCCCGCATGAGCTCGCCGAAGGCGACATCTTCACGATCACGACCGAAGACATCCTCGGCACGAAAGAG
Organism: Microcella sp.; assembly: GCF_051860105.1. GTDB lineage: Bacteria > Actinomycetota > Actinomycetes > Actinomycetales > Microbacteriaceae > Microcella. The sequence goes on from NZ_JBHYEO010000002.1 coordinate 3,760, forward strand.
ATCTGCAGCACGACCTTCAAGGGCCTCCCCGCCGACGTCAACCCGGGCGACTTCCTGCTCATCGACGACGGCAAGGTGAAGGTGCGTGTCATCGACACCGACGGCATCCGGGTCCGCACCGAGGTGGTCGTGGCCGGACCGGTCTCGAACAACAAGGGCATCAACCTGCCCGGCGTCGCCGTCAACGTTCCTGCCCTGTCGGAGAAGGACGAGGACGACCTGCGGTGGGGTCTGAAGCTCGGCGCCGACTACATCGCCCTGTCGTTCGTGCGCAACGCCTCCGACGTCAACCGGGTGCACCAGATCATGCGCGAGGAGGGACGCACCGTGCCGGTCATCGCGAAGATCGAGAAGCCCCAGGCGGTGGATGCCCTCGAGGAGATCATCGAGGCCTTCGACGGCATCATGGTGGCGCGCGGAGACCTCGGGGTCGAGCTGCCGCTCGAGGCCGTGCCGATCGTGCAGAAGCGCGCCGTCGAGCTGGCGCGCCGCATGGCCAAGCCAGTCATCGTCGCCACCCAGATGCTCGAGTCGATGATCAGCAACCCGATCCCGACGCGCGCCGAGACCTCCGACGTCGCCAACGCGGTGCTCGATGGCGCCGACGCGGTGATGCTGAGTGGTGAGACGAGCGTCGGAGAGTTCCCCGTGATCACCGTGTCGACCATGGCTCGCATCATCGCGTCGACCGAGGAGCACGGCCTCGAGCGCATCCCGCCGCTCGGAACGAAGCCGCGCACGCAGGGCGGGGCGATCACGCTCGCCGCCGCAGAGGTCGCCGACTTCGTCGAGGCCAAGTTCGTCTGCGTGTTCACCGAGTCGGGCGACTCGGCTCGGCGCATGTCGCGCTTGCGGTTCCGCGTTCCCATGAAGGCCTTCACCCCCCTCGAGTCGATCCAGCGCCGCATGTCGCTCACTTGGGGCATCGAGACGTTCCTCGTCGACCGTGTCACGCACACCGACGCGATGTACCGCCAGGTGGACGAGGTGCTGCTGCGCGAGGGGCTCGCCGACGTGGGCGACAAGGTCGTGGTGATCTCCGGTTCGCCTCCCGGAATCTCGGGTTCGACGAACGACCTGCGCGTGCACGTCGTCGGCGACGCGATCAACGCGGCCGCCCCGGTCTGGGAGAGCGGCGAGCACGCCGACTGAGCGTTCGTCGCAACGACCGAGGGTCCGCATCCATCAGGATGCGGACCCTCGTCGTCTTTGTACCGGCTGTGGGGCTCGAACCCACACGTCCTCTCGGACAACGCATTTTGAGTGCGCCGCGTCTACCATTCCGCCAAGCCGGCTCGGGTCGTCACGACCCTCGGGCCTCGACGATACCGTAGGCTCTCTGGCGTGAGTGACCAGGATCAGACTGCATCAGCCCCCCGTCGCGTCGTCGTCGCCGAGGACGAGTCGCTCATTCGCATGGACATCGTCGAGATCCTGCGCGACAACGGCTTCGACGTGGTGGGGGAGGCCGGCGATGGCGAGACCGCCGTCGCGCTCGCCACCGAGCTCCGCCCCGACCTCGTCATCATGGATATCCGCATGCCGCAGCTCGACGGCATCGAGGCCGCCAAGCGGCTCAGCGAGAACCACATCGCTCCGGTCGTGCTGCTCACGGCCTTCAGCCAGAAAGAGCTCGTCGAGCAGGCGGTCGAGGCGGGAGCGCTCGCCTACGTCGTCAAGCCGTTCACGCCGAACGACCTGCTCCCGGCGATCGAGGTGGCGCTCAGCCGCTACCAGCAGATCCTCACCCTCGAGGCGGAGGTCGCCGACCTCGTGGAGCGCTTCGAGACCCGCAAGCTCGTCGATCGGGCGAAAGGGCTGCTCAACGAGCGCATGGGGCTCACCGAGCCCGAGGCGTTCCGCTGGATCCAGAAGGCGTCGATGGACCGCCGCACCACCATGCAGGCCGTCGCGCAGGCCATCATCGACCAGCTGGGCGCCAAGAAGGATGCTCCGAAGAAGGCGGCCGCGCCCGCCGATGGCACGGCCGACGCGGGGGAGTAGCCCCGCGCTGCGGCGCCGCGTCAGCGGTCGCGCAGGATGTTCGTCATCCGCACGGTCGACAGCCGACGCCCGGCCTCGTCGGTCATGACGATCTCGTGCGTCGCGAGAGTGCGGCCGAGCACGAGCGCCGTGCAGGTTCCGGTCACGAGGCCCTCGGTAATCGACCGGCTGTGCGTGGCGTTGATCTCGATGCCGACCGCATAGCGACCCGGACCGGCGTGGATCGCCGAGGAAATCGAGCCGAGGCTCTCCCCGAGCACGACATGCGCGCCGCCGTGCAGCAGCCCGATCACCTGGGTGTTGCCCTCGACGGGCATCGTGGCGACCGAGCGCTCGGCCGACAGCTCGAGGAACTCGATGCCCATACGGCGGCACAGGGCGCCGCCACCGGTGCCGACGAGGCGCTCGACGAGCTCGGGGTCGAGGTCGAGGTCGGGGGGCAGGAGGGTCATCGGTATCCTCATCGGGGCCGGGCGGCAGGGGCCCGGGAGCGGGTCGGGGCGCCTCGCTAGGCTGGCCCCGTGACGGACTCCGCAAAGCCTACCCTTCTGCTCGTCGACGGCCATTCGCTGGCCTTCCGGGCCTTCTACGCGCTGCCGATCGACAGCTTCGTCACGCGCGACGGCCAGCACACGAACGCCATCCACGGCTTCCTGTCGATGTTCTTGAGCCTGCTGGCGAAAGAGAAGCCGACGCACGTGGCCGTCGCCTTCGACATCTCCCGCTACTCGTTCCGCACGCGCGAGTACCCCGAGTACAAGGGCACGCGCGGCGAGACTCCTCCGGAGTTCGTGGGGCAGGTGCCGCTGCTGCAGGAGGCGCTCGCGGCGATGAGCATCCCCACGATCACGAAAGAGGACTACGAGGCCGACGACATCCTCGCAACCCTCGCCACGCAAGGAGCCGCCGACGGGTTCCGCGTGCTCGTCGTCTCGGGCGATCGCGACACGATCCAGCTCGTCACCGACGACGTCACCCTGCTGTACCCGAACGCGCGCGGCGTCTCCGAGCTGAAGCGCTACGACCCCGACGCGGTGCGCGAGCGCTACGGCATCAACCCCGAGCAGTACCCCGAGATCGCCGCCCTCGTGGGCGAGACGAGCGACAACCTCCCGGGTGTCGACAAGGTGGGCGAGAAGACCGCCGTGAAGTGGATCACCCAGTACGGATCGCTTGAGGGCATCTTCGAGCACATCGACGAGATCGGGGGAGTGGTCGGCGCGAACCTGCGCGAGCAGCGCGACCGCGCCGAGCGCAATCGCCGCCTCAACCGTCTCGTGACCGACCTCGACCTGCCCGTCACGGCCCACGATCTCGACCGGCGTCCGATGGATGTCGCCGCCGTCAAGCACGTCTTCGAACGGTTGCAGTTCCGCACGCTCACCGAGCGCGTGCTGAAGATCGCCGAGGCCGAGGGCGCCGACATGGGAACGCCCGAGCAGGCCGCCCCGCGCACCGATCTGCCCGTCGTGCGCGTCCTCGTCGACGAGGAGCTCGCGAACTGGATCACCGCGACCGCCGGAGCCGAGGTCGCCGTCATCGTGGATGCTCCCCAGGGCGAGCTCGCGGCCTTCGGGCTGGCCACGGCGACGGAGTCGGTGCAGGTCAACTGGGCCGCGCATCGTCCCGACTACGCCGCGCTCGAGGCCTGGCTGTCGAGCGACGCCCCCAAGCTGCTCGCCGACGCCAAGACGGCCTCGAGCGTGCTCGCCGCTCTCGACATCCCGCTCGCCGGGGTCGTCTGGGATTCCCGTCTGGCCGCCTGGCTCGAGCGCCCGGGTGCGAAGTCGTACGACCTCGCCGACCTCGTTCACGACGCGCTCGGCGAGGCGATGCCGCAGGCCGACCCGAATCAGCTCGTGCCGGACACCGAGAGCATCAGTCCCGCGACGGTCGCCTGGTTCCTGCACCGCCTCGTCGCCGAGCAGCGGGAGTCCTTGCCCGAGACGAGCGAGCGGGTGCTGGCCGAGATCGACCTGCCGAGCGCGCCCGTGCTCGCGCTCATGCAGCGCACGGGCATCGCGGTCGATCGCGCTGCGCTCGACGCGCTCAACACCGAGCTCGGCGACACGACGGCGCAGCTCGCGCAGCAGGCCTTCGCCGAGATCGGTCGCGAGGTCAACCTGGGGTCGCCCAAGCAGCTGCAGGAGGTGCTGTTCGACGAGCTCGGCATGCCGAAGACGCGCGCGACGAAGACGGGCTACTCGACCGACGCCGCAGCGCTGGCCGATCTGCAGGAGGCGCATCCGCACCCGTTCCTCGGTCTGCTGCTGCAGCATCGCGACGCCACGAAGCTGCGGCAGATCGTCGAGACCCTCACGACCGCGATCGGGTCCGACGGGCGCATCCACACGACCTACGATCAGACCGGCACGTCGACGGGCCGCATCTCCTCGACCGACCCGAACCTGCAGAACATCCCCGTTCGCACCGAGGTGGGCCACCGCATCCGCGCCGCTTTCACGGCGGGCGAAGGCTTCGAGAGCCTGCTGACGGCCGACTACTCGCAGATCGAGATGCGCATCATGGCGCACCTCTCGGGCGACGAGGGGCTCATCGAGGCGTTCCGGTCGGGGGAGGACCTGCACCGGTTCGTCGGCGCGCGCATCTTCGGTGTCGCCCCGGCCGAGGTGACGAGTGACATGCGCACGAAGGTCAAGGCCATGAGCTACGGGCTCGCGTACGGGCTCAGCGCCTTCGGCCTGAGCAAGCAGCTGCGGATCGACACCGCCGAGGCGAAGCAGCTCATGGCCGACTACTTCGCGCGGTTCGGTGCCGTGCGCGACTACCTGCGCAGCGTCGTCGAGCAGGCGCGCGCCGACGGTTACACCGAGACGATCTTCGGCCGCCGTCGCCCGTTCCCCGACCTGAAGAGCCCCAACCGGGTGTTGCGCGAGAACGCCGAGCGCCAGGCCCTCAACGCCCCCATCCAGGGCTCCGCGGCCGACATCATGAAGATCGCGATGAACGGCGTCGCCGCCGACATGGCGCGGGATGCCCTCCGGTCGCGCATGCTGCTGCAAGTGCACGACGAGCTCGTGTTCGAGGTCGCTCCTGGCGAGCGCGAGGCCCTCGAGTCGATCGTGCGCGCGCGCATGGGCTCGGCGGCCGACCTCGCCGTACCGCTCGACGTGCAGGTCGGCGTGGGCCGCGACTGGAACGAGGCGGCGCACTAGGCTCGAGCGCATGTCTGACAGCGCAGCCGACCGCACTCCCACTCCCGTTGACGCCATCGCCGAGCAGTGGGTCGCCACGCTCGTGGAGCTGAGCCCCGACACCGCGACGTACATCGGCGCGGCCGGACGGCTCGACGAGTACCAGGACTTCTCGCCCGTGGGACGGGCGCGCTACGAGGAGGCAGCGCGCGCCACGCTCGCTCAGCTCGAGGCCGCCACTCCGGTCGACGACACCGACCGTGTCACGATCACCGATCTGTCGGCCGAGCTGCGGCTCGACCTCGACCTGGCCGAGGCCGGTTGGGATCAGCGCGACCTCAACGTGCTCGCCTCGCCCGCGCAGGGCATCCGCGAGATCTTCGACCTCATGCCCACCGCAACGGAATCGGACTGGGGCATCATCGCCCGCAAGATGGGCAACGTCGCGAGCGCTCTCGAGGGCTACACCGAGACGCTGCGCGAGGGCATCGCGGCGGGCAACACCCCCGCGCGCCGTCAGGTCGTCGAGGTGCTCGAGCAGGCGCGCCGCAACGCCGCCGCCGACGGGTTCTTCCCCGAGTTCGCCCTGAGCGCGCAGGTCGACGCATCCGGTCTGCCCGACTCGCTGCACGACGACCTGGCACGCAACGCCCAGGCGGCAGCGGCGGCCTACGGGGCGTTCGCCGACTTCCTCGAGACCGAGATCGCGCCGGCCGCGCGTGAGCACGACGCCGTGGGCCGCGAGCTCTACAGCCTCATGTCGCGTCGATTCCTCGGCGCGACGATCGACCTCGACGAGACCTACGAGTGGGGCATCGAGGAGCTCGCGCGCATGGTCGACGAGCAGACGCGGATCGCGGGCGAGATCCTGCCCGGCGCGAGCGTCGAGGAGGCCATCGCCTTCCTCGAGAAGGATCCGTCGCGCAAGCTGCACGGCCGCGAGGCGCTGCAGGCCTGGATGCAGAAGCTCAGCGACACTGCCGTCGACGAGCTCTCGCGCACGCACTTCGAGATCCCCGAACCCGTGAAGCGGCTCGAGTGCATGATCGCCCCCACGCCCGGCGGAGCGATCTACTACACCGGCCCGACCGACGACTTCTCGCGACCGGGCCGCATGTGGTGGAGCATCCCCGAGGGCGTCGACGAGTTCGACACCTGGCGCGAGACGACGACGGTGTACCACGAGGGCGTTCCCGGCCACCACCTGCAGATCGGCCAGGCCGTCTACAACCGTGCGCAGCTGAACTCGTGGCGCCGTCTGCTCGCGGGCACGAGCGGGCACGCCGAGGGCTGGGCGCTGTACGCCGAGCGCCTCATGGAGGAGCTCGGGTACCTCGACGACCCGGCCGACCGGCTCGGCATGCTCGACGGCCAGCGCATGCGCGCCGCGCGCGTGGTGCTCGACATCGGTGTGCACCTCGGCAAGATCCACCCCGAGACCGGCCAGGTCTGGACGAGCGACGACGCATTCGCCTTCCTGCGCAAGAACGTCAACATGAATGACGGCTTCGTGACCTTCGAGGTCAACCGATACCTCGGCTGGCCTGGGCAGGCGCCCTCGTACAAGGTCGGTCAGCGCATCTGGGAGCAGATCCGCGACGCCTACAAGGCCAAGGAGGGTGCCGCGTTCTCGAACAAGGTCTTCCACAAGAAGGCCCTCGACCTCGGCGGGGTCGGTCTCGACACGCTCAAGACCGCGCTCCTCACGTAGTCGCCGGGCTGAGCCGGGTCTAGTCTCTCGGCCATGGTCGTGCCACGGGCGAGGAGATCGGGCGGGAGGGCCTCGTCGACCATCGTCGGCGTGGAACCCTCCCGCGTCAGATCCTGCTGATCAACTTCCTCAGCGATATCCCGGCCATGGCGATCGCCGGCGATGCGGTTGATCCCGAGCAGTCGCGTCGACCCGGCACGTGGGATGTCCGGGGGATCCGGCGCTTCATGATCGTGTTCGGACTGCTCTCGACGGTCTTCGACCTCGCGACGTTCGGCATTCTGCTCGGAGCCTTCGGGTCGGATGCGACCCTGTTCCAGAGCGCCTGGTTCATCGAGTCGACACTGACGGAGATCGCCGTGCTGCTGTCGTTGCGCACGGCGCGACCGGTCTGGCGGTCGCGGCCAGGACGAGCGCTCATCATCGCCAGCGCGGTCGTCGCCCTCGTCACCCTCGCGCTTCCGTACGTTCCGATCGCCGCCGGAGCGCTGGGCCTCGCGCCGGTTCCGCTGCCGGTGATCCTCACCCTCATCGGCCTGACAGCGCTCTACTTGGCCGCCAACGAGCTGGCGAAGCGACGATTCCTGCGCGATCCCCACGAGTTGCCGGTGCCGGAGGGGCCGCGCTAAGCTGGAGAGTCGTCGAATTGACGGCAATCCTGTCCGCATGCCCGGGCGACTCATCAGATCCTCGTCGTCCCGGCCTGATTCCTGTCCGCATCGGAGCACCCACTACATGACCCCCGCAACGACCCAGGCCCCCAAGCAGATCGCCATCAACGACATCGGCTCTGCTGAAGACTTCCTGGCCGCGGTCGAACTGACCCTCAAGTTCTTCAACGACGGCGACCTCATCGAAGGCACGGTCGTCAAGATCGACCGCGACGAGGTCCTCCTCGACGTCGGCTACAAGACCGAGGGTGTCATCCCCTCGCGCGAGCTGTCGATCAAGCACGATGTCAACCCCGAAGAGGTCGTCGCTGTCGGCGACACCGTCGAGGCGCTCGTCCTCCAGAAGGAGGACAAGGAGGGGCGTCTGATCCTCTCCAAGAAGCGTGCGCAGTACGAGCGCGCCTGGGGCGATGTCGAGAAGATCAAGGACGCCGACGGCGTCGTGACCGGCACCGTCATCGAGGTCGTCAAGGGCGGCCTCATCGTCGACATCGGTCTCCGCGGCTTCCTCCCCGCGTCCCTCATCGAGCTGCGTCGCGTCCGCGACCTCACGCCCTACCTTGGGCAGGAGATCGAGGCGAAGATCCTCGAGCTCGACAAGAACCGCAACAACGTCGTGCTCTCGCGCCGTGCCCTGCTCGAGCAGACGCAGTCGGAGAGCCGTTCGACCTTCCTCAACAACCTCGCCAAGGGCCAGGTTCGCAAGGGCGTCGTGTCGTCGATCGTCAACTTCGGCGCCTTCGTCGACCTCGGCGGCGTCGACGGCCTCGTCCACGTCTCCGAGCTCAGCTGGAAGCACATTGAGCACGCCAGCGAGGTCGTCGAGGTGGGCCAGGAGGTCACGGTCGAGATCCTCGAGGTCGACCTCGAGCGCGAGCGCGTGTCGCTCTCGCTCAAGGCGACCCAGGAGGACCCGTGGCAGGTCTTCGCCCGCACCCACGCGATCGGCCAGGTCGCACCGGGCAAGGTCACGAAGCTCGTCCCGTTCGGCGCCTTCGTGCGCGTCGCGGACGGCATCGAGGGCCTCGTGCACATCTCGGAGCTCTCGGCCAAGCACGTCGAGCTCGCCGAGCAGATCGTCTCGGTCGGCGACGAGGTGTTCGTCAAGGTCATCGACATCGATCTCGAGCGCCGTCGCATCTCGCTGAGCCTCAAGCAGGCCAACGAGGGCGTCGACCCCGAGGGTGTCGAGTTCGACCCCGCCGTCTACGGCATGCCGACCGAGTACGACGAGGCCGGCAACTACAAGTACCCCGAGGGCTTCGACCCCGAGTCGGGCGAGTGGAAGGACGGCTTCGAGGAGCAGCGCGCCAAGTGGGAGCAGGACTACGCTGCCGCCCAGGCCCGCTGGGAGGCCCACAAGAAGCAGGTCGCCACCGCGCTCGTCGAGGAGGAGACCCTCGAGCTGCCCGCCGCCGGCGGGTCGAGCTTCTCGTCCGACTCGAACGCGGGCGGCACTCTCGCCGACGACGAGTCGCTCGCCGCTCTGCGCGAGAAGCTCTCGAGCAACAGCTGATCAGCGCACCGCGCTGACGACGAACGGGCCGCACCCTCCGGGGGGCGGCCCGTTCGTCATGAGCGCGCGCGGGGTGGGGCTTACGCCGGTGCCACGGATCGCCGCTGCTTCCGGAGCCGGCGGAACACCGAGATGACGAGCACGACGAGCCCGATGAGCGCCACGATCACCAGGATCGGGATGAGGATCGCGAACAGGCTGAACAGCAGCGAGCCGATGTCCTCGCCCGTCGACAGCACAGGCGCCGCGGCCCCTGCGGTGAGCGCGTTCGCAGCGGGGCGCACGAACATCTTCGCGCCGTGCACGACGAGCGCGATGACGATGCCTGTCACGACGGGCACCCAGGCGCTCGACTCGAAAAACGCCGCCGGGTCGGTCACGGCCGCAGTGGTCGTCGATGCGCCCGTGCCGAAGACGATGCCCCCAGCGGCGGGGCGCACGATCGACTGCACGACGTCGTTGATCGAGTCGACGGCAGGGATCTTGTCGGCGACGAGCTCGATCAGGAGCAGCGCGCCGAGGATGAGCAGGACCCACTCGTTCTCGAGCCAGGCCCACGCACTGGGGAGCTCGACGAAGTCGAGGAAGCGCCCCGCGAGCCCGAGGACGAGCATCGGTACGTAGGCGTTGAGCCCCGCGGCCACGGCGAGCCCGGTACCGGTGAGCAGTTCGAGCACGGGATACCTCCATCGGGGCGCGTGCGAGTCATGCTACCCGGTCGCTCGCGGGGCGACGGGGTAGGGTCGGCTCGTGGATGTGATCGGGCTCACGGGAGGCATCGCCGCGGGGAAGTCGGCGATCGCCGCGCGGCTCGCGGCGCTCGGCGCCATCGTGATCGACGCCGACGTGCTGGCTCGCGAGGCGGTCGCCCCGGGCTCACCGGGTCTGGCCGCCATCCGTGATCGATTCGGGGATGCCGTGCTCGCGCCCGACGGCTCCCTCGACCGCCCCGCTCTCGGCGCCCGCGTGTTCTCCGACCCCGAGGCGCGCGCCGCTCTCAACGCGATCGTGCACCCCGAGGTGCAGAGGCTGTACCGCGAGCGGCTCGCCCGCATCGAGGCCGACGACCCCCGGGCGATCGTCGTCTACGACGTGCCGCTGCTCGTCGAGGCGCGGTCGGCCGACGAGTTCGCGACCGTCGTGGTCGCGCACGCGCCTGCGGAGCAGCGGGTCGAGCGGCTCGTCGCCCTGCGCGGCATGGAGCGGGCATCCGCCGAGGATCGCGTCGCCGCCCAGGCGAGCGACGCGGAGCGACTCGCCGCCGCCGACGTGGTCATCGACTCGAGCGGCACGCTGACGCACACTCTCGAGCAGGTGGATGCGCTGTGGGAGCGCCTCGTCGCCGAGCGCGCTCGTCACACCGGAGTGTCAGACCCCCTCTCGTAGGCTGGGACCATGGAACCCACGCGGTCGGTGCGACCCTTCGAGGTCGTCAGCGACTACCGCCCGAGCGGCGACCAGCCGCAGGCGATCGCCGAGCTCGCGGCGCGCATCAATGCCGGCGAGACCGACATCGTGCTGCTGGGTGCGACCGGCACGGGCAAGTCGGCGACGACCGCCTGGCTCATCGAGCAGGTGCAACGCCCGACACTCGTGCTCGCCCACAACAAGACGCTCGCGGCGCAGCTCGCGACCGAGTTCCGCGATCTCATGCCGCACAACGCCATCGAGTACTTCGTCTCGTACTACGACTACTACCAGCCCGAGGCCTACGTGCCGCAGACGGACACCTTCATCGAGAAAGACAGCTCGGTCAACGCCGAAGTCGAGAGGCTGCGGCACTCGACGACGAACTCGTTGCTGAGCCGCCGTGATGTCGTGGTCGTCTCGACCGTGTCGTGCATCTACGGCCTCGGCGCTGCTGAGGAGTACCTCGAGGCGATGGTCGCCCTCCAGGTGGGCCAGAGCATCCCGCGCGATCAGCTCATCCGCAAGTTCGTCGGCATGCAGTACCAGCGCAACGACGTCGACTTCTCGCGCGGCAAGTTCCGGGTTCGCGGCGACACGATCGAGATCATCCCGATGTACGAAGAGCTCGCGATCCGCATCGAGATGTTCGGCGACGAGGTCGAGGCGCTGTACGCGCTGCATCCGCTGACGGGCGATGTCGTGCGGTCGCTCGACGCCGTCTCGGTCTTCCCGGCGACCCACTACGCCGCCTCGCCCGACACCATGCAGCGCGCGATCGTGACGATCAAGGAGGAGCTCGAGCTGCGGCTCGCCGAGCTCGAGCGCCAGGGCAAGCTCCTCGAAGCGCAACGGCTGCGCATGCGCACGACCTTCGACATCGAGATGATGGAGCAGATCGGCTTCTGCAACGGCATCGAGAACTACTCGCGGCACATCGACGGCCGAGCGCCGGGGGAGCCGCCCAACTGCCTGCTCGACTACTTCCCCGAAGACTTCCTCGTCGTCATCGACGAGAGCCACGTGACGGTGCCCCAGATCGGCGCGATGTACGAGGGCGATGCCTCCCGAAAACGCACCCTCGTCGAGCACGGGTTCCGGCTGCCGAGCGCGCTCGACAACCGCCCGCTGCGCTGGGAGGAGTTTCTCGACCGCACGGGCCAGAAGGTGTACCTCTCGGCGACCCCCGGCAAGTACGAGCTCGGCATCACCGATTCGGTCGTCGAGCAGATCATCCGCCCCACGGGTCTCGTCGACCCGGGCATCGTCGTCAAGCCGAGCAAGGGGCAGATCGACGACCTGCTCGAGCAGATCCGGCAGCGGTCCGAACGCGATGAGCGCGTGCTCGTGACGACGCTCACCAAGAAGATGGCGGAGGAGCTCACCGAGTTCCTCACCGAGGCGGGCGTGCGCGTGCGGTACCTGCACTCGGATGTCGACACGCTGCGCCGGGTCGAGCTGCTGAGCGAGCTCCGCCAGGGCGTTTACGACGTCCTCGTCGGCATCAACCTGCTGCGCGAGGGCCTCGACCTGCCCGAGGTCTCGCTCGTCGCGATCCTCGACGCCGACAAAGAAGGATTCCTGCGCTCCGCGACCTCGCTCATCCAGACCATCGGGCGCGCTGCGCGCAACGTCTCGGGCGAGGTGCACATGTACGCCGACGTCGTCACTCCGTCCATGGCGCAGGCCATCGATGAGACGACACGGCGTCGTGACCGGCAGATCGCCTACAACACCGAGCACGGCATCGATCCGACGCCGCTGCGCAAGAAGATCGCCGACATCACTGATCAGCTCGTGCGAGAGGGCGCCGACACCGCTGAGCTGCTCGCTGGTCGTCAGGCGGGTCGCGGCGGCAAGCGCGCCGCGACCCCAGCGATCCGTCGCGAGGGCCTCGCGGCCGAGGGGGCCGCTGAGCTCGAGTCGATCATCGCCGACCTCACGGCCCAGATGCTCACGGCCGCGGAGGAGCTGAAGTTCGAGCTCGCCGCCCGATTGCGCGACGAAGTGCAAGACCTCAAGAAAGACCTGCGCGGGATGGTCGACGCGGGTCACGTGCGCTGACTCCGGCGCACGGGGGACTGTCGGGAGCCCCACCTAGAATGAGCAGAGTGTCGGCAACCCCCCTTGAGTCAGCGCCCCATCTGAGCGTTCGCGGTGCGCGCGTGCACAACCTGCGCGATGTCGACCTCGTCATCCCACGCGACGCGCTCGTGGTGTTCACGGGCCTGTCGGGCTCGGGCAAGAGCTCGCTCGCGTTCGACACGATCTTCGCGGAAGGGCAGCGGCGCTACGTCGAGTCGCTCTCCGCGTACGCACGCCAGTTCCTCGGCCAGGTCGATCGCCCCGATGTCGACTTCATCGAGGGTCTGAGCCCGGCCGTCTCGATCGATCAGAAGTCGACGAACCGCAACCCGCGGTCGACGGTCGGCACGATCACGGAGATCTACGACTACATGCGGCTGCTCTGGGCGCGCGTGGGCATCCCGCACTGCCCGGTCTGCGGCGAGCGCATCCAGCGCCAGACCGTGCAGCAGATCGCCGATGAGCTGATGACGCTCGAGACCGGCACGAGATTCCAGGTGCTCGCCCCGGTCGTGAGCCAGAAGAAGGGCGAGTTCGTCGACCTGTTCCGCGAGCTCGCGGCCTCGGGCTACGCACGCGCGGTCGTCGACGGCGAGCTCATCCAGCTCAGCGATCCGCCCGAGCTCAAGAAGCAGATCAAGCATGACATCGCGGTCGTCGTCGACCGGCTGGTGGCGAACGACGAGGCGCTCACCCGTCTCACCGATTCGCTCGAGACGGCTCTCGGCCTCACCGAGGGCCTTGTCGTCATCGACTTCGTCGATCGCGATCCGGGGGCCGCCGATCGCACCCGCACCTTCAGCGAACGGCTCAGCTGCCCGAACCGGCACCCGCTGCAGCTCACCGAGATCGAGCCCCGCACCTTCTCGTTCAACGCCCCCTTCGGTGCCTGCCCGGTCTGCTCGGGCCTCGGCACGCGCATGGCCGTCGACGTTGACCTCCTCATCGGCGACCCGTCGCTGAGCCTCAACGACGGCGTCATCCTGCCCTGGAATCAGCAGGGCAAGGGCCTGTACAGCTACTTCCAGAAGCTCTTGGCCGGTCTCGGCCGCGATCTCGACTTCTCGCTCGACACCCCGTGGGGCGAGCTCGAGCAGAGCACGCAGGAGGCCATCCTGCAGGGCAACGACTTCGAGGTGCGCGTCAAGTGGCGCAACCGCTACGGCCGCGATGTCACCTACTCCACCGGGTTTGAGGGCGTCATCCCCTACATCGAGCGCAAGTACGCCGAGGCCGACAGCGACTGGTCTCAGCAGCGCTTCGCTGAGTACCTCCGCGAGGTTCCGTGCCCCGAGTGCAACGGAGCCCGTCTGAAGCCCGAGGTGCTGGCCGTCACGGTCGATGGTCGCAGCATCTCGGCCGTCTCCGAGTTGAGCCTGCAGGATGCCTACGCCTTCATGCAGACGATCACGCTCACTGACCGCGAGGCCGCCATCGCCGCGGCGGTGCTGCGCGAGATCCGGGCGCGACTCGAGTTCCTGCTCGAGGTCGGGCTGGGCTACCTGAGCATGGCGCGCGCCGCCGGCACGCTCTCGGGCGGCGAAGCGCAGCGCATCCGCCTCGCCACGCAGATCGGTTCCGGGCTCACCGGGGTGCTCTACGTGCTCGACGAGCCCTCGATCGGGTTGCACCAGCGCGACAACCGGCGGTTGATCGACACGCTCGTCAAGCTCAAGAACCTCGGCAACACCCTGATCGTCGTCGAGCACGACGAAGACACCATCCGCACCGCGGACTGGGTTGTCGACATCGGGCCGGGCGCGGGAGAGCATGGCGGTCGGGTGGTCCACTCCGGCTCGTACGCCGGGCTCATCGAGAACCCCGCGTCGATCACGGGCGACTACCTCGCCGGCCGCCGCCAGGTCGTCGACCACATGACGCGGCGCCCGATCGATCCCGCCCGCATGCTCACGGTCGAGGGGGCGAAGGCCAACAACCTGCGCGATGTCACCGTCGACTTCCCTCTCGGCGCCTTCGTCGCCGTGACGGGTGTCAGCGGTTCGGGCAAGTCGTCGCTCGTCAACGACATCCTGTACAAGGTGCTCGCCAACAAGCTCAACGGCGCTCGCCAGGTGCCCGGCAAGCACGTCCGCGTGCGCGGCCTCGAGCACCTCGACAAGGTCGTGCACGTCGATCAGGCGCCCATCGGGCGCACGCCCCGGTCGAACCCCGCGACCTACACCGGGGTGTTCGATCGCATCCGGGCGCTGTTCGCCGAGACCACCGAGGCGAAGGCGCGCGGGTACCTGCAGGGGCGCTTCAGCTTCAACGTCAAGGGCGGTCGCTGCGAGAACTGCGCCGGCGACGGCACGATCAAGATCGAGATGAACTTCCTCCCCGACGTCTACGTCGCGTGCGAGGTGTGCAACGGTGCGCGCTACAACCGCGACACGCTGACGGTGCACTACAAGGGCAAGAACATCGCCGAAGTGCTCGACATGCCGATCGAGGAGGCCGCAGAGTTCTTCGAGCCCATTTCGGCCATCCACCGCTATCTGAAGACCCTCGTCGATGTGGGCCTCGGCTACGTGCGGCTCGGGCAGAGCGCGACGACCCTCTCGGGCGGTGAGGCGCAGCGCGTCAAGCTCGCCACCGAGCTGCAGAAGCGGTCGAACGGCCGCAGCGTCTACGTTCTCGATGAGCCCACGACCGGTCTGCACTTCGAAGACGTGCGCAAGCTGCTGCTCGTGCTCAACGGGCTCGTCGACAAGGGCAACACCGTCATCGTCATCGAGCACAATCTCGACGTGATCCGCGCCGCCGACTGGCTCATCGACCTTGGGCCCGAGGGCGGGTCGGGCGGTGGGCAGGTGCTCGCGACGGGCACCCCCGAGCACGTCGCGAGCGTCGACGGCAGCCACACCGGCCGCTTCTTGCGCGAGCTGCTCCGTGAGCACGGCGCCGAATCCGCCGGCGCGACGACCACGACCGGTGCCGCGAGACGCTGACATGGCGGCACGAGAGGAATGGCGTCCGAAGCGCGGCGAGATTCCCACCGAGCCCGGCGTGTACCGCTTCACCGACGCCACGGGGCGCGTGCTCTACGTGGGCAAGGCGAAGAGTCTCCGCAGCCGTCTGAGCAACTACTTCCAGCCCCTGCACAGCCTGCACGACCGCACGAGGCGGATGGTGACGACCGCCCACGGCGTGGAGTGGACCGTCGTGGGCAGCGAGCTGGAGGCGCTCTCGCTGGAGTACACCTGGATCAAGGAGTTCGCACCGCCCTTCAACGTCAAGTTCCGTGACGACAAGACCTACCCCTACGTGGCGATCACGCTCGCCGATCGCGTCCCCCGAGTGATGGTCACCCGTACGCGCGGCATCAGCGGAGCGCGCTACTTCGGGCCCTACACGAAGGTGTGGGCGGTGCGCGAGACGGTCGATCTCATGCTCAAGGCGTTCCCGATGCGCTCCTGCTCCGAGAGCACCTACAAGCGGGCGCAGTCGACCAACCGGCCCTGCCTGCTCGGCGACATCGGCAAGTGCGCCGCACCGTGCGTCGGGCGCGTGACGCCCGAGGAGCATCGGGGCATCGCGCTCGACTTCGCCTCCTTCATGGCGGGCAACGATGTGGGCTACGTGCGTCACCTGAAGTCGGCGATGGCGGACGCGGCGCGCGAGCTGGACTACGAGACGGCCGCGCGCATCCGCGATCAGATCGGAGCGCTCGAGACGGTGCTCGCGAAGAGCGCTGTCGTGCTCGACGACGACACGGATGCCGACGTCTTCGGCATCGCCTACGACGAGCTCGCCGCCGCGGTGCAGCTGTTCATCGTCCGCGGCGGCCGCATCCGCGGTGTGCGGGGCTGGGTCGTCGACACCGAGCTCGACGTCACGATGGCCGACCTCGTCGACTCGGTGCTGCAGAACGCCTACGACGCCGACTCTGCACCGGCTCGCGAGATCATCGTGCCGGCGGTGCCCGATGATGTCCAGGCGCTGCAGACCGTGCTGACCGAGCGGCGACGGGCAGCGGGGGAGCGCGGCGCGGTGGTCGTGAAGACCGCTCAGCGCGGCGAGAAGGCCGCCCTCGCCGAGACGGTCGCGACCAACGCGCTCGGCGCTCTCGTGCAGTACAAGACCCGGCGCAGCGGCGACTTCACGGCCCGCTCGCAAGCGCTCGCGGACATCCAGGAAGCGCTCGGCCTCGCCGAGGCCCCGCTGCGTCTCGAGTGCTTCGACGTCTCGCACTTCGGGGGGAGCAACCCCGTGGCCTCGATGGTCGTGTTCGAGGACGGCCTGCCGCGCAAAGACCAGTACCGCAAGTTCGCGATCGCGGATGCCCGCGACGACACCGACGCGGTGTACCAGGTGCTCCGCCGCCGTCTGGCGTACCTGCACGACGATGCCGCGACCCAGCCGAGCGCGGCGGAGGCAGAGGGCGGGGGAGCGGCGACGCGCAAGTCGTTCCACTACCGCCCGGGGCTCCTCGTCATCGACGGTGGTCAGCCGCAGGTCGCGGCGGCTGCGCGTGCGCTGCGCGACGAAGGTCTCCACGACATCGCCGTGTGCGGCATCGCCAAGAGGCTCGAGGAGGTCTGGCTGCCCGGCAACGAATTCCCCGTCATCCTGCCCCGGTCCTCCGACGCCCTGTTCCTGCTCCAGCGGCTGCGCGACGAAGCGCACCGCTTCGCGCTGCGGTACCAGCGCACGACGCGCTCGCGCGATATCCGCACGCGGCTGTCGAGCATCTCGGGCCTCGGCCCTGCGCGCACCTCCGAACTCCTGAAGCACTTCGGCTCGGTCTCGCGCCTTCGGGCCGCCAGCGTCGACGACCTCACGGCGGTGGGCGGCATCGGCCCCGCGACCGCCCAGCTCGTACACCGGGCTCTGCGCTCCGACGGTTAGGCTGGAGATCCGCCGTCCGGTCGACTCGCGAGGACTCATGCCCGACACCGTTCCGCACGATGTGCTCATCGTCACCGGCATGTCCGGTGCGGGTCGGTCGACCGTCGCGAACGCCCTGGAGGACCTCGGCTGGTACGTCGTCGACAACCTCCCGCCGCAGATGCTGCGCCCGCTCGTCGACCTCGCGGTGCATCCGGGTAGTGCCCTGCCCCGCATCGCGGCGGTCGTCGACGTGCGCGGTGGCAAACTGTTCGCCGACCTCGCGACGATCATCGCCGAGCTGCGGTCGCGCGACACCGTCCGCGTGGTGTTCCTCGAGGCGACGGACGCCGCACTGGTGCGGCGTTTCGAACAGGTGCGCCGGCCGCATCCTCTTCAAGAGGACGGCACGCTGCTCGACGGCATCGCGCGCGAACGGGAGCGCATGCTCGAAGTGCGCGAACTGGCCGACATCATCATCGACACGACCGAGTTCAACATCCATCAGCTCGCGACGACGGTCACCGAGGTGTTCTCCCCGCAAGGCAGCCCTGGTGTCAAGGTGACCCTCGAGAGCTTCGGTTTCAAGTACGGCACCCCCACCGATGCCGACATCGTGGCCGATGCCCGATTCCTGCCGAACCCGTTCTGGCAGCCCGAGCTGCGTGCCGCGACGGGCCTGGATTCCTCCGTCAGCAGCTATGTGCTCGCGCAGGAGGGCGCCACCGAGTTCCTCGACGCGTTCGAGGCCATGCTCCGACCGGTGCTCGCCGGGTACGCACGCGAGAACAAGCGGCATGCGACCATCGCGATCGGCTGCACCGGCGGCAAGCATCGCTCTGTCGCGCTCATCCGCGAGCTGGGCGAGCGACTGCACCTGCAGCCCGAGGTGAGCGTCACGGTGAAGCACCGCGACCTCGGACGCGAGTAGGGTCGAATGCCGTACCCCCGCATCCGAGCCCTTCGAGAGGACGACAACTGTGGCGTTGACCGCTGATGTGAAGCACGAGCTCTCGCAGTTGGCGGTCACCAAGACCACGGTGCGCGCAGCAGAGCTCGCGACCGTCCTGCGTTTCGCGGGAGGGCTGCACCTCATCTCCGGCCGTGTCGCCGTCGAGGTTGAGCTCGACACCCCGGAGATCGCACGACGGGTGCGCCGAGACCTCGTCGAGCTCTACGGCATGCGCAGCGATGCTGCGATGCTCTCGCCCGGGGGTATCCGCAAGACCCCCGCCTATGTCGTCCGCGTCCTCGACGGCGGCGAGACCCTCGCCCGCCAGACCGGTCTGCTGGATGCCCGGCGACGACCCGTGCGCGGCCTCCCGAACCGCCTCACGACCGGGTCGCAGGAGGAGCTCGCCGCGGTGTGGCGCGGAGCGTTCCTGGCTCACGGCTCCCTCACCGACCCCGGCCGGTCGGCGGCGCTCGAGATCACCTGCCCGGGCAACGAATCGGCGATGGCCCTGGTGGGTGCTGCGGGGCGCCTGGGCATCGCGGCGAAGGCCCGCGAGGTGCGCGGCGTTCACCGTGTGGTGATCCGTGACGGCGAGAAGATCAGTCAGATGCTCCGGCTCATGGGGGCCGAGTCGACGGTCAGCGACTGGGAAGCGCTGCGGGCACGGCGCGAGGTGCGCGCGACCGCCAACCGGCTCGTGAACTTCGACGACGCGAACCTGCGACGCTCGGCGCAGGCAGCCGTGGCCGCCTGCGCTCGTGTCGAGCGCGCGCTCGAGATCCTCGGCGACGACCTTCCCGAGCACCTGCGGTACGCCGGCCAGCTGCGTCTCGACCATCGCGACTCGAGCCTCGACGAACTCGGCCACCACGCCGACCCGCCCATGACCAAAGACGCCGTCGCCGGGCGCATCCGGCGCCTGCTGGCGATGGCCGACAAGCGGGCCGAGCAGCTCGGCATCCCCGGTACCGACGCGAACCTGCCCCCCGACATCGACCTCGACTAGGGCGGAGCCGCGGGAACAGACGGGCCCGCTGGCCGGTTGCCCTCGGTAGACTGACGCACCGTCAGCGCGGTCGTCGATGTTCCGGCGGCCGGACGCCCTATCAGGAGGAGAGAAACGCTCCCATGTCCGTCTACACGCTTCCCGAGCTCGGTTACGACTACGCGGCCCTCGAGCCGCACATCAGCGCCCGCATCATGGAGCTGCACCATTCGAAGCACCACGCCGCCTACGTCGCTGGCGCCAACGGCGCCCTCGAGGCGATGGCCGAGGCGCGCGAGAGCGGCTCGTTCGCGAACATCAACCGCCTCGAGAAAGACCTCGCGTTCCACCTCGGTGGCCACATCAACCACTCGATCTTCTGGACGAACCTCTCCCCGGACGGCGGCGACAAGCCGACCGGCGACCTCGCCGCGGCGATCGATGAGTTCTTCGGCTCGTTCGACCAGTTCGTCGCCCACTTCACGGCCGCATCGATGGGCATCCAGGGCTCGGGCTGGGGCGTGCTGTCGTGGGATCCGATCGGGCGTCGGCTCATCATCCAGCAGCTCTTCGACCAGCAGGGCAACACCGCGCAGGCGACCGTTCCCCTGCTGCAGCTCGACATGTGGGAGCACGCGTTCTACCTCGACTACGTCAACGTGAAAGCCGATTACGTGAAGGCGTTCTGGAACATCGTGAACTGGCAGAACGTCGCTGATCGCTTCGCGGCGGCACGCTCGCACACCGACGGGCTCCTGCTACTGTCGTAACAGGCGTCGCGGCCGGGGCTGAGGCCCCGGCCATCGTCTTTTCACCCCTGAACCACCACCTCTACCACCACCAATGGCGCCGTGGGCGCCTGAGCAACAGGAGATCGCGTGAGCGTGAAAGTCGGCATCAACGGATTCGGCCGCATCGGCCGCAACTACCTGCGGGCGGCTCTCGCCCAGGGCAGCGACCTCGAGATCGTCGCGGTCAACGACCTGACCGACAACGCGGCGCTCGCGCACCTCCTGAAGTACGACTCGGTCGGCGGCGTGCTCGCCCACGATGTCTCGCACGACGGCGACTCGATCACGGTCGGCGGCCGCCGTATCCGGGTGTTCGAGGAGCGAGACCCGGCGGCGCTGCCCTGGAGCGACCTCGGCGTCGATATCGTCATCGAGTCGACCGGGCGGTTCACGAAGGCGGAGGACGCCAAGAAGCACATCGCCGGCGGCGCCAAGAAGGTTCTCATCTCCGCGCCCGCGACCGGCGACGACGCGACGATCGTCATGGGTGTCAACGAGGAGACGTACGACCCCGCCACCGACGTCATCATCTCGAACGCCTCGTGCACGACCAACTGCCTCGCCCCGCTCGCGAAGGTCTTCAACGACGCCTTCGGGATCGAGCGCGGCTTCATGATGACGGCCCACGCCTACACCGCCGACCAGAACCTTCAGGATGGCCCGCACAGCGACCTCCGTCGTGCCCGCGGCGCGGCGATCAACATCGTGCCCGCGTCCACCGGAGCAGCCAAGGCCATCGGCCACGTGCTGCCCGAGCTCAACGGCAAGCTGAGCGGCTCGTCCTACCGCGTGCCCGTGCCGACCGGCTCGATCGTCGACCTCACGATCGTGACGCCGACCGAGGGCCTCACCGCTGAGACGATCAATGCCGCCTACAAGGCCGCCGCGTCCGAGGGTCGACTCGCGGGCTACCTCGAGTACACGGCGGACCCGATCGTGTCGAGCGACATCCAGCTCAACCCGCACTCGGCGATCTTCGACTCGGAGCTCACGAACGTCAGCGGCACCCTCGTGAAGGTCTCCGCCTGGTACGACAACGAGTGGGGCTACTCGAACCGCCTCGTCGACCTCACCGAATACGTCGGCGCCCGCCTGTAGGCGCGGGTCGAGAAGAGGAGCCCTCGTGGCCCTGCGTACGATCGAGTCCCTCGGCGACCTCACGGGCCGGCGCGTCATCGTGCGGTGCGATCTCAACGTGCCGCTCGCCGACGGTGTCGTGACCGATGACGGGCGCATCCGTGCGTCGTTGCCGACCCTCAACGCGCTCCTGCACCGGGGCGCGAAGGTCGTGGTGGTGTCGCACCTCGGGCGGCCCGAAGGAGCCCCCGATGAGCGCTACAGCCTGCGTCCCGTCGCGCAGCGCTTGAGCGAGCTGCTCGGGGCGCCCGTCGCGTTCGCGAGCGACACCGTGGGCGCATCGGCGGCGGATGCCGTGGCCGGTCTCGCCGACGGCGGGATCGCGGTTCTCGAGAACCTGCGCTTCAATCCCGGCGAGACGTCGAAAGACGGCGCCGAGCGGCAGGCTTTCGCCGACGAGCTCGCCCGCTTCGGCGACGCGATGGTCTCCGACGGCTTCGGCGTGGTGCACCGCAAGCAAGCCAGCGTGTACGAGCTCGCGCTCACGCTGCCGAGCGCGGCCGGCTCCCTGATCTCCGCGGAGACCGATGTGCTGGACCGCCTCACCGAGCGCCCAGAGCGGCCGTACACGGTCGTGCTGGGCGGCTCGAAGGTGAGCGACAAGCTCGGGGTCATCGCTCACCTGCTGCCGCGGGTCGACCGTCTGCTCATCGGCGGGGGCATGCTGTTCACGTTCCTCGCCGCGCAGGGCCGGAAGGTGGGCGCGAGCCTGCTCGAGGCCGACCAGCTCGACACGGTGCGGGGCTACCTCGCCGAGGCCGAGCGGCGCGGCGTGCAGATCGTGCTGCCCACGGACGTCGTCGTCGCCGAGCGTTTCGCGGCGGATGCTCCGCACACCGTGCAGCGGGCCGACGCGCTCGAGGAGGGTCCGGCAGGAGCATCCGGGATCGGGCTCGATATCGGGCCGGAGACGGCCGCTGCCTTCGCCGACCTCGTCGCCTCATCGACCACCGTCTTCTGGAACGGGCCGATGGGCGTCTTCGAGTTCCCCGCGTTCGCGGGAGGCACCCGTGCGGTCGCCGAAGCGCTCACGCGGGTGTCGGGCCTCGGGGTCGTGGGCGGAGGCGACTCCGCTGCCGCCGTGCGCGCACTCGGGTTCACTGATGACGATTTCGGTCACGTCTCCACCGGAGGCGGCGCCAGCCTCGAGTTCCTCGAGGGCAAGAAGCTTCCCGGCCTGGAGGTCCTCGGATGGCTGTAGCACGCACCCCGCTCATCGCGGGCAACTGGAAGATGAACCTCGACCACCTGCAGTCGATCGCGTTCGTGCAGAAGCTGGCGTGGAGCCTGCGCGATGCGAAGCACGACTACGGCCAGGTGGAGGTCGCGGTGTTCCCGCCCTTCACCGATCTCCGGAGCGTTCAGACGCTCGTGACGGCCGACAAGCTCGAGCTCCGGTACGGCGGCCAAGACCTCTCGGTGCACGACAGCGGCGCCTACACGGGCGAGATCTCCGGTGCCTTCCTGGCGGCGCTCGACTGCCGCTACGTGATCATCGGGCACAGCGAGCGCCGGCAGTACCACGCCGAGACCGACCAGGTCGTGGCCGACAAGACCGCGGCGGCACTGCGGCACGGCCTCGTTCCGGTGATCTGCGTGGGGGAGACAGCCGACGATCTGGAGCAGCATGGCCCCTCAGCGGTGCCCGTCGCGCAGCTGACGGCCGTACTCCAGGGGCTCGCTGCCGACGCCGAGATCGTCGTCGCCTACGAGCCCGTCTGGGCGATCGGCTCCGGCCAGGCGGCCACGCCGGAGCAGGCGCAGCAGGTCTGCGCCGCACTGCGCGACGTCATCTCTGCGACGCTCGGAGACGAGGCGGCCGCGCGCACACGGATCCTGTACGGCGGTTCGGTCAAGGCGGCGAACATCGCGGGCTTCATGAAGCACAAGGACGTCGATGGCGCCCTCGTCGGCGGTGCCAGCCTCGACGTCGACGAGTTCTCGAGCATCGCGCGCTTCCCGAAGCACGTCGGCACCGCCTGATCCCTGCCCCGCCCGCCGTCCGGTAGGGTAGGAGACTGTTCGAAACGCGCGAGAGGTCCAATCCGTGGAAATCCTTCAGGTCGTGCTCCAGGTCATCCTGGGCATCACGAGCCTTCTGCTGACCCTGATGATCCTGCTGCACCGCGGTCGCGGTGGCGGGCTCTCCGACATGTTCGGAGGCGGTGTCACGTCGAACCTCGGCGCGTCCGGGGTCGCCGAGCGCAACCTCAACCGCATCACGATCATCCTCGCGCTCGTTTGGGTCAGCTCGATCGTCGTCCTCGGTCTCATCACGCGTTTCAACGCGGCTTAAGGAGCACACCATGGTCTCAGGCGGTAGCGCCATCCGCGGCTCGCGGGTCGGCTCCGGCCCCATGGGCGAGCAGGACCGCGGCGTCCACGCGGACCGCATCTCCATCTCCTACTGGGATGCGATGGGCAACGAGACGGTTCGTCACTTCGCGGCGAACCTCCCGGAAGAGGAGATCCCCGAGACGATCGATTCCCCGTCGACCGGGCTCCCGGCGGGTCGCGACAAGAACAACCCGCCGCAGGTCGCCAAGAACGAGCCCTACAAGACGCATCTGGCCTATGTGAAAGAGCGCCGGACCGACGAAGAGGCCGCGCAGATCCTCGACGAGGCGCTGCTCAAGCTCCGGCAGCGTCGAGGCTCCGCCTGACCGTCGCGCCTCGCGTGCCGTCTCGGTGACGGATTAGTCCTCTCCGAGCATCCACTCGGCCTGGTCCATAGCGCCCGTCCAGTAGCTCGTCGGCGCGATGAGCGACTCGGGAACCTCCGATGAGGCCTCCTCGTCGATGAAGAACACGGTGCGCTTGGTGCCGAGCACTCCGCCGACCGGCACATCGGCGACCGCGGCGCCGGCGAGCGCCAGCCCCAGAGCCGCAGCCTTGTCCGCCCCGGCGAGCACGAGCCAGATCCGCTCGGACCGGTTGATGAGCGGCAGGGTGAGAGAGAGACGCCCGGGCGGCGGTTTGGGCGAGTCGTGCACGGCGATCACGCCGGCCTCCGTCGCGCGGGGACCCTCCCGCTCGGGGAAGAGCGACGCGATGTGGCCGTCGGGCCCGACACCGAGGAACGTGATCGCGAAGGCCGGGAACTCTCCTCCGCCCGCCGCGAGCAGCTCGTCGCGATAGCGTTGCGCCCCGGCTTCCAGATCGATGCCCTCGTCCGACGCCGGGAAGGGATGCACGTTGGCCGCCGGGATCGCGATCTGGTCGAGCAGCGCATCGCGAGCCTGCTGCTCGTTGCGATCGGCATGACCTGTCGGCACCCACCGCTCGTCACCCCACCACACCTGCACCCGGTGCCAATCGATCTGGTCGCGCCCGGGGTGGGCGGCGATCGCCGCGAGAACCTCGATGCCCACGCTGCCGCCCGTGAGCACGATGTGCACCTCGGGACGCTCGTCGAGAAGATCGATCATCTTCGTGAGGAAGCGGGCGGCGACCGATCCGGCGAGCGCTGCCCGGTCGGCGTGCACGAGCACGCGGCGTTCGGTGGTCACGGTGGAGCCTCTCTGGAGCAGCGGTGGCGCGTCGCGCGCCGGGTTCAGGCGGCAGAAGCAGTGCCGAACCCGCTCGCGAGAACGGCACCGAACTCGTCGTCAGGGTCGAGCCTACGCAGTTCTTCGGCGAGGCACTCGCGCAGCCCACGGCGTGGCAGGGCGAGCTCGTGCGTCGGCTGGCCCGCCTGGCTCAGCTCGACGATGCCGAGACGCGTGCGTTCGAGACGGATCTCACCGCTGGCGCGATGCAGCACGACCCGGTGGATGCCCGACGAGGGGTTGCCGTCGGCGACGTCGACCTCCACCGGCACCTCCAGGCGGAGCCCGAGCCACGCGGCGAGCAGCGCTGTCGACGGGCTGTCGGGAGCGCCTGCGACCTCCACGTGCGTGATCGGCTCGTAGGGCGGCTGGTCGAGCGCCGCCGCGAGCTGCGCCCGCCAGAGCGTCAGCCGGGTCCAGGCGAAGTCGGTGTCGCCCGGGCGGTAGCCCGCCGCGATACGGGCGAGCGTTGCGCGCGGATCGGAGGTCGACGCCGAGTCGGTGATCCGACGCTGGGCCAGGCGTCCGAGCGGCGTCTCGCAGACCGCATCCGGGCACTCGCCCGGCCACCACGACACGACAGGGGCGTCCGGCAGCAGGAGGCCCGTGACGAGACCGCGAAGGTCGGTCGCCGTGTCGCCGTGGGCGCGGAGCACGATCACTTCGCTCGCCCCGGCGTCGCCACCGACGCGGATCTCGGCGTCGAGACGGGCCGTGGCGGCGGCGGCATCGGTCGACACCACGATGATCCGCATGGGGTGTTCGCGCGAGGCCTCGTTGGCGGCCGCGATCACGTCCTCCTCCTCGCCGATCACGCTCGTGATGATGAGGGTGAGCACGCGGCCGAGAGCGACGGCTCCGGCCTCGTCGCGGATGCGAACGAGAGTCTTCGAGACCTGGCTCGCGGTCGTGTCGGGAAGGTCGATGATCATGGGCGTCTCCACACTCGTCCGTCACGCGCCAGAAGATCGTCTGCCGACTGGGGCCCCCAGGTGCCGGGAGCGTAGAGCTCCGGGGCTCCTTGCGTGGCCCAGAACTCCTCGATCGGGTCGAGGATCTTCCAGCTGAGCTCGACCTCCTCGTGCCGGGGGAACAGGGGAGGGTCGCCGAGCAGCACGTCGAGGATCAGCCGCTCATAGGCCTCGGGACTCGCCTCCGTGAACGCGTGGCCGTAGCCGAAGTCCATCGTGACGTCGCGCACCTGCATGCCGGCACCCGGCACCTTCGAGCCGAACCGGATCGTCACGCCTTCGTCGGGCTGCACGCGGATCACGAGCGCGTTCTGACCGAGGGCCGACGTCTGGTCGTCCGCGAAGAGGTACTGGGGTGCGCGCTTGAACACGACCGCGATCTCGGTGACCCGGCGGCCGAGCCGTTTCCCGGCGCGGAGGTAGAACGGCACGCCAGCCCACCGACGAGTGTTGATGTCGAGCCGCATGGCCGCGTACGTCTCGGTGACGGAGTCCGGGTTCATGCCCTCTTCCTCGAGGAAGCCCGGAACCCATTCCCCACCCTGCCAGCCGCTCGAGTACTGGCCTCGTGCGGTGCCGGTCGCGAGGTCCTTCGGCAGCCGGACGGCGGAGAGCACCTTCTCCTTCTCGGCGCGCAGGTCGGCGGCGTCGAACGACACGGGCTCCTCCATCGCCGTGAGCGCGAGCAGCTGCAGAAGATGGTTCTGGATGACGTCGCGCGCCGCGCCGATGCCGTCGTAGTAGCCGGCGCGCCCTCCGACACCGATGTCTTCCGCCATCGTGATCTGCACGTGATCGACGTAGTTCGCGTTCCAGATCGGCTCGTACATCATGTTGGCGAAGCGCAGCGCCAGGATGTTCTGCACCGTCTCTTTGCCGAGGTAGTGGTCGATGCGGAACACCGAGTCGGGGGGGAACACCGACTCGACCACATCGTTCAGCTCGCGCGCGCTGGCGAGGTCGCTGCCGAACGGCTTCTCGATGACCACGCGGCGCCACTCGCCGGCTTCGGCCTCCGCGAGGCCGCTGCGGCGCAGCTGCTCGGTCACGAGCGGGAACGACTTGGGCGGGATCGACAGGTAGAACGCGTGGTTGCCCATCGTGCCACGTTCGCGATCGAGCTCCGCCAGCGTGGACGACAACCGCGCGAACGCATCGTCATCGTCGAAGTCGCCGGAGACGAACCGGATGCCCGACGCCAGTTGCTTCCAGACGTCCTCCTGGAAGGGCGTGCGCGCATACTGCTTCACGGCGTCGTGCACGACCTGCTCGAAGTCCTGCGTCTCCCAGTCGCGGCGAGCGAAGCCCACGAGCGCGAAGCCCGGCGGCAGCAGGCCGCGGTTGGCGAGGTCGTAGACCGCTGGCATGAGCTTCTTGCGCGACAGGTCTCCTGTCACGCCGAAGATGATCAGTCCGCTCGGGCCCGCGATGCGGTTGAGCCGACGATCATCGGGGGAGCGCAGCGGGTTGCTGTCGCGGGCGATGGCGACCGGGGCCATGGTTCTCCTCGTGGTGGCGGAGCGGGTCAGGAGAGCGCGGCGATGATCGCGGCGATGCCGTGGGCGTCGCGAACGCGCAGGGTGACGACGGGCATCCCCTTCTCGGTCAGCACAGCCGCGTCGCCCGCGGCCTGGGCGGCGATGAGCTGCCCGTAGCTGAAGGGGCGGTCCGGGATCTCCAGATCGTCGACGAGCGTGCCGGTCACCTGCAGGAAGACGCCGCGTGCCGGGCCGCCCTTGTGGTACTGGCCGGTCGAGTGGAGGAACCGCGGTCCCCAGCCGAACGTGACAGGCCGCCCGGTGCGCGCGGCGATCAGGTGCCGCACCGCTTCGAGCTCGGGGTGGGCGAGTCGGTCGAGGTAGGCCTGCACGGCGACGTAGCCGCCGTCGGGGAGCGCCGCCTCGAGCGCCCGCACCGCGTCGCGAACGGTGGATGCGGAGCCGAGCAGCCCCGCGGGCGCGACGACCTCGATGCCGCTGTCGACGAACTGCGCCGGCAGAGGCTCGGGACGGGCGTCGAGAAGACCCCGCGCGGCGATCTTGGCGGATTCCACATCGGGCTGGTCGAAGGGGTTGATGCCGAGCAGCATGCCTGCCACGGCCGTGGCGTACTGCCATGTCAACAGGTGCGCGCCGAGCGAGCCCGACAGCTCGATCTCGCCGTCGGCCACCTCGCGCGTCGCGCGCGCGTCGGCGACGAGGCGCACGACCTGCACGTCGGCGGCACCGCTCGCCAGCTCGGGCGCGTCGATGCCCACCACGACGGGCAGGATCCCGATGCCGTCCTTGCCGGTCGACTCGGCGATGAGCTGCTCGATCCAGTCGCCGAGGCCGACGATGTGGGTGCCGTCGGCGACGATCACGAGCTTGTCGCGCAACGGTGCGGTGCCGGCGATAGCCGCTCCGAGCTGCAGGCCGGGGTTCGAGGCGCTGTCGACCGCGAGCGGCAGGCTCGCGGCTTCTGCCTCATCGAGCAGGGCATCCAGATCGACGCCCGCCAAGCCGGAGGGCACGAGGCCGAACGCGGTGAGCGCCGAGTAGCGGCCCCCGACCGTGGGGTCGGCGGTGAACACCCGGTAGCCAGCGGCGAGCGAGGCCTGCTCGAGCGGTGAGCCGGGGTCGGTGACGATGATGATGCGCTCGGCCGGGTCGATGCCGGCGTCGCGGAACGCGGCTTCGAAGCTGCGCTTCTGGCTGTCGGTTTCGACCGTCGATCCCGACTTCGACGAGACGACGACGGCCGTGTGGCCGAGGTGCTCGCCGAGGGCGGTCGCGACCTGCCCGGGGTCGGTCGAGTCGAGCACGACGAGCGGCACGCCCGCCGTGCGCGTGATCACCTCGGGCGCGAGCGATGACCCGCCCATGCCGCACAGCACGATGCGCGAGATTCCGCGCTCAGTGAGCTGATCCCGCAGGGAGACGATCTCGGCGACAAGAGGCCGCGAGACCGACACCGCTTGCGTCCAGCCCAGGCGGATGCTCGCCTCGGCCTCGGCCGCCGCACCCCAGAGCGTGCTGTCGCCCGCCGTGATGCGGCTCGCGACGAGCTGCTCGACGAGCGCGGGCACGTGGGTGTCGATGGCGCGCTGGGCATCGCCGCGCGCGGCGACGGTCAGAGTCATCGGGCGGCCTCGAGCGCCGCGCTCACGGTATCGAGCAGCTCGTTCCAGCTGACGATGAACTTCTCGACGCCCTCCTTCTCGAGCAGCGCGGTGACCTCGTCGTACGAGATGCCGAGTGCGTCGAGCGCGGCGAGCACGGCGCGTGCCTCGTCGTAGGAACCCGTGACGGCGTCGCCCGTGATCACCCCGTGGTCGAACGTTGCCTGCAGCGTCTTCTCGGGCATCGTGTTGACCGTGCGACCGACAGCGAGCTCGGTCACGTAGAGCGTGTCGGGCAGGCTCGGGTCCTTCACGCCGGTCGAGGCCCAGAGAGGCCGTTGGGCATGGGCACCGGCAGCGAGCAGAGCCTGCGCGCGGTCGGTCGCGAAGGCCTGCTCGAAGACCTCGTAGGCGAGCCGGGCGTTGGCGATGCCGGCCTTGCTCTTGAGGGCGAGCGCCTCGGGGGTTCCGATCTCGACGAGGCGCTTGTCGATCTCGGTGTCGACGCGCGAGACGAAGAACGAGGCGACGGAGTGGATGGTCGACAGGTCGATGCCGGCGGCGTGGGCCTTCTCGAGACCGGCGAGGTAGGCGTCGATGACCGCGCGGTGGCGCTCGAGGCTGAAGATGAGCGTCACATTGACGCTGATGCCCGCCGCGATCGTCTCGGTGATGGCCTCGAGACCCTCGATCGTCGCGGGGATCTTGATCATGGCGTTGGGGCGCCCGACCTTCTTCCAGAGCTGCTGCGCCTGCGCGATCGTGCCGGCCGCATCGTGTGCGAGACCGGGCTCGACCTCGATCGACACTCGACCGTCCTGACCGGCGGTTGAGCCGTAGACGGACGCGAAGATGTCACTCGCGGCAGCGACGTCATCCGTCGTGATCTCGAAGACGGCCTGCGTGACATCGGCACCGGCGGCGGCGAGCTCGCGCACCTGGGCGTCGTAGGTGGTGCCGGTCGCGAGCGCCGCGGCGAAGATCGTCGGGTTGGTCGTCACGCCCACGACGTTCCGGTCGGTGATGAGCGCGGCGAGGCCGCCCGAGGTGATGCGGTCGCGCGACAGGTCGTCGAGCCAGATGCTGACGCCGAGGTCGCTCAGCTGGGCGGTGGGGGTCGAGCTCATGGTGTCCTCAATCGTGGGTGGTGGAGTGGTGACGGACGGAGAGGGAGATGGCGGTCAGTGCGCCGCGATGCTCTCGCGAGCGGCCGCGACGACGGCCTCCGGCGTGATGCCGAACTCGCGGAAGAGCGTCTGGTAGTCGGCGGAGGCTCCGAAGTGCTCGATCGACACGGTGCGACCGCGGTCGCCGACGTAGCGGTGCCAGCTGAGCGCGAGACCGGCCTCGACGGAGACGCGCGCCGTCACCGAGGAGGGGAGCACCGACTCGCGGTATTCGGGGCTCTGCTCGTCGAACCACTCGAGGCAGGGCGCCGACACGACGCGGGCGTGGATGCCCTGCTCCCCGAGCTGGGTGCGAGCATCCATCGCCACCGCGACCTCGGAGCCCGTCGCGATGAGGATCACGTCGGGCGACCCGTTGGCCGCCTCGGCGAGCACGTAGGCGCCCTTCGCGACGTGGTGCGCCGCGGCGAGCTCGTCGCCCGAGGCCACGTCGGCGCCGCGCGCGAACACGGGGATGTTCTGACGGGTCAGCGCGATTCCTGCGGGGGAGCGGCGCTCGAGCACCGCCTTCCACGCGTGGGCCGTCTCGTTGGCATCAGCCGGTCGCACGATCGCGAGACCGGGGATGGCCCGCAACGAGGCGAGCTGCTCGATCGGCTGGTGCGTCGGGCCGTCTTCTCCGAGAGCGACCGAGTCGTGGGTCCAGACGTAGGTGACCGGCACGTGCATCAGCGCCGCGAGGCGCACCGCCGGACGCATGTAGTCGCTAAAGATCAGGAAGGTGCCGCCGAATACGCGCGTGCGCCCGTGCAGGGCGATGCCGTTGAGGATGGCCCCCATCGCGTGCTCGCGGATGCCGAAGTGCAGCACGCGACCGTAGGGGTTCGCCGACCACTCGTGCGTGGAGTGCTCGGTGGGCGCGAACGAGCCGCCGCCGGCGATCGTCGTCAGGTTCGACTCGGCAAGGTCGGCCGAGCCGCCCCAGAACTCGGGGAGCACGCCGGCGATGGCGTTGATGACCTTGCCCGAGGCGGCACGGGTCGAGACGCTCGTGCCGCCCTCGAAGACCGGCAGAGCGGCGTCGAGGCCCTCGGGCAGCTCGCCCGCGAGCATCCGATCGAGCAGTGCCTTCTTCTGGGGGTGCGCGGCGGCCCAGCTCTCGAATCGCGTGTCCCACGCAGCCCGGCGCTCGCGGCCGCGGTCGACCGCACGTCGGGTGTGCGCGATCACCTCGTCGCTCACGGCGAAGTGCTCCTCCGGGTCGAAGCCCATGACGCGCTTCGTCGCCGCCAGCTCGTCCCCGCCGAGGGCCGAGCCGTGGATCTTGCCCGTGTTCTGCTTCGTCGGGGCGGGCCAGCCGATGATCGTCTTGACGATCACGAGGCTCGGCCGCGAGGTCTCGGCCTGGGCGGCCTCGATCGCCGCGTGCAGCGCGTGGACATCCTCGACGTACTCGCCCGTCTTCTTCCAGTCGACGGTCTGCACGTGCCAGCCGTACGCCTCGTAGCGCGCCGCGACATCTTCCGTGAAGGCGATGTTGGTGTCGTCCTCGATCGAGATCTGGTTCGAGTCGTAGATCGCGATGAGGTTGCCGAGCTGCTGGTGACCCGCGAGCGAACCCGCCTCGCTCGTCACGCCCTCCTGGATGTCGCCGTCGCCCGCGATCACGTAGACGTGGTGGTCGAAGACGCTCTCGCCCGCGGGGGTGCCGGGGTCGAGCAGGCCGCGCTCGAAGCGGGCGGCGTAGGCGAAGCCGACGGCCGACGCAAGACCCTGGCCGAGGGGGCCGGTGGTGATCTCGACCCCGTCGGTGTGGCCGTACTCGGGGTGGCCGGGAGTCTTCGAACCCCAGGTGCGCAGCGCCTTGAGGTCGTCGAGTTCGAGCCCGTATCCGCCCAGGTACAGCTGCACGTACTGCGTCAGCGAGCTGTGGCCTGCCGACAGGATGAAGCGGTCGCGTCCCAGCCAGTGCGGATCGCTCGGGTCGTGCTGCATGACCTTCTGGTGCAGAAGGTACGCGACGGGCGCCAGCGACATCGCCGTGCCGGGATGGCCGTTGCCGACCTTCTCGACAGCGTCGGCGGCGAGCAACCGGGCGGTATCGACGGCACGGCGGTCCAGGTCATCCCAGGTCAGGTCGGTCATGGCGTCGGTACTGCCCTTTCTTCAGACGGATGCGGGCCTCGCCCGGTCCTGCACGAACGTCTGCGTGCAGGGCGTCGTCGGCCCTCGCCAGTATAGAGAGGCTCGTATGCCGCGGCGGGTGCGCACGGGCTCGTGCACAACAACGCTCCCGTAGACTGACGCCATTCCCGCGCCACGAAGAAGGAGCCATGGATACTGCTCTCGATCACGCCGTCACGACGCGACCGCGAAGCATCCGACGCACCCTCTCGGCCTATATCGCACTGACCAAGCCGCGCGTCATCGAGCTGCTGCTCGTCACGACCGCACCGGTCATGATCCTCGCTGCCGACGGGCTGCCGAGCATCGGCCTGGTTCTCGCGACCCTCGTGGGCGGAGCGCTGTCGGCCGGCTCCGCCGGCGCGTTCAACATGTACATCGACCGCGACATCGATCGCCTCATGAACCGCACGCAGAACCGGCCCCTCGTGACCGGAGAGGTCTCGGATCGCGCGGCGCTCGTGTTCGCCTACACGATCGGCGTTATCTCGATCGTGTGGCTCGGCCTCACGACCAACTGGCTCGCCGCGTCACTCTCGCTCGGCGCCATCCTGTTCTACGTCGTCATCTACACGCTCGTGCTGAAGCGGCGCACGGAGCAGAACATCATCTGGGGCGGCATCGCCGGCTGCTTCCCGGTGCTCATCGGCTGGACCGCCGTCACGGGCTCGCTCGATTGGCCGCCGTTCATCCTCTTCCTCGTCGTCTTCCTCTGGACCCCGCCGCACTACTGGCCGCTGTCGATGAAGTACCGCGACGACTACGCCGCCGCCGAGGTGCCGATGCTCGCCGTCATGCGCGACCGGGCGACGGTCGGCGTGCAGGTGGTGCTCTATGCGTGGGCGACCGTCGTCGCCTCGCTGATCCTCATCCCCGTCGCCCCCATGGGCGCGCTCTACACCGCGGTCGCGCTGCTGTCTGGCGGCTGGTTCATCGTCGAGAGCCACCGACTGTACGGCCGCGCCGTGCGCGGTCTCGAGGCGGCTCCGATGCGCGTGTTCCACGCGAGCATCACGTATCTGACGCTGCTCTTCGTAGCCGTCGGCATCGATCCGCTGCTGCCGTTCTAGTCGCGCCGCGATGCGCCCCGTCAGGCGGCGACGACTGCGCGCTCGTCGTGATCGACCGACGAGAGAGCCTCGCTCTCGCTGCGACGCAGGGCGAGCAGCACGAGCGTCACGAGCGCGATGAGCACGCACGCGAGCACCATGTGGATGCCGACCAGAATCTCGGGCAGCCCCAGGCGGGCCTGCACGATGCCGACCGCGATCTGCACGACCTCGACGGCCAGCAGCCCCACGAGTGCCCGGCGCAACGGGGCACGACCGATGCGGATGGCTACGACGAGCAGCAGCACGCTGAGACCGAAGGTGATGTAGGCGGGCCAGGAGTGCACGTGCTGCAGCAGCTCGCTGTCGAGCCCGTTCCTCGCGGCGCCGCCGTCACCCGCGTGCGGTCCGGAGCCGGTCACGACGATGCCGACGAGCACCGTGATCCACGCGCCGACTGCCATGGTGAGCGCGAGCGCGCGCACCGGCGGGGGTACCGCGAGTTCTCCGGTGGTCCGTCCGCGGTACACCCGCTGCACGAACACCACGGCGAGGGCGACGAGCACCGCCGACACCACGAAGTGGAACCCGACGACCCACGGGTTCAGCTCGGTGAGCACCGTGATGCCCCCGATCACCGCCTGGGCCGGGATACCGAGACCGAGCGCGACGGTGAGGCGCAGCAGTTCCGGGCGCTCGCGGCGCATCCGCACCACCGCCAGGAACGCGAGGATCGCGATGATGACGAGAACGAACGTGAGCAGGCGGTTGCCGAACTCGACGATGCCGTGGATGCCCATCTCGGGTGTCGCGACGAACGAGTCCTCCGTGCACCGCGGCCAGGTGGGGCATCCGAGCCCTGAACCCGTGAGCCGCACGGCGCCGCCGGTGCCCACGATGAGGGTCTGGCTGACGAGGGACGCCCACGCGATGACGCGCACACGACGGTCGGCGGTCGAGACGGGCAGCCACTGCCACAGCCGATTCACGGTCTGCTTCCTCCTCTTTCAGGCTGCGCACGGTAGAATCACGGCAGCTCATCGTCAGTGTCGACCGCGGGCTACCCCGCGCAGAGCTGCTGGGTGGCACGAGCTCACGACATCTCGTTCGGCCACAGTGTATTCACGCTCGTTGAGCGTCTGCCGAAGGTCGCCGCACCGGACGATGTCGCCGGAATGTCCCCGCACCCGCCACGGTTGGGTTCGGAAGTAGAGAAGAGGAAACGCATGTCTGACGTGCTCATCGACCGCCCGGAGCTCGAAGGCCTCGGCCAATACGAGTTCGGCTGGTCCGACTCCGACGCCGCGGGCGCGACCGCTCGCCGTGGCATCGACGACAGCGTCGTGCGCAACATCTCGGCTCTCAAGGACGAACCGCAGTGGATGCTCGACCTGCGCTTGAAGGGCCTCAAGCTCTTCGGCCAGAAGCCCATGCCGCTCTGGGGCGCCGACCTGTCGGGCATCGACTTCGACAACATCAAGTACTTCGTCCGCTCCACCGAGAAGCAGGCCACCACGTGGGAGGAGCTGCCGGAGGAGATCAAGAACACCTACGAGAAGCTCGGCATCCCTGAGGCCGAGCGCCAGCGCCTCGTCGCGGGCGTCGCCGCGCAGTACGAGTCCGAGGTCGTCTACCACCAGATCCGCGAAGACCTCGAGGCCCAGGGCGTCATCTTCATGGACACCGATACGGCCCTGCGCGAGCATCCCGAATTCTTCACCGAGTACTTCGGCACCGTGATCCCGGCCGGCGACAACAAGTTCGCGGCCCTCAACACCGCCGTGTGGTCGGGCGGGTCGTTCGTCTACGTGCCGCCGGGCGTGCACGTCGAGATCCCCCTGCAGGCCTACTTCCGCATCAACACCGAGAACATGGGCCAGTTCGAGCGCACGCTCATCATCGCCGACGAGGGCTCGTACGTGCACTACATCGAGGGCTGCACGGCGCCGATCTACAAGAGCGACTCGCTGCACTCGGCCGTCGTCGAGATCATCGTCAAGAAGAATGCCCGCGTGCGCTACACGACCATCCAGAACTGGTCGAACAACGTCTACAACCTCGTGACCAAGCGCGCGGTCGCGCACGAGGGCGCCACCATGGAATGGATCGACGGCAACATCGGCTCGAAGGTGACGATGAAGTACCCCTCGATCTTCCTCATGGGCGAGCACGCCAAGGGCGAGACCCTGTCGGTGGCCTTCGCCGGCCCTGGTCAGCACCAGGACGCGGGCGCGAAGATGATCCACATGGCGCCGTACACGACGTCGTCGATCGTCTCGAAGTCGATCGCCCGTGGAGGCGGCCGTGCGGGCTACCGCGGTGAGGTGCGCGTCGACGCGAACGCCCACCACTCGGCCAACACGGTGCGCTGCGACGCGCTGCTCGTCGACACGATCTCGCGCTCCGACACCTATCCGGCGATCGACATCCGCGTCGACGACGTGCAGCTGGGGCACGAGGCGACGGTCTCGCGCGTGAGCGAGGAGCAGCTGTTCTACCTGCAGTCGCGCGGGCTGCCCGAAGACGAGGCCATGGCCATGATCGTGCGGGGCTTCATCGAGCCCATCGCGCGCGAGCTGCCCATGGAGTACGCCCTTGAGCTGAACAAGCTCATCGAGATGAGCATGGAAGGCAGCGTCGGCTAGATGAGTTCCGCCCCCGCACCGCACGCACCGACGGTCGAGACCCAGCAGCACGCGCACGGCCCCGGTTCGCCCGTGCCCGTGCAGACGCGCAATGAGCGCTTCGCGTCGGCCGCGCACGACGACTTCCCGGCCGTCACGGGCCGCGAGCTCGAGTGGAAGCTCACGCCGGTCGAGAAGATCCGCGACCTCATCGACGGTGAGCTCGACGGCTCGGCGTTCCCGGCCGAGGTGTCGAGCGCACCCGGCGTGACTGTCGAGTGGGTCGCCCTCGACGACCCGCGCGTCGGCTCCGCCGGCCTGGCCGAGGAGCGCGCCGCCGCCAATGCATGGTCGAGCACGGCGCAGGCGCTCGCTGTCACGCTCACGAGCGAGGAGGCCGTGACGGTCACGATCGACCGCACCGGCGCCGATCGAGCGCAGCGCGCCGCGCACACCGTCATCACCGCCGCCCCGAACGCCCGCGGGCTCGTCGTCATCGACAACCGGGGCAGCGCACGGCTGACCGAGAACGTCGAGATCGTCGCCCAGTCGGGCAGCGACATCACCATGGTGAGCCTGCAGGAGTGGGACGACGAGTCGGTGCACCTCTCCAGCCAGTTCGCGCGCGTCGACAAGGATGCTCGACTGAAGCACGTCGTCGTCTCGCTCGGCGGTGCGATCGTGCGGGTGAACCCCTCCGTGCACCTGGCGGGAACGGGTGCCGACGGCCAGCTGCTCGGCCTCTACTTCGCCGACGCCGGCCAGCACCTCGAGCAGCGCGTCTACGTGCACCACATCGCCCCGCAGACCATCAGTCGCGTGACCTACAAGGGTGCGCTGAACGGCGTCGGGGCTCGCACCGTGTGGGTGGGCGACGTGCTCATCGGCCGTGAGGCGACGGGCACCGACTCCTACGAGCAGAACCGCAACCTCGTGCTCAGCGACGGCACCCGCGCCGACTCCATCCCCAACCTCGAGATCGAGACGGGCGACATCGCCGGCGCCGGTCACGCGAGCGCGACGGGGCGTTTCGACGACGAGCAGCTGTTCTACCTTCGCTCGCGGGGCATCGACGAGCAGGAGGCGCGGCGCCTCGTCGTGCTCGGCTTCTTGATCGACGTCGTGCAGAAGATCGGCGCACCCGAGCTCGAGCAGCGCCTGATCGCCGCGATCGAGGCAGAGCTCGACGCCGTGGAGGTGGTGTGAGATGTCGGCGACCCGCGTCTGCGCTCTCGACGAGCTCAGCCCCGCCTCGGCCAAGAAGGTCGTCGTCGAGGGGAAGGCCATCGCCGTCGTCATGGACTCCTCCGGCGCGGTGCACGCCCTCGGCGACACCTGCACCCACGGCGAGATCTCGCTCAGCGAGGGCTTCGTCGAGGACGACGCCATCGAGTGCTGGGCGCACGGCTCGAAGTTCGCCCTCGACACCGGCAAGCCCCGCAACTTCCCGGCCTACGAGCCGGTTCCCGTCTACGCCGTGACGATCGAGGGCACCGACGTGCTCGTCGACGTGACCCAGAACATCGCCGACCCGGCGACCGCCTCCTAAGGAAGAACCGCACAATGTCCACTCTTGAGATCCGTGACCTGCACGTCAGCATCGAGACCGATCAGGGCACCAAGCAGATCCTGCGCGGCGTCAACCTGACCATCAACTCGGGCGAGACCCACGCCATCATGGGGCCGAACGGCTCGGGGAAGTCGACGCTCGCCTACACGATCGCCGGGCATCCCCGGTACACCGTCGACAGCGGTTCGATCACGCTCGACGGCGCCGACGTGCTCGAGATGAGCATCGACGAGCGCGCCCGCGCCGGCCTCTTCCTCGCCATGCAGTACCCGGTCGAGATCCCGGGCGTCACGGTCTCGAACTTCCTCCGCACGGCGAAGACCGCCCTCGATGGCGAGGCTCCGGCCCTGCGGTCGTGGATCAAGGATCTGCGCGGCTCGATGGAGGCCCTGCGCATGGACTCGTCGTTCGCCGAGCGCAATGTCAACGAGGGCTTCTCGGGTGGCGAGAAGAAGCGGCACGAGATCGTGCAGCTCGAGCTGCTCAAGCCGACGATCGCCGTGCTCGACGAGACCGACTCAGGCCTCGACGTCGACGCGCTCAAGATCGTGTCGGAGGGCGTCAACCGAGTGAAGGAGAACACCGGTCTCGGCGTGCTGCTGATCACGCACTACACGCGCATCCTGCGGTACATCACGCCCGACTTCGTGCACGTGTTCGTCGACGGCCGCGTCGCCGAGGAGGGCGGCCCCGAGCTGGCGGAACGCTTGGAGAACGAGGGCTACGACCGCTACCTGACCGGCACGACCGTAGGCTAGTCGCATGCCCACCGCACTCGAGCCGAAGCTCTTCGACCAGGTCGAGGAAGGCCTCAAGGACGTCGTCGACCCCGAGCTGGGGGTCAACATCGTCGACCTGGGTCTCGTCTACGACCTCGCCTGGGACGAGGAGAGCGACGCGCTGATCATCTCCATGACCCTCACGTCGGCCGGCTGCCCGCTGACTGACGTCATCGAGGAGTCGATCGCCAACGCGCTCGACGGCATCGTCGAGCAGTTCCGCATCAACTGGGTGTGGATGCCGCCGTGGGGCCCCGAGCGCATCACCGACGACGGTCGCGACATGATGCGCGCATTGGGCTTCAGCATCTGAGAAGTTCTACGACGAAGGGCCCCCGCCATCCGGCAGGGGCCCTTCGTCGTTCATGCGCTACTTTCCGCGCTGAGAGCGCTCGGCCGCGGCCCACAGGGCCGGAAGCAGCGCCGCCGCGATCGCCGCCTTGATGAGCCCGCCGATGATGAACGGGTAGAAGCCCGCCACGAGCACTGACTGCAGGTCGTTCGGAAGGCCGAGCTGACCGAGCGAGACGGCGAGCCAGGGGAGCCCGAAGGCGAAGACCACGAGCGAGCCACCCACGAAGGTGATGATGGGCTTGTACCAGCCGCGATCCCACGCACGCTCGGCGGCCCAGCCGACGATCGCGGCGGAGGCGATGAAGCCGATGATGTACCCACCCGTCGGGCCCAGCAGCACAGACCACCCCGACGACGCGTCGCTGTAGATCGGCAGCCCGATCGCTCCGAGCAGGGCGTAGAGCGAGAGCGATGCGGCACCGCGCGCCGCGCCGAGACCCGCGCCGACGAGCAGCACCGCGAGGGTCTGGCCCGTGACGGGTACCGGCCACAGCGGAATGGCGACCTGCGCGAGCACAGCGACGAGGGCGGTGCCGGCAACGACGAGGGCGATGTCGCTCGCCCACGTGCGGGTGACGACGCGGTCGACGAGAGTGGGGCGGACGAGGGGAGTGGTGGCGATCGACACGGTGGCTTCCTCACGAGAAGTCGGGTGCGGGGGACAGCGTTAGACTATCGGGCTGGCCCCCCGTCACCGGGCTGGTCGAAACCCACCAAAGAAACGGACGATCGCTGTGCTCGCTGTGCAAGACCTCGAGATCCGCGTCGGGGCGCGCCTGCTCATGGAGAACGTCGCGTTCCGCGTCGACAAGGGCGACAAGGTGGGCCTCGTCGGCCGCAACGGCGCCGGCAAGACGACGATGACCCGCGCGCTCGCGGGCGAGGGGCAGCCCACGGGCGGCACGATCACGCGCACGGGTGAGATCGGGTACCTGCCGCAAGACCCTCGCGCCGGTGACCCCGAGCAGCTCGCGCGCACCCGCATCCTCGACGCTCGGGGGCTCGGCCAGATCGTCATCGACATGGAGCGCGCCTCGATCGACATGGGCAGCACCGACCCGGCTGTCGCCGAGAAGGCGATGACGGCGTACGGGCGGCTCACCGACCGGTTCCACGCGCTCGGCGGATACGCCGCCGAGGCCGAGGCGGCCGCGATCGCGAGCAACCTGAGCCTTCCCGACCGCATCCTCAGCCAGCCGCTGAGCACGCTCTCGGGCGGTCAGCGGCGCCGCATCGAGCTGGCCCGCATCCTGTTCAGCGATGCCGAGACGATGATCCTCGACGAGCCGACCAACCACCTCGACGCCGACTCGGTGGTGTGGCTGCGCGACTTCTTGAAGGCCTACCAGGGCGGCTTCATCGTCATCAGTCACGATGTGCAGCTCGTCGAGGAGACCGTTAACCGCGTGTTCTACCTCGATGCCAACCGAACCGTCATCGATATCTACAACATGGGCTGGAAGAACTACCTGCGGCAGCGCGAGGCCGACGAGGAGCGCCGGAAGAAGGAGCGCGTCAACGTCGAGAAGAAGGCGACCTCGCTGCAACTGCAGGCGGCCCGGTTCGGTGCGAAGGCCTCGAAGGCGGCCGCCGCGCACCAGATGGTCGCGCGCGCCGAGCGGATGCTCGCCGGTCTCGAAGAGGTGCGGTCGGTCGATCGGGTCGCCAAGCTGCGGTTCCCCGAGCCGGCTCCGGTCGGCAAGACCCCGTTGCAGGCGCACAACCTCTCGAAGAGCTACGGCTCGCTCGAGATCTTCACGGCCGTGGACCTCGCCGTCGACCGCGGGTCGCGCGTCGTCATCCTGGGGCTCAACGGAGCGGGCAAGACCACGCTGCTGCGCATCCTCGCCGGAGTCGACCAGCCCGACACCGGCATCATCGAGCCCGGCCACGGGCTCCGGATCGGATACTACGCCCAGGAGCACGAGACACTCGATGTGAAGCGCTCGGTGCTCGAGAACATGATGAGCGCGAGCGAGGCGATCACCGAGCGCGAAGCCCGGAGCGTTCTCGGCTCGTTCCTGTTCGTGGGCGACGACGTTCAGAAGCCCGCCGGCGTGCTCTCCGGCGGCGAGAAGACGCGCCTGTCGCTCGCGACCCTCGTCGTCTCGAAAGCCAACCTCCTGCTGCTCGACGAACCCACCAACAACCTCGACCCGGCGAGCCGGGAGGAGATCCTGGGTGCGCTCGCCAACTACGCCGGCGCCGTGATTCTCGTGAGCCACGACGAGGGCGCGGTCGAAGCGCTCAACCCCGAGCGCGTGCTCATCATGCCCGACGGTGTCGAAGACCTCTGGACGGCCGACTACGCCGAACTGATCTCGCTCGCCTGACGCTCGACGATCGCGTCCTCCACCTCGTCGTCGGTCGGCCCTGACCGGCGCTCGCGCCGGCGCGCGGGCTCGCCGGATTCGTCTTCGCGCAGGCTCCGGTGCTCCTGCCGCAGCGCCCAGCCGTAGCCGATGAAGCCCAGGAGGGCGAAGAGGTACCACTGGAACGTGTAGCTCAGGTGCGGCCCCTCGTCGGGCGCAGGCCGGAGTGCCGCGGTGGGGCGCTCGGCCGGCGCCGGGGACTCGGAGTCGAGCAGACCGTACGCGCCGGTGATGACCGGCCCGCCCTCGACGCGCTCCGCGAGCTCGGGCAGGTGGATGGTCGCGATCTGCCCCTCGGGCGCGCCGCGCCCGGCGATCGTCGGCTCGCCGGGCTTGAGCCGCACGATCACCTCGACGGGCCCGCGCGGCGCCGCGGGGACGACGTCGGGGGAGTCCTGGGCCTCGCCGGTCGGCACCCACCCGCGATCGACGATGAACACCTCGCCGGTGTCGAGCAGCAGCGG
This sequence comes from Microcella sp., assembly GCF_051860105.1. Taxonomy (GTDB): domain Bacteria; phylum Actinomycetota; class Actinomycetes; order Actinomycetales; family Microbacteriaceae; genus Microcella. The sequence continues at coordinate 45,146 of NZ_JBHYEO010000002.1, forward strand.
CGTGAGCACCTCGAACCCCGGGCGGCCGGTGAGCGGGCGGTTGCGGACGAGCAGCTGCTCGTCGAGCAGGTACTCGCCCTCGAGCACGACGGGCGTCCACTCCGCCTCGGGGGCGAGCGGGGCGTCGCCCGGCAGCACCTCGCGCAGGGCGACCGGGGCCGCATCCCAGTTCTGGGCGACGACGCGGATCTCAGCGACCGCCTCGACACGGCGGGCCCACTGCCACTGGGCGAGCCCGACGCAGACAACCGCGAAGAGCGTGGTGAACGCGAGCCAGCCGAGCCAGCGACGCGTGAGGGCCAGCGAGAGGATGCTCACGAGGAGCTATTCTCCCGGCTCGGGCACCCGCTCGACGACCACGCCGGCCGGGGTGATCGTGACGGGGAACCCGCGGGCGTCGACGTAGTCGTACAGGTAGTCGCGATGCTCATCGCACGCGAGCCACACCTTCACACGATCAGGCGTGTGGATGCGGGGGTTGCGCCAGTTGACGGCCCACGTCGCCTCCGCGCGGCATCCTGCCCGCGAGCAGCGAACGCTCGAGATCGAACCCGGGAGGTCGATCACACGGAGTCTTTCGAGAAGGGCTCGGTGCGGTACGGCAGCAGCGCTCCGGGCCGCTCGACCCGGGAACCGCCCTTGTTCACCACGGTATTGGCGGCGATGACCGCGAAGTACGGCAACGCGATCGCGCCGAGCGCGGGCACGAGCAGCCACCAGCCGGGGGTGAAGAAGCACGCGACGATGCACACCATGCGCACGCCCATCGCGGCGGCGTACTTCACCATGCGAGCCCGGCGCTCCTCATCGGGAGACGTCGGCAGGCTCGTGATGGCGCTGGATTGCGGCTTCGACACAGGGCGATGGTAGCCCGCGACGTTGCGCATATGCTGGGGAGCCATGACCTCTCAGCGCACTGTTCTCGTCACCGGCGGCAACCGCGGCATCGGCTTCTCGATCGCCGAGGAGTTCGTGGCCCAGGGCCACAAGGTGGCCGTCACCGCCCGTTCCGGCTCCGGGCCGGCGGGCGCGCTCACCGTCATCGCCGATGTCACCGATGCGGCATCGCTCGACGCGGCCTTCACGACTGTCGAGGCCGAGCTCGGCCCGGTCGAGGTGGTCGTGGCGAACGCCGGCATCACCCGCGACACCCTGCTGCTGCGCATGTCGGAGGACGACTTCACCGACGTCATCGACACGAACCTGACGGGGGCGTTCCGCACCGTGAAGCGCGCCTCGAAGGGCATGCTGAAGGCGCGGTTCGGCCGCATCATCCTGATCTCGAGCGTCGTCGGGCTCTACGGCTCGGCCGGCCAGGTCAACTACAGCGCGTCGAAGTCGGGCCTCGTCGGCATGGCGCGCTCGCTCACGCGCGAGCTCGGCGGGCGCGGCATAACGGCCAACGTCGTGGCTCCCGGCTTCATCGAGACCGACATGACCGCGTCGCTTCCCGAGGACCAGCAGAAGGCCTACCAGCAGTCGATCCCCGCGGGCCGCTTCGCGACGCCGCTCGAGGTCGCGCGGGTCGTCACGTGGATCGCGAGCGACGACGCGGCGTACATCAGCGGCGCCGTCATCCCCGTCGACGGCGGCCTCGGCATGGGGCACTAACCCGCGCTGGAGCTGACAGCGACGGCCATTTCTGGCCGTCGCCGCGACGCCAGCGCCGACGGCCGTCCCGGCCGTCGGGTCAGCGCAGTCCCAGCACCGACAGCACGGCCGAGAGGTCGCGCTCGGGCAGGCTCACGTGCGCCGCCGCGCGCACGACGGGCTTCGCGTCGAACGCGATCGCCAGCCCGGCGGTCGCCATCATGGCGAGGTCGTTCGCCCCGTCGCCGACCGCGACCGTGCGATGCAGGGGCACGTCGAAGTGGTGCGCCCACTCGCGCAGGGCATCCGCCTTCGCGGCCGCATCGATGACCGGTCCGGTCGTGGTTCCTGTGAAGCGGCCGTCGGCGACGGTGAGCCGGTTCGCACGGTGGGCATCGAGCCGCAGGTCGGCCGCGATCGGGTCGAGCAGCTCGTGGAAGCCCCCGGACACGACACCCACCCGCCCGCCGGCGGCGTGGATGCCCGCCACGAGCTCGCGCGCGCCGCGCGTCAACTCGATGCGCGGCGCGACACGCTGCACGGCTGCGGTATCGAGCCCTGCGAGGGTCGCGACGCGCTGGGCGAGCGAGTCCGCGAAGTCGAGCTCGCCCGCCATGGCCCGCTCGGTGATCGCCGCGACCTGTTCGAGGGAGCCCGCCTCGTCGGCGAGCAGCTCGATGGCCTCGTTCTCGATGAGCGTGGAGTCGACGTCGAGCACGACGAGAACGGCGGCCATGGGCGGGGATGCTCCTGCGCTGCTCGGGGCGACCTCAGCCGCACGACTATTCGATGCGGACGCCCTTGCCGGCGACCACGATGCCCGTCTCGGTGACCGTCAGGCCGCGAGCACGGTCGGCGTCGTGGTCGACGCCGACCTGGGCGCCGGGGGCCACGACGACCTCCTTGTCGAGAATAGCCCTGCGCACGACCGCGCCCGCGCCGATGACGGTGCGCTCGAAGACGACGGTGTCGGTGATCGTCGCCGACTCGATGGTGACCCACGGCCCCAGCACGCTGCGCTCGATGTGCGAGCCCGAGATCACCGTGCCGAGCGAGACGATCGAATCGATGACGTTGCCGGTCACCCCTGCCGCGTCGCGCACGAACTTGGCCGGCGGCGAGTTGAGCTGCTGCGAGTAGATCGGCCACTCGGTGTTGTACAGGTTAAACACGGGCAGGGCCGAGATGAGGTCTTGGTGAGCATCGAAGAACGACTCGATCGTGCCCACGTCGCGCCAGTAGAAGCGGTCGCGCTCGGTGGATCCGGGCACCTCGTTGAGGTTGAGGTCGTAGACGAAGGCCTTGCCCTCGCGGACGAAGGCGGGAACGATGTCGCCGCCCATGTCGTGGTCGCTGTCGGGGTCGTCGCCGTCGCGCGTCACGGCGTCGACGAGCACATCGGCATCGAACACGTAGTTGCCCATCGAGGCGAGGATCTCGTGCGGAGCATCCGCCAGACCGACCGCGTTCGTGGGCTTCTCGTGGAACGCGGCGATGCGCTGGCGATTGGCGGGGTCGGTCTCGATGACGCCGAACTGATCGGCGAGCCCGATCGGCTGCCGGATGCCCGCGACGGTCACGCCGGCGCCGTTGGCGATGTGCGCGTCGATCATCTGCCGGAAGTCCATGCGGTAGACGTGGTCGGCGCCGACCACGACGACGATGTCGGGCTTCTCGTCGCGGATCAGGTTGAGGCTCTGCAAGATGGCGTCGGCCGAGCCGGAGAACCACCGCTTGCCGAGGCGCTGCTGGGCGGGAACCGAGGCGACGTAGGCGTTGAGCATGCCGCTCAGGCGCCACGTCTGCGACACGTGCCGGTCGAGCGAGTGGCTCTTGTACTGCGTGAGCACGACGAGCTGCCGCAGCCCCGAGTTGATGAGGTTCGAGAGGGCGAAGTCGATCAACCGGTAGCCGCCGGCGAAAGGCACCGCGGGCTTCGCCCGGTCGACCGTGAGGGGCATGAGCCGCTTGCCTTCACCGCCGGCGAGCACGATTCCGAAGATCTTGGGAGTCGACATGGCCCCACACTAGGCGAGCAGCCGGTGGGGTGATAGAGGCTCGCCTGTACTAGCGTCGTGCGCATGCGCGTCGACGTGATCAGCCGTGAGTATCCGCCCGAGGTCTACGGGGGAGCGGGGGTGCACGTCGCCGAACTGGTGCGTGCGCTGCGCAACGATCTCGACGTGCGGGTGCGCTGCTTCGGCGCCCCGCGCAACGAGGCCGACACGCACGCGTACCTCGTGCCGGGCACGCTGAGCTCGGCGAATCCCGCCCTCGCGACCCTCGGCGTCGACCTTGCGATCGCGGACGACGTCGACGGCGCTGACATCGTGCACTCGCACACCTGGTATGCGAACGCCGCGGGGCAGCTCGCCCAGCTGCTGCACGGCATCCCACACGTCGTGACGGCGCACAGCCTCGAGCCGCTGCGCCCGTGGAAGGCCGAGCAGCTCGGAGGCGGCTACCGCGTCTCGCGCTGGATCGAGAAGAACGCGTTCGAATCGGCGGATGCCGTGATCGCCGTGAGCGACGGCATGCGGCGCGACATTCTGCGCTACTACCCCGAGATCGACGAGTCGCGGGTGACCGTCATCCACAACGGCATCGACCTCGAGCGCTGGCAGCGCACGATCGATCACGATGCCGTGCGCGCACTCGGCATCGACCCCGATCGGCCCTCGGTCGTGTTCGTCGGCCGCATCACGCGGCAGAAGGGCCTGCCGTACCTGCTGCAGGCGGCCCGCCGTCTGCCGCCCGAGGTGCAGCTCGTGCTGTGCGCCGGCGCCCCCGACACGCCGGAGATCCTGCGCGAGGTGCAGAACGGCGTCGCAGCCCTGCAGACCGAGCGCACGGGCGTCGTCTGGATCGAGCGCATGCTCTCGCCCCTCGAGCTGTCGGCCGTGCTCTCGGCCGCGACCACGTTCGTGTGCCCGAGCGTCTACGAGCCGCTCGGCATCGTGAACCTCGAGGCCATGGCGTGCGGAGTGGCGGTCGTCGGCACCGACACGGGCGGTATCCCCGAGGTGGTGGAGGACGGCGTCACGGGCCGCCTCGTGCCGATCGACCAGGTGCACGATGGCTCAGGCACGCCCCTCGACCCGGAGCGCTTCATCGCCGATCTCGCCGCGATCCTCACCGAGGTCGTCAGCGACCGCGATGCGGCCCTCTCCATGGGCGCCGCAGGTCGTGCTCGCGCCGAGCAGATGTTCTCGTGGGATCGCATCGCCGCCCGCACGACGGAGCTCTATCGGGGTCTCCTGCTCTGATCGGCACCGCGCCGGTGCTCTAGGCTGGAGGGACCATGGCCAGTCTTCTCGAGTTCGACGATGTCTCTCTGACCCGCGATGGCTCGGCCATCCTCAGCCATGTCACCTGGCAGGTGAACTCCGACCAGCGCTGGGTCGTGCTCGGGCCCAACGGGGCCGGCAAGACGACCATGCTGCAGGTCGCCGCCTCGTTCCTGCACCCCAGCTCGGGTCGCGCGGTCGTGCTCGACGAGCAGCTGGGGGCGACGGACGTGTTCGAGCTGCGGCCGCGCATCGGTTTCGCCTCGACCGCTCTCGCGCGCCGCATCCCCGGCAATGAGCGCGTGCTCGACGTCGTGATGACGGCCTCCTACTCGGTCACCGGGCGCTGGAACGAGGAGTACGACGAAGTGGATGTCCGCCGCGCGCAGCGCGTGCTGCGCGAGTGGCACCTCGATGGTTTCGAAGACCGCCTCTTCGGCACGCTGAGCGACGGCGAGCAGAAGCGCGCGCAGATCGCCCGAGCGATCATGACCGACCCCGAGCTGCTGCTGCTCGACGAGCCCGCTGCCAGTCTCGACCTCGGCGCGCGCGAAGAGCTGCTGCAGCTGCTCGGCGCCTACGCGAGCGAGCCGAGCTCTCCCGCGATGGTCATGGTCACGCACCACGTCGAAGAGATCCCGGCCGGTTTCACCCACGCCCTCCTGCTGCGGGGCGGCGAGATCGCCGCGTCGGGTGCGCTCGGCGAGGTCATCACGAGCGAGCATCTGACCGACGCATTCGGCCTCGACCTCGTGGTCGCCCGCGACGGCGACCGCTTCGCCGCACGGGCGGCCTGAGCCGCTCGACTCGGCCGGCCTCTGCTATTCTTGACCGCTGGGCCTCGTGGCCCTTCGTCGCGCACGCGTGACGTGCGCCCATCACGAACTTTCAAGGAATCCGCTCATGAAGACTGACATCCACCCCGAGTACGCCGCCGTCGTGTTCCGCGACCTGGCCTCGGGCGAGACCTTCCTCACCCGCTCCACCGTCACGAGCGACAAGACCATCGAGCTCGACGGCACGACCTACCCCGTCATCGACGTCGAGATCTCGTCGGCCTCGCACCCGTTCTACACGGGCAAGCAGCGCATCATGGACTCGGCCGGTCGCGTCGAGAAGTTCAACCAGCGCTTCAAGAACTTCGGCCAGTAACCCTGCGCCACGACGAAAGGCCCCGCTGATCAGCGGGGCCTTTCGTCGTCTCGGGCGCGCTATTCGAGCCGCGAACGGATGCGCCAGGACGCGAGCGCCGTGAACGCGAGGGCGTAGACGAGCAGAAGCGCGACGGCGAGGGGCACGGGAACGACAGTGCCCCCGACGACGGCGGTGATGCCGTAGAACTCGCTGAGCGGTGCGATCGCCTCGAATTGATCGCCGACGAGGGCACGGAGGCTCTCTTCCGTGAACTGCTGCCGCATGAGCATCGCGGACTGCGCGAACGGCAGCGCATTGACGACGTCGCGAACGACCGCCGGAAACAGCCCGATGGCGATGAACGCGCCGGCGAGGAAGCCGATCAGCGTGCCGATGACCGTCGCGAGGGCCGAGAACGCCGCCGTCGTTCGGATGAACGAGACGACGAATGCCCAGAGCGCTGCGAAAGCGACGCACGAGACGGCGATCCAGACCATCGTTATGGCGAGCGGGAGCACGCCGATCACCACGCCGTCGAGCAGGAACAGGTACGCGATACTCACCACGAGAACCACCGTCGTCATCGCGAGTGCGACGACCACGGTGGCCAGCAGGTAGCCGAGCACGAGCTGCCACCGGCGGATCGGCGAGACCATGAAGTCGCGGAACCGGCCGGACGCGACATCCTCCACGAACACCGCCAGCGCACCGAGAGACGTCGTGATCGATGTCATGGCGATGATGCCCGCGAACATCCAGGTGTCGACGAATGCGCGGACGTCGGAGGGATCGGCGTCAGGGAAGGACGCCGCAATCGAGCGCACCTGGAGGTCGGAGAGGAACAGCGCGTAGAGAAGGAAGACAATGAGCGCCCCCATCAGCGAGAAGACGACTCCGGCCCGGTCACGGAAGAACAGACGCAGGTTGCGGGCCGTGATCGTGAGGACGAGACGCATCAGCCGTTCCCTCGATCGGGTTCGCGCCCCGTGAGCGCGATGAAGACGTCGTCCATCGATCCGTGTCGGAACTCGAAGTCGAGCAGGTCGTCGGCGTGGTCGACGATCAGGCCTCGGGCGGCCGCAGCGTCAGGCACCCGCACCTCGAGCGGCTCGCCGCGCTCGCGCACCTTGAACCCGCGCGTCGACGCCAGGGCTGCGAACGCCGCCCGATCGCGCGTGACGACTGAGAGCACGCTCGAACTGTGCCGCGCCCGCAACAGTGCGGGGGAGCCGTGCGCGATGACCCGACCGCGCTCGATGATGCTCACCTGGTCGGCGTTCTCGGTCTCCTCCATGTAGTGCGTCGTCAGGAACACCGTCAAGCCGTGCGCGTCGCGCAGGTCATTGATGGTCGACCACACGATCGCCCGGCTCGCGGGATCGAGACCCGCCGTCGGTTCGTCGAGGAAGAGGATCGAGGGCGAGTGGAGGAGCGCACGCGCGATGTCGACCCGTCGGCGCTGACCGCCCGAGAGGGATCCGTACCGGCGGTCGAGAAAGTCGTCGAGGCCGATGAGAGCGGACAGCTCGGCGACGCGAGCCGCGATCTGCGAACGATCGACGAGGGAGAAGCGGGCTCGGGTGGTGAGGTTCTCGCGAGCTGTCAGGGGCGCGTCGAGCATCGAGTCTTGAAAGACCACGCCGATGTGCTCCCGCACAGAGTCGGGGTCTCGGCGTGCGTCGTAACCGTCGACGACGATCACTCCGGCGTCGTAGGACAGCAGGGTCGTGATGCACCCGATGGTCGTCGACTTGCCCGCTCCGTTCGTGCCGAGAAACGCGAACACGCTGCCAGCCTGCACATCGAACGACACCTCGTCGACGGCGAGAAGGTCGCCGTAGCGCTTCGTGAGCCCACTCACCGAGATGGATGCCGTGCCGGTCATGCAGGCAGTGTGGCAGACCTCGAGGTCGTTGCGTCAGTGCCGAACGGGCCAACCGCGATCGGCCGTGAAGTGCTGGTCGTGCTGGGTGCGCATGTAGTCCTCGAAGCTGCTGGCCTGCTGCTCGTGCCACGCCGCCTGCTGGGAGTGCAGCTCGTCGAGCGTCGCGGGCACCTTCGTGGCGTGCGCCTCGACGATCGCACGGGCCACGTGGCCGGCCGCGATCGCGTCGACGCCCGCGTCGTGCGCGCCGTCGAGGGCGACCCCGTAGTGGGCGGCGGCGGCCTCGAGCGTGCGCTTGCCCTTGCGGTAGCGGTCGACGGCCTTGTCGATGACGAGCGGGTCGACGACGGGAGCCGGGTCGACGAGAGGCGCGACCGCGTGCCGCTCGGCCTCGAACCGCAGCAGCGACAGGTCGTAGGGGGCGTTGTAGACGACGAGGGGGAGCCCCGCGCTCAACTGGGCACGGAGCTCGGCGACGATCTCGGCCACGACCTCGGCGGCCGGGCGGCCCTCGGCCCGCGCGCGCTCCGTCGTGATGCCGTGGATCGCCGCGGCACCCTCCGGGATCTCGACCCCGGGGTCGGCGAGCCAGTCACGGCGAGATACCAACGCGCCGGAGGCGTCGAGCACGGCGATGCAGGCGGTGACGATGCGCGCGGTGCGAACATCCACCCCCGTCGTCTCGAGGTCGAAGACGGCCAGGTCGCGCTGCAGCAGGGTCACGCGTGCCAGCCTAGGCCTCAGCCCCGACGACGCTGTCGCCGACGTGCAGCCAGTAGAAGCTCTGCGTGCCCATCGTGAGCGTCACACTGCCGTCGTCGTTGACCGACGGGAACGGCGCGCCCCCGAACAGGTCGCGGAGCTCGGCGCCCTCGAGGCCGGGAGCGATGATGCGGGCGGCGACCGGGTTGTGGGCGAACGAGAACACGCACAGGATGCGCTCGGGCGCATCGCCGAGGTGGGTGCCGGTGCCGCTGTACTCGCGCACGAAGGCCAGCACCGACTCGTTGTCGGTCTCGAGCACGCGCATCGTGCCGAGCCCGAAGGTCGGGTGGGCCTTGCGCACGTGGATGACATTGCGGATCCAGTGCAGCAGCGAGCGCGACTGGGCAAGCTGGCTCTCGACGTTGATCTGGTTGTAGTGGTAGACGAGCGATTGCACGACCGGCAGGTAGAGCTTGCCGGGGTCGGCGTGCGAGAAGCCGGCGTTGCGGTCGGGGGTCCACTGCATGGGCGTGCGCGAGCTGTCGCGGTCGGGCAGCCAGATGTTGTCGCCCATGCCGATCTCGTCGCCGTAGTAGAGGAACGGGCTGCCGGGCAGGCTGAACAGCAGCGCGTGTGCGAGCTCGAGCTCGGCCCGCGAGTTGTCGAGCAACGGAGCGAGACGGCGGCGGATGCCGATATTGGCGCGCATGCGCGGGTCGTAGGCGTACCAGCCGTACATCGCCTGCCGGTACTCCTCGCTCACCATCTCGAGCGTGAGCTCATCGTGGTTGCGCAAGAATACGCCCCACGCGCTGCCCTCGGGGGCCGCGACTTCTTCGCTCAACTGGCGCTGCAGCTCGGTCGCCTGCTGCGAGCGGAGGGCGTAGAAGATGCGGGGCATGACGGGAAAGTCGAAGGCCATGTGGCATTCAGGTCTCTCGTCGGTGCCGAAGAACTCGGCCACCTCATTGGGCCACTGGTTCGCCTCGGCGATGAGCACACGGCCGGGGTACTCGCGGTCCATCATCGCCCGCAGCTTCGCGATGAAGTGGTGCGTCGGGGGCTCGCTCTCGCCCGAACCGCCGTCGGACTCGTAGAGGTAGGGGATCGCGTCGAGCCGGAAGCCGTCGACGCCGAGGTCGGCCCAGAACCGCACGACGTCGAAGATCTCGTCGTGCACCTTCGGGTTCTCGAAGTTCAGGTCGGGCTGGTGCGAGAAGAAGCGGTGCCAGTAGAACTGCCGGCGCACGGGGTCGAACGCCCAGTTCGACTCCTCCGTGTCGACGAAGATGATGCGCACGTTCTCGTACTTCTCGTCGGTGTCGCTCCACACGTAGTAGTCGCCGTAGGGCCCCTCGGGGTCTTCGCGCGAGGCCTGGAACCAGGGGTGCTGATCGCTCGTGTGATTGATGACGAGGTCGATGACGATGCGCATGTTGCGCTCGTGCGCCTTCGTCACGAGTTCGCGGAACTGCTCGACCGTGCCGAACTCGGGCAGCACGGCCGTGTAGTCGGCGACATCATAGCCGCCGTCGCGCAGCGGGCTCTGGAAGAACGGCGGAAGCCAGAGGGCGTCGACGCCGAGCCACTGCAGGTAGTCGAGCTTGCTGATCAACCCGGCGAGATCGCCGATGCCGTCGCCGTTCGAATCCATGAACGAGCGCACCATGACCTCGTAGAAGACGCTGCGGCGATGCCACTGCGGGTCGAGGGCGAGTCCGGGCAGGGTGATGGGGGCGGTGAACGACACCTGCCTAGACTAATCACGATGACCGCCCCCTCTCCGTACGCCGACGCCCTCGCGCGCATCCCCGCCCGCGACCGCACGCTCGAGGTGCTCGGGGTCTCGACCCACCTGGTCGAGTACGGGCCGCTCGACGCCGACCGCACGGTCGTTCTCGTGCACGGATTCCGGGGCGACCACCACGGGCTGGGGCCGGTCGTGGCGCAGTTGCCGGGCATCCGCTTTCTCGCTCCCGACCTGCCCGGTTTCGGCACGAGCGAGCCGCTCGCCGACCGGCCGCACGACATCGAGGGCTACGTCGCCTGGCTCGACGCCTTCCTGCACGCGGCGGGCGTGCACGGCACGGCCGTGCTGCTGGGCCACTCCTTCGGCTCGATCGTCGTCGCAGCGGCCGTGGCGAGCGGGGTTCCGACGCCGCGCGTCGTGCTCGTGAACCCCATCGGCCAGAACGCGCTCGCGGGGCCGCGCGGGGTGCTCACGCGCCTCGCCGTCGGCTTCTACCGCGCGGGCGCCGCCCTGCCCGAGGCGCTCGGCTTCGCGGTGCTGCGCAGCCGCCTGGTCACGCGCATCATGAGCGTGACGATGGCGAAGACCGACGACAAGGCTCTGCTGCGCTGGATCCACGAGGAGCACGATCGCTACTTCTCGGCCTTCGCGAATCGCGACAGCCTGCTCGAGGCGTTCCGGGCATCCGTCTCGCACGATGTCTCGGAGTACGCCGCCGACGTCGCCCCGAGCACACTGCTGATCGTCGCCGACGAGGACGACATCACGCCGCTGGAGGCGCAGCGGCACCTCGTGACGCTGTTCCCGGATGCCCGCCTCGAGATCATCGAGGGCGTCGGCCACCTCGTGCACTACGAGAAGCCGGTCGAGGCGGCCGCCGCCATTCGAGAGTTCCTGGCCTAGCGCGTGAAGATCGTCGTCGATTGCCGCTACGTGCGGTTTCCGCGCCACGACGGCATCAGCCGATTCACGGCGGGCCTCGTGGATGCCCTGCGCCCGCTGCTCGCTCCCGGCGAGTCGCTCGAGCTGCTGATCAGCGATGAGCGGCAGCTCGCCATGCTGCCCGCTGGGGTGCCCTGGCACCGCGTGAGCGGCCCCACGAGCCCGCGTGAGCCCTTCGTGGCCCGCCAGGTCAATCGCGTGCGCCCCGACATCGTCTTCAGCCCCATGCAGACCATGGGGGCGCTGGGGCGGCGCTACCCGCTCGTGCTGACGCTGCACGACCTCATCTACTACGCGCATCCCACGCCGCCGCGCGATCTGCCCTGGGCCGTGCGCCTCGGGTGGCGGCTGTACCACCTGGCGTGGTGGCCGCAGCGGCTGCTGCTGAACCGCGCCGACGCCGTCGTCACGGTGAGCGAGACAACGCGCGCGCTCATGCGGCAGCACCGGCTCACCCGTCGCTCGATCACGGTCGTACCGAACGCCGCAGACCGGCCGGCATTCGTCGCTCCGCGCACCCGTCCCGAGAGCATCGAGCTCGTCTACATGGGCTCGTTCATGCCCTACAAGGGCGTCGACACGCTCGCCGCGGCGCTGCACCACCTGCCCGGCGCGCGGCTGCACCTGCTCAGCCGCATCCGCCCCGCCGACCGTGAGCGCTTCGAGGCGGCGGTGCCGCACGGGTCGCTCGTGGTGCATGACGGCGTGAGCGATGAGGAGTACGCCAGCCTGCTCGACAGCGCGACGGCGCTCGTGACCGCCTCGCGCGACGAGGGCTTCGGCATCCCGCTCGTCGAGGCCATGGGGCGCGGCACGCCCGTCGTCGTGAGCGACATCCCGATCTTCCGCGAGATCGGCGGAGACACGGCGCTGTATGCGGCGGCGGGGGATGCGGAGGCCTTCGCCGCCCGCATCACCGAGCTGCTGGCGCCGGGGGAGTGGGAGCGCCGCTCGGCCGCCGCCCCCGCCGAGGCGGCGCGCTTCGACTGGGGCCGGTCGGCCGCGGTGCTGCTCGAGCTGCTGCGTGAGCAGGCCGCGCTGGGCCGTCGCTAACGAGTGCCGATGTCGGCGAGCTCGCCGCCCGTCCACTCGACGAGCTGCTGCGGGGTCGCCGGGAAGACGTCGTAGGCGCTCCCCGCGGCTGACCACACCGTCTCGAAGCGCAGGAGGTCGCGGTCGACGACCGTGCGCACGGGGGCCGGATGCCCAAGCGGGGGAACGCCGCCGATCGAGTATCCAGTGGTCTCCTTGACGGTCTTCGCGTCGGCTTTCTCGATGCGGGCGCCGAGCACGCCTGCGAGGGCTTCGAGGTCGGCGCGGTTGTCGCCGCACACGAGCGCGAGCACGGGCTCTCGCGTGTCATCGCTGTGCACCGCGACGAAGACGAGCGACTTGACGATCGCGCCGACCGCGCAGCCGACGGCGGCCGCGGCTTCGGCGGCCGTGTGGGTCGAGTCGGGCATCCGCTGGGGCGTGATCGGCAGGTGCGCCGTCGCGGTCAGGAAGCGCTCGGGCCCGCTCGCCATCAGCGGCCCTCGCGCTCGCGCTCGGCGAGGCGGTTCTGCTGCTCGAAGTCGTCGGCGAGCGGGAAGATCGACTGCTCGTCGATGGGGTCGTCGAAGGCGACGAGCTCGATCGCCCCGTCGGCGTGGCGGAACGAGTGCACGGAGCCGTTGGTGATCGGCTCGCGATGCCGGCCGGGCGCGACCGTCTCGAGCACGCTGCGGATGACGCCGCCGTGCGCGACGACGATCACGGCCTCGCCAGGGTGCCGCGCGGCGAGATCGTGCAGGGCGGCAACAGCACGCTCCGCGACGGCCTCGCGCGGCTCGCGACCGGGCACGTCGGCACCGTCGGGGAACTTCGCGTCGATCTCAGGACCCGTGAGCCCCTCGGCCTCGCCGTAGTCGCGCTCGGCGAGACGCTGCTCGAGCTCCGGCTCGCCGAGGCCCACGTGCTCGCCGATCAGCCGCGCCGTCTCAGCGGCGCGCGAGAGGGGCGAGGCGACGAGAGCCGTCCAGCGTCGGCTGGCGAGCAGAGCACCCGTTGCGCGGGCCTGCTCGCGCCCCGTGTCGTTGAGAGGGATGTCGGTAGAGCCCTGGATGCGCCGCTCGCGGTTCCAGTCGGTCTCGCCGTGGCGCACGAGTGCGAACACCGTCATGAGGATTCCCTTCAGCGGGCCCTCGACGATCGAAGGCCGATCAGGGCAGCAGAGCGGCGCTGAACGCGGCCAGTGTCTCCGTCGTGCCCGCGTCAATCTTAAGGGCGGCACGCGCGTCGGCCTTCGTCTCGCCGCGGTTGACGATGATCGTGGGGATGCGCTTCTTGGCGGCGAGGCCGACGAGCCGGATGCCCGAGTTGACGACGAGGGAGGAGCCGAGCACGAGCAGGGCATCCGATCGCGCCACGATGCCGCGGGCCTCTTCAAACTTCACGGGCGGAACGAACTCGCCGAAGAACACGATGTCGGGCTTGAGGGTGCCGCCGCAGACCGAGCACTCGGGCACCTGGAACCGCGAGACGTCGGCCACCTCGGCGTCGCCGTCGGGGTTCATCGTCGCCTCGGCGTCGCTCAGCCAGGGGTTGAGACGCGCGATGCGCTCGGCGATCGCGCCGCGGTCGAAGGTCTGGCCGCAGTGCAGGCACGTGACGCGGTCCATGCTGCCGTGCAGGTCGACGACGCGGCGGCTGCCGGCGCGTACGTGCAGGCCGTCGACGTTCTGCGTCACGACGCCCGTCACGACGCCGCCGTGCTCGAGGTCGGCGAGCGTGCGGTGGCCCGCGTTCGGGCCTGCCGACGCGAAGCGCTCCCAGCCGAGGTGGCTGCCGGCCCAGTAGCGCTTGCGATACGGCTCGTCGGCGAGGAACTGGCTGTAGGTCATGGGCGTGCGCACGGGCGCGCCGACGCCGCGGTAGTCGGGGATGCCCGAGTCGGTGCTCACGCCGGCCCCGGTCAGCACGGCCACGCGGCGACCCCGCAACAGCTCGATCGCTTGCTCGACGGCGGCACGCGCGGCCGCGTCGAGCTCGACGAGCGGTGCGGCGATCGACATGGGGCCTCCGGGGTACCTTCCCTCGCAGACTAGAACGCTCTGGTTTCGGATATGTTTCCGGAGGCTGGCAGGGCGACTCGCGTCCGCCGGGCGGAAGGCGGGCATCCATGCGCATCGAGCAGATCACGACGCTCGACGAGCCCGCCCTCGCCGACTACGCGCGTCTCACCGACGTCGCCCTGCGCGTCGCGACCGAGCCTCAGGGCGGGCTCTACATCGCCGAGTCGATCACGGTCATCGGCCGCGCGCTGCGGGCCGGCCACGTGCCGCGCTCGGTGCTGACGAGCGAGCGCTGGCTGCCCGACCTCGAGGCGCTGCTGGGCGACCGCGACGTGCCCGTCTATGTCGGCGAGGCCGGGTTGCTCGAAGAACTCACGGGCTTCCACCTGCACCGCGGTGCGCTCGCGAGCATGCATCGGCCCGCTCTGCCGACCGTGACCGAGGTGCTGCGGGATGCCCGCCGCGTCGTCATCGTCGAAGACGTCGTCGACCACACCAACGTGGGGGCGATCTTCCGCTCCGTGGCGGGCCTCGGGGCGGATGCCGTGCTCATCACCCCGCGCTGCGCCGACCCGCTCTACCGCCGCAGCGTGCGCGTGTCGATGGGCACGGTGCTGCAGGTGCCGTGGACGCGCCAGCCCGAGTGGGACGAGGCCGTGCCGCAGCTGCATGCCGCGGGCTTCACGATCGCGGCCCTCGCGCTGGCGGACGACGCGGTGGGGCTGCGCGAGTTCGCTGCGGCGGCTCCCGAGCGCGTCGCGATCGTCGTCGGCACGGAGGGCGACGGTCTGAGCCGCGCCGCGCTCGAGGCGGCCGACGTCGTCGTGACGATCCCCATGGCGCACGGCGTCGACTCGCTCAATGTCGCGGCGGCGAGCGCCGTCGCTTTGTTCGCGCTGCAAGCGCGACAATAGGCGCAGCGCGCTTTGTTCTCGATCAGTCGAGCGCGATCGCGCGCAGCAGCAGCGCCTGTTCCGGCGCGAGCAGCGGCACGTGCAGCCCGAGGTCGGCGAGCAGCCGACCCGTGACCGTGATGCCGCCGTCGGCGATCCACGCCGGGGGAGCATCCTGCACCGCGTGCGGTGGCCCCCCCACGGTCAGCGGTTCGACGCGGTAGCGCCGGTCGGGGTCGAGGCCGGGGAACCGCAGGGGCGGCGGCACGGCGACCGACGCGGTCGCGAGCGTGACGAGAGCGATGAGCGCCTCACTGCCGTCGGGCGCGACGAGGCCGTGCACGTAGCGGTCATCGCCGGGCTCGTCGGTGCGCACCGTACGGCCGGTCGTGAGCAGCGGGCGCACGAGCTTGACGGTCGCGACCCAGTCGCGCAGGGCGTCGAGCTGGGCGGCGTCGGCGGTCGTGACGTTCCACTCGATGCCCGCGCTGCCGAACAGCGCCGTCGCGAGGCGGAACGAGAGGTCGTGCGTGCGGCCCGTGATGTGCGCGCGGGGGGCACCGACGTGGCCGCCGAGCAGCTCGGGCGGCATGAGCAGGCCGCTGTAGCGCTGGATGCGCTGCCGATCGAGCGCGTCATTGGTGTCGCTCGTCCAGAAGCGGTGCACGCGCGCGGCCATGCCGAGGTCGACCCGCGCGCCGCCCGAGGCGCAGCTCTCGATCGCGACGTGCGGGAACCGCGCGCGCAGGTCGTCGATGAGCGCGTACACGGCGCGGGTGTGCGCCGCCGCGGTGCCGGCGTGCTGGTCGCGGTTGTGATCCCACTTGAGGAAGGCGATGGGGTACTCGGTCAGCAGGGCGCTGAGCGTCTCGAGCAGGTGCGCCCGGGCCGCGTCGACCGTGAGGTCGAGCGTGTGCTGGAAGCGCCAGGTGGGGGGATGCTGGCGGTCGGGTGCGGCTTCGGCGAGCATCCATTCGGGATGCTCGCGCGCGAGCCGCGAGTCGGGGCTCACCATCTCGGGCTCGACCCACAGGCCGAACTCCATGCCGCGCGCCACGACCGCGTTGGCCAACGGGTGGAGTCCGGAGGGCCACCGCTCGGGGTCGACCGTCCAGTCGCCGAGAGCTCGGCGGTCGTCGGTGCGGCCCGCGAACCATCCGTCGTCGAGCACGAAGCGCTCGATGCCGAGATCGGCGGCGGCATCGACGAGCGGCATGAGCGATTCGAGCGCGTGGTCGAAGTACACGGCCTCCCACGTGTTGAGCACGACGGGGCGGTGCGTCGGGGGAGTCAGAGCGCG
The DNA here is from genome assembly GCF_051860105.1 of Microcella sp. Lineage (GTDB taxonomy): Bacteria > Actinomycetota > Actinomycetes > Actinomycetales > Microbacteriaceae > Microcella. The sequence goes on from NZ_JBHYEO010000002.1 coordinate 61,685, forward strand.
CACGAACGGGTGCAGGCGGTCGCTCAGTCCGTCGAGGCCCGTGTTCGACCAGGCGAGCACCGTCTCGGGAGCCGTGTAGGTCTCGCCCGCGGCGAGCACGATCTCGGCCGGGTCGAGCAGTTCGGCGGCCAGCAGGCGGCGGTGGCCCGTCGGCAGCGACTCGACGCCCGTCGTGCTGTTGCCGCTCCAGGCGTGGTGCAGCGCCCAGACCTCGCCGGTGCGGAAGCCGAAGCCCGGCGTTCCGAGCACGGTCAGGAAGGGGGCGTCGTGGCCGGGGCGGCCGCGGCGCTGGTCGCGCAGGTGCAGGCCGTCGCGCACGGTGCCGCGTTGCGGCCTCCGCTCACCGGCCCAGAGCCCGCTGAAGTCGAGCAGATCGCTCGCCCGGGCGGGAACCGGAAGGGTCGCGGCGAGACGGTGCAGGTCGACGCCCTCGGGGGCTTCGGCGCGGGCATCCATCGCGATCACGACGACGCCCTCCGGAGAGAGCCGCACGGTCCAGCCCACCGTCAGCAGCGGGCCGTGATCGTCGTGCACGAGTAGCTCGACCGCGATCGAGCCCTCGTCGGCCGTCAGACCGGTGCGATGGATGCGCATCGGCAGGCGCGCAGGGCCGGCCCCGACGCGGTGGGCGATGAGCGCGGGGAACCCGCTCCACCCCTCCGCCGGGCCCGCGAGGATCGAGGGCACGAGAGGGAGATCAGGCGAGCTGGGGGCGACCGCGGGCAGTGCGGCCGCCACCAGCTCGAGCATGGTCGGCTCGACGTCACCGAGGTCATGACCCCAGTGCGCGAGCCGTGGCACGGCCGTGCCGCGGGCGTCGAGCACGAAGCTGACACCCGCGGCACGGAGGTGGAGAAGCGAGATACCTACTCCTTGACGGGAATCGAGGCCGCCTTGAGGGCTGCGATCGTGGCGTCCTGACCAGCGGTCAGAGCATCCAGAAGCGTACCGCTGCCCGAGACGGCACCGGAGAAGCCGTCAGCGACATCGTTGTAGACCTGCGTCATGGTCGGGCCCCACGTGAAGTTGGGATCGACGTTGTTGCCGGCCTCGGCGAAGACCTCGTAGATCTTCTGTCCGCCGTAGAACTCCACACCCTCACCGAAGACCGGGAGGTTCGCACCCTCGATCGTGGCGGGGTAGATGTTCGCGGTGCGGTTCATCGCGGTCAGCGCGTCGGCATCCGTGTTGAGCCACAGAGCGAACTGCGCGGCCTCGTACGGGTGGTCCGAGCCCTTGAGCACCGCGGTGGTCGAGCCACCCCAGTTGCCCGCGGCGCTGGCGCCGGCCTCCCACTGCGGCATCGGGGCGACAGCCCAGTTGCCGGCGGTGTCAGGCGCACCGCTCGCGATGGTGTTGGCACCCCAGACGGCGGAGACCCACGTCCACAGTTCGCTCGAGTTGTAGGCGGCGTTCCACTCGTCGGTCCACGGCGGGTAGACAGCGACGAGGTCGTTGTCGATGAGGCCCTGCCAGTACTCGGCCACCTGCGTGGTCTCGGCACCGGTCAGGTCGACCGTCCAGCCGTCGGCGTCGTTCGAGAACCACTCGCCGCCCGCCTGCCACACCAGGCCCGCGAAGGCGTTGATGTCGCTCTGCGAGAAGTTGTTGATGTAGCCGCCCTGAGCACGGATCTGCACCGCGGCAGCCTCGTACTCCTCCCACGTGGTGGGAACCGGGATGCCGGCCGCCTCGAACAGGTCGGCACGGTAGAACATGGCCATGGGGCCGGTGTCCTGCGGGATCGCGTAGACCGCGTCCTCTTCGCCGAAGGTGACCTGGCTCCAGGTCCACGGCACGAACTGGTCCTCAGCCTCGAGGATTCCCTCGCAGGCCGCGATGTTCTCGAGGCCGTCCTGCACGCGGAAGTTCGGCATCGCGTCGAACTCGATCTGACCGAGGTCGGGCGCGTTTCCGGCCGCGAGCTGGTTGAAGAAGTTCTGGTAGGTGCCGCCGTTGCCGTTCGGGCCCGTCTGCACCTCGACCTGGATGTCGGGGTTCTCCTCGTTCCAGATCGCCACGGCCTCCTCGACGCCGGGGAGCCAGCTCGTGAAGGTGAGGGTGACGGGGCCGTCGGAGGGAGCGCAGTCGCCGCTCGCACCGGGGGCGTCAGTGCCGCCGGTCGAGCAGGCCGTCAGCGCAAGTGCGGAGATGGCCGCGATGGCCCCCGCACGTGCGACGAGTGAGATCGCCATGCTGTGTTCCTTTCGATTGGTGGTGGTGCTGCTCCGCTCAGCCGTCGTGCGGCTGAGGGACTGTCGGCGGATGCTCACTTGAGCCCGCCGTTCGCCAACCCCGACTGCCAGAACCGCTGCAGCGCGAGGAAGGTGACGATGAGGGGGATGATCGACAGCAGCGACCCGATGACGACGAGGGCGCGGATGTCGGGGATCTGGCTCACCTGGGTGTTCCAGACGTAGAGACCCAGCGTGACGGGGAACAGGTTCTCGTCGCGCAGCATGATGAGCGGCAGGAAGAAGTTGTTCCAGATCGCCACGAACTGGAAGAGGAAGATCGTCACAAGGGCCGGGGCCATGAGACGCGTGGCGACCGTGAAGAAGGTGCGAACCTCGCCCGCACCGTCGATGCGCGCGGCCTCGATGATCTCGTCGGGCACGCTCGCTGCGGCGTAGATGCGCGAGAGATAGACGCCGAAGGGGCTCACGAGGCTCGGCAGCAGCACGGCCCAGATCGTGTTGGTGGCGCCCGCCTGGCTGAACAGCAGGAAGAGCGGGAGGGCGAGGGCCGTCGCGGGCACGAGTACCCCGCCGAGGATGACGTTGAAGAGCGTCTCGCGGCCGCGGAACGTGTACTTCGCGATCGCGTACCCGGCCATGGCCGCGATGAGCGTGGCGAGGAGAGCGCCGACGCCCGCGTACAGGGCGCTGTTGCCGAGCCACAGCAGGAAGACGCCGTCGCGGTAGCTGACGAGCGCCGCGATGTTGTCGAACAGCGCGAAGTCGGCGAACCACAGGGGGTTGGTCGTGGTGAAGTCGGCCCGCGTCTTGGTCGAGGCGACGAGCAGCCACCACAGCGGCGTGAGGAAGTACAGCGTGGCGACGATCATGACCGCCATGGCGACGGTGCGGGAGACGGCGCTCTCGCGGATGCCTCCGTCGCGAGCGGGGCGCTTCTTCAGGCCCTGCGTGCGCAGCGCGCGGGTTTCGGTCGAGACGGTCATTGCGCGGTCCTCCGCTGCGTGAGCTTGAGCACGGTGAACGAAAGCACGAAGGTCGCCAGGGCGAGCACGACCGACATGGCGGCGGCGAGGCTGATGTTCGGCACCGACGCGGTGGAGTAGATGGTGAGGTTCGGGGTGAAGGTGCTCGTGACCGCGTTCGAGAAGCTCTGGAACACCTGCGGCTCAGCGAGCAGCTGCAGGGTTCCGATGATCGAGAAGATGCCGGTCAGAACGAGCGCCGGCACGACGAGCGGGATCTTGATCGACATCGCGATGCGGAACTGCCCGGCACCGTCGAGGCGGGCGGCCTCGTAGATCTCCTGCGGGATCGACAGCAGCGCCGAGTAGATGATGAGCATGTTGTAGCCCACGTAGACCCAGGTGACGACGTTGGCGATCGACCAGAGCACCGTCTCGGCCGACAGGAGGTCGAGGCTCGCGGTCACGGCGGTGAAGGGCGAGAGGTTCGGCGAGTAGAGGAAGCCCCACATGATCGCGGCGATGACGGCGGGCACCGCGTACGGCGCGAAGAAGGCGAGCCGGAAGAACTTCGAGCCCCGCACGAGCGGCGAGTCGAGCAGCAGGGCGAGCACGAGCGCGACACCGAGCATGATCGGCACCTGGACGACGCCGAACAGCAGCACGCGCCCGATCGACGCCCAGAACGGCTCGTTCTGGAAGACCGCGATGTACTGGGTGAGCCCGCCGAACACCTGGACGGCCGGGCCGAACGTACCCTCGCGCTCGACCGTCAGCAGCGACTGGTAGATCGCGTAGAGGATCGGCACGAGGTAGAACAGCACGAACAGCGACCCGAAGGGGATGAGGAAGAACGCGAGCGCCTTCCGATGGCTGACGGCTCTCGAGGCTTTGACGGCTGTGTCACGCGCCACGATCGCTCCTCTCTGAGATGACGACGCGCACGGCTCCTGCAGGCAGCGGCGTGGCGTCGGCGACCGTCTCGCCCGAGACCAGGTCGAGACCCGCGAACGGCACCGTGATGGGCTGCGCGCGGTGGTTGATGATGAACGTGAACTCCTCGGTCGCCGAGTGCCGCGTGACCACGTCGACGTCGGGCCCGACCTCGATGACCGGAACGCCCGCGTCGGCGCACAGGCGGCGCAGCAGCGCGAGCACTCCATCGTCATCCAGAACCGTCGCGCTGTACCAGGCCGACCCCGTGCCGACGCGGCGCCGGGTCAGGGCGGGGGATGCCGCGGCGGGGCCGTCGACGAAGGTCGCGATCACCTCGGCATCGATCACGTGCACCGCTTCGCTCCAGATGCTGCCGCGGGCGCCCGAGGAGAGTGCGACGATCGCCTCGGCCGCGAGCGGACGGAACTCGTCGACCATGATCCCGAGCAGGTCGCGGAAGGCTCCGGGGTAGCCGCCCGGGCGGATGGCGTCGTGCTCGTCGACGATGCCGCTGAAGGGCGTGATGAGAACGGTCGCGCCCGCCTGGGCGGCCTCCGCGATCGACGCGGCCGCGGCATCCGTCACGGTGTAGAGAGTCGGCACGACCACGAGATCGTAGGCGCTGAGGTCGGCCTCGGGGGCGACGACGTCGACCGTCACACCGAGGGCACGCAGCGCGCGATGGTATCGGTGCGCCTCGGGGAGGTAGCGCAGCAGGCTGCTGGGCTGGGTGTCACCCTCAGCAGCCCACCATGCCTCCCACGAGAACACCAGGGCCGCGCGCGAGTGCACTCGCGATCCGACGACGGGGGAGAGCCGGTCGAGCAGGGCCGAGAGCTCGACACTCTGCGCCCAGCCCGCTCCGGCCGTTCCGCTGTGCGGCAGGAGCGCGGAGTGGAACTTCTCGGCGCCGCTGCGCGAGGCGCGCCACTGGAAGAAGCAGATCGAGTCGGCGCCGCGTGCCACGTGCCCGAGCACGGTGCGCACGAGCTCGCCCTCGCGCTTGGCGTGGTTCACCGGTTGCCAGCTGACGGCGCTCGTCGACGTCTCCATGAGCATCCATGATCCGCCGTCGGCGAGGCCGCGGGTGAGATCGGCGCTGAAGGCGAGCTCGGCGAGCGGGTCGGCGAGACGGTGATCGAGGTAGTGGTCGTTCGCGATGAGGTCGAGCTCAGGAGCCCACCGGGCGTAGTCCTGCGTCTGGATGTGCGCCGTGACCATGAGGTTGGTCGTGACCGGGGCGCTCGACCGCGACTGCAGCACGGCGGTCTCGGCACGGTAGTGGTCGAGCAGGGCATCGGAGGAGAATCGCTTGAAGTCGAGCAGCTGCGCGGGGTTGCCCGCCGAACGGGTGGTGCGCGGCGGCAGGACGTCGTCCCAGTGCCCGTAGCGCTGGCTCCAGAACGCTGTGCCCCACGCGTCGTTGAGGGCGTCGAGCGTGGCGTAGCGGTCGCGCAGCCAGGTGCGGAAGGCGCGCGCCGAGGCGTCGCAGTAGCAGAGCGCGTTGTGGCAGCCGAGCTCGTTCGAGACGTGCCAGAGCGCGAGAGCGGGGTGATCGCCGTACCGGTCGGCCATCGCGGTGACGAGCTCGAGCGCCTTCTGCCGGAACACGGCGGAGCTCGAGCACCAGGCCTGGCGCCCGCCCGGCCACGCGATCGTGCCGTCGGCTCCCTGAGGCAGGGTCTCGGGGTGGAGGCGTGCGAGCCATGGCGGCGGCGACGAGGTTCCCGTGCCGAGGTTCACCCGGATGCCCGCCGCGTGCAGCAGGTCGAGGATGCGGTCGAGGCGGCTGAAGTCGAACGGACCAGGCTGGGGCTGCAGCTGGGCCCAGCCGAAGATGTTGATCGCGACGAGGTCGACACCCAGGTCGCGCATGAGCGCGATGTCGTCGTGCCAGACCGATTCGTCCCACTGCTCGGGGTTGTAGTCGCATCCGAGGGTGATCGTGCCCGTGGCCCAGCCCGGCACGAGCGGCTGCTCGTGGCTGAGGGTCAGGGGAGTGGTCACAGGCCGTCCTTCCGCAGGCGGGGTCAACATCGTCGTCGCTCCGGCATCCTTCCCCTGTGAACGTGCACAGACAGGCGTGACCTGTTCGGGGGACGAAGTTCTGTGAGCGCTCACAGATTACGCACGGCGACGCGCGCCTGTCAACCACCGTGCCCATCGGCGTGCCCGCGCCGGGGCGAGACGCGCGGATACACTGAGCGCGTGACTGCCCCCACCACCCGCGTGAAGCGCGCCACGATCTTCGACGTGGCCGCGGAAGCGGGCGTCTCGCGCGGCACCGTCTCGCGCGTTCTCAACGGCGAGCCCTATGTGTCTGCTGCCGCCCGTGAAGCCATCGAGGCGGCCATCGCCAAGGTCGGCTACGTGCGCAACACCGCGGCTCGCAACCTCGCGAAGCAGTCCTCCGGCGCGATCGCTCTCATCGTGCACGAGCCCGACTCGGTCTTCATCGACGACCCGAACATCGGCGCCATTCTGCTCGGGGCCAACGCCGCGCTCTCGGCGGCCGACTACCAGCTCGTGTCGCTCATCATCGACACCGAGCGCGACTCCCGACGGGTCACCGGCTATCTCGGGGGCGGGTTCGTCGATGGCGCGATCATCGTGTCGGCGCGCGAGGACGACCCGATCTCGCAGGCCATCGCCGACCTGCGACTGCCCGCCGTCATGGTCGGCCGCCCCGACAACCAGCCGCAGCTGCCCTGGGTCGGCATCGACAATCGCGGCGCGGCCCGGCAGATCACCGAGCGGCTGCGGAACACCGGTCGTCGACGCATCGGGATGATCGCCGCGGGTCTCGACCGCGACTCGGGCCGTGACCGTCTCGCCGGCTTCCGCGAGGCCATGGGCGACGACTTCGACGACTCGATCGTCGCGCGAGAGCGGTTCTACACCTACGCCGCCGGCGTGGCCGGCATGACCGAACTGCTCGCGCGGGAGCCGGGCATCGACGGCGTCTTCGCCGCGTCCGACGCGATCGCGGCGGGAGCGCTCGAAGCGCTGCGCAACGCCGGTCGCACCGTGCCGCGCGACGTCGGCATCGTCGGTTTCGACGACAGTTCGTGGGCCGTGCGCGCGCAGCCCGCCCTCTCGACCGTGCGCCAACCGGCCGGCCAGCTCGGAGCGCGGGCCGCCGAACTGGTGCTCGAGCAGGTGCGCACCGGCTCGCTCGCCGCGAACGGCGCGCTCCTGGCGACCGAGATCGTCTGGCGCGATTCGGCATGACCTCCGGCTCGACGTCGGCGCGGCGGCGGACGGCGGCGATCGTCGCGGTGCTCGCGGTGCTGCTGTCGACGCTCGGCTACACGAGCTACGCGGTTCTCGCGCCGATCGAACCCATCCCCGCGGTGGCGCTTCCCGTCGAGCAGGTCTCGACGCCACCGGGCAGCGTCACCCTGCCCGGCATCGGGGGAGCGGCGATCGCCGCCGCCGACGGCGACCAGATCTTCGCCGGTCGTGAGCTCGACACGCCGCGCGTTCTCGCGTCGATCACGAAGGTCATCACCGCTCTCGTCGTGCTCGAGGCGTATCCGATCGAGTCGGGAGCATCCGGGGCCTCGCTGACCCTCACCGCCGCCGATGGCGCGCTGCCGGCCCGCTACCGCGCGATGAACGGCACGATCGCCCCCGCCCCGCCGGGCACCGTGGTGACGCAGCGCCAGGTCATCGAGCTCATGATGGTGCGCTCGGCCAACAACTACGCCGAAACGCTGGCGCTGTGGGCCTTCGGGTCGATCGACGCCTACCTCGCTGCGGCCCGGTCCTGGCTCGACGATCACGGACTGAACGGCATCTCGGTCGGCGACAGCACCGGCTTCTCGCTGCAGAACACCGGCACGCCGCGCGATCTCGTCGAGCTCGCCCGCGTGGCGCTCGACAACGAGGTCATCGTCGAGGCCGCCGCCCAGCCCTCCGTCAGCGTGCCGGGGGTGGGCGCCTTCGAGACGACGAACCTCGCGCTCGGCCTCGCGGGCGTCAGCGGTATCAAGACGGGCACGCTCGACGGCATCGGCGCCAATCTGCTGTTCTCGAGCAGGATCGCAGTGGGTGGGCAACCGGTGGACGTGGTCGGCGTCGTGCTCGGCCTCGCCGATCAGGAGGCCGTCGCCGCCGCGGTGCAGACGCTCGTCGGAACGGCGTCCGACGACTTCCGCACCGTGACGCTCGCCGAGCCGGGCACCCCGGTCGCGACCTACACGGCGCCCTGGGGAGACCGCGCGCAGCTCGTGGTGGCCGAGGCCGAGAGCGCGCTCGTGTGGGGCGCGACGTCGACCCGCGCGGCGGTGCGGGCACCGCCGCTGCTCGCCGGCTTGGGGCCGCCGGACGATGCGACCATGGTCGTGGAGATCGCGGGGCAACGGCGGCCGGTCAGTCTGCGCTGGGTCGGCGAGATCGACCCGCCGCCGCTCGAGTGGCGGCTCATGCGTCCGCTCGAGCAGATCCTCGGCGGCTGACGAGCCCGCGACCGCTGCGCCGTCAGAGGGTCGGCCGCTTGGGGCGGACCGTGTCGCCGGACGACTGGTGCCGGATGCGCCGCACGACCCACGGCACGAGATACTCGCGCGCCCATCCCATGTCGTCGACACGCGCTGCGCGCCACGATCGCGAGGGCAGAGGCTCCGGATGCTGGGGCTCGAGCTGATGGTCGATCCCGAGCGCCTCGAGCACGGCGATAGCGATCGTGTGGTGCCCGAGCGGGGAGAAGTGAAGCCGGTCGGGTGCCCACATCTGCGGGTTCTGCAACTGCCGCAGCGCCCACATGTCGGCCACGATCGCATCGTTCTTGGCCGCCACGTAGCGCAGGTTCTCGTTGTAGATCGCGACCTTGCCCCGCACCCGCCGCAGCACCGGCGTCATGCCGATGTCAGGCCCGTTGAACATGACGACCGTGGCGCCGTTCGCCCGCAACCGGCCGATGGTCTCATCGAAGAGCTCGGCGACCCGGTCGGGATCGGTGCCGGGGCGGATGATGTCGTTGCCGCCGCCCGAGATCGTGATGAGGTCAGGGCGGAGCGCGAGCGCGGCGTCCACCTGCTCGTCGGCGATCTGCTGCAGCAGCCGGCCGCGGATGGCGAGATTGGCGTAGGCGAAGTCGTCGGTGCGGTCGGCAAGCACCTCGGCGACGCGGTCGGCCCATCCACGGTGCCCTCCGGGGCTCTGGGGCTCGGGGTCGCCGATGCCCTCCGTGAAGGAATCGCCGATCGCGACGTAGCGCGACCAGGGGTGAAGCTGAGGCATGCCACCAGAGTGTCAGACGAGAGGCTCCCTCTGCACCCCGGTGACGCGCCAAAGAATTCCTCCCCCCGAACGGGGCACATCTGCTTGACTGTGGCCGAGCGTTTCCACAGAATCGCTCGAACATCGGCGGGGTGCCGACTGCACGCCCGCCACAACGAAAGAAGAAGCCGATGGGCTTCCTCGCATTCCTTCTGCTCGGCCTCATCGCCGGTGCGATCGCCAAGGCGATCCTGCCGGGCAAGCAGTCCGGCGGGTGGCTCTCCACCCTCATCCTCGGCGTCGTCGGCGCCCTCCTAGGCGGGTGGATCGGAAGCCTGCTCGGGCTCGGATCCGTCGACTCGTTCTTCAGCATCGGCACCTGGCTCCTGGCCATTGGCGGCTCGATCCTCGTGATCCTGCTGTGGGGTCTGATCACGCGCAAGCGCTGACACCTCCCGCAGCACCCCGAACGCCCCTCGCGCATCCCGCCGCCGTCACCGCACGGTGGCAGGATGCTCGCGTGGGGCGTTCGTCATGAGCAAGCAAGACGGCAGCGGTCGGCAGGTCACCTCGGCCCCGACCGCTGACCTGAGCGCGCGCATCCTGCACCTCGACATGGACGCCTTCTTCGCCTCCGTCGAACTGCTCGACCGACCCGAGCTGCGGGGCCGGCCGGTGATCGTCGGCCATCGCGGCGCGCGCTCGGTCGTGACCGCGGCAACCTACGAAGCCCGGCGGTACGGGGTGAACTCGGCGATGCCGATGGCCGTCGCGCTGCGTCGCTGCCCCCAGGCGATCGTGCTCGAGCCCCACTACGAGCGATATCAGGCGGCATCGCGCACGGTCATGAGCATCCTCGGCGATGTGACCCCGCTCGTCGAGCCGCTCAGCATCGACGAAGCCTTCCTCGACGTCAGCGGAGCGACGGCGCTCTTCGGGCCGCCGTTCGCGATCGGAACGGCGCTGCGGGCCCGCATCCGCGACGAGACGGGGCTCGTGGCCTCGGTCGGGGCGGCCGCGACGAAGTTCGTGGCGAAGCTCGCCTCGGGTCGCGCCAAGCCCGACGGGTTGCTCGTCGTGCCCGAGGCCGACACCCTCGCCTTCCTGCACCCGCAGCCGATCACCGCCCTGTGGGGGGTCGGCGCGGCCTCGGCGCAGCGGCTGGAGCGGCTCGGGCTGCGCACGATCGGTGACGTGGCGGATGCTCCGCTCGACGCGCTCGCCCGCGCACTCGGGCCCGCCGCCGCCGGGCACCTGCACGCGCTCGCGAACGGGCGCGACCCGCGGTCGGTCACGCCCGAGCGCGCCGAGAAGACGATCGGGCACGAGGTCACCTTCGAGCGCGACATCGCCGACGCGCGCACGATCGACCGCGAACTGCTGCGGCTCGCCGAGCGCGTCGCGGAGCGGTTGCGCGCCGGCGGCTGGGTCGCTCGCACGCTCGCGATCAAGCTCCGGTTCGGCGATTTCGAGACCATCACCCGCGCACAGACGCTCGCCGAGCCGACCGACGTCGCGCAGCGCATCGCCACCGAGGCGCGCGCGCTCTACGCCGCATCACCCGTCGTCGGGCGCGGGCTGCGGCTCATCGGCGTGCGCGCCTCCGCACTGCTGCCGACGGGAGCCGTCGCACGCGGGCTGTGGGACGACGACGAGACCTGGCGGGAGGCAGAGAACACCATCGACGCGCTCGCGGAGAAGTTCGGGCGCGGCGCGGTGCAGCGGGCATCCCTGTTGCGCGGAGCGCCGCCGCGGCGCGGGAGCGTGCCCGACGGAGTCGACTGAGGGCTCGCTCCGTGGCCCGCTCATGTCGGCGCGCTCGGCTAGCATCGAGGTCTCGTGAGTCCGACCTACCGCCGCGCCCCGCACGTGGGCACGTTCGCCGCGGAGCACCTCTCACCCTCCTACCCCGAACGCGCGGCACGCGGCACGGCCGATCGCTTGCGGGCCTGGCAGGCCGAAGCCCTCGACCGGTACTTCGAGACCGAGCCCCGCGACTTCCTCGCCGCGGCCACGCCCGGCGCCGGCAAGACCACCTTCGCCCTGCGTCTCGCGGCCGAGCTGCTCGCGCGCCGCACGGTCGAGCGCGTCATCGTCGTGGCGCCGACCGAGCACCTGAAGCGGCAGTGGGCCGACGCCGCGCATCGCGTGGGCATCCGCCTCGACCCCGCGTTCCGCAACGCCGGTCGCGTCATCGGCCGCGCCTTCCACGGCGCCGCCGTCACCTACGCCCAGGTCGCTGCGCAGCCGTTCGTGCACCGCGGGCTCGTCGAGCAGGCCTCGACCCTCGTGATCCTCGACGAGGTGCATCACGGAGGCGACGCTCTCAGCTGGGGCGATGCGATCCGTGAGGCCTACGAGGGGGCGACGCGTCGGCTGTCGCTGACGGGCACACCGTTCCGCAGCGACACCGCGCCCATCCCGTTCGTCACCTACGTGCCCGATGCGGAGGGCATCCGCGTCTCGCACACCGACTATCAGTACGGCTACGGGCGCGCGTTGTCTGACGGCGTGGTGCGGCCCGTCTTGTTCCTCTCGTACGCCGGCCGCATGCGGTGGCGCACGACCTCGGGCGACGAGATGGAGGCCGTGCTCGGGCAGGCCGACACGGCCGACATCACGGCGCAGGCGTGGCGTACCGCTCTCGACCCCGGCGGCGAGTGGATGAGCGGCGTGCTACGCGCGGCCGACACCCGCCTGACCGAGGTGCGCAACGCGATCCCGGATGCGGGCGGGCTCGTTATCGCGACCGATCAGGCCACGGCGCGCGCCTATGCGGGCCTGCTGACCTCGATCACGGGGGAGGAGCCGACCGTCGTGCTGAGCGACGAGGCTGGGGCATCTGACCGCATCGCCGCGTTCGCCGAGTCGGAATCGCGCTGGCTCGTGGCCGTTCGCATGGTCTCGGAGGGCGTGGACGTGCCGCGCCTGGCGGTCGGGGTCTACGCGACCAGCGCATCCACGCCTCTGTTCTTCGCGCAGGCGATCGGGCGCTTCGTGCGGGCACGGCGGCGCGGCGAGACCGCCTCGATCTTCATCCCGAGCGTGCCCGCCATCCAGCGCCTCGCGAGCGAGCTCGAGCGCGAGCGCGATCACGCGCTCGACCGGGCGGGTGACGAGCTGCTCGACGACGCGCTGCTCGCCGAGGCCGAGCGAGAGGAGAAGGCGAGCGAGAGCGAGCTCGCCGAGTTCACGTACCTCGCGCTCGAGTCGAGCGCGACCTTCGAGAAGGTGCTCTACGACGGCGACGAGTTCGGCGCGCTGTCGCCCGTCGGCAGCCTCGAAGAGCTCGACTTCCTCGGCCTGCCCGGCATTCTCGAACCCGACCAGGTGCGCGAGGTGCTCAAGGCCCGCCACCAGCGGCAGCAGCGGCGAGCGGCCGATCGGCCCGCCGGCGCAGCGCCCGCGCCGCAGCCCCTCTACCGCTCGCTGAAAGAGCAGCGCACGCTGCTCAACAGCCTCGTCGGGCTCCGAGCGAAGCTGACCGGCCAACCGCACGGGCACATCCACGCCGAGCTGCGGCGGTTGTGCGGCGGCCCGGCCGTCGGCCAGGCCACCGTCGCCCAGCTGCAGCTGCGCATCGAGCTGCTGCGCAAGCAGATGCACGGCGCCTGACGACGGGGGATGATGGGCGCGTGCGAGACACCCCCTTCCTCGTCGTCGACGAACCGCGGCTCGAGGCGAACCTCGCGGCGATGGCCGCCCACGCGGCGCGCCTCGGGGTCGCTCTGCGCCCGCACGCCAAGACCCACAAGACGCCCGAGATCGCGCGTCGCCAGCTGGCGCACGGAGCGATCGGCCTGACCGTCGCGACCGTCGGCGAGGCGGAGGTATTCGCCGACGCGGGGGTCGACGATCTGTTCATCGCCTACCCGCTCTGGGCGGTCGGGCCGCGCGCGTCGCGCCTCCGGAGTCTCGCAGGCCGCGTGCGGCTGCGGGTCGGCGCCGACTCGGTCGACGGGGTGCGGATGCTCGCTGATGCCGTGCAGGCCGGTCGCGCGGGTGCGCCCGCCCTCGCCATCGCGGTCGAGGTCGATAGCGGTCACCACCGCAGCGGCATCGCGCCCGAGCGGGCTGCGGAGGTCGCGGCCGCCGCGATCGACGCGGGGCTGCTCGTCGACGGCGCCTTCACCTTCCCCGGGCACTCCTACGGGTCGGGCGCGGCGGCGCCGGCGGCGGGCGACGAGGCCGCGGCCCTCGCGACGGCCCGCGATGCGCTCGTCGCTGTGGGCATCCCGTGCCCCGTCGTGAGCGGCGGCTCGACGCCGAGTGCTCGCGCGGCCGACGGCGGCGTGCTGACCGAGCTGCGGCCGGGCGTGTACCTCTTCGGTGACGCGCAGCAGTGGGAGCTCGGCACGATCGAGCCGGCGTCGATCGCCCTGACGGCCCGTGCGACAGTGGTGAGCCGGCGCGAGCACGTGGCGGTCGTGGATGCGGGCAGCAAGATCCTGGGCGCCGATCGCGCCGCCTATGCGAGCGGCTACGGCCGGTTGCTCGACTTTCCCGACGCCCGCATCACCGCGCTCTCGGAGCACCACGCGACGATCACCTTCCCGGCAGACGTCGTCGTGCCGCCGCTCGGCACCGAGCTGCGCGTCGTGCCGAACCACGTGTGCAATGCCGTGAACCTCGTCGACGAGCTCGTGGTCGAGCGCGACGGCGTCGAGGTGGACACGTGGACGGTCGCGGCGCGCGGTCGCAACCGCTGACGCGTTCTACAGCGTGGCCCGGCGGGCGCGCACGCCGCAGTAGAGCCCGTAGGCGATGAGCCCGAGCCCGATGAGCACGAGCAGGGCGGCGCCGAAGGGCAGCTCGGCGACCGACCGCAGAGCGCCGTCGAGTCCGGCTGCTTCGGCAGGGTCGACCGTGACGGCCGTGATGATGAGCAGCACGCCCACCGCCGTGAGCGCCACGCCCTTCGCGATGTAGCCGACGGTTCCGAGAACGGTGACGGCCTTCCCGACCGAGCCGCTCGGCGTGCGGATGTCGTCGAGGAACGTGCGGCGAACGCCCTTGACGACGAAGTAGACGCCGATGCCGATGACGGCGAGGCCGGCGAGCCCCAGCACCACGATGCCGATCGGCGTCTGCACGAGGAAGGCGCTGATCTCGCGCACGTCGTCGTCAGACTCGACGCGGCCGCCGAGCCCGATCGTGACCGCCGGCACGGCGAGGGCGCCATAAGCGACGGCCTTCGCGGCGACGAGCAGACCGCTGCGCACCTCGCCGCGCACCAGGTGCCCGAGCACGGACTCGAGCAGCAGCCAGAGGGCGAGGCAGGCGAGTCCGGCGGCGATGACCCAGACGAGCACGAACCCGCCCGGGGTGTCGGCGATCGCGTGGATCGCGCCCGCCGGGTCATCGTCGTCGCCTGCGTTGCCGGCCCCCGTCGCGACCGAGATCGCGAGCACCCCCATGAGCACGTGCAGCAGGCCGTTGACGGCGAAGCCGGCTCGCGCCGCCCGCTCGAACCCGGTGCTCTCGTGAACGGTGCGCGCGGCGGAGAGCAGGCGAGCGGGGAGGGTCGTGCGGGCGGAGGCCATGCCTCACAGTAGGCCCGCGCTACCGGAAGTCGCGGCTCGGCATCGTCACGCGCAGGGGCAGCGACTCGACACGGTCGGCGACGATGGTGATGACGCCCTCGGCCGAGCGCTCGAGGGTGCCGCGCACGATGAGGGCGCGGCTCTCACGCACTGTGCGGCGGTAGCGGCCCCACAGCCCGACCGAGCAGATCACGTTGACGAGGCCGGTCTCGTCCTCCAGGTTGAGGAAGGTGATGCCGCTCGCGGTCGCGGGGCGCTGGCGGTGCGTCACGACGCCGGCCACTTCGACACGACGGCCCGGCTCGGCACTACGCAGCTCGCGCGCGCTCAGCACCCCGCGCTCGCGCAGCAGCCCCCGCACGAAGCGCACGGGGTGGTCGCCCGGTGCGATGCCCGTCGACACGAGGTTGGCGACCATCAGCTCGTACTCGTCGAGGTCGGTGAACAGCGGCGGCTGCACGGCCGTCACGACCCCCGGCAGGTACTCGGGCCGCGCCTGCGCCGCCGCGCCTGCCGCCCACAGCGCCTCGCGCCGCGAGAGGCCGAGCACGTCGAAGGCGCCGGCGGTCGCGAGGGCTTCGACCTGGGCGGCCGTGAGCCCGGTGCGGTAGACGAGCTCGGTGAGGTCGCGGTACGGGCCGCCCCGCTCGCGCTCGGCGACGATGCGCTGGGCCGTCGGCCGACCGATCCCGCCGACCTCGGCGAGCCCGAGCCGCACCGCGAGCTCGCCGTCGCGGCGGTGCAGCGCGCAGTCGGCGAGGTCGCCGTTGCTCGACGCGGGCTCGAACTCGGGCACGGGCGGCTGCTGGCGGTGGATGCACTGCTCGAGCCCCGTGGGGTGCGCGCGGCGGGCATCCGGAGCCACGGGTTCGTGCGCTGACGCGACGACCAGATCGAGGCGCTCGAGCCCCGCCTCGACTCCCGAGCGCAGGATGCACGGGGTGCGCACCTCGACGCCGTGGCGTTCGGCGTCGGCCGTGAGACTGGCAGGCGAGTAGAAGCCCATCGGCTGGGCACGCAGCAGCGAGGCGAGGAAGACGCCGGGGTAGTGCAGCTTGATCCACGAGCTCGCGTAGACCAGCAGCGCGAAGCTGATCGAGTGGCTCTCGGCGAAGCCGAAGTTGGCGAAGGCCTGAATACGCCCGTAGATCTCGTCGGCGAGCTGGCCGGTGATGCCGTTGCCCGCCATGCCCGCGTAGAGCGTCTCGCGCAGCGACTCGATGCGCTCGAGGCCGCGCTTGCTGCCCATGGCGCGGCGCAGCAGGTCGGCGTCGTCGCCCGTGCAGCCGCCGACCGCCATCGCCACCTGCATGAGCTGCTCTTGGAAGATCGGGATGCCGAGCGTGCGCTCGAGCGGAGCCCTGAGCTTGGGGTGGTCGTAGGTGATGGGCTCGTGCCCGAGCTTGCGCCGCACGAAGGGGTGCACGGCCCCGCCCTGAATGGGCCCGGGACGCACGAGCGCGATCTGCACGACGAGGTCGTAGAACTTTCGCGGTTGCAGGCGTGGCAAGAGGCCCATCTGCGCGCGGCTCTCGACCTGGAAGACGCCGATCGAGTCGGCGCGGCACAGCATGTCGTAGGTCGCCTGCTCTTCTTTCGGCAGGGTCGCGAGCTCCCACTGCTCGCCCAGGTGATCGCGCATCAGGTCGAACGAGTACTGCAGGGCGGCGAGCATGCCCAGGCCCAGCAGGTCGAACTTGACGAGGCCCATCCAGGCGCAGTCGTCTTTGTCCCACTGCAGCACCGTGCGCTTCTCCATGCGGGCGTGCTCGATGGGCACGATCTCGCCGACGGGCCGGTCGGTGAGCACCATGCCGCCCGAGTGGATGCCGAGATGCCGAGGGTAGGTGAGCACCTGCTGCGCGAGGTCGACGACGGGTTCGGGAATGTCGTGGTCGTCGCTCGAGAGCACGGCGCCCCAGCGCTCGACCTGACGGCTCCAGGCATCCTGCTGGCCCGTGGAGTAGCCGAGCGCCCGCGCCATGTCGCGCACGGCGTTCTTGGGCCGGTACGAGATGACGTTCGCGACCTGCGCGGCGTTGCGGCGGCCGTACTTCTCGAAGACGTACTGGATGACCTCCTCCCGTCGATCGGAGTCGAAGTCGACGTCGATGTCGGGCTCTTCATCGCGCAGGGCAGAGAGGAACCGCTCGAAGGGCAACTGGTAGCCGATCGAGTCGACCGCGGTGATGTCGAGCAGGTAGCAGACGGCCGAATTCGCGGCCGAGCCGCGACCCTGGCAGAGGATTCCGCGGCCGCGGGCATATTGCACGATGTCGTGCACGATGAGGAAGTAGCCGGGGAAGTCTTTGGCCTCGATGACGTCGAGCTCGCGCGCGATGCGGGCGCGGTCGGCTTCGCTCGCCTCGGGATACTTGCGCGGCACGGCCGCCCAGACGAGTTCGCGCAACCAGCTCATCGGGGTGTGGCCGGGCGGCACCTGCTGCTTCGGCAGGTGCGGCTTGGCCTGCCGGAGTGAGAACCCAAGCTCGGTCGCGAGCGCAACGCTGCGCGCCACGGCCCCCGGGTACCGGGCGAACAGCCGCTGCATCTCGGCACCGCTGCGCAGGTGCGCGGTGCCGGCCGCGGGCAGCCAGCCCTGCATGTCGTCGAGGCTGCGGCGCGCGCGCAGGGAGGCGAACGCGGTGGCGAGCGGGTACCGCGCCGGGGTCGCGTAATGCACGGCGCCCGTCGCGACGACCGGCAGCCCGCGCTCGGCGGCGAGGGCGGCGAGCACGTCGTTGTGCACGGTGTCGAGCGGACGACCGTGATCGAACAGCTCAATGCAGACATTGGATGCTCCGAACCGATCGACGAGGGCGTCGAGCTCGGCGCCCGCCGCGGCGACGTGGGCGCGCGTCGGCCGCGCGCGGGCGATGCCATCCGACGACGCGCCGTCGTTGCCCGCTCGTCTCGTGTCTCGTCCTTCCAGCGCCGACCGCACGGCGCCCTTGCGGCAACCGGTGAGGATCATCCAGTGGTCGCCGCTCGTCGTGTCGCCCCCGCGGCCCGCGTGCTCGGCGAGCACGTCGAGGTCGTAGACCGGGCGGCCCTTCTCGGCGCCCGCAAGCTGCGCGTCGGTGATCGCGGCGGCGAGGCGGTGATAGCCGGCCTGCCCGCGCGCGAGCACGAGAAGGTGCGTGCCCTCGGGGTCGGGCACGCCCTGCTGCGGGCCGGTGAGGTCGAGCGAGAGCTCGGCGCCGAACACGGTCGTGATGCCGTACGGCTCGGCCGCTTCGGCCATGCGCACGACGCCGTAGAAGCCGTCGTGGTCGGTCATCGCGAGGCCGGTGAGCCCCAGGCGCGCGGCCTCCTCCAGCAGCTCTTCGGGGCTCGAGGCGCCGTCGAGGAAGCTGAAGCTGGAGTGTGCGTGCAGTTCGGCGTAGGGCACGACGGTGGCGGGGTCGGGCTGCTCGAGTCCGCGCCGCTGGTACGGCGCGCGCTTCTGTGACCACGCGGGGGAGTCGCCCGCGTCGCCGCCGAGCGGCGGGCTCGAGCCGGGGCGTGAGCCCTCGCGCAGGTTTCGTTCGAACTCGCTCCACGGAATGGGCGGGTTGTGCCAGCCGGCCATCAGCGCGGCTCCGCGGCTGGTCGATCGTGCACCCTGGGGAGAACTCGCGTACAATTTTCTGTACGGAGGCCAGAATGAAGACCATGAGTTACTCGGAATCGCGAGCCAACTACGCAGCAGCCCTCGACGCGGTGCTCGACGACCGCGAAGAGATCGTCATCACGCGCGCCGGAAAAGACCCCGTGGTCATGGTGGCCCTCGACGACTACGAGTCGTTGAAAGAGACCGCTTACCTGCTGCGGAGCCCCGAGAACGCGCGACGTCTGCTCGGCGCGATCGACGAGCTCGAGGCGGGCAGAGGTGAGCCGCACGAGCTGAGCGAGTGACGCTCGTCTGGTCACGCGCCGCATGGGAGGACTACCTCTTCTGGCAGGCGAACGACCGCAAGATCGTGTTGCGAATCAACGCGCTGCTGAAAGACATCGCGCGCAACGGAAACGGTGGGCTCGGTAAGCCCGAAGCGCTCAAGCACGGCTTTCAGGGCTACTGGTCGCGCCGCATCACCGACGAGCATCGGCTGATCTACAAGCTCGTGGGTGATGAGATCCGCATCGCGCAGTGCCGATACCACTACGCGCCGTGACCGTACCTGCTCAGTCATAGCGCGCCTCAGCCCACCAGCTGCTGCCCTCGAGCACGAGCAGCCAGGCGATTCCCGCGGCGTCGACGACCTGCAGCCGGTGCAGTCGGCGGCGACGGATGCTCCACCACTGCTCGTCGAGCGGCCACGGCCCCGCCCACGAGGTCACGGGCCGTGTGGCGCCGCCCGCGGCCGGGGCGAACCCGGCGGGGGGTGCGGAGAGCCGCATCCGGTCGTCGATGCCGACCGGAGCACCCAGCGCGTCGACGACCGTGACCGCATGCCGCGAGGGGAATACGGTGGCGGGCGCGGGCTGCGGCAGGGCGCCGGGCCACGGCCGCTCGACGGGTCGGGTGATGACGGCGCGGTCGCCCCACGGCACGAGCACGGAACGTTCGGCGAGCGTGCGGCCGCCCGTGCGCTGAGCGGTGAGCACGGCCTCGTGCCCGAGCAGGCTCTGCACGCGCGAGAGAGCGTGGTGCACGCGCTCGTCGGGCGCGCTGCCCCACAGGCCGGGCTCGTGGTGGGCGAGGTCGTCGACGCTCTCGGGCACGATGCGCACGCGCGTGATGGCCGAGCGCAGCCCGGGGCCGCGGTCGGCGTCGGGCGCTCTGTGAGAGCCCAGTGTGCCGGCGGTGCGCGTCTCGCCGCTGAGCTGCCAGCGCACGCGGTCGACGATCTCGCTCGCGCGGAACGACCGCGGGTGCAGCCAGGCCCGCTCGGTCTCGGTGCCGTGCTCGTCGCGGAAGCCGATGCGAATCGCGGTGGCGACGAGCAGCCGCCCAGTGAGGGTCTCGACGAGCTCGTCGGCGAGCTGCCGCACGGCGAAGGCGAGCTGGTCGATGCGGTCGAGCGGCGGTTCGAGCTCGAGCACGCGTTCGAGGTCGGGCGGGGGAGTGCGGGGGACGAGAGGGGTCGCATCGGAGGCACCGGCGAGGGCGTGCCGGTGGGCCCCGGCCGCACCGAAGCGGTCGCGCACGGCCTCGGCGGGCAGCGCGGCGAAGTCGCCGAGCGTGCGCACCCCGAGCCGCCCGAGCAGCGTCGCGAGGTCGGGGTCGCCGAGCGTCGTGACCGCGAAGGGGGCGAGGAAGGGGCCGGATGCTCCGCTCGGCACGATTTGGACAGCCTGGTCGGGCGCCACGGTGCGCGCGGCGAGCTCGGCCGCGAAGGGCCCGTCGGCGATGCCGATGCGCGTGTCGACCATGTCATCGTCGAGCACGGCCCCGCGCAGCGCGAGGGCGGCGGCCTTCTCGCCGCCGTAGTAGCGGGCGGGCCCGCGCGCCGCGAGCGCGAGCAGGCCGGGCCGCACGACCTGCACGCCCGCGACGAGCCCTTCGACGACGTCGATGAGCGGGGCGAACAGCCGGTGGTCGCGGCCGTCGTCGAACGGCACGACGACGAGGCTCGTGCACAGCGACTGGGCCTCGCGCCGCCGCTGGCCTGCCCGCACCCCCTCGGCGCGGGCGGCGGGGGAGCACGCGACGACCCGGTTTGCCGCCATGACGGCGATCGGTGCACCCGCCGCAGCGAACCCGTCGCGCACAGCCGCGATGACGGGCCAGTCGGGCACCCACAGCACGAGCGTGCGCTGCATCAGCCGACCCGCCTCAGTGCGGTGACGGCCGCGTCGCGATCGAGGCGACGGATGCCCAGCTCGGCATCCGGCATCATCACGCGCCCGCTGCGGGGCCGGCCGCCGCGCTTCGCGCTCACGGTGATCGTCACCTCGCGCTCGCTCAGGTAGCCGTGGCCATCGCCCAGGCCCGACCAGCGGCTCTCGGTGAGGCTGATCATGGCCTCGGCCTGGGGCCACGGGCCGAGCACGAGCAGGGTCGAGCCGCGCTCGCGCAGCCGCCCGGCGAGCTTCGCGATCGCGCCGTCGCTCGCCGCCCGCCCGGGGCGCACGACGACGATGCCAAGCGCATCCGCGATCGAGGCCGTGACCGTCAGCCAGGCGTCACCCGGGTGCGGCACGAGCACGAGCCGGTCGAGGTCGATGCCCATGGCCTCGGCGGCCTCGATGCCGAACTCGGGCATGCCGACGACGCCGCACCACGAGCCCGCTTGCGAGGGGCCGACGAGCAGCGCCATGACGAGGGCGCTCGAAGGGCTCAGCGCGTAGGTCGCGCCCTCGCGCAGCCCGCCGTCGGGCAGCAGGTCGGCGAGCGCCTCGTGCGTGGGCATGAGCCGCGAGTCGAGCCGCGTGCGCTGCAGCGCGTCGATGCGGGCCTGCAGAGCCTGCACGGTCTCGACCGCCTCGATGCGCGGGCCGCGGGAGTCGACGACGGGGTCGACAACGGGGGAGAGCGCAAGAGCGGGCATCTCTCCATGATCGAACATACGTTCGAATATGGCAACCTGCACCGACATTCGCTCGGCGTGTCGCGAACAGCGGGCGTGACTACTCCCGCGAGATCTGCCAGCCCATATCGAGCTCGTAGAACTCCGCGGCGTAGCATTTTGCGTCATCCATACCCGCGATCGCCTGGATGCGGTAGCCGATGACCTCAGCCTCGCGGTCAATGACAGCGACCGACCACCCGTTCTCCTCCATGCAGGCGATGTAGCGGTCGAGGCCAGCGACGTACTCCTCGCGCGTCACCACGCCGTCAGCAAGAGCGTCACGCTGCGCTTGCGACGAGATCGGGGTCGTGGGCGGCGCAGACCACGACACCCACATCACATAGCGATCCTCCGCTGCTCCCCGCACAGTCAGGCTCTGCGGTACCGTCTCCGTCACGTCGTACTGGTTACTGAAACCAGCCACCGAGGGACCGGATGCGACATCCATTTCGCTGCATTGCACCCAACTATCGTCAACACCATCGATCGCAACGTCGTACCGGCCAGCATCGATACACCCCACCCGGAGCGCAAGTGCCGTGGCTCCGTCGGGCCTCGGCCCGAGGTCGACGGTGGTCGCTCCCGAACCCGTGATGATCAGCGGGGTGCCGAAGAACTGCGTGCCGGGGAACGACACCATCAACATCTCGTCCATCGAAAGTTCGACGCTCGAGGCAGACGCAAGAACGCCATTCGCTGCGACCGCACCGCCTGTCGTCGCTCCGGCGAGCGCGAAGGCCAGCACGGCGGCGACGGCGACTCGGCCAGCGGGCGCCCGTCGGACCGTCACGCTCTCGGCGACCTGAGCGACGAGCTCCGTGCGTAAGGCGGCGGAGCGGGAGGGAAGGTCAGAACTGGTGTCATGCGTCATGAGCTGCTTCTTCCAATCGAGTCAGCGGTGCAGAAGAGGGAGAGACGTGGGCGGCAAGGCGGCGCTTGGCCCGCGAAAGGCGAGATTTCACCGTGCCGACCGGCAGGTCGAGCACGAGCGCCGCCTCGCGATCGGTGAGGCCTTCGAGCACGCAGAGGGTGATGACGTGGCGGTCGGGGAGCGGCAGCTCGCGCAGGGCGGCGCTCGCCGGCCCGTCATCGAGGTGGTCGGCGTGATCGAACGTATGCTCCTCGGGCGGCAGCTTCGCGAGCAACGCGCGATGACGGCGGGCACTGCGCTGCAGGTTCTGCGTGATCTTCGTCGCCGTCACGAGCAGCCACGGCAGTAACGAACCGTCGACGAGACGGGCATCATCGCGTCGTCTCCACGCCTCGAGGAAGACGATCGCCACGGCGTCATCGGCATCGGCGGCAACCGGCACGAGCCTGAGGACGTGCCGGTACACACGATCGCGATGCCGATCGAAGATGCGCCCGAACCCCTCGCCGATTCCGCGTTGGGCCTGCGACCAGTCGTCGCGATCGTCACCGGCCGGAGGGATGCTCATACCCTGTAGTGTCCGGCATCGCCCGATCGGTTCCCGGGAGGCGAGAACTCAGTCGAGCTCGGCGACCCTCCGCCGCAGGAACGCCGCGCCCGCCGCGTCGTGAATCAGTTCGCTCTCGACCACGACGTCGTAGGGCCGCTCGAGCATGCCATCGCCGGGCCGAACGTCGACGTGCGCCACGGGGATGCCCCGCGCATGCACCGCGTCGGCCATCAGGTAGTCCGTGCGCGAGTCGCCGACCGACCACCACCGCTCGGCCGACACCCCGTGGGCCGCGAACCAGTCGAGCGCGCGAGCCGCACCCAGGTCTTTGTCGAGCATCGCCGACTCGACGTCGATCGAGATGATCGTCGGATCGATGCGGAACCCCGGCCCCACCTCAAGAACGTCCATCAGGTGCGCGATCTCGACCACGCACCGCGCCTGCGCCTCGGCGAAATCTGCCGCCGCGACGTCGGTGCGCTGCTCGAGCGAGATCATCACGTGCTTGGCCTCGTCGACGAACATCGTGTCGGCGTAGTGCTCGCGCGCGAGCGAGTCCACAGCGGTGCGCAGCGCATCCGGAACCGCGACGACGGTGTCGATCTCGAGCTCGCGGAGCCCCCGCGGAGTCACCGGCGCCCAGCAGCCGCCCTTCTCGAAGACGCCGAAGACGTGCGCGCGAGCATCCAGACCGCCGGCCACCAGCCGCGCCACGACCTGCTCGCGCATGAACGCGTCGCTGCGGCCCGTGATGAACGCGATCGGGATGCCCGCCGCGGCGAGCGTCAGCAGGTCGCTCACGATCGAGTCGATCACGATGCGGCGCTCGATCGGGCTCGCGATGGGGCCGTCGACGTCGAGCAGCAGGCCGAAGGGGGCGGGGGAGGGCATGGGGGGCTCCAGTCTCAGAAGACGCGGTCGGTGTCGACGTCGCAGTGCCGCAGCACCTCGGCCGAGAAACTCGCGGTGCCAATCGCGAGCACGACGGGCGCGCTGCGCAGCAGGGCGGGCAGGTCGGCGGCGGTCGCCCATTCGCCGGGCCACTCGTCGCGCTGGGGGTAGTGCAGGTGCACGCGCTCGATCGCGACGAACACGACGCGACCCGAGAGGGTCGATGCCACAGCGCGGAACCCGGCGAGATCTTTCTCGCGCGGCACCGAGACGAGGGTGAGCGCGGGCGGCGCGCCCGTCTCGCGCTCGACGTGCGCGAGGGCGTTCTCGAAGCCGTCGCGGCTGACAGCCGAGTCGACGAACACTGTCGAGCCGTCACGCTCGTGCCGCGACAGTCGCCCGGGGTAGTGCACGCGCGCCGCCGCGGCGCGCACCTGCTCGGTCGTCGCGTCCGGCCGCCCGAGCTCGACCAGGAGCCTCCGCGCAGCGATCATGCCGTGTGCGGCGTTCATGCCCGTGAGTCCCTCGACGACCGCGCCCGCGTACGGTGCGCGGGCGGTCTCGTCAATGCGCATCCGCTCAGCGCCGATGTCGTCGGCGTGCTGACGGATGACCGCCTCGGCTTCCTCGCTCTGCGCGAGGTAGCTCACGAACCGGGTTCCGGGCCGCGCGGCGCCGACCTTGTCGTCGGCGATCGCGGCGATGGTCGGCCCGAGCAGGTCGGTGTGCTCGAGAAAGACCTGCGCCATCGCGAGGCCGACCAGCCCGACGCGCCCGAGGTCGTCGCGCCGCCCGCCGATGCCCGCCTCGAGCACGAGAGCCTCGCACCCGGTCGCCGCGAAGTGGGCGAGCCCCGCGGCGAGGAAGAACCCGCTGGGCCCGATGTAGCCCGCGTCGGGCGCCGGCAGCGTGCGCAGAGCCGCGTCGACCCGCTCGAGCAGCGCGACGTAGTCGTCGAGCGGAAGCACGGCGCCGTCGACGCGCAGCCGATCGCGATTGCTCACGAGCCCCGGGCTGAAGACCGTGCCGACCCGCAGCCCCGTCTCGGCCAGCAGCGCCGAGGCAAACGCGACCGTGGTGCCCTTGCCCTTCGACCCGACAACCCCGAGCGCGGGGGCGGGATGCTCGGCATCGAGCCCGAGGGCCGCGACGAGCATCCCGAACCGGCGGGGGTCGGCCCGCTGCCCGGGAGACCGAGCGCCCCACTCCCGAAACGCCGTGCGGGATTCCAGCGCGTCGAGATCAGCGGCCGCGGGCACAATGTCCCCATGACCCGTCACTGGAATCCTCGCGCCATCGTGTTCCTCGTTCTCGCCATCGCCGGCCTCATCGGCACCTGGACCTACAACGTCATCGCCATCATCGAGCGTCGCGACTTCTTCGGCGACTGGTTCGGTAGCGGCCCGGCCGTCGGCTCGCTCACGATGGACCTGCTCATCATGGCAGTCGCCGCGTGCGCCCTCATCGTCATCGAGGGGCGCCGGCTGGGCATGCGGCACCTGTGGGCGTACATCGTGTTCTCGGGGCTCACGGCGATCGCGTTCACCTTCCCGCTGTTCCTCGCCAACCGCGAGCGTCGCCTGCAGCAGCTCGCGACCGAGAAGGCCGAGCCGACCGCCGCGATGTAGGCGCGATCAGTCGATCGCCGGCTCGAGCCGCTCGACCTCGACCTGCACGATGCGTCGTCGCTCGACCCCGCGCACGACCAGCCGCGCCTCCGCGGTCTCGACCGCATCGCCGTCGTTCGGCATGCGCCCCAGCCGGTCGACCACGTATCCCGCGATGGTCTCGTAGGGTCCGTCGTGGACGACGACGCCCGTGCGGTCGGCGAACTCCTCGATCGTGAGCGACCCGAGCACGAGCACGGTCGCGTCGATGGCTCCGTCGGTGAGCGCGTCGGTCTCGTCGTATTCGTCGTAGACCTCGCCGATGAGCTCTTCGACGATGTCTTCGAGCGTGACGATGCCATCGACGCCGCCGTACTCGTCGACGACGAGGGCGATGTGGTCGCCGTCGCGGCGCATGCGCGTGAGTGTCGGCAGGATGCGCGCGGTCGACGGAAGGGCCGCGAGCGGGCGCTCAATGCTCGCGAGGTCGGCGCCTTCCGGCGCCCACGCGAGGTCGCGCACGTGCACGAAGGTCGTGATCCCGTCGAACCCGCCGTGCAGCACGGGGTAGCGCGAATACGGCTGCTCGCGCGCCCATTGCCGGGCCTCGTCGAGCGTGAGATCGCCGCGCACCGCGACCATGTCGGCGCGATGGCGCATGACCTCGGCGAGCGTGCGGTCGGCGGCGTGCAGCACGTCGCCGACGATCTCGCGCTCTTCGTCCCCGAGCCCGTCGTGGGCGTCGACGAGCTCACGCAGCTCGTCGTCGCTCATCTGCTCTGCCCGCTGGTGCGGGTCGCCGCCGAACAGTCGCACGACGAGGTTGCTCGACGCGGCGAGCAACCACACCAGCGGCTTGACCGCGACCGCGAATCCGGCCAACACGGGCGCGACAATGAGGGCGAACGACTCGGCGCGCTGCAGGGCGAGCCGCTTCGGCGCCAGCTCGCCGAAGACCAGCGAGGCATAGGCCACGATGAGCGTCATCGTGATGATCGAGATCGCGGCGGCCACCGGCTCAGCGATGCCGCCGGCCACCAACGTCGGCGTCAGGTAGGGCGCGAGCGCCGTGGCGCCGTACGCCGCGGAGAGGAAGCCGGAGAGGGTCACGCCAATCTGAACCGCAGCCAAGAAGGTGTTGGGGTCGCGCGCGAGCGCGGCGACGCGCGCCCCGCGGGCGCTGCGCTTCTCGAGCGTGACCAGTTGCGATTCGCGCAGCGAGACGAGAGCGATCTCGGCTGCGGCGAACACGCCGCCGATCGCGATGAACAGGGCGATGAGCCCGATGGTGAGCGCGATATCGCCCATCAACGGCTCGTATGGTGACAGTCGTCCATGCTTTCAACCCTGTCGGCAATCGCTAAGTGCACGCTGAGCGTCGGCCGCACGACAGCCGACATGACGAACGGCCCCGGGCTCTCGCCTCGGGGCCGTTCACGGCACGTGTGCCGCACTGTCTCAACCAGTTCTTCGACGCACACAGGGTCCGTGCGCGAGGGGGGACTTGAACCCCCACGCCCTTTCGGGCACTAGCACCTCAAGCTAGCGCGTCTGCCATTTCCGCCACCCGCGCTGGTTGTGATCGTTCCGCCCGGAGGCGTCGCGACCGGAGACGACATTAGCACGGATGCCGCGTGCCCTTCCGCGCACCGCGTCACCGGTGCGGTGGGGCCGGTAGCGTTGACGGCATGCCCCAGGATTCTGCGTTCGACCGACTCGGCAGCACCGCCCGTATCGCCCGCGACCTCATTCGCTTCGACACCACGAACTACGGCGAGGGCCGCAGCAACGGCGAGACCGAGGCCGCCCACTACGTCGAGGCCGAGCTGCGCGACATGGGACTCGAGCCCGTGCTGATCGACGCCGCACCCGGGCGCACGAGCGTGATCGCGCGCGTCGAGGGCCGGTACGAGCATCCTGTCGAGAGCAGCCGCGGCGAGCGCCCCGCCCTCGTCGTGCACGGCCACCTCGACGTCGTGCCCGCCGATGCAGCGAACTGGAGCGTCGACCCCTTCGCGGGCGAGATCCGCGACGGGATGCTGTGGGGGCGCGGCGCCGTCGACATGAAGAACATGGACGCCATGATGCTGACCGCACTGCGGCAGACGATCGAGACCGGCGGCCCGAACCGCGACCTCGTCGTCGCGTTCTTCTCCGATGAGGAGAACGGGGGAGTGTTCGGCTCGCACCACGTCGTGACCGAGCATCCGCAGCTTTTCGCCGGCGCGACCGAAGCGATCAGCGAGGTCGGCGGGTACTCGGTCGAGCTCGCCGGGCGCCGCGCGTACCTGCTGCAGACGGGCGAGAAGGCCCTCGTTTGGATCAAGCTCGTCGCGCGCGGCACGGCCGCGCACGGCTCGCGCGTCATCACTAATAACGCCGTGACGAAGCTCGCCGAGGCCGTCGTCGCCCTCGGCCGGCAGCAGTGGCCGCTGCACCTCACCGACACGACGCGGCAGTTGCTCGCCGAGCTGGCCCGGCTGCTGGATGCTGATGCCGAGCAGATCGGCCCCGACGAGCTGCTGCTGCGCTCGGGCACCGCCGCGGGCTTCCTCACCGCGACCGTGCGCACGACGACCAACCCGACCCTGCTGCAGGCGGGCTACAAGCACAACGTGATTCCCGACCGGGCCGAGGCGCTCATCGACATCCGCGCCCTGCCAGGGGAGGAGGACGCCGTGCTCGCCGAGGTGCAGCGCCTCGTCGGCGACGACATCGAGGTCGTCGTCATGCACCGCGACCTCGGCCTCGAGAACCCGTTCAGCGGTCCGCTCGTCGATGAGATGGTCGCGACGCTCCAGCGCCACGACCCCGGCGCCGAGGTGCTGCCCTACCTGCTGAGCGGCGGCACCGACAACAAGGCCCTGAGCCTGCTGGGCATCACGGGTTACGGCTTCGCACCCCTCAAACTGACGCCCGAGCTCGACTTCCCGGCCATGTTCCACGGCGTCGACGAGCGCGTGCCGCTTGATGCGCTCGACTTCGGGCATCGCGCGCTCACCGACCTGCTCACCCGCTACTAGATCGGCCCCGCGTGTCTCTGCTCGAAGCGCTCTTCCTCGGCCTCATCCAGGGCCTCACCGAGTTTCTGCCGATCTCGTCGAGCGCGCACCTGCGCATCGTCGGCGAGTTCCTGCCGAGCGCGACCGACCCCGGCGCGACCTTCACGGCGATCACGCAGATCGGCACCGAGCTCGCCGTGCTGCTCTACTTCTGGAAAGACATCACGCGCATCATCGGCAGATGGTTCCGCTCGTTCGGGCCCCGCGGCGGCGCACACTCCGAGGGGGGCGAGCGGGGCATCCCGCGCGACGACCCCGATGTGCGCATGGGCTGGCTCATCATCATCGGCACGGTGCCGATCGTGCTCGTGGGCTATTTCGCGCAGGAGTACATCCGCTCGAGCTTCCGCTCGCTCTGGATCGTCGCGATCGTGCTCATCGTGTTCGGAATCCTGCTCGGCCTCGCCGACTGGCTGGGCAGGCGCACGCGCGAGCTCACCGACCTCACCTACCCGCACGGCCTCGCCTACGGTGCGGCGCAGATGCTCGCGCTCATCCCCGGCGTCTCGCGCTCGGGCGCCACGACGACGATGGGTCTCGCGCTCGGCTACACGCGCCCCGCGGCGGCGCGCTACGCCTTCCTGCTCGCGGTGCCCGCGGTCTTCGGAAGCGGGCTCTACGAGCTCGTCACGGCCATTCGCGAACCCGGGTCCAGCCCGTTCAGCGGCCTCGAGATCGCGGCCGCCACGGTCGTCGCCTTCGGGGTGGGCCTCGCCGTGATCGCCGGACTCATGGCCTACATCTCGAAGCGCTCGTTCCTGCCCTTCGTGATCTACCGGCTGCTGCTCGGCACGACCCTGCTGATCCTGCTCTCGACGGGCGTGCTCGACCCGCTGTAGCGCGGCTCGTGCCCGCGCACAGCCCCGCGCGAGCATCCGTTCATCTCCACAATTCAGGAGATTGTGCGGTCGTGCACGGCTTCCGGATGCTCCACCGGCGTGTCGCGGCCGGCATGGTGCCGCCACTCCTGAGTTGTGGAGATCGGCGCCGTCCGGCGCGGCTCGGTGACGTGTCGCTCACACCGGAAGTTCAGGGCGACACGCCGGACGGAGCGGGCAACACGCCGAGATTCTCGTCAAAACACCGGGCCGAGCGGACAGTCGAACAGTCCTCAGCCCGCGCCGGGCCCGTCGCCCGGGGCGTCGTCGTCGCGCTTGCGCAGGTAGCGCTCGAACTCCTGCGCGATCGCCTCGCCGCTCGCCTCGGGCGCCTCGACGGCGTCGCGCGCGCGCTCGAGCTGGTCGATGTATGAGCGCATCTCGTCGTCGTCGTTCGCGAGGGCGTCGATGCCCTCCTCCCACTCGCGCGCCTCGTCGAGCAGGTCGCCGCGGGGGATGACGACGTCGACGAGCTCCTCGAGCTTGTCGAGCAGGGCGAGCGTCGCCTTGGGAGAGGGCGCGTTGTGCACGTAGTGGGGCACGGATGCCCACAGCGACACCGTCGGAATCCCGGCCTCTTCGGCCATCGTCGCGATCACGCTGAGAATGCCGACGGGCCCCTCGTAGCTGCTGCGCTCGACGCCGAGCTCGTCGCGCACGTCGGGGTTCTCGCTCGAGCTGTGGATGGCGATGGGGCGCGTGTGCGGCACGTCGGCGAGCAGGGCCCCGAGAAAGATCACGCCGGTGATGTCGGCCGTGAGCGCCTGGTCGATCGTCTCGGTCGCGAAGGTCTTCCAGCCGCGCGAGGGCTCGGTGCCCAGCAGCAGGTAGATGTTCTCGTGGTTGCGCCCGCTCACCCCGATGGGGTCGTCGCTCGCCGAGCGCGTGCGGGGCATCCCGTCGTCGCCCGCCGGGCCGTAGAGCGTGACGCCCGGCCAGCGCAGGCGCCGCTTGCCGTCGTCGTCGAACTCGACGTGGGGGCGGTTGAGCTGAAAGTCGTAGTAGTCCTCGGGGTCGATGTCGGCGATGGGCACGACGTCGAGCACCTCTTTCAGGGCGCGCACGGCGCCGCTCGCGGCCTCGCCCGCGTCGTTCCAGCCCTCGAAGGCGACGACGAGCAGCCGCCCGCTGCGGAACAGATCGCTCTGCGTCACCGATGCACCTTCCTGACGCCCGCGGCCGGTGCCGAGGGGTCGCCCCAGGATAGAACGCAACTAGACTCGTGCGTCGTGACCGCTCCGACTCCTGCCGCCGTTCTCTGGGACATGGACGGCACCATCGTCGACACCGAGCCCTACTGGATGCGCGCCGAGACCGAGCTGGTCGCCGAGCACGGCGGCACCTGGACCGAGGCCCAGGGCATGCAGCTCGTCGGCTCCGGCCTGGTGCAGTCGGCCCGTATCTTGCAGCAGGCGGGTGTGGCGCTCGAGGTCGACGAGATCATCAGCACGCTCACCGACCGCGTCATGCTGCAGGTCGACGACGACGTGCCCTGGCGCCCCGGGGCGCGCGAACTGATCGCCGAGCTGCGCGCGGCGGGCATCCCCATCGCCCTCGTGACGATGTCGATCCGGCGCATGGCGCTGCAGATCGCGGGCGCGATCGGCGACGACGTCTTCGATGTCGTCATCGCGGGCGACGACGTCGAGCACCCCAAACCGCACCCGCAGCCGTACCTGCTCGCCGCTGAGCGGCTCGGCGTGGAGATCGGCGACTGCGTCGCCATCGAAGACAGCGAGTTCGGGCTCGTCTCGGCAGTGGCCTCGGGCGCCGCCACGATCGGCGTGCCGCTGCACCTGACGCTGCACGAAGGGCCGACGCACGAGCTCTGGCCGACCCTCGCCGGCCGCACGGTCGCCGACCTGAGCGCCGCCCTCGAACGGCACCATCACCGTGCGACGGGGGCCGCGTCGTGATCCGCCGTCAGAGCGGCCCCTTCGTCGAGGGTGACCAGGTGCAGCTGACCGACCCCAAGGGCCGTCTCAACACGATCACCCTCGAGGCGGGCAACGCCTTCCACAGCCACCGGGGAGTGCTGCAGCACGAGGTGCTCATCGGCCTGCCCGACGGCAGCGTCGTCGAGAACTCGCAGGGTGTCGCCTACCTCGCCCTCCGCCCGCTGCTGACCGACTTCGTCATGTCGATGCCGCGCGGTGCCGCCATCATCTATCCGAAAGATGCCGCGCAGATCCTCGCGCAGGCCGACATCTTCCCGGGCGCGCGCGTCATCGAAGCCGGTGTCGGTTCGGGAGCCCTGAGCATGTGGCTGCTGCGCGCCATCGGCGAGCGCGGTCACCTGTTCTCGTTCGAGCGCCGCGAGGAGTTCGCGCAGATCGCCGAGGGCAACGTGAGCGCCTACATCGGCGCACGGCCCGACAACTGGACGATCACTCTGGGCGATCTGCAGGATGCTCTGCCGACGGTCGTCGCGACCGGCACCGCCGACCGCGCCGTGCTCGACATGCTCGCGCCCTGGGAGTGCCTCGACGCGGTCGCCGAGGCGCTCACGCCCGGGGGAGTGCTGCTCGTGTACGTCGCCACGGCCACGCAGCTGTCGCGGGTGGCGGAGGCCATCCGGAACACCGAGACCTTCACCGAGCCCGTCTCGACCGAGACCATGGTGCGGGGCTGGAACGTCGACGGCCTCTCGGTGCGGCCCGACCACCGGATGGTCGCGCACACGGGCTTCCTGCTCACCGCCCGACGGCTCGCCGACGGGGCGGGCCGGTTCGTGAAGGCCAAGCGCGGGTCGAAGACCGAGTTCGGCGACGAGGATGTCGAGATCTGGACGCCCGGGGCGATCGGCGATCGGCAGGCGAGCGACAAGCGCCTGCGCAAGGCCGCCCGCGAGGCGCAGGCGCTCGCCGAGAAGTCGGCGCGCCGCCCGATAGAGTGACGAGTGTGATTGCGACCCCCCGACGCTCTGTGCGCACCGCCTCCGCCCTTGTTCTGACGAGCGCCCTCATCGGCTCTCTCGCCGCCTGCTCGAGCCCCGTCGGTGCGGGTGAATGCGTGCCCGTCGTGCCGACCGGCGATTCGGCCGGATATGTCGAGGCGACCGGCGCGTTCGGCTCGCAGCCCGAGGTCGAATTCCCGACCCCGCTGACGACCGACGGCACTCAGCAGGCCGTGATCGACGCCGGCGAGGGCCAGCCGATCGCGGCGGGCCAGATCGTCGACTTCCAGGTGAGCCTGTTCAACGGCGACGACGGTGAGCTGATCACCGCGAGCGCCTACTCCGACGATGAAGCGCCGTTGCGTCGCACGGCGGGCAGCGAGATCGACCTGCTGGCCGAGGCCCTCCAGTGCGCCCAGGTCGACTCGCGCATCGCTGTCACGGGCACGATCGAAGACGTCTTCGGTGCGGGCGCGCTCGACCCATCCCTGGGGCTCGCCGACGATGACGCGATCGTCATGGTGCTCGACGTGCAGGCCGCCTACCTGGGCCGTGCGACGGGAATCCCGCAACTGGGTGCCTCGGGCATCCCGGCCGTCGTCACCGCGCCGAACGGCCAGCCCGGCGTGACGATCCCCGACGAGGAGCCGCCGACCGAGCTGCGCTCGCACACGCTCGTGCTCGGTCAGGGCGCCGAGATCGAGGAGGGCGACCGGGTGGTGCTGCACTACACGGGCCTGCTGTGGAGCACGAAGACGATCTTCGATTCCAGCTGGGACCGCGGTGCGCCCGCGACCTTCACGATCACGAGCTTCGAGAACGACCCGAACGGCATCGTGCCCGGCCTCGCCGACGGGCTCGTCGGCCGCACGGTCGGCTCGCAGGTCATCGTCGTGATCCCGCCCGAGCTCGGCTACCCGGCCGGCCAGGCTCCCGCCACCATCCCCGACGGCTCGACGATGGTGTTCGTCGTCGACATCCTCGGCATCGAGGGCTAAGGCCCCATGCCCTCGTCGCCACGGCGGGTACCGGTCGAGGAGCGCCTGTTCAGCCTCGTGCTGGCCCTGCTCGCGACCGAGCAGGGCCTCACGAAGGCCGAGATCCTCTCGACGGTGACCGGCTACGCCGCGCGGTACGACAACGCGGCCGATCGCGCCAACCTCGAGCGCCAGTTCGAGCGCGACAAAGAGGAGCTGCGCGAGCTCGGCGTGCCCCTCGAGACCGTCGATGCTCCGGGCGCCGACGGCGACACGAAGCTGCAGCGCTACCGCATCCCTCCCGCGCGCTACCAGCTTCCCGACGACATCGTCTTCAGCCCTGAGGAGTACGCGATGCTGACGCTCGCGGCCCAGGTCTGGCGGGAGGGCTCGCTGTCGACCGATTCGCGGCGTGCGCTCACCAAGCTGCAGTCGCTCGGCGTGCGCATCGATGATGCCGTGATCGGGTTCGCCCCGAGAATCCGCACGCGTGATGCCGCCCACGAGCCGCTCACGGCCGCCATCGAGCGCGGCCAGCAGGTGACCTTCCCCTACCTCAAGCCGGGGCAGACCGGGGCCGAGCACCGCACCGTCTCGCCCCTCGCCCTCGTCTTCCATGAGGGCCGCTGGCATCTGCACGCGTTCGATGACGGGGTAGATGCCCGCCGCACCTTCCTCCTTCGCCGCATCGTCGGCCCCGTCGTGCTCTCGGGCTCTCCGGCCTCGACGCTCCCGGCGGCCGACGAGCCGGCCCGCGTGCTCGACGAGCTCGCCGCACTCTGGCGCTCGACCGCGGCCACGGTGCGCGTGCGCCCGGGCAGCGAGGCCGAGGTGGTCATGCGCAACCGCCCGGGCACGGTGGAGGCCGCGGAGGGGCTGCAGGTGCATGCCACCGACCTCGATATCCTCGCCGACGAGCTCGCGGCGTTCGGCGCCGACGTGCAGGTGCTGGCACCCGCCGCGCTGCGCGACGCCGTGCGCGCGCGGTGGCAGAGGGTGGTGCAGACGCATGGCTGAGCGGCCCGCACCCCCGAAGGCGCAAGACAAGCTCGCCTTCCTCCTCGCGCTCGTGCCCTACCTGATCGACCAGGTGCGCGTCACGGTGGATGAGGCGGCGAAGCACTTCGGCACGACCGCCGATGAGATGCGCAAGGCCGTCATGCTCATCGCGATGAGCGGAACGCCCGGCGCAGACGGCACCTATACGCACGAGACGCTCTTCGACATCGACTGGGACGACTTCGACGAGCGCGGCATCATCCGTTTCCGGGCCGCTCCGATGGAGGACAAGCCCCGGTTCTCGTCGCGCGAGGCCGCCGCGCTGCTCGCGGGACTCCAGCGCGTCGCGGCCCGGCCCGAGTTCGCGGCCCGGGTCGACATCGTCGAGCTGATGGCCAAGCTCGCGCGCGGAGCCACCGGCACGCCGACGCCGCTCGCGGTGCGTGCGGGTGAGCTGGCCAGCATCCAGGCCACGCTCGTCGAGGCGGTCTCGACGTGGCGGCGGGTGCGCATCGACTACGTGACGACGCGGGGCGAACGGCAGGTGCGCGAGGTCGATCCGATGAGCTTCGACGGCGTCGACGACGCCTGGTACCTGCGCGGCTGGTGCCTCACGCGCGACGCGGAGCGCACCTTCCTGCTCGACCGCATGGCGAGCATCGAGCTGCTCGGCGATGCCGAGACGCACGAGACGGAGTCCTCGACCGACGATCTCTTCGCGGGCGCGTCGGGCGACGAGCGCGTGACGCTCTGCATGCCGGTGGCCGCTCTGCCGCTCATCGCCGATTACCGGGGCCCCGATGACCCGCTGAGCATCGAGGGGGAGCGCGCGACGGTGACGCTCCGCATCGCCCACTCAGGGCTCCTGGGCCGCATCGCCGCCCGCCTGGCCGGAGCCGTCGAGATCGTCGAGCCCGCGAGCGCGCGCGCCGCCGTGGCCGACTGGGCCCGGGCGGCTCTCGCGGCCGACGACGCGGTCTGAGCCCGACGCACGGCGGTGCCGAGCAGGGGCTGTGAACGCGGGAAGCGCCGAGCCGACCGCGCTAGACTCACCAGCACCGCACCTGTAGACGTAAGGACGTAGCGACAATGCCGGCAAATCTCGGAGGCTGGACTGGCCTCATCCTGCTGCTCGTGGTCATCCTGCTCTTCGCCGCGCCCAAGCTGCCCCAGCTCGCCCGCAGCCTCGGCCAGTCGATGACGATCTTCAAGAAGGAGATCAAGAACAAGGACGTCGATGGCGAGTCGGGCACGGAGGCGGGCACCGCTCCGAAGGCCGACAGCACCGACTCCTCCTCGACGAAGTAGTCCGTGGCCGGCCGCGAACCGCGGCCCCGGAATCCCGAGGGCCGCATGTCCCTCGGGCAGCACCTCGTCGAACTGCGCAAGCGCATCACGATCTCCGCGGTCGCGATCGTCGCGTTCTCGATCCCGGCCTGGTGGGCCGTCGACTACGTCTGGGCGGCGCTCAGCGCCCCGGTGCTGGCGGTGGCCGAATCGCAAGATCGCGACGCGACGCTCGCATACACGACGATCGGCGAGGCCTTCGACACACGCCTGCTCATCATGTTCCTCATCGGCATCGTGGCGTCGTCGCCCATCTGGCTGTACCAGCTGTGGGCGTTCATCGTGCCGGCCCTCCACCAGCGCGAGAAGAAGTTCGCGGTCGGCTTCATCGCCGCGGCCGTGCCGCTGTTCGTGGGCGGATGCCTCGCCGCCTGGTTCGTGTTCCCGAACATCGTCATCCTGCTCACGAGCTTCGCCTTCGGCGAATCGGCCACTCTGCTCAGCGCGCGCATCTACCTCGACTTCGCGATCAAGTTCATCCTCGCCATCGGCGTGGGCTTCCTCTTCCCGGTCGTGCTCGTGGCGCTCAACCTGGCCCGCGTGATCACCGGAGCCGGAATCCTGAAAGCCTGGCGCTGGGCGATCCTGGGCATCACGGCGTTCACCGCCATCGCGACCCCTGCGGCCGATGTTCTCTCGATGGTCATGCTCGCCATCCCCATGGTGGGGCTCTACTTCGGGGCGGCCGGCATCGCCTCCGTCAACGACAAGCGGGTCGCCAAACGCGAGGCGGCGCTCAACGCCGAGTACGGCATCCGCGTCGATGACTGACCTCGCCCGCGACGACACCGGCCCCAGCCCTGCCGAGCGGTACGCGGCTCAGCGCGAACTCCGCTCGTTGCCGCGGTTGCGCGCCTTCCGCGACGGCCTGACGATCGAGCTCGACCCGTTCCAGCACGCCGCTTGCGCGGCCCTCGAGCAGGGTCGCAGCGTGCTCGTCGCGGCTCCGACCGGCGCCGGCAAGACGATCGTCGCCGAGTTCGCCGTCTTCCTGGCCATGTTCGAGCCGACGGCGAAGATCTTCTACACGGCGCCGATGAAGGCGCTCAGCAATCAGAAGTACACCGAGCTCGTGGCCCAGTACGGCCACAGCGAGGTCGGTCTGCTGACCGGCGACACCAACATCAATGCGCGTGCCCGCATCGTGGTCATGACCACCGAGGTGCTGCGCAACATGCTCTACGCCGACTCCGATCTGCTCACCGACCTCGCCTTCGTCGTCATGGATGAGGTGCACTATCTCGCCGACCGGTTCCGCGGGGCCGTGTGGGAGGAGGTCATCATCCACCTCCCGGCCCACGTGCGCATGATCTCGCTCAGCGCGACCGTGTCGAACGCGGAAGAGTTCGGAGACTGGCTGCAGGCCGTGCGCGGCGACACCGATGTCATCGTGAGCGAGACGCGCCCCGTGCCCCTCGAGCAGCACGTGCTCGTGCGCTCGAAGCTGCTCGACCTGTTCGACTCGTCGGGCAAGGCGGCGACCAACCGCGTCAACCCCGAGCTCGTGCAGCTCGCGAAGGCCGGTGGGCACACGCCGCACCGCGGTCGCCAGCACCACCCGCGGCGCTGGGAGAAGCGGCCAGCAGGGGAGGGGCGCGCCGATCGCGCCGAGATCGTCGGGATGCTCGGGGCCCGCAACCTGCTGCCCGCGATCTTCTTCATCTTCAGTCGGGCGGGTTGCGACGCCGCGGTCACTCAGCTGGTGCGGTCGGGCATCCGCCTGACGGATGCCGCCGAGCGGGAGGAGATCCGCCTCATCGTCGAGGAGCGCTGCCGCACCCTGCGCGACGACGACCTCGCCGTGCTCGGCTACTGGGAGTGGCTCGACGGCCTGCAGAGGGGTGTCGCCGCGCACCACGCGGGGCTGCTTCCGGCCTTCAAGGAGGTCGTGGAAGAGCTCTTCCAGAAGAAGCTGCTGCGCGTCGTCTTCGCGACCGAGACGCTCGCCCTCGGCATTAACATGCCCGCGCGCACCGTCGTGCTCGAGAAGCTCGAGAAGTTCAACGGCGAAGCGCGTGTTCCGATCACGCCCGGTGAGTACACGCAGCTCACCGGCCGTGCCGGGCGGCGCGGCATCGACACCGAGGGTCACTCGGTCATCCAGTGGACGGGCGGGCTCGACCCGCAGGCGGTCGCTTCTCTCGCCTCGCGCCGCACCTACCCGTTGAACTCGAGCTTCCGGCCCACCTACAACATGGCTGTCAACCTCATCGAGCAGTTCGGCCGTGAGCGCACGCGCGAGGTGCTCGAGTCGAGCTTTGCGCAGTTCCAGGCCGACCGGGCGGTCGTCGACCTCGCCCGGACGGTGCGCAAGAACCAGGAAGCTCTCGACGGATACGCGCGCGCCATGACCTGCCACCTCGGTGACTACGAGCAGTACGCCGCGCTGCGACGCGAGCTCAGCGACCTCGAGCGCGGAACGCGACGGGTGGGGGAGCCGGGCGAGAAGGCCGACAAGATGCGGCGGCAGAAGCAGATCGAGGGCGTGCGCACCCGCATGCGCAAGCACCCGTGCCACGGATGCGCCGACCGCGAGGCGCACGCGCGATGGGCGGAGCGCTGGTACCGCCTGAAGCGCGAGACCGAGAAGGTCAGCCGGCAGATCACCGGTCGCACGGGGGCGGTCGCGGCGGTCTTCGACCGCATCACTGACATCCTGGCCGAGCTGCAGTACCTCGAGACCGACGAGCACGGTCGTCTCGGTCTCACGACGCACGGTCGCTCTCTGCGGCGCATCTACGGCGAACGCGACCTCCTCGTCGCCGAGAGCCTGCGCCGTGGGCTCTGGCGCGATCTCGATGCACCCGCGCTCGCCGCGATGGCGAGCGCGATCGTCTTCGAAGCGCGACGCGACGACGGGCAGGCGCCGGAGTACGCCCTGCCGCGCGGAGCCTTCCGCCCCGCGCTCGAACGAACCCAGGAGCTCTGGGCGCGGCTCGACGACCTCGAGCGCGAGCACCGGTTGCCAGGCAGCGAGCCCCTCGCCACGACCCTCGCCCTCCCGATGCAGCGCTGGGCTGCGGGCGGGTCGCTCGACACGGTGCTGCGCGACGCCGATCTCGCCGCCGGCGACTTCGTGCGCTGGACGAAGCAGACGATCGACCTGCTCGACCAGATCTCGATCGTGGCCGATGGTCAGGTGGGGCGCACCGCCCGCAGCTCGCTCGACGCGATCCGCCGTGGCATCGTCGCCTACAGCTCGGTCGCCTGAGTTCGTCACCGTGCCCGTTCGCCTAGGATTCTGCCTCGTGACCTCGACGATCCCGGCCAGCGCGACCGTCGTCGCCCGACCGCTCTCGCTCGATCTCGCGCTGCTCATGGCCATCACCGGCGGCTGGCTGATGGATCTCGGATACCCGGACATCGCCTGGTGGCCGATGACGATCGTGGGCACCGCGCTCGTGCTCGCCAGTCTGCGCGGTCGCAGTATCGCGGGCGCCCTGCTCGTCGGCGCCGTGAGCGGATTCTCGTACTACGGGATCCTCATCGAGTGGCTGACGGTCTATCTCGGGATCGTGCCATGGCTCGCTCTCACCCTCGCGCAGGTGGTGTTCACGGCGCTCGGCGGCGTGCTCATCACGCTCGTATGGCGCTGGGTTCCGCGGGCCTGGCCGGGAGTCGCCGGACGGCTGATCCTGACCCCCGCGGTCGTCGCCGCGGCGTGGACGACCCGTGAGGCCGTCGCGAGCGTCTTCCCGTTCGGCGGCTTCGCCTGGGGCCGCCTCGCGCACAGTCAGGCGGAAGGCCCTCTCGCGCACTGGGCCGCCTGGGTGGGGTTCTCCGGCCTGACCTTCCTGCTGGCGTGGTTCTCGGCCCTGCTCGTCGCGGTCGCCATCGAGCGTCGGGTCGGGATGCTGCGCCGCGGCATCCTCGTGGCCGGAGCATCCACCGCCCTGCTCGTCTGGCCGGCCGTGCCGATCGCCACGACAGGCACGATCTCGGTCGCCGCGGTGCAGGGCGACTCCGACTCGGGTCTGTTCGCCCGATTCGAGCAGGGCCAGATTCTGCAGGACCACTACGACGCCACACGGCCGCTGTTCGATCAAGACCTCGATCTCGATGTCGTGGTCTGGCCCGAGAACGCGAGCGACCTCGACCCGCTGCGCAGCGAGTACGCGGCCTCCGTGCTCGACGTCGTGAGCGATCGACTCGACGCCCCCGTGGTCGCCGGCACGATCACCGTCGACGGCGCCGAGACGTTCAACTCGGTGCTGCTCTGGCGCGCGGGGGAGGGCGCGGTCGACCAGTACGACAAGGTGCACCCCGTGCCCTTCGCCGAGTACCTGCCGGCGCGCGACTTCTTCTACCCGCTCGCGCCGCGACTGTTCGACCTCGTGCCCCGCGACTACTCGTTCGGGCAGCGCGACACCGTAGTCGATCTCGACGGCGTCATCGCGGGCATCTCGATCTGCTACGACATCGTCGATGACGACCTGCTCGCCCGCCAGATCGACGAGGGCGCCCAGCTGCTGCTCGCTCCCACCAACAACGCCGACTTCGGGGTCAGCGATCAGAGCGTGCAGCAGCTCGCGATCGCGCGCCTGCGCGCCATCGAGTCGGGTCGCGCGCTCGTCAACGCCTCGACCGTCGGCGCGAGCGCCATCGTGCTGCCCGACGGGTCGACCCTCGACAGCCTGCCGCTGTTCGAGCCCGGAACCATGGTGCAAGAGGTTCCGCTGAGCGACACGGTCACGCCCGCCCATGCCCTGGGACGCACGGTCGAGTGGGGTGTCATCCTCTTCGGATTGCTCACGATCGGCCTCGCCGGTCTGCTCATCGGCCGGCGAGGTCGAGCGGTCACCCGCGTGCACGACACGCCCGACGGGCCGCGCTGATGCGCACGCTCGTGATCGTGCCGACCTACAACGAGGCCGAGAGCATCCGCTCGATCATCGACCGCATCCGCCGCGCGGTGCCCGAGGCCGACATCCTCATCGTCGACGACGGCTCGCCCGATGGCACCGGCGGCATCGCTGACGAGCTCGCGGCGCGCGACGCTCACATCGACGTGCTGCACCGTCCGGAGAAGGCGGGACTCGGGGCCGCTTACCTGCACGGTTTCGCACGCGCCTTCGAGGGAGGCTACGAGGCGGTCGTCGAGATCGACGCCGACGGTTCGCACGACCCCGCCGAACTGCCCGCCATGCTCGGGCTGCTCGAGAGCGGTCCGGGCGATCTCGTGATCGGCTCGCGCTGGGTCGACGGCGGTCGCGTGGTCAACTGGCCGTGGCCGCGACGCGCGATCTCACGGTCGGGCAACCGCTATGCGCGGTGGATGCTGCGCTCGAGCATCCACGACCTGACGGCGGGATTCCGCGCCTACCGCACGAGCGCACTGCGCGGGCTCGACCGCGCCGTCGTGTCGTCGCAGGGCTACTGCTTCCAGGTGGAACTCGCCTGGCGGGTCGAATCAGCGGGCGGCGCCGTGCTCGAGCACCCCATCGCGTTCGTCGAACGCGAAAACGGCAGCTCGAAGATGGGGCCCGGCATCGTGGCCGAAGCGCTCGTGCGCGTCACCGGCTGGGGGCTGTCGGCCCGCTTCGGCCGCGGCCCGATCCACCGCGAAGCGACGCCGTAGTCAGGCGCCCAGTCGCTCGCCGCCGCCGCGACGGGCGCGCAGCAGCTCGAGGCGCTCCTGCAGCAGCTCTTCGAGCTCGTCGCGCGTGCGGCGCTCAAGCAGCATGTCCCAGTGCGTGCGGGGCGCCTTGATCTCGCCGATCTCGATGTCGACGGGCGTTCCATCCGGTGCGAGCAGCACGCCGTCACGGCCGGTCTTGGGCGACTCCCACGTGTCGGGAAGCTCGGCATCGGCGGAGAAGATGACGTCGAAGGTCTCTCCGTCGGCGGTGCGGTACTGAGCGCGCTGCCGGTCGGCGAACTCGACGCCCTCTTCGCTCTGCATGCTCTGCGAGCCGAGCCTCATGCCCCGCAACGTGCGCTCCGCCATCATGCGTCCTCTCCGCGTCCTCGCTCGGCCGCGGCGATGTGGGCGCGGACGTGCAGTCAAAGTTCATGTATAGGTATAGACCCGTTGGCCCCCCGCGCAGAGCCGCCGGGGGGTGCTTCCCAGAACTTTGCCAGCGTCACCCCAGTGTGCTGACCACCCGCACAGCGCGGTCGGCACGATCGGTGACGATTCCGTCGACGCCCAGTTGGAGCAGTCGTCGCATCTCGGGCTCATCGTTGATCGTCCACACGTGGATCTCGACGCCCGCGGCGTGGAAGGCCCGGATGCGCGCGGGCGACACCGTGTCGAGCCCGATCGCGCGCGTCGGTATCTGCACGGCATGGAGCCCGCGGAGCGCGGATCGCACGACGGGGCCGCCGCGAACGATCGAGGCCAGGAGCGCTGCGGCGAACCGCGGACCGGAGGCGCTCGTCGCCACGCCCGGCAGCTGCGCGAGAGCCGCCCGGCGTCGGCGCTCGCTGAACGAGGTCAGGAGAACTCGATCGTCGGCGCGCGCGGCACGGATCGCGTCGACGGCAGGCGTCACGGCATCGGCACTCTTCAGATCGATGTTGAAGCGCGCGTCGGGGAACGCCGCGAGGGCTTCCGCCAGAGTCGGCATGTGCTGGCCGTCACCGAGGTCGAGCCGGGCGAGCTCGGCCACGGTGAGATCGGCGACGCGCAGGGCACGCCCCTCGACGCGGCTGAGGTCGGCATCGTGCGCGATCACAGCCGCACCATCGGCGCTCGCGTGCACATCGGTCTCGATGTGCGTCACGCCGAGCGCGAGAGCGTGAGCGAATGCCAGCAGCGTGTTCTCCGGCGCATCGATCGCGAGCCCGCGATGGGCCAGCACGCGCGGCCGAGCGGGCGCGAAGTACGGCAGCTCGACAGCAGACCGCCCGTCAGGCATCAGGCCTTGGGTGCCGGCTTCGCGGCCGCGCCCCCATCGCCGGCCCCGAAGAAGCCCTGGCCGATGCCCTTGAGCGCCTCCGTGAGCTCGCTCGGGATGATCCAGAGCTTGTTCGCGTCGCCCTCGGCGAGCTTCGGCAGGGTCTGCAGGTACTCGTAGGCGAGCAGCTGCGCGTCGGGGTTGCCCTTGTGGATGGCGTCGAAGACGATCGTGATCGCCTTCGCCTCGGCCTCGGCCTTGAGGATCTGCGCCTGGGCTTCACCCTCCGCCTTGAGGATGGCCGACTGGCGAGCACCCTCCGCCTCGAGGATCTGCGACTGCTTCGAACCCTCGGAGGTCAGGATGACGGCGCGGCGGTCACGCTCAGCGCGCATCTGCTTCTCCATCGAGTCCTGGATGCTCAGGGGCGGGTCGATGGCCTTGAGCTCGACGCGGTTGACGCGCAGACCCCACTTGCCCGTCGCCTCGTCGAGCACGACGCGCAGCTGGCCGTTGATGTTGTCACGACTGGTGAGCGCCTCTTCGAGGTTCAGGCCACCCACCACGTTGCGCAGCGTCGTCACGGTCAGCTGCTCGACACCGGCGAGGTAGTTGGCGATCTCGTAGGTCGCGGCACGGGCATCCGTCACCTGGAAGTAGATGACCGTGTCGATCGACACCACCAGGTTGTCCTCGGTGATGACGGGCTGGGGCGGGAACGAGACGACCTGCTCGCGCATGTCGACGAGCGGCCGCAGTCGATCGATGAAGGGGATGAGGATGTTCAGGCCGGGCTGCAGCGTGCGCTGGTACCGCCCGAGTCGCTCGACGACCCCCGCGTAGGCCTGCGGCACGATGCGGATCGACCGCAGGATGACGACGATTACGAAGATGCCGACGACCACCAGCAGGGCGGTCACGAACAGCTGCCCGAAGAATGCATCGGCAGAGATCATGCGGTCTCGCTCCTCTCTCGGGGCGCCACGACAGCGGTCGCCCCCTCGATGCGGACGACGATCGTGCGATCGCCCTCCGCCAGAACTGCAGCGTCGTCCTCGACATCGAGGCGCGCGGTCCAGGTCTCGCCGTTGGCGAGCTTGACATAGCCGGCGCCGTCGACGAAGGCCGTCGTGACGCGAGCGGCCATGCCCACGAGCGCATCGACATTGGTGCGCGCCGGCTCACGCCCGCGATCGAGCGTCTTCAGGAGCAGCGGCCGGATGGTGAACAGCAGCAGGCCGGCGATGATCGCTGCGGCGAGGATCTGAACCCACCATTCGGCCCCGAGGAGGTTCGACCCGAGACCCCCGAGGAGCGACCCGGCAGCGATCATCAGGAACGTGAACTCGAGCGTGAGAACCTCGATGATCACGCAGACGATCACGAAGACCAGCCACACGATCCAGAGGTACTGCGTCAGATCGACCACGTCGCCCCTCCCTCAGAAAACCGCGCTCCGCTCACGCTATCACCGGGCTCTCGGAGCGCGCCCTGACCGCGCAGCCGGTAGGGTCGTGAACCGTGAACAGCCCTCTGCAGCCCGGCTCGCTCGCCGGCACAACCGCCCTCGTGACCGGCTCCTCGCGCGGCATCGGCGCCGACACGGTGAAGTACTTCGCCGCGGCCGGCGCGAACGTCGTTATCAACTACCGCGCCAAGGCGCCGCGCGCCGAGAAGCTCGTCGCCGAGATCGAGGCCGCGGGCGGGCAGGCGATCGCCATCGGCGCCGACCTCACCGACGCCGCGTCC
Source organism: Microcella sp. (assembly GCF_051860105.1). Taxonomy (GTDB): domain Bacteria; phylum Actinomycetota; class Actinomycetes; order Actinomycetales; family Microbacteriaceae; genus Microcella. Next base: position 105,707 of record NZ_JBHYEO010000002.1, read on the forward strand.
GTTGCGGCGATGATGGATGCCGTGCGCGAGCGCTTCGGCCGCCTCGACATCCTCGTGCTCAACGCCTCCGGGGGCATGGAGTCGGGCATGGGCGACGACTACGCCCTCAAGCTCAATCGGGACGCGCAGGTGAACGTCTTGACGCAGGGCGCCGAGCTCATGGGCCCGGGCGGCCGCGTCGTCTTCGTGACGAGCCACCAGGCGCACTTCATCCGCACGGTGCCGACGATGCCCGAGTACGAGGCCGTCGCCTCGTCGAAGCGCGCGGGGGAGGACGCCTTGCGGGCGCTCATCCCGACGCTCGAGGCCAAGGGCATCGGCTTCACGGTTGTGTCGGGCGACATGATCGAGGGCACCATCACGGCGACCCTGCTCGAGCGCGCCGCGCCTGGCGCGATCGACGCGCGGAAAGAAGCGGCGGGCAAGCTCTACAACGTCAGCGAGTTCGCGGCCGAGGTCGCGCAGGCCGCGGTCGATCCGGTTCCGGCCGACAACACGCGGCTCGTGGGCGATGTGAGCTACTTCACCGCGTTCAGCGCCGACGCCTCGGGGGAGTAGCGACGTGGCCCCGACCCCGGGCCTGCGCCGGACATCCCGAATCATTCTCATGGACGAGGACGGGGCCGCGCTGCTGTTCATGACAGCCGCGCCCGATTCCACGCGGTTCGCGCGCTGGATCACGCCCGGTGGGGGAGTCGACCCGGGGGAGACCCACGAAGAGGCGGCGATCCGCGAGCTGTTCGAAGAGACCGGACTCGTCGTCGACAGCGTGGGGGAGCCCGTGTGGAGCCTCGACTTCGACGTCGCGTGGGACGAAGCGGATCACGACCGCGGCCACGCCGAGTACTTTCTTCTGCGGTGCGAGCGGTTCGAGCCGGTCTCGACGAACTGGACCGAGTCGGAGCACGTCGATATGACGCAGCACGGGTGGTTCACCGCGGACGAGCTGCTGCGCTCGGGCCAGCCGTTCGAGCCGTACGACCTGCCGCGCCTGCTTCGCACGGCCGCCGGGGGAGTCTGAGAGACTCTCGACATGACATCGGATCTGTCCGGCATCGGCCCAGGAATGCTCGTCATCGCGCAGGAGCTCGTCGATCCGGTCGCTCCCGCGTGGTTCGACCTCGTCTACTCGATCGTGCCGCTGGTGCTGGTGAGCATCGCGATCGTGGGGCTCGTGTCGATCATCCGCCGGTATCGATCCATGTCGGTGCTCGAGTCGGCCGGATGGACAGCCGTCGTGGTCTTCGCTCCGTTGCTGGGCACTCTCGTCTGGTTCGCCATCGGACGACGCCGGTACACGCTGGAATGAGACCGAGGGCGAGCTGCTCTCAATCGAGAAGCCCGCCCCCGGTCTACCCGTCGAGCCCTACGACCCGGCGCGGCTGCTGCGCTCGGTCGCAGCATCCTGATCGGAGGGCCCGTCACCCTGCACAGGGGACGAGGAGGAGTCGGCGATCACCGCCGCGCGACGCGACGGCCGCCGCCAGACCGGCTCTGCCTCGGCCTGCTCTGCCTCGCTCGCGATGCGGAACGGGGGAGCGTTCTCGACCTCGACGGCGTGGCGCCCCTCTCCGCGGGTAGCACGAAGGCTCGTGACGATCGAGATCGTGATGATGAGCGCGACGACGCCGAGCGAGACGCTCGTCGGGATCTTGTAGACGTCGAGCAGCAGCATCTTGATGCCGACCCAGATGAGCACGAAGGCCAGGCCGAGCTTCAGGTAGATGAAGCGGTGCATGAGGTCGGCGAGCAAGAAGTACATCGCGCGCAGACCGAGAATCGCGAAGGCGTTCGCCGTGAACACGATGAACGGCTCGCTCGTCACGCCGAAGATCGCAGGGATCGAGTCGACGGCGAAGATGATGTCGGTCACCTCGACGAGCACGAGTACGGCGAGGAGGGGAGTGGCGACGATGACGCCGGCCTTGCGGATGAGGAACTTCTGCCCGTGGTAGGCGTCGGTCATCGGCACGAAACGTTTGAAGGTCTTGAGGATCTTGGAGTTCGCGACATCCATGTGCTCGTTGCGCTTCCGGATCATGACGTACCCGGTGTAGAGCAGGAATGCGGCGAAGACGTAGAGGATCCACGAGAACTGGTCGATGAGGACGGCGCCGAGGGCGATGAAGATCGCCCGGAAGACGAGCGCGCCGATCACGCCGAGGAAGAGAACGCGGTGCTGGAACTCGCGGGGCACCCCGAAGAAGGCGAAGATGATCGCCCACACGAACACGTTGTCGACCGCCAGCGACTTCTCGATCAGGTAGCCGGCGTAGTACTGCTGCCCGAGCTCGGCGCCGTACTCCCACCAGATGTAGCCGCCGAAGGCGACGCCCAGCGTGACCCAGATAATCGACCACACCGCGGCCTCGCGTACGCCGATGACGTGGGCCTTGCGATGGGCGAACAGATCGATCGCGAGCATGAGGAGGATGACGCCGAGCACGGCGATCCAGAGCCAGAGGGGTACGTCCATGAAGGAACTCCTGAATGGTCAATGAGGCGATTCAGGAGGTCTTTCCCGGCCGAAAAGGTCTGAGGTCGGCCCGTGGCGCCGGATCCGTGCGGACGGATCGGAGTGACGACGCGACACAAGACGGGGATACTCCCCTCCGAAAACAAGTGAACCACACTGCACGTATCCGAAAGGATCACACCAGTGTTATCTCAGCAGACTCATAGATCGAGATCGGGTTGTGTTATCCGATAATCCACATTATGTCAGTGAGCGTCACGCGCGACGAGGGCTGTTCGCCCTGAGCGTGCTTCAGCCTCTCTCCCCGAGCATTCTCCCCGTCGATAGGTTCGAAGCATGCCGACTCTCGACGCCCACGGCCTATCCCTCGACGACGCCGAAGACCTGCTGCTCGACGCCATGCGCACGAGCGACCTCGAAACGCTCGACGCGCTCATCGCCGACGAGCTCGCGTTCACGCTTCCCGATGGCACGACCATCGGCAAACTCGACGACCTCGAATCGCATCGCACGGGCGCCACGCGCTTCGAACGCCTCACCGCGCTGTCGCGTCACTCGACCGAGCACGACGGCGCCGGAGAGACGCAGACGGCCGTCGACGCGGTCATCCTGTGGAACGGCGATCGCATCGAAGCAACGCTCACCTACTCGCGCTCGTGGCGCATCGTGGACGGCCGCTGGCAGGTCGTCAGCGGCGCAGCCGTGCCGACGGCATAGCCGGCGCATATCCCCCGAAGAACGGCCGCAGCTCGACAACGCGGTTGCAGGCGCGCGACCCCTCGGCAGCGAGCGCGAGCGCCGCATCCCGGTCGGCCGCCTCAATGATCCAGAACCCCGAGACGTACTGCTCGGTGTCGTGCAGCGGGCCGGGAGTGACGAGCCCCGCTCCCCCGCGATTGTCGACGACGACGGATGCCCGAGGCGAGGCCAAGCCCTCCGCCATGATCAACTGGCCTGCGCTCTGCAACTGCGCGTTGAACGCGTCGATCGCCGCCATCTCTACGGAGTTTCCCGAATCAGTTTCATTATCGATCACGCTGATCATGAACTTCACGAAACACCACCCTCCCTCGTCGTGCGCCAGACCGTAGCGCACACGGGCCCCGTACTGCACCCGTGCCCGCCTGATGGATACACTCCCCGCATGACAGACCGCGCCGTCCCGACGCTCCCATCGCGCGATCTTGACGCGACCGCCGCGTTCTACGAGGCGCTCGGGTTCGTCGAGAGCTACCGTGACGCGGGCTGGCTCATCATGAGCCGCGGTGGCCTCACGCTCGAGTTCTTCCCTCACCGCGATCTCGATCCGGCGACGAGCGACCATCAGGCGAACCTCCGCGTCGACGACCTGGATGACCTGCACGCGGCGTTCGCTCTCGCAAGCATCCCGCACGGCGTCACGGGCATCCCGCGCCTGACGCCGATCGAGCACCAGCCGTGGGGAGCCCGCGCAGCCTTCCTCGTCGACCTCGACGGCACGATGCTGCGACTCATCGAGAACTGATTATGGCGACGGCACCCGCAACCCTCGAGCGCGTCGCGCGCATGCCGTTCGGGCAGGTGTATCCGCTCTACATCGCCAAGCTCGAGCGGAAGGGCCGCACGCCGGCAGAGCTCGACGAGGTCATCACCTGGCTGACGGGGTTCGACAGTGCCGCCATTGCACAGCACGTGGCCGACCAGACGACGTTCGCCGACTTCTTTGCCCAATCGCACCTCAACGCGAACGCCTCGCTCATCACCGGCGTGATCTGCGGCGTGCGGGTCGAAGAGATCGAGGAGTCGCTGATGCAGCAAGTGCGCTACCTCGACAAGCTTGTCGATGAGCTTGCCAAGGGCAAGGCGATGGAGAAGGTTCTGCGCACGAGCGCATGATGATGCGCTGCCCGTGCCTGAGCGGACTCCCCTACGCCGAGTGCTGCGAACCGCCGCACCGCGGCGACGCCGTCGCCCCGATGGCTGAGGCGCTCATGCGCTCGCGCTTCAGCGCCTTCGCCGTCGGCGACGCCGCCTACCTGCTCGCGACCTGGCACCCCTCGACGAGGCCCGCGACCCTCGAGCTCGACCCCGAACTGCGCTGGTACCGCCTCGACATCATCGACCGCTCGGCCGGCGGCCCGCTCGACGCCCGAGGCGAGGTCGAGTTTGAAGCGTTCTGGCGCTCCCCCGACGCCCGTGGCTCCCAACGCGAACGCAGCACGTTCGTGCGCGAGGGCGGGCGCTGGTATTACGTCGCCGAGGTCTGAACCGGCGAATGCTCGAGCGCGGCGCCGTCGAGCACGGCGTCGAGCGCGGCCTCGAGGTCGCGCCAGAGGTCGACCCCCGACTCGAGGCCGATCGACAGGCGCACGATGCCAGCCCCGGGGCGGGCATCCGGCGCCACCGGGCGGTGCGTGAGCGATGCCGGATGCTGCACCAGCGAATCGACGCCCCCGAGCGACACGGCGTGCGTGAAGAGCCGCAGCGATCCCGTGAGCGCCTGCGCGGCCGTGTATCCCCCCGCCAGGTCGAGGGCCAGCATCGCCCCGGGCCCGCGCAGCTGCGTGCCGAGCAGCCCGCGCGGGTCGGATCCGGGCAGGCCCGGGTAGTGCACGCGCGCGACGGCGGGGTGCTGGGCCAGCAGCACGGCCAGATCCCCCGCCGTCGCCTGCTGCGCGCGCACGCGCAGCGCGAGCGTCGGCAGCCCGCGGTGCAGCAGGTAGGCGCCGAGCGGGTGGAGCAGCCCGCCCGTGATGGCTCGCACAGGGCGGATCGCCGTCGCCCACTCGGCGCTCGTCGCGACCACTCCCCCCATGGCGTCGCCGTGGCCACCCAGGTACTTCGTGGCGCTGTGCAGCACGAGGGCTGCGCCCTGCGCGAGCGGGTTCTGCAGCACGGGCGTCGCGAAGGTGCTGTCGACCATGACCGGCACGTCGCCCGCCGCCGCGACGATCGCGGCGATGTCGACGAGCTCGAGCGTGGGGTTGCACGGTGTCTCCATGACGACGAGGCACGTGTCGTCGCGCACCGCATCGCCGACCTCGTCGGGGGCGCAGAACGTCGTCTCAGCGCCGAGCAGCCCCGAGGCCAGCAGGTGATCGGTGCCGCCGTAGAGCGGGCGCACCGCGACGACATGCCGGCCCCGACCGCGGTTCATCGCCGCGAGGAGCATGGCCGAGAAGGCTGCCATGCCCGAAGCAAAGGCCACGGCCTCAGCAGCACCCTCGAGCGTGGCGAGCGCCTCCTCGAAGCGCGCGACGGTCGGATTCCACAGCCGCGCGTAGACGTTGCCGCCCTCGGTCGGATGCCCGCCGGTCGCGATCGCCTCGTACGACGCTCCCCCGGCGTCGATGTCCGGCAGCGGATTCGTCGTCGACAAGTCGATCGGCAACGCGTGCACGCCCAGCGCGGTCAGGTCGCCGCGCCCCGCGCGCACGGCGATCGTCTCGAAGGCGTCGTGCAGACCCGAAGCGTCGTTGCTCGTCATGCGTCGATTCTGGCGCTCTCTGCGGCAGAAGTGAGATGAAACCGCAGGTTCTGCGCCGATTGACGCTTGCGACGCGCATGCTTCATGCTGGCGGGATGCTCGGCTCATCGGATCCGCAGAACGCGCGCCCCGCATCCCTCGACGCCATCGACCTCTCGATGCTCGCCGAGCTCGAGCGCAACGGGCGCCTTACCAACGCCGCGCTCGCCGCCCGGGTCGGCATCGCCGAGTCGACGTGCACCCAGCGGCTGCGCTCGCTTCGCGACCGCGGCGTCATCCGTGGTTTCCGCGCCGACATCGATCCGGCCGCGCTCGGACTCACCCTGCAAGCGCTCATCACCGTGCGTCTCGGCACCCACGGGCGCGAGCAGATCCGCGGCTTCGAGCAGCGCGTGCGGTCGCTGCCGAGCGTGCTCACGGCCTTCCACGTTGCCGGGGCCGACGACTACCTGCTGCACGTCGCGGTGGAGTCGGCCGCCGCGCTGCGAGAGCTCGTGCTCGAGCACCTCACGACCCACCCGCACGTGCGCCATGTCGAGACCCAGCTCGTCTTCGAGGTGCTCGAGGGCTCCGGCATGGTGCCGCGTGAGCCGGTACATCCGCCCCACGTCTGACCTCCGGGCCGCGCAATCGCAAGGGCTGGCAGCGAGAGCGTGCCAAACGGTCAACACCGTGCGCCGCAGCGCACGGCCTCCGCCGGAAGCCACGGTGTTGGCCGACAGAGCCAGCCGGGCGACCTATGCGTGCCGCTGCGTGGCCCTGGCCCAGGACTCGAGCTTCGCCGCAGCAGCACCCGAGTCGATCGCGTCGGCCGCGACGGCGAGCTGCTCATCGAGTCGCTCGAGCAGCGGCCGGCGCAGCTGCTCCGGGTCCTGCGCGAGTCGGTACGACACCAGCCCCGCCGCCGCGTTGAGCAGCACGATGTCGCGCACCGGGCCGGCCTCACCGGCGAGCACGGCGCGAGCGAGCCCCGCGTTGTGCTCGGGAGTCGACCCGAGAATCTCGTCGATCGCCGCGGTCGGGATCCCCAGTTCGCGCGGGTCGAGATCGTGCTCGGTGACGAAACCGCGCGACACCTCCCAGATGTGGCTGTGCCCCGTGGTCGTGATCTTGTCGATGCCGTCATCGCCGCGGTACACCAGTGCGGTAGCGCCGCGCGTGCGAAAGACGCCAACCATGAGCGGCACCCGGTCGAGGCTCGCGACGCCGACAGCGGAGGCCTCGGGGCGCGCGGGGTTGCAGAGCGGCCCGAGGATATTGAAGACGGTCGAGATACCCAGCTGACGCCGGGGCGGGCCCGCATGGCGGAAGCCCGGGTGGAACACGGCGGCGTTGAGGTAGGTCAAGCCCACCTCGCCGAACACCTCGGCGACGCGCTCGGGCTCGAGCTCGATGTTCACGCCGAGCACGCTGAGCACGTCTGAGGCCCCCGACGCCGAGCTCGCGCCTCGATTGCCGTGCTTGGCGACGGGCACGCCTGCGGCGGCGACGACGATGGATGCGATGGACGACACATTGACGACGGCTCCGTACGGGTCGCCTCCCGTTCCGACGATGTCGAGAACCATGGAGTCGATCTCGATCGAGCGCGCGTGCCGCAGCGCAGCATCCCGGAACCCGACGATCTCGTCGACGGTCTCGCCCTTGGCCCGCAGAGCGACGAGGAACCCCCCGAGCTGAGCCTCCGTGGCCTCCCCCGAGACCACCTGCTCCATGGCCCAGGCGGCCTCTGCGATCGACAGATCGTCACCATCGAGCATGCGGGTGAGGATGCGGGGCCAGGTGGGGGTCGTCGACATGCCTCGATGCTACTTTCCCGTCGGAATCGGGGGTGTCGCCCGGCCCGAACCTCCAGTTTCATCGGTCATAATGAACAGGTGACCAGTACCTCGCTTTCGAGCTCGCTCAGCGCGCCCACGATCAACCGACCCAACGTCGTCGCCGTGGGCACGATCGTCTGGCTGGGAAGCGAGGTGATGTTCTTCGCCGGCCTGTTCGCCATCTACTTCACACTGCGGTCGACCTCGCCCCAGCTGTGGGAGCAGGGCACCGAGCTCTTTAACATCCCGTTCGCGACCGTGAACACGATCATCCTCGTGCTCTCGAGCGTGACCTGCCAGTTCGGAGTCTTCGCCGCCGAGCGGCTCCAGGCGAAGCGCACCGGCTGGAGCCCCATGAAGTGGGGCATGGTCGAGTGGTTCTTCCTCACCTACGCCATGGGCGCCGTCTTCGTCGTCGGCCAGATCTACGAGTACTCGATTCTCGTGAGCGAGTACGTCACGCTCGACTCCGACGCCTTCGGCTCGGCCTTCTACCTCACGACGGGCTTCCACGGCCTCCACGTGACGGGCGGTCTGATCGCGTTCCTCCTGGTGATCGGCCGGGCATACGCCGTGAAGACCTTCACTCATCGGGACGCGACCAGCGCGATCGTGGTGTCCTATTACTGGCACTTCGTTGACGTGGTCTGGATCGGCCTCTTCCTCGTCATCTACGTCCTCCAATGATCCGCAGAATCGAGACGCACCACACCATGGCACCCACTCCTGCATCCGCCCGCCGCGCTGGTCGCCGCCACCCGCTGGCCACCACCGCGCTGCTCGTCGTCGGCCTCCTCGCCACGGGCGGCGCCTACGCGCTCGCCACGACCACTGCCACCGCGGAGACCACCGCGGCCAGCGCCGAGTTGATCGACGAGGGCGGCAAGCTGTTCGCCGCGAACTGCGCGAGCTGCCACGGGCTCAATGCCGAAGGAACCGCCGCTGGCCCGACGCTGATCGGCGCGGGAGCCCTCGCGGTCGACTTCCAGGTCGGAACCGGACGCATGCCGATGGCGGCCTCGGGCCCGCAGGCCGAGGTCAAGCCCGTGCAGTTCACGCAAGACCAGATCGACGCCATGGCCGCCTGGGTCGCCGACCTCGCACCCGGCCCGGCCGTTCCCGCCGACCGCTACATCGCGGGCGATGGTGACGCGGCGAACGGCGCCGAGCTGTTCCGCATCAACTGCGCCATGTGCCACAACGTGGCGGGCGCCGGCGGCGCCCTCACCGAGGGCAAGTGGGCTCCTGGACTCGCCGGAGTCGACCCGGTGCACGTCTACGGCGCCATGGTCACCGGCCCGCAGAACATGCCCGTCTTCAGCGACCTCAACCTCACGCCGGAGGACAAGAACGACATCATCACGTACCTGCTGTACGTGCAGGAGAACCCCTCCGTCGGCGGCTGGGACCTCGGCTCGCTCGGCCCCGTCTCCGAGGGCCTCTTCATCTGGATCTTCGGCCTCGGCGCCCTCGTCGGTGTGACCATCTGGCTCACCGCGAAGTCGAACTAGGCCCGCACGAACTTCGAGGAAAGGACGACCATTGGCTGAGGCACACGACGGCGCCAGCGGCGAGACCGCGGGCAAGGCTGTCGCCCAGCAGCAGGATCACTCGGCGCCCGCGCCCGCTGTCGCTGTGGTGCGCGCCGACCGGATCCCCAACCCGGGTTTCCCGCCCGAGCGGCTGCGCGTCACCGATCTCGACCCGAAAAAGGAGAAGCAGGCCGAGCGCACGATCAGCGCGCTCTTCTTCCTCTCGATCGTCGGAAGCGTGCTCGCCGTGGCCGCGTACATCCTGTTCCCGATCGATGAGCTCGACCCGAGCTCGATCCGTCTCAACAACATGTTCCTGGGCATCGGTATCACGCTCGGCCTCCTGGGCGTCGGCATCGGCGCGGTGCACTGGTCGAAAGCTCTGATGCACGGTCACGAACTCGTCGAGGAGCGCCACCCGACCCGCGGAAGCGACGAGTCGCGCGAACGCGCTGTCGAGATCTTCCGCGAGGCCAACGCCGAATCGGGCTTCACCCGTCGTGCCCTCGTGCGCAACTCGCTCATCGGTGCTGTCATCGCTACCCCGATCCCCGCGATCGCGCTGTTCCGCGACCTCGCGCCCGCGGAAGACCCCGTGGCGCTGCTGAAGCACACGATGTGGGAGGCCGGAACGCGGTTGACCCGCGACCCCTCCGGCACGCCGATCAAGGCGTCCGAGGTCACCATCGGGTCGGCGTTCCACGTCATTCCTGAGGGGCTCGCCGAGCTCGAGTCGCACCGGCTCGAAGAGAAGGCGAAAGCGGCCGTGCTGCTCATGCGCCTCCCTGTCGACGAGCTCAATGAGCTTCCCGAGCGCGCGAGCTGGTCGTACGACGGCATCGTCGCCTACTCCAAGATCTGTACGCACGTCGGGTGCCCCGTCGCGCTGTACGAGCAGCAGACGCACCACCTGCTGTGCCCCTGCCACCAGTCCCAGTTCGACGTCGCGAACCACTGCGAGGTCATCTTCGGACCGGCGGCCCGTCCCCTCCCCCAGCTCCCGATCACTGTGGATGAAGAGGGTTACCTCGTCGCGCAGAGCGACTTCACCGAACCTGTGGGTCCGAGCTTCTGGGAGCGTGCACTGTGAGTACCACTGCGACCCCGCCGGCACCGTCGGCCGAGACCGCGCCCGGGCGCGGCATGCGGTTCACGGGCTGGGCGGCCAACTACGTCGATGAGCGCACGAGCGCCTCGACCGCCGTCAAGACCCTCGGCCGCAAGATCTTCCCCGACCACTGGTCGTTCATGCTCGGCGAAGTGGCGCTCTACAGCTTCATCGTCATCCTGCTCAGCGGCACCTTCCTGACCTTCTTCTTCGACCCCTCTATGACCGAGGTCGAGTACGAGGGTTCGTACGTGCCCCTGCAGGGCATCCCGATGTCGGTCGCGTACCACTCGGCTCTCGACATCTCGTTCGAGATCCGCGGTGGTCTGCTCATGCGCCAGGTGCACCACTGGGCAGCTCTGCTGTTCGTGGCGGCCATCGGTCTGCACATGCTGCGCGTGTTCTTCACCGGCGCGTTCCGCAAGCCGCGCGAGTTCAACTGGGTGATCGGCTTCCTGCTGTTCGTCATGGCCATGGCGCTCGGCTTCACCGGCTACTCGCTCCCGGACGACCTGCTCTCCGGCAACGGCCTGCGCATCATCGACGGCATGATCAAGGCCGTTCCTGTCGCCGGCGCCTGGATCTCGTACCTCCTGTTCGGCGACGAGTTCCCGGGCACCGATATCATCCCGCGCCTCTACGTGCTGCACATCATGCTGCTGCCGGCGATCACGATCGCCCTCATCGGCATCCACATGGTGCTGCTGATCGTCAACAAGCACACGCAGTTCGCCGCTCCCGGTCGCACGAACGACAACGTCGTGGGTGCGCCGGTGCTGCCGGCGTTCGCGGCCAAGGCCGGCGGCTTCTTCTTCATCGTGTTCGGCGTGATCGTGCTGATCGCCTCGTTCTTCACGATCAACCCGATCTGGAACTACGGGCCGTACGACCCCTCGCCGGTGTCGGCCGGAACGCAGCCCGACTGGTACATCGGCTTCGCCGACGGTGCCCTGCGCCTGATCCCGCCGAACCTGGATGTGATCGACCCGTTCGGCTACACCTGGGCGTTCGGCGTGCTCATCCCGCTCGTCGGTCTCCTGGTGTTCATGGCCGCGGTCGCGCTCTACCCGTTCTTCGAGGCCTGGGTCACGGGCGACCGTCGTGAGCACCACATCGCCGAGCGTCCTCGCAACGCGCCGGTGCGCACGGCGATCGGCGCCGCCGGTGTCACGTTCTACGCAGCCCTCTGGGCAGCGGCGAGCTCCGACCTCATCGCCACGCACTTCCGGCTCACGATCGAGGGCGTCATCCACGCTCTGCAGTTCGCCACCGTGGTCGGCCCGTTCATCGCGTTCTTCATCACGAAGCGCGTCTGCCTGGCGCTGCAGCGCAAGGATCGCGAGATCGCGCTGCACGGCTTCGAGTCGGGCCGCGTCGTGCGCCTGCCGGGCGGCGAGTACATCGAGGTGCACGAGCAGCTCGACGACTTCGAGCGCTGGCGCCTGGTGAGCTTCGACGAGTACCAGCCGCTCATGGTGCGTCCGAACGACGACGGCAAGATCACGGTGACCCAGCGCGTGCGCGCAGGGCTCTCACGCTGGTTCTTCGAAGACCGCATCGCGCCGGTCACGATGAACGAGCTGGAGTCGCAGAAGCACTAGCGGACCGCCCCCCGTCGGCCCCGTCCTCTCATCGGAGGGCGGGGCCGACTCCGTTTCTGGGGCACGTTCTCCGCGGTCGACATGCACCGGCCCCCGGTCTCGTCAGCGGAGAGCGTGCTCGAGCGGCGTCCAGCCGATCGGGAGCGGTCCCGTCACGTGCGCGCGCCGGGCGTCGTCGGTGCGCGACCAGCCCTGCAACTCATCCGTCCCACGAGGGACGACAGCACCCCGAGCGACCCGGAGGCCGACATCATCGATGACCGCATCGGGGGCGCTCCCCCGGCGCACGGATGCCCGCACGCTCCAGGGGCGGTCGGCCCATCCTCCTCCGCGCAGCACGCGGTAGTCGCCGTACCGTGCGGTGTCGGCGTGATCCCAGACCCACTCCCAGACGTTCCCGAGCATGTCGTGAAGGCCGAACGCGTTCGCACGCTTGCGCCCGACCGGCTGCGGCGCCTCCACGTCGTCGAGGCTCGTCCAGGCCACCTCGGCGAGCTCGCCGTAGTGGGGACCGTCGCTGCCGGCACGGCAGGCGTGCTCCCACTCGACCTCGGTCGGCAGCCGGAATCCGTCCGCTGCCGCGTCCCACTCCACGCGGTCGCCGTCGAACCGGTAGGCGGGACGCAGGCCGGCGTGCTGCGACGCGGCGTTGCACCACAGGATCGCCTCGCACCACGACACGCCGTGCACCGGCGTCGACGGGTCGAGCCCGAGGCCACCCCGCTCCGCACGCTCGTGCAGGGCCGCGGATACGCTCGCGAACTGCTGCCCGGTCAGAGGCGTGCGAGCAAGCTCGAACGGCTGCAGCTCGATCGTGCGCTCCGTGCGGGTGCGAGCGTCAGCGAGCGACACGCGTCAGTTCGACACCCACTCGCGGCGGAGCAGCGCGAAGCGCTCGAGCGTCGTCCACTCGCCCTTGAACCAGTCGCCCTCGAGCATCGTGCCCTCGTGCCGCAATCCGAGCCGCCGCATGAGAGCGAGCACCGCCGTGTTGCGCGCGTCGCCTGCATCACGATGCGATGCGCCCCGCGATCGACCATGAGCCACGTGATGACCGCCGCGAGTGCCTCGCTCGCGTACCCGTTGCCCTGGTGACGTGGGTCGAGGGTCACCCCGAGCTCGAAGGTGTCGGGCTGATCGGCGTCTGCCCCCACCGCAACATCTCCCAGTAACGCCTCGTGGACGTTCTCGCGTCGTCGCAGGGCGAGCTGCACCCACTCCCCCGGGTTCGGGATGCCCTGCGCCGGCTGCTCGGCGATGAGTGACTCGGCATCCGCGAGCGAGTAGTCCGTGCCCCAGGTCTGGAACCGCGCGACCTCGGGCATGCGCCGGTACGACGCGAACGCCTCGGCGTCGGCAGGACCGAGCGGATCGATCAGAAGCCGCTCGGTGGTCACGAGAACGGTCATAACCGGCGACCTCGGGTCAGAACACCCGACGCATGTACTCGGCGTTCTGCGAATAGCCGAGACGGTCGTAGAACCCTCCGGCTCGGCGAGCGGCGACCGTGAGCTGGCGCACGCCGCGGCGGATGCACTCCGTCTCGACCTCGTGCACGAGCGCGGTGCCGAGATCGAGACCGCGGGCGTCTTCGTCGACGGCGATCTCCTGCAGCTGCGCCGAGAGACCGTTGGTCGACAGCAGGCGCGCGATCGTCGTGAGGGCGTAGCCCTGCACGACGCCGTCGGCGTTCTCCGCGACGAGCAGCAGGACGTCGTCATCCGCGCTCTCGACGATGGCGGAGAAGCTCTCGTCGAAAGCCGATCGCACCGGGACGAACGCTGCGCCGAGCTGCCGCACGAGGTCGAACACGGCATCGGCATCCGACGCCGCGGCCCGGCGCACAACGGTCACGTCAGCGCCCGAAGTTGCCGCGGTAGTACTCGTAGACCCAGCCGACGAGGGCAAGCAGCGCGAGGGGCACCGCGTACGCGACGATCCAGAACGAGATCGAGAGGCCGAGGAATACGAGGGCAGCACCACCGGCGAGGGCGACCGGCCACCAGCTCCAGGGCGAGAAGAAGCCCTGCTCGGCTTCGCCGTCGTCGATATCGGCATCGAGACGGTCTTCGGCGAGCTCGCCACCCTGGTTGCGGAACACCAGTTGCAGGTAGGCCGCGATGAACGCCGAGAGGATCATGGACAGGCCTATCGCGATGGCGCCCACCCACTCGACCTGACCGGTGTCGATGATCGCCCACACGACGTAGACCACAGTGAGCAGAGCGAAGAACCCCGTGAGAACCCAGAAGAGGTTGATGGTCGTCTTCATGGCCTGCCCTACTTGATCTTGTTGTCGTCGATGTCGAGCACCGGCGCGTCAGGGGCGTCCTTGAACGGTCCGATGCCGAGCGGGATGCTGGCCTCGGGGTGGTTCAGGTCGAACGCCGGCGACTCCGAGCGGATGCGCGGGATCGAGGTGAAGTTGTGGCGCGGCGGCGGGCACGACGTCGCCCACTCGAGCGAGCGGCCGTAGCCCCACGGGTCGTTCACGGTGACGAGGGGTGCGCGACGAGCCGTGATGTAGACATTGAGCAAGAACGGCACCATCGAAGCGGCCAGGATTATCGACCCGAAGGTCGACAACTGGTTCATCCAGGTGAATCCGTCGTCGACGAGATACGTCGCGTAGCGTCGCGGCATGCCCACAACCCCGAGCCAGTGCTGCACCAGGAACGTGGTGTGGAAGCCGATGAACAGCGTCCAGAAATGGATCATGCCCAGACGTTCGTTGAGCATCTTGCCCGTCCACTTCGGCCACCAGAAGTAGAAGCCGGCGAACATCGCGAACACGACCGTGCCGAACACCACGTAGTGGAAGTGGGCGACGACGAAGTAGGAGTCGGAGACCGCGAAGTCGAGCGGCGGCGACGCCAGGATGACGCCCGTGAGACCACCGAAGACGAACGTGATCAGGAAGCCGAGGGTGAAGACCATGGGCGTCTCGAAGGTTACCGAACCCCGCCACATGGTGCCGATCCAGTTGAAGATCTTCACGCCCGTCGGCACGGCGATGAGCATCGTCATGAGGGCGAAGAACGGCAGCAGCACCGACCCAGTCACGTACATGTGGTGAGCCCACACGGTCATGGAGAGCGCCGCGATCGCGATCGTCGCGTAGACGAGCGTCTTGTAGCCGAAGATCGGTTTCCGGCTGAAGACAGGGATGATCTCCGACACGATGCCGAAGAACGGCAGAGCGATGATGTAGACCTCAGGGTGCCCGAAGAACCAGAACAGGTGCTGCCACAGGATGGCGCCGCCCGTCGCCGCATCGAAGACGTGCGAGCCGAACATCCGGTCGGAACCGAGGGCGAACAGCGAGGCGGCGAGCACCGGGAAGGCCATGAGAACGAGCAGCGAGGTGACGAGCGTGTTCCAGGTGAAGATCGGCATACGCCACATGGTCATGCCCGGCGCGCGCATGGTGATGATCGTCGTGATGAAGTTCACTGCGCCCAGGATGGTTCCGAAACCGCTCAACGTCAGACCGAAGACCCACATATTGCCGCCGAGGCCTGGCGAGAAGGTCTGGCTCGAGAGTGGCGCGTACGCGAACCACCCGAACGAGGCGGCGCCCTGGGGGGTGAGGAACCCGGCGACGGCGATGAACGAGCCGAACGAGTAGAGCCAATACGCGAACGCGTTGAGGCGTGGGAAGGCGACGTCGGGAGCGCCGATCTGCAGCGGCATGAGGACGTTGGCGAAACCGGCGAACAGCGGCGTCGCGAACATGAGCAGCATGATCGTGCCGTGCATGGTGAAGAGCTGGTTGTACTGCTCTTTCGTCGCGACGATCTCGAGGCCCGGGGCGAACAACTGCGCACGGATGACGAGGGCCATGACGCCGCCGATGAGGAAGTACACGAACGACGTGATCAGGTACATGTACCCGATCGTCTTGTGGTCGGTCGTCGTGATCCAGCCAACGAAGACGTTGCCCTTGCGGCCAACGGTCGGCGAAACGTGCTCAGGCGCGGGGCCCGAGACACTCGGGCGAGGTGCGGTCGTGGTCATGAGCCGCTCACTCCTCTTCTTCGGTCGCGCCGGTGGTGCCCGGCAGGTTCGTGTTCGTGTTGAGCTCAGGGCCGAGGCGGCCGACGTTGCCTTCGGCGCGCAGCGACTCGATGTACTCGTCGTACTCGGCCTGCGAGACGACCTCGACGTTGAAGAGCATGAGCGAGTGGTACTCGCCGCACAGCTCGGCGCACTTGCCGGTGTAGCTGCCCTCCTTCTCGGGGATGAAGTACCAGTAGTTCGTCTTGCCGGGGATCATGTCCTTCTTGTAAAGGAAGTCGATGATCCAGAACGAGTGGATGACGTCGCGCGACTCGATGCGGATCTCGACCTTCTGGCCGACCGGCAGGTAGAGCGTGGGGAGGCTCTCGGGGTCGATGGTGTTGTTCGGCCCCGTCTCCTGAGCCTGGATGCCCGCGTAGTAGACGTCCTCGGTGATGTAGTTGAAGTCCCACGCCCAGCGCTTGCCGTACACCTCGATGACGGTGTCGGGGTCGGCGAGCGGCGCCTCGATCTCAGCCTGGTCGCGAGCGGTGAACGCGAAGAACCCGAGCACGAGGATGAGCGGCACGACCGTGTAGAAGGCCTCGATCGGCATGTTGTAGCGCAGCTGCGCCGGCAGGCCGGTCTGGCCGCGACGGCGGCGGTAGACGATGGCGGCCCAGATGATCAGACCCCACGTGATGATGCCCACGACGAGCAACACGATCCACGACGTCACCCAGAGACCGATCACCCGGTCGACCTGGTTCGTCGTGCCGGGCTCGGTGGGCAGCCAGCCGAGCGTCTGCTGAGTCGTGCAGCCCGCGAGGGCGACCGTGGTGACGATGGCGAGCGGGATCGCCGTCAATCGAAGACGTCGGTTGGAACGCACCGGAGACCTCTCGTGGCGGGGGCGGGGAACACTCGTCAGTCTACGTCACAGGCGACGGGCCGACCGCCTCACGACGCTCCGAACAGTCTGCCAATCGGCCGATTCTCACCGAGGACCCCTGGTGGTGCGCAATAGACGAAGGGCCCGCCGGTAGGCGGGCCCTTGTCGAGAATCGTTCGCGCTGTGGATGCGCGCGTGACCGATCAGTGGAAGCTGTCACCGCAGGCGCAGCTGCCGCCCGCGTTCGGGTTGTCGATCGTGAAGCCCTGCTTCTGGATGGTGTCCTCGAAGTCGATCGAGGCGCCGTCGAGGTAGGGGACGCTCATCTTGTCGACGACGACCTCGACGCCGTCGAAGTCGCGGAGGGCGTCGCCGTCGAGCACCCGCTCGTCGAAGTAGAGCTGGTAGATGAGCCCCGAGCAGCCGCCCGGCTGGACGGCGAGCCGCAGACGCAGGTCATCGCGGCCCTCCTGCTCGAGCAGCGAGCGCACCTTGGCGGCGGCGGCCTCGGTGAGGCTCACGCCGTGAGCCGCATCGGCGCTGGTGCTCGGCGTGGTGAGAGCGGTGTCGGTCATGGAGACTCCTCGCGTGGGTCGGAAACTGCCCTCAGTCTACGCGGTGAGCCTGGATGCGCGTCAGGAGCACAGCCTCGGTGAGGATCGCACGGTGGAAGACGCCCAGATGCAGCGACTCGTCAGGGCTGTGCGCACGGGTGTGCGGGTCTTCGACACCGGTGACGAGCACCTGGGCAGTGGGGAAGGTCTCTGCGAGCTGGGCGATGAACGGGATCGAGCCGCCGACACCGACCTGGACGGGGTCGGCGCCCCAGGCATCGTGCATGGCTGCGAGAGCTTCGTCCACCGCCCAGCCGTCGGTGTCGACGAGAAAGGGCTCGCCCAGGTCGATGGCCCCGAAGTCGAGGTGCGCGCCGAACGGCGCGTGCGCGCGCAGATGCCGCTCGATCGCAGCGAACGCCTCGCCGGCCGACTGGCCGGGGGCCACGCGCGCGCTGATCTTCACCGTGATCGAGGGCGCGAGCGTGTTCGACGCGTTCTGCACGCTCGGCGCGTCGATGCCCGTCACCGTGACCGAGGGCTGCGCCCACAGCCGGTGCAGCAGCTCGCCGCGGCCGATCGGCCGAACGCCCTCGAGGAGCCCCGCCTCATCACGCAGACGTTGCTCCGGGATGCTCGGCACGACCTGCTCGTGCGACCGCAGCCCGTCGACCGCGACCGCGCCGTCGGCGTCGTGCAGGGTCGCGAGCAGGGCGATCGTGGCGAGCATCGCATCCGGCACCGCTCCCCCGTACATGCCCGAGTGCGAGGCGTGGCCGAGGGTCGAGACCGTGAGACTGAAGGTCGCGTTGCCGCGCAGCCCGACCGTGAGCGAGGGGGTGTCGACCGCCCAGTTGTCGGAGTCGGCGACCACGATGACATCGGCGGCGAGCAGCGCTCGATGGCGCTCGAGCAGAGCACCGAACGAGCGCGAGCCGAACTCCTCCTCGCCCTCGATGAAGACGACGATGCCGATCTCCGGCTCGCCGCTCGTCTCCATGAACGCGCGGATCGCGGCGACGTGCGCCATCACACCGGCCTTGTCGTCGGCGACTCCGCGCCCGTAGAGGCGGTCGCCGCGCAGGGTGGGCTCGAAGGGCGGCGAGCTCCAGTCGGCGTCGGCGCCGGGGGGCTGCACATCGTGGTGCGCGTAGAGCAGCACGGTGGGTCGCCCCGCTCCGGGAGCGCGGCGCGCGAGCACGGCCGGCTGACCGAGCGCCCCGTCGGGGCCGGGAGCACGGTCGACGAGCACCTCGTCGAAAACCTCGAGCGCGCGCAGCAGCTCGGCCGTGCGCTCGGCCGAGGCCTGCACGTGCGCCGGATCGAAGCCGTCCCACGACACCGAAGGGATGCGCACGAGCTCGCTGAGCTCGGCGATCGCGCGGGGCAGGCCGTCGCGAACGGTCTCGCGCAGCGCGGCGAGGGTCTCGGCGGGCACGGTCGCGGCGTCGGGGCGTTCGGCAGGCGTCATGCCGGTAATCTTAAGGCTCTGCTTCAACGGAAGGATGTGCCGCCGTGGCCGCCCGCGACAACGCCAACCCCGCCCCCAGTGCCGCCGAGCAGGCGAGCGCCGAGGCGATCGCCGCTGCCGAGGCCGTGGCCGCCGGCAAGGGGCGCCCCACGCCCACCCGCAAAGAGCGCGAGGCCGCGCGCAAGCGTCCGCTCGTGCCGAACGACCGCAAGCAGGCGGCCAAGGAGCACCGCGAGAAGATGAACGCCGCGCGCGAGCGGGCGCGCATCGGCATGGCGAACGGCGAGGAGAAGTACTTGCCGCAGCGCGACCGCGGGCCCCAGAAGAAGTGGGTGCGCGACTACGTCGATGCCCGCATCAGCATCGGCGAGTTCCTCATCCCCGTCATGTTCGTCGTGATCATCCTCACGTTCATCCCCTCCGTCGAGGCCCAGACGATCTCGATCCTGGCCCTGTGGGCCTTCTTCCTCGTCGCCGTTCTCGATTCGACGCTGCTCGGCTTCATCGTCCGTCGCAAGCTCGTGCAGAAGTTCGGCGCCGACAAGGTCGAGAAGGTGCGGTGGTACGCGGCGATGCGCTCGCTGCAGCTGCGCATCCTGCGCCTGCCGAAGCCGCAGGTCAAGCGCGGGCAGTTCCCCGAGTAGTCGGGCTTCCCGCGGGCGGAGCCGTGCTGCCGCTCAGCGACGGGATGCGCGTGCGAGTCCGCGCGTGATCTGCCGTGCCCACAGCGGGCCGCGGTAGAGGAACGCCGTGTAGCCCTGCACGAGCGTCGCCCCGGCGGCGAGCCGCTCCGCGGCGTCGGCGGCGGTGTCGATGCCGCCGACCGCGATGACGCAGAAGTCGTCGGGCACCGCGGCGCGCACGCGGCGCAGCACGTCGAGCGCACGGGCACGCAGCGGCGCTCCGCTCAGTCCGCCCGCCCCGGCGGCCTCGACGACGGCCGGATCGGTCGTGAGCCCCTCGCGACCGATCGTCGTGTTCGTGGCGATGATGCCGGCGAGTCCGTGCCGCAGCGCGAGAGCGCACACCGCGTCGATCGCGGCGTCGTCGAGGTCTGGAGCGATCTTGACGAGGACCGGCGTCGAGCCCGCCTCCTCGAGCACCGCGGCGATGAGCGGGCCGAGCAGTGCGTCATCCTGCAGGCCGCGCAGACCGGGCGTGTTGGGCGAGCTGACGTTGATGGCGAGGTAATCGGCGACCGGGGCGAGCAGCCGCGCCGACGCGCGGTAGTCGGCCACAGCATCCTCGACCGCGACAACGCGGCTCTTGCCGATGTTGGCCCCGATGATCGGGCGGGCCCGGTGCCGACGCTGCCGGGCGACGCGCTCGGCGGCGGCCGCCGCTCCCCCGTTGTTGAAACCCATGCGGTTGATCACCGCACGATCGTCGACCAGCCGGAAGAGGCGCGGCTTCGGGTTGCCCTCCTGCGCGATCGCGGTCACCGTGCCGATCTCGATGTGGCCGAATCCGAGAGCCCACAGGCCCCGGATGCTCCGCGCATCCTTGTCGAAGCCGGCCGCCATGCCGAACGGCGACTCGAACCGCAGGCCGAGCGTCTCGACCGCGAGGGCGGGATCGGGCCGGGTGAACCGCCGCACGAGCCCGGTCAACCCGAGCGCGGGGATCGCGCGGATGACCGCGACAGCGAGATGATGGGCGCGCTCGGGGTCGAGGCGCCGCAGCACCGTGCGGAAGAGGAGCTCGTACACGGGCGCGTCAGTCGGCGTCGACGGCGGCGGCCTGCGACCGCTCCGTGCGCAGCTGGCTGATGGCCGACTCGAAGTCGTCGAGGTTCTCGAAGGCCTGGTACACGCTCGCGAAGCGTAGGAAGGCGACCTCGTCGAGTTGCCGCAGCTCGGGCAGGATCGCGAGACCGATGTCATTGGCATCGAGCTGCGACGCCCCGGTGGCCCGCAGGTTCTCCTCGACCTTCTGCGCGAGCTGGGCGAGGTCGGCATCGGTGACCGGCCGGCCCTGGCAGGCTTTGCGCACGCCGAGCACGATCTTCTCGCGCGAGAACGGCTCGACGACACCGCTGCGCTTGATCACCATGAGGCTCGCCGTCTCGGTCGTGCTGAACCGCCGGCCGCACTCGGGGCACTGTCGACGACGTCGGATCGAGAGCCCGTCGTCGCTCGTGCGCGAGTCGATGACGCGGCTGTCGGGGTACCGGCAGAAGGGGCAGTGCATGGTGGGGCCAGCCTAGAGGAACCGGGCGCGCACGGCGTCGCCGTGGGCGGGCAGCTGCTCTGCGTCGCTCAGGGCGCCCACGTGGGCGGCCACCGCGGCGAGAGCATCCCGGTCGTACTCGACGATCTGCTGGGGGCGCAGGAACGTGTACGCCCCGAGCCCCGAGGCGAAGCGCGCCTGCCCGCCCGTGGGCAGCACGTGGTTCGAGCCCGCGATGTAGTCGCCGAGGCTCACCGGGGTGTGGTCGCCGACGAAGATCGCCCCGGCGCTCTCGAGCGCGGGCAGCAGCGACTGCGGGTCGGCGACCTGCACCTCGAGGTGCTCGGGGCCGTAGGCGTTGCTGAAACGCACCGCCTGGTCGAGGTCGTCGACGAGCACGACGGCCGATTGGGGGCCGTCGAGTGCCGTCGTGACACGCTCGCGATGGTGGGTCGCGGCGACCGCAGCGGGCAGGGCCGCCTGCACGGCGTCGGCCAGCGCGGCGTCGTCGGTCACGAGCACGCTGCCGGCGAGCTCGTCGTGCTCGGCCTGGCTGATCAGGTCGGCGACAACGTAGTCGGGGCGCGCGGTCGCGTCGGCGATGATCAGGATCTCGGTCGGGCCGGCCTCGCTGTCGATGCCGACGACGCCCTTCACGGCCCGCTTCGCGGTCGCGACGAACAGGTTGCCGGGGCCCGTGATCACCTGCACGGGTTCGAGGCCCAGGTCGGCGACACCGTATGCGAGCGCGCCGATCGCGCCCGCGCCGCCCATCGCGTAGACCTCGTCGACCCCGAGCAACGCTGCCGCGGCGAGGATGGTCGGGTGCACGGAACCGCCGAACGCGGCCTGGGGCGGTGAGGCGAGCGCGATCGATCCGACGCCCGCGACCTGGGCCGCAACGACGTTCATGACGACGCTCGAGGGGTAGACGGCTTTTCCGCCCGGCACGTAGAGGCCCACGCGGGCGACCGGCTGCCAGCGCTGCACGATACGCGCGCCCGGAGCGACCTGCGTCACCTGCTCGGCCGGCACCTGCGCGGCGGTCGTGCGGCGCACCCGGTCGATCGCCTCCTCCAGAGCGGCACGCACGGCCGGATCGAGCGCGGCCTCGGCGGCGCGCAGCTGCTCGGCCGTCACGCGCACCGCGGCCGGGCGCACGCGATCGAAGCGCTCGGCCTGATCGAGGAGGGCGGCGCTGCCGCGATCGCGGACATCCTGGATGATCGCGTCGACGGCGTCGACGGCCGAGCCGACATCGCTCGTCGCGCGTGGGACGAGGGCCAGCAGATCGGCGGCGGAGAGGTCGCGGCCGCGGAGGTCGAGGGTTCGCATCATGGCCCGTTCAGCCTAATCGCGGCCAGCCTCGGGAATACCCGGGCGTGGATGCGGTTGCATAGACCGTGATGACCACCGCTCCCGATGCCACCGGTTTCGACGCTTTCGCTCAGGCCTTCCGCCGCCACGCCGCGGGGGTCGCCGTGATCACGGCGCTCACGCCCGATGGCCAGCCCGTCGGATTCACCGCGACCTCGCTCGCCTCCCTCGCCGCTGTGCCGCCGCTCGCGACCTTCAACATGGCCCGCACGGCCAGTTCATGGCCGGCGATCGAGCAGACCGACCGCGTGGCGATCCACATGCTGGGCCAGGAGGACTTCGCCGTCGCGAAGATCATGGCGGGCGACAACGCGCGCCGCTTCGACGGCGATCACTGGGAGCCGGGGCCGCACGGCCTGCCGATCCTGAAGAACGTCACCGCATGGATGGTCGGCACCATCGTCGCCCGCACGCCCGTGGCCGACAACGCCATGATCGCGGTGCAGATCGACGAGGGTGCACTGGGCGACCCCGACGAGCCGCTGCTCTACCACGAGCGTTCGTTCCGCGCCCTCGGCGCGGAGCTCTAGAGCAGCGCCCGAGGCCCCAGCAGGCTCTTCACCTCGCCGAAGAACCCGGCCGAGGGTTCGATGCGGTGCGGCAACTCGAACACCCGAGCCGTGTCGTCCCGCACCAGGCGCAGCCGCACCTCGGTCGCTCCGCGGTGCCGGCTGAGCACCGAGTCGAGCTCGCTCACCACCTCGACGGTGGCCCGCTGCTCGCGCACGGTGAGCGTGAGCGGGCCGGTGTCGGCACTCACCCCGAAATCCGGCTGCTGAAGGGTCATCGCCTGCAGCGTGATGCCGTCGTCACGATGGTTCACGCGACCGCGCACGACCACGATGCTGTCGGCGGCGAGCTTCGACCCGAACTCGAGATAGGTCTTGCCGAGGAACATGATGCTGACCTCGCCCCCGAAATCCTCGAGGGTGATCATGCCGTAGGGGTTTCCCGACTGCCTCGCGACGCGGTGCTGCACGCTCGTGATGAGGCCCGCGACGGTCACCTGCTCGCCATCGGCGGGCGGGTTGTCGTTCAGCTCTGCGATGC
Organism: Microcella sp.; assembly: GCF_051860105.1. Taxonomy (GTDB): domain Bacteria; phylum Actinomycetota; class Actinomycetes; order Actinomycetales; family Microbacteriaceae; genus Microcella. The sequence continues at coordinate 129,222 of NZ_JBHYEO010000002.1, forward strand.
TCACCCCCGCGTGCTGCGCGAGCGCGCGCTCGAGGCCCGCGAGCGGGTGATCGGAGACGTACAGGCCGAGCATCTCGCGCTCGAAGGCGAGCTTGTCTTTCTTCGCCCACTCGGGCCGGTCGGGAACGTGCTCGGTGCTCTGCTCGGGCTCGTCGAACAGGCTGTCGAAGTCGAAGCCGACATCGCCGATCTCCTCCGCGCGCTTCTCCTTCACCGCGGCCTCGACGGCGCCCTCGTGAATCTCCATGAGCGCCCGGCGGGTCGCCCCGAGCGAGTCGAACGCCCCCGCCTTGATGAGCGACTCGATCGCCCGCTTGTTGGCGACCGGCCCCGGCACCTTCTTCAGGAAGTCGAAGAAGCCCGTGAACCGGCCCTTCTCCTCACGGGCCGCGCGGATGTGGTCGACGACGGCGAAACCGACATTGCGCACCGCACCGAGACCGAAGCGGATGTCGTCGCCGACGGCCGCGAAGAAGCCGATCGACTCGTTGACATCGGGCGGCAGCACCGTGATGCCCATGCGGCGGCACTCGTTGAGGTACACCGCCATCTTGTCCTTCGAGTCGCCGACGCTCGTGAGCAGGGCGGCCATGTACTCGGCCGGGTAGTGCGCCTTGAGGTAGGCGGTCCAGTACGAGACGACACCGTACGCGGCCGAGTGCGCCTTGTTGAAGGCGTAGTCGGAGAAGGGCAGCAGGATGTCCCAGAGCGTCTTCACGGCGGCCGGCGAGTAGCCGTTCGCGATCATCCCGGCCTCGAAGTTCTCGTACTGCTTGTCGAGCTCCTCCTTCTTCTTCTTGCCCATGGCACGCCGGAGCAGATCGGCCTGCGCGAGCGTGTAGCCCGCGAGCTTCTGCGCGATCTCCATGACCTGCTCCTGATAGACGATCAAGCCGTAGGTGCCGCCGAGCACCTCCCGCAGCGGCTCTTCCAGCTCGGGGTGGATCGGCGTGATCTCCTGCCGACCGTTCTTGCGCAGGGCGTAGTTGGTGTGCGAGTCGGCGCCCATCGGGCCCGGGCGGTAGAGCGCGAGCACAGCCGAGATGTCTTCGAAGTTGTCGGGCTTCATCATGCGCAGCAGCGAGCGCATCGGCCCGCCGTCGAGCTGGAACACGCCGAGGGTGTCGCCGCGCGCCATCAGCTCGTAGGCGGCCGGGTCGTCGAGGGAAAGGTCTTCGAGCACGAGCCGCACCCCGCGGTTCGACTCGATGTTGTCGAGCGCGTCGTCGATGATCGTCAGATTGCGCAGGCCGAGGAAGTCCATCTTCACGAGGCCGAGCGCCTCGGAGGCCGGGAAGTCGAACTGCGTGACGATCTGGCCGTCCTGCTCCCGCTTCATGATCGGGATGATGTCGATGAGCGGCTCGCTCGACATGATCACGCCAGCGGCGTGCACGCCCCACTGGCGCTTGAGGTTCTCGAGGCCGAGCGCGGTGTCGAAGACCGTGCGGGCCTCGGCGTCGACCTCGATGAGGGCGCGGAAGTCGGCCGCTTCCTTGTAGCGATCGTGGGTCTTGTCGAGGATGCCCGCCAACGGCATGTCTTTGCCCATGACGGCCGCGGGCATCGCCTTGGTCAGCTTCTCCCCCATGCCGAACGGGAATCCGAGCACGCGCGAGCTGTCTTTCAACGCCTGCTTGGCTTTGATCGTGCCGTAGGTGACGATCTGAGCGACGCGCTCATCGCCGTACTTCTCGGTGACGTACTTAATGACCTCGCCCCGTCGGCGGTCGTCGAAGTCGACGTCGAAGTCGGGCATCGACACGCGGTCGGGGTTGAGGAAGCGCTCGAAGATGAGGCCGTGCTCGAGCGGATCGAGGTCGGTGATGCGCATGGCGTAGGCGGCCATCGACCCGGCCCCCGACCCGCGGCCCGGACCGACGCGGATGCCGTTGCGCTTGGACCAGTTGATGAAGTCGGCGACGACGAGGAAATAGCCCGAGAAACCCATCTGCGTGATGACGCCGATCTCATACTCGGCGCGCGCGCGCACAGCATCCGGAACCCCGCCCGGATACCGCACGGCGAGACCCCGCTCGACCTCCTGCACGAACCAGCTGTTCTCCGTCTCGCCCTCCGGCACGGGGTACCGCGGCATGTAGTTCGCCGAGGTGTTGAACGCGACGTCGGAGCGCTCGGCGATGAGGAGCGTGTTGTCGCAGGCCTCGGGGTAGTCGCGGAAGAGGTGGCGCATCTGCGCGGGCGTCTTGAGGTAGAACTCGTCCGCGTCGAACTTGAATCGGTTGGGGTCGTCGAGCGTGCTGCCCGACTGCACGCACAGCAGGGCCGCGTGCGACCCGGCATCGGCGGCGTGCGTGTAGTGGAGGTCGTTGGTGGCGACGAGCGGCAGGCCCAGGTCTTTCGCGAGGCGGATCAGCTCGGTCATGGTGCGGCGCTCGATCGGCAGTCCGTGATCCATGATCTCGACGAAGTAGTTCTCGGCTCCGAAGATGTCGCGGAACTCGGCGGCGGCCTCGCGGGCCTTCTCGTAGTCGCCGAGGCGCAGGCGCGTCTGCACCTCGCCGCTCACGCAGCCGGTCGTGGCGATGACCCCCTCGGCGTAGCGGCTGAGCAGTTCGCGATCCATGCGGGGCTTGAAGTAGTACCCCTCGATCGAGGCGAGTGACGACATCCGGAACAGGTTGTGCATGCCCGTCGTCGACGCGGCCAGCATCGTCAGGTGGGTATAGGCGCCCGCGCCGGAGACATCGTCCTCTCCGCCGACCCCCCACTTCACACGGGTCTTGTCGGTGCGGTGGGTGCCGGGGGTGAGGTACGCCTCGATGCCGATGATGGGCTTGATGCCGGCATCGGTCGCCGTCTTCCAGAAGTCGAACGCGCCGAACATGTTGCCGTGATCAGTGACCGCGATCGCCGGCATGCCCTGCGCGACGGCCTCCGCGATGAGCGGCTTGACGCGAGCGGCCCCGTCGAGCATGGAGTACTCGCTGTGCACGTGGAGGTGGACGAACGAGTCTGCTCGAGTGGTCACGGCGCCTCCGACGGGTCGATCTGGACCCTCAGTCTAGGTCGTGGGGATGGCCCCGTCCGGCCGCCGCCCTGGGCGCGTCACGCCCCTCGGAGCACATCGAGCGCGTGCTGGAGATCGTCGGGGTAGCGCGAGGTGTGCTCGCTCCACTCCCCCGTCGCCGGATGCCGGAACCCGAGCCGCATGGCGTGCAGCCACTGCCGCTCGAGGCCGAGCCGAGCGCTCAGAACGGGGTCGGCGCCGTACATGGCATCGCCGACGCACGGGTGGCGCTGAGCGGCCATGTGCACCCGGATCTGATGGGTGCGGCCCGTCTCGAGATGGATCTCGAGCAGGGACGCCGCCGGGAAGGCTTCGATCGTGTCGTAGTGGGTCACCGAGGGCTTGCCACCCGCCACGACGGCGAACTTCCAGGCGCTTCCGGGATGCCGGCCGATCGGAGCGTCGATCGTGCCGGAGAGCGGGTCGGGGTGCCCCTGCACCACGGCGTGGTAGACCTTCTCGACCTCGCGGTCATGGAACTGCCGCTTGAGCTCGCGGTAGGCGTGCTCCGACTTCGCCACGACCATGAGGCCGCTCGTACCGGCGTCGAGCCGGTGCACGACGCCCGCGCGCTCCGGCGGGCCCGAGGTGGCGATGCGGTACCCGGCGGCAGCGAGGGCACCGATCACGGTCGGCCCCTCCCAGCCCGCCGACGGATGCGCGGCGACGCCGACCGGCTTGTCGACCACCACGAGGTCGTCGTCGTCGTGCACGATGCGCAGGTCGGCCACGGGGATCGGCTCGATGCGCACGGGGCGGCGCGGCTGCCAGGTCACCTCGAGCCACGCATCGGCCACGACGCGATCGGAGCGGCCGACGACGCGGCCGTCGATCGTCACACCGCCCGCATCGGCAATCTCGGCCGCGAGGGTGCGGGAGAAGCCCAGGAGCGTCGCCACGGCGACATCGACGCGCTCACCGGCGCGACCGGGAGGAACAGGAAGGGAGCGCGACTCGGTCACCGTCGCGCTCCCTGCCGCTGCGTGCGGACGCTGCCGCTCAGGACCCGTAACCCGGGAACTGACCGGGGGGCGGGGACTGCGGCGCGGGGTACCCCTGCGTCGGTGATGCCGGGGCCGGGTATGCCGGAGCGGGGGCCGAGCCCGGGTAGCCCTGCTGCTCGGCGGGGAACGACGGCGCGGAGCCGTAGACGGGAGCGGAGCCGGCAGCGGGAGCGGAGCTCGCCGGTGCCGCAGCGGCCGGCTGCGCCGTGCCCTCGAGTTCGGCGAGCTGGCTCTGGATGTAGGTGCGCAGCTGCTGACGGTACTCGCGCTCGAAAGTACGGAGCTCGTCGACCCGCTGCTGGAGCGACGCGCGCTCCTGCTCGAGCGCCTGCAGCTGCCCCTGCTGAGCAGTGGTCGCCTCGGCGACGATGCGGGCGGCCTCGGCCTGCCCCTCGGCGATGAGCTGCTCCTTCTTGGCGACGCCCTCGCGCACGTGCTCTTCATGCAGTCGCCGCGCGAGCTGCAGGAGGTTGTTCGTGTCGGCGCTCGGCTCGGCGACGCTCGGGGCCGGAGCCTCCATGATCGGAACGGGAGCAGGAGCGGGAGCGGGAGCGGCGACCATCGCGGGTGCGGGAGCCTCCATGGGAGCCGCGGAAACCGCTCCTCCACGCTGCAGCTCGGCGATGCGCGCATCGGCGGCCACGAGCCGCTGGCGAAGCTCGTCGTTCTCCTGCGTGAGGCGACGCAGCTCGACGACGATCTCGTCGAGGAAATCGTCGACCTCGTCCTGGTCGTAGCCCTCGCGGAACTTGGTCGACTGGAAGCGCTTGTTGACGACATCTTCGGGCGTGAGAGCCATGCGCGTCACCTCGAGACTTTCTGGAGCGGTTGAATAACGATGGGGTAACGCTAGCAACAACATGTCACATGCGTCACATCCGTATCGGTCAGCGTAGCGCGCCGACCCACGCGCGAGCCATGGATTCGCTGGACTAGCGGCCGCTCACCAGCGACATCAGGATCAGGATCACGATGAGCACGATCGTCCATGCGAGGTCGAGCCTGATCGAGCCGAGCTGCAGCGGGGGGATCACCCGGCGCACCGCCTTGAGCGGCGGATCGGTGATCGTGTAGCTGGATTCGGCGAGCAGCATCACCACGCCCCGCGGACGGAACGCCGGATTGAGCACCTGAACCCAGTCGAACACGAACCGCACCCACATGGCGATGAAGACGATCAGCAGAGCCACGTAGATGACCGACAGGATGATCGAGAAGACGAGCGTCACGCCCCTAGTCTCGCAGGTTCTGCTGAGCGGCCGCGCCGCGCGGCCGCGCCGCGGGGGCTAGTCGCGGGGAAGGAACGACGCGTCGACATCGGGCTCGATGTCTGCCGCGTCGCCGCTCGTGGCGACGTGCGCCGGCGAGAGCAGGAACACCTTGCTCGTCACACGCTCGATGCGACCGTAGAGCCCCTGCGAGAGGCCGCTCGCGAAGTCGACGAGGCGGCGCGCTTCGCTCTCGCTCATCTGCGACAGGTTGATGATGACGGGGATGCCCTCGCGGAAGCTCTCCGCGATCGCCTGGGCGTCTTTGTACGCCCGCGGGTGCACGGTGAGGATCTCGTTCATGTCGCTCACGATGTTCTGGCGGGCCGGCGCCGCACGCCGCAGGGGGGTGACCGGGGCACGCTGGGCGACCGCGGCGCTCGTCGGCGCAGCGGCGGGCGCAGCAGGATGGTTGTCGTACTCGACCTCTTCATCAGCGAGGCCGAGGTACACCATGGTCTTGCGCAGCGGGTTGCTCATGTGATCGTCCTTACCGGTCGTGGCACTGGCCAGATTAGGGGCGATGCGGGCGATTTCCCGTGATTGCCGTGCCGATGCGCAGGTGTGTCGCGCCCTCCGCGATCGCCTCGGCGTAGTCGCCCGACATGCCAGCGGAGATCGACCGGGCCTCGGGCGCGAGCGTGCGCACGCGGTCGGAGAGGCCGCGCAGGCGGGCGAACGCCGCTCGAGCATCCTCGTCGATCGGCGCGACCGCCATGACCCCGCGGAGCGTCAGCGAGGGATGCGCGAGCACTCGCTCGGTGAGGGGCAGCAGCACGTCCGGCTGCGCTCCCCCGCGACCGGGGTCATCGGTGAGGTTGACCTCGAGGAAGACGTCGAGCGGACGCTCGGTGCGGGCGAGCGCCGTGACGAGCGACTCGCGATCGACGGAGTGGATCACGCGGGCGTACTCGGCGACGGCGCGCGCCTTGTTCGACTGGAGCTGGCCGACGAAATGCCAGGTCAGGGGCAGACCCGCGAGCTCCGCGGCTTTCGGAGCGGCATCCTGGTGCCGATTCTCGCCGACGTCGTGGATGCCCAGGGCGATCAGCTGCCGGATCAGGGATGCGGGATGGAACTTCGTGACGACGATGAGCGTGACCTCGTCGCGCGAGCGCCCCGCGGCCCGGCAGGCCTCGACGACCCCGGCCTCGACGGCGGCATGCCGTTCGGCGAGGAGCGGATCCGGCGTGATGCTGTCGACGAGGGGCACGTCAGCGCAGGAAGTCGGGGATGTCGAGGTCGTCGTCGTCAGCGTCGAGCGGATCGATCGGCGCCGTCGCGGCGAGACCCCCGTCATCGGCCCAGTTCCTGTCGTTGAGGGCGCGATCGATCGGCGACGCCTCGCTCGTCGCGGTCGCGACCGCGACGGGGGCGCTCGCTCCGCCGTCGGCCGCCTGGAAGCTCGCGCGGCGGTCGCGGTGCACGACCGTCGGCTCGCCGCCGTCGAATCCCGCGGCGATGACCGTGACCCGCACCTCGTCGCCGAGGGTGTCGTCGATGACCGCGCCGAAGATGATGTTCGCCTCGGGGTGCACGGCCTCCTGCACCAGCTTCGCGGCGTCGTTGATCTCGAAGATGCCGAGGTTGGAGCCGCCTTGGATCGAGAGCAGCACGCCGTGGGCGCCATCGATGCTGGCCTCGAGCAAGGGGCTGGCGACAGCGAGCTCAGCGGCCTTGATCGCGCGATCGGCCCCCCGTGCCGACCCGATGCCCATGAGCGCGGAGCCCGCGCCCTGCATGACGCTCTTGACATCGGCGAAGTCGAGGTTGATGAGGCCGGGGGTGGTGATGAGATCGGTGATGCCCTGCACACCAGCGAGCAGAACCTGGTCGGCCGTCGCGAAGGCCTCGAGCATCGAGATGCCGCGGTCGGAGATCTCGAGCAGCCGGTCGTTAGGCACGACGATGAGCGTGTCGACCTCGTTCTTGAGCTGCGCGACGCCCAGGTCGGCCTGGGCCTGCCGGCGCTTGCCTTCGAAACCGAACGGCTTGGTGACGACACCGATGGTGAGTGCGCCGATCGACTTGGCGATGCGCGCGACGACGGGCGCACCCCCGGTGCCGGTCCCCCCGCCCTCGCCCGCCGTCACGAAGACCATGTCGGCCCCGGCGAGAGCCTCCTCGATCTCCTCGGCGTGGTCTTCCGCGGCTCGTCGACCCACCTCGGGGTCGGCGCCCGCGCCGAGACCGCGCGTCAGCTCGCGGCCGACATCGAGCTTCACGTCGGCATCGCTCATGAGCAGCGCTTGCGCGTCGGTGTTGATGGCGATGAACTCGACACCGCGCAGCCCCAGCTCGATCATGCGGTTGACGGCGTTCACGCCGCCGCCGCCGATGCCGACGACCTTGATCACGGCGAGGTAGTTCTGGTTCGAGGTCACGTCGAGGCCTTCCGCTCAACCTTCACCCTCAGGTTGAGGGCTAAAGTTATGCTCAGTATGTAGTGCTGAGGGAGACGGTAGGGCCCTCGGGCGGGGCTGCGGCCCAGGCGCGCCGCGTGTCGCGATTCCGCCGGCACGAAGCGTGCGCCCCCGAGGCCACGGGCTCAGAGGCGGCGCACCACGAGGCTCTCGGGAGCAGAGACGTCGTACTCCCACGCCGCGTCCTGGCCCGTCGCGGCGATCGCGGCCGCGAGCACGCGCGCCTTGAACCCTGATCTCTCGGCGCTGCCCCACACGACGCGGTGCCCGATCCCCGTCATCGTGAAGGTGACGTCGTCGCGCGTCGAAGCGGAGATCACGTCAACCTGGCCGCGCAGGGTCTCCGGCAAGGCCGAGAGCACGGCGGACACGCTGCGGAACGCCAGAGATTCGGGGTCGGTGCTCGTCGCGGCGATGAGCGGGATGCCCGCCGGTCGCTCCGGCGAGGTCTCGACCACGACGCCCGCGGCGTCGACGAGATCGACCACGGCCCCGCGTTCGATGGCGCCGACCGGCGCGCGCTCGACGATGCGCACCACGAGCGTGTGCGGGGGCACGACCTCGGTCGCGTACGAGCGGATGAGCGGGAAGGCAGCGAGGTCGTCGCGGATCGCGCTCTCATCGAGCAGGGCGAGCGGCGTGCCCCGGTGGTCGTCGAGCGCGGCCCCCACGGCGGTGGCATCGAGCCGGCTCGTGCCGATCACCTCGATCGTGTCGAGGGCCATGAGCGGAGACAGCGTGACGATGGCGACGCCGCCAACGAGCGCGACCGCCGTCGCGGCCGCCGTCGTCGCGGCGAGCCGGCGTCGTCGCGACCGCCGAGTGAAGCGGCGCACCTCCTCGCGCTCGTCGCGGCGCCTCTGCCGCGCCGCGGCGCGAGCCGCCGTTCGCGCGGTGCGATCGTTCGATACCGGACGGATGGTCGGGCTCTGCGCGCGAGGGGCTCGGGGCGCTCGCGGAGCGCGAGCACGGGCTTCCGCCGGAGGGGTGCGCTCGGATCCGCTCGGCGCAGCAGCGGCGGTGCGGGAGGCCCTCCCCGGGGTCGGCTTCGACGCGGGGAGAGCCGGCTGGTCGCCGGCGAAGCCCTCGGGACGCTTCACGGCGCCGCGGCTCCGGCATGACGTGCCTCCAGCGCCGCCCGCACCTGCGGGATGATCCGGTAGACGTCGCCGCAGCTCAGCGTCATGACGATGTCACCGGCATGCGCGATCTCGGCGATGCGGTCGGCCGCCGCCTGCCAGTCGGGCCGGTAGTCGACGCGGCTCGCGTCGTCGAAGCGCTCGACGACGAGGGCGCCCGTGACGCCGGGGATCGGATCCTCCCGCGCACCGTAGACGTCGAGCACCACGGTGTGGTCGGCACCGTGCTCGTAGACCTCGGCGAACTCGCCCGCCATGGCCTGCGTGCGGCTGTAGAGATGCGGCTGGTGGATCGCGATGACGCGCCCCGCGCCGACGACGGATCGGGCGGTCTGGAGGGCCGCGGCGACCTCGGTCGGATGGTGGGCGTAGTCGTCGTAGAGCCGCACACCGTCGGCGAGGCCGTGGGCCTCGAACCTCCGCTGGGTGCCGGCGAACCCGTCGAGCGCGCGCACAGCATCCGCAGCATCGATCCCGAGCCCCACGAGCACCGCGATCACTCCCGCGGCATTGAGGGCGTTGTGCCGGCCCGGGATGGCGAGCTCACCGTCGTGCTCGGCCCCCGCGACCGCGACCCGGTAGCGGATCGGCCCCGTCTCGGAGATCGCCACGAGCCGCACATCGGCGTCGGCCGCCTCGCCGAAGGTGAGCACCGGGACCGCGGGGGCCTCGCCGACCCGCTGGCTGTCGAGGCGCTCGCGCAACCGCCGGGTCGCCGGGTCGTCGGCCGAGAGCACGAGCAGCTCGCTCGCACCCGTCGCGAAGGTCTCGAACGCGCGCTCGAGCGCCGTCTCATCGCCGTAGTGGTCGAGGTGGTCGGTGTCGATGTTGGTGATGAGCGCCACGGCGACGTCGTAGAGCAGGAACGAGCCGTCGGATTCATCCGCCTCGACGACGAACAGATCGCCCTCGCCCCACGCCGCGCTCGTCCCCGAGCCCTGGATGACCGCGCCGTTCACGAAGGACGGGTCGAGGTCGAGGGCGCGCAGGGCGGTCACGAGCATCCCGGTCGACGTCGACTTGCCGTGCGCGCCCGCGACCGCGACGAGGCGCTCGCCGCGCACGAGCCAGGCGAGAGCCTGCGAGCGGTGCAGAACGGGCAGGCCGCGCCGCAGCGCCTCCTGGTACTCGGGGTTGTCCTCCCACAGGGCACCGGTCACGACGAGCGTCTCCGCGTCACCGACGTGGGCGGCGTCGTGGCCGATGCTCACCGGGATACCGAGCTCGCGCAGAGACTGGACTGCCGCGGAATCAGACCGGTCGCTGCCCGTCACGGAGAAACCGCGAGCGCGGAACATGCGCGCGATGCCGCTCATGCCGCTTCCGCCGATACCGACGAAATGCAGGCGACCGAGCGTCTCGGGAAGAACCAGGGCGGGGTCGGGCTTGATCATCGGCACTCAGCCTAGGCGGGTCTCGGCGAGGGCCTCGCGCACGAGGGCGAGCAGCGCCTCGTCTCCGTCGCGGCGGCCGACCGAGGCGGCGGCCGCGGCCATGCGGGCAATCTCGCCGCGACGACCGAGGAGCGGAACCAGTTCGCGCGCCACCCACTGCTCCGTGAGCTCGGCATCGGCCACGAGAACGGCGCCGCCGGCCGCGACGAGCTCGCGGGCATTGAGACGCTGCTCGCCGTTGCCGGCCGCATAGGGCACGAGCACCGAGGGAAGCCCCAGCGCGGCGAGCTCGCTCACGGTCGCCGAACCCGCGCGGCAGAGCACGAGATCGGCGGCAGAAAACGCGAGATCCATGCGATCGCAGTAGGGCATCGTTCGATAGCCGACGAGCCCGGGGTCGTCTCCCCCGCGCCCGCTGCCGGTGATGTGCAGCACCTGCCAGCCGGCACCGAGCACGCGGGCGGCCGATGCCGTCAGGGTGTCGTTGAGCCGCTTCGCCCCCGTCGAGCCGCCGGTCACGAGCAGCACGGGGCGGTCTGCCGCGAGGCCGAAGTGCCGCAGCGCCTCGGCGCGCGCGGCGGGCCGGTCGAGCGTCGAGATCTCCGGGCGCAGCGGCATGCCGACGAGTCGTGCGCGACGCAGCGGCGTGCCCGCGAACGTGATCGCCACGCGGCCGCCGAGCCAGCGGGCGAGCCGGTTGGCGATGCCGGGGCGGGCATTCGCCTCGTGGGCGACGATCGGGATCCCTTCGAGACGGGCGGCGACGTACGCCGGCGCCGAGGCGTACCCCCCGAAGCCGACCACGACATCCACCGCCCGATCTCGGATGATCGCCCGGGTGCGACGGACCGCGTCGCGGAACCGGGCGGGGAACCGGGCGGCATCGCGATTCAGCCGGCGCGGGAAAGGCACGCGCGGGATCGTCAGCAGTTCGTACCCGCGGTCGGGCACGAGCCGGGCCTCGAGCCCCTCGGCCGTGCCGAGCACGAGCAGCTCGACGCCCGGCTCGGCCGTCCGCCAGTGGTCGGCGAGGGCGAGGAGCGGGTTGACATGACCGGCGGTGCCCCCGCCGGCGAGCAGGGCCGTGGTCATCGTGCGGGCGACCCCGGGGCGACCACCGGCATCGCCCGGCGCGGCAGCGGCAGGTCGCGCGCGAGGGAGAGCACCACCCCGATGGCCAGCAGCGACGACACGAGGGCCGACCCTCCGGCAGAGATGAACGGCAGCGGCAGGCCGAGCACCGGCAGCATGCCGAGCACGACCGCGATGTTGACGAGGGCCTGGCCGATGATCCAGACCATGATCGCGCCGGTCGCGATGCGGTGGAAGGGGTTCTCGTGTCGTCGCACGAGCCGCACCAGCCCGACCGCGAGCACCGCGAACAGCACGAGCACGACGAGTGCGCCGATGAGCCCGAGCTCTTCACCGATGATCGCGAAGATGAAGTCGCTCTCGGCGTGCGGCAACCACCGCCACTTCGTCGCCGAGTTGCCGAGGCCGACTCCGAAGACACCGCCCGAACCGAGAGCCCACAGGGCATGCACCGACTGCCAGCAGGTGAATTCGTAGTCCTCGGGCGCGCAGCCGTTGAGCCACACGTCGATGCGGCTCGATCGCGAGCTCGAGGTGAGGGCGAACAGCACCGCTCCGAGCGCGACGACGGCGACCATCCCGACGAGGTACCGCAGGGGGGCGCCGGCGAAGAAGAGCGCGGCGAGCACGATCACGATCATGATGGATGCCGTGCCGAGGTCTTGCCCCGCGAGCACCATCACGACCGCGAGCAGCGAGACCGGCACCGCGGGGATGACCACGCTGCGCCAGTCGGTGAACGCGTTCGCGCGATCGGCGAGCACGGTCGCGAGCCAGACGACGAGAGCCAGCTTGAGGAACTCGGAGGGCTGCGCGGTGAAGCCTCCCAGCGAGATCCAGTTCTGGTTGCCACCGTAGTCATACCCGAGTCCCGTGAAGACGAGCAGCTGCAGGGCGAGGCCGAGCATGACAGCGTGCCGCGCCCAGCGCCGCCAGAACACCGCCGGCAGCCGGGCGATCGTGAGCATGAGCGGGATGCCGATGAGGGCGAACAGCCCCTGACGCAGGAACACCGCGAAGAAGTCGCCCTCGTTGTTCTGCGCCGAGGTCACGGCCGACGATGAGAGCACCATCACGAGCCCGAAGAGCACGAGGAAGATCACCGTGCCGACGACGATCATCGCGTCGGGGTGCTCCACGCCGAACAGCTTCCGCACCGCGACGATCGCGGCCGGTGGCGTGCGGGGCGCGGGCTCAGGTGCCGGGCGACCCTGCGGAGGACGGACCGTCGTCATGGGCCTCCCCCTCCAGGTGCTGCCGAACGGCGGCGGCGAAACGGCTGCCGCGGTCGGCGTAGTCGACGAACTGGTCCATGGATGCCGCGGCCGGAGCGAGGAGCACGGTGTCGCCACCCTGCGCCACGCCGGCGGCCAGCCGCACCGCGGCAGGCATCACCCGCTCAGTCTCGCGGTCGTCGACCTCGAACAGCGGCAGCGCGGGCGCGTGTCGTGCGAACGCCGCGCGCACCGCATCCCGCTCGGCCCCGATGATGATGGCGGCCCGCAGGCGGTCGCGATGAGCGGCGACGAGGGGGGCGAGGTCGACCCCTTTGAGCAGCCCGCCGACGATCCAGATGACCGAGCGGTAGGCGCTGAGGGCGGACGCGGCGGCGTGCGGGTTCGTCGCCTTCGAGTCGTCGACCCAGGCGATGTCGGCGTCGATCGCGATGAGCTCGGTGCGATGCGCATCGACGCGGAACCGCCGCAGCGCGTCGCGGATCGACAGCGGTGCCGCCCCGACCGCCCGAGCGAGCGCCGCCGCGGCGAGCGTGTTCGCCAGGCCGTGCGGAGTCGCGAGCCCGGCCGCCATGACGTCGGCGAGCTCGGCGAGCTCGAGAGCGCTCGTGCGCCGCTCGTCGAGGAACGCCCGGTCGACGATCAGGTCGTCGACGACGCCGACATCGCTCGGCCCGGGCACGGCCGCCCCGAAGCCGATCGCTCGGCAGCCCTCCTGCACCTCGGCCTCCTCGACCATGCGCATGGTCGCCGCGTCGGTGAGGTTGTAGACGCAGGCGACGCGCGTGTGCGCGTAGATCTTGGCCTTCGCCGCCGCGTAGGCCTCGGCCCCGCCGTGCCAGTCGTAGTGATCCTCCGCGAGGTTGAGGCAGGTGCTCGCGAGGGGCCGCACGGCGCCGGGGCCGTCGTCGGGCATCCAGTGCAGCTGGAAGCTCGAGAGCTCGACAACGAGCACATCGAAACCGCCGGGGTCGCGCACGGCGTCGAGCACGGGAACCCCGATGTTGCCGCAGGGCGCGACCCGACGGCCGTCCTCCTGCAGCATCGTCGCGGTGAGCTGGGTCGTGGTGGTCTTGCCGTTCGTGCCCGTGATGAGCACCCACTCCGCCGGAGGGGCAACCTTGTCGCGCACGCGCCAGGCGAGCTCGATGTCGCCCCACACGGGGGTGCCGCGCTCACGTGCCCACACCACGTGCGGATGATCGGGACGGAAGCCGGGAGAGACGATGACGAGCTCGGGGTCGAGCGCGTCGAACGCGGACGGCAGTTCATCGGCCGTGGTGAGATCGATGAGCTCGACCCCGATCACGGGCAGGATGCGCGCTCGGTCGTCATCAGGGCGATGGGCGGCCACGACCACGCGGCACCCGAGCTCGGCGAGCGTGTCGGCGACGGAGAAACCCGTGACGCCGAGGCCGAGCACGAGCACGCGGAGGCCCGACCAGTCGGAATGCCAGCTCTGCAGATCGTCCGGGCGACGCGGTGATAGTGGGCTCACGGCTACTGGCTGACCCATTCGAGGTAGAACAGGCCGACGCCCACTGCGACGAACAGACCGCCGATGAGCCAGAAGCGCACGACGACCGTCACCTCGGCCCAACCCTTCAGCTCGAAGTGGTGGTGCAGCGGGCTCATGAGGAAGATGCGCTTGCCCTTGGTGATCTTGAAGTAGGCGCGCTGCACGATCACCGAGCCGGTGACGATGAGGAAGAGACCGCCGATGAGCACGAGCAGCAGCTCGGTGCGGGTCAGGATGGCGAGGGCGGCGAGGGCGCCGCCGATCGCGAGCGAGCCCGTGTCGCCCATGAAGATCTGGGCGGGCGAGGTGTTCCACCACAGGAAGCCGATGAGGCTCGCGGCGATCGCCGCGGCGACGATGGCGAGATCGAGCGAGTCGCGCACCTCGTAGCAGCGGTACTCATTGGCCGGGTCGATCAGCGCGTTGTTGCACGACTGGTTGAACTGCCAGAAGGCGATGAAGATGTAGGCCGCGACCGAGAGGATCGAGGCGCCCGTGGCGAGTCCGTCGAGGCCGTCGGCGACGTTCACGGCGTTCGAGGTGCTCACGACGATGACGTTGACCCAGATGGCGAAAGCGATGAAGGCGCCGATCGTGCCGAACACCGCGAAGTCGAGCCAGTGGATGTCGCGGACGGCCGAGATCGCGGTCGATGCCGGTGTGAGCCCGTCGGAGTCGGGGAACGACAGGGCGAGCACGGCGAAGATCGTCGCGACCACCGCCTGCCCGGCGATCTTGGCCCAGCCGCCCAGCCCGAGGCTGCGCTGCTTCCGGGTCTTCGTGAAGTCGTCGATGAAGCCGATGAGCCCGAGACCCACCATGAGCCCGAGCACGAGCAGGGCGCTGAGCGTGACCGGCTCGCCGCTCACGAGGTGCCCGAAGAAGTAGCCCAGCACGGCGCCGAGAATGAACACGATGCCGCCCATGGTGGGCGTGCCGCGCTTGGTGTGGTGCGACTGCGGGCCGTCGTCGCGGATGAACTGGCCCCACTCGAGGCGATTGAAGAGCCGGATGAAGAGCGGCGTCAGCAGCAGGGTGAACGCGAGCGAGAAGGCTCCCGCGAACATGAGCGCGATCATGCGTCAGCCTCCAGGAGCAGACGGACGAGATCGTGCAGGGGGGTTCGGGATGCCGCGCTCACGAGCACCACATCTCCCTCGTCGACCTGCGCACGCACGACATCGTATGCCTGCTCGAGCGTGCCGACGAGAATCGACTCTCCGTCCCACGACCCCTCGAGCCCGGCGGCGTTGTGGATATGGCGGGCGCCCTCTCCCACGACGATCAGCTGGCTGACGTCGAGGCGCACGACGATGCGCCCGAGCGCGTCGTGATCGTCGAACCAGTCGGCGGGCGCGGTCTCCAGCTCGCCGAGGACGGCGAACGATCGGGAGCGGCCTCGAGCGATGTCGGCGAGCACCCGCAGCGATGCGCGCACGTCGAGCGCTGTCGCCGCGGCGGTGTCGTCGAGAAGCACGGCACCGTTGGCGAGGGGGCGGCGCGCGGTGCGACCGGGGATGTCGCGGATCGTGCCCACGACGGACTCGACCGCAGCGTCGAGACCGTCGCCCGCGTCGAGGCGCGACTCGACCAGCGCGACGGCCGCCTCCACGGCGGCCTGACCCACCGCGTCGAGACCGACCTCGGCGCGCTCGTCGCCCAGGCGCAGCCACAGGCGGGAGCCCTCGAGGCGATGCACGACGTCGTCGACGACGAGCGCGCTGCGTGTCATCGGATCACCAGCCGGCTTCGCGCAGGGCCGCCCGAGCCTCGTCGCGAGCCGAGTACTCGGTGCGGACGCCGCGGATATCGCGGTAGTCCTGGTGGCCCGGGCCTGCCCAGAGGATCGAGTCGCCCTCCTGGGCCAGGTTCACGGCGACGCGGATCGCCTGCTCGGGCGGGCTGACCTCGTGGATCTCGGGGCGGTTCGTCGCCATCGCGGCACCGTCGAGGAGGGTCGCGCGGATGGACGCCGGGTCTTCGAAGCGCGGGTGGTGGTCGGTGATGACGAGCACGTCGCAGCCCTCGGCCGCGACGCGCGCCATCTCGTGCCGCTTCGTGGCGTCGCGGTCGCCATCGGCGCCGAACACCATGATCGTGCGCCCGGTGGTGAAGCGGCGCACGGCGGCGAGGGTGTGCGCGAAGGCGTCAGCGCTGTGGCCGAAGTCGACGTAGACGCTCGGCCCGCGGTCGCCGGAGACCCGCTCGGTGCGGCCCGGCAGGTAGGCGTCGATTCCTGTCACGCCGAGGGCTGCGGCGATGTCGTCGAGCGCGATGCCCGCTTCGACCAGCATGACGATCGCGAGACCGGCGTTGGCCGCCATGTGCCCGCCGATGAGCGGAACGCGCGTCTCGATCGCGCGCCCCTCGGGGCCGGAGAGCCGGAAGCCGGTGTGGGCCGGGTGCTCCTCGGTGATCTCGACGCGCCAGTCGGCGACGACGTCGGGCAGCGAGGCGATGGAGACGACGGGGATGCGCGCGTCAGCCACCACGCGCGCGCCGTAGGGAGAGTCGAGCGAGACGACGCCGCGGCGACCCCGGTCGGGGAAGAACAGCGGCAGCTTCGCCTGGTAGTACTCCTCCATGTCGGCGTAGTCGTCGAGGTGATCGTGGGTGAGGTTGGTGAAGCCGACGACGTCGAACAGCAGCCCGTCGACACGATGCCGACTGAGCGCCTGCGCGCTCACCTCGACCGCCACGGCATCGACTCCCGCCTCGCGCATGCGCGCCAGGAGGGCGTGCATCTCGCTCGCTTCCGGCGTGGTCAGCCGGCTCACGACAGTCAGGTCGCCGATGTGGCGCTCGGCCGTCGAGCTGAGGCCGGTGACGCGACCGAGCTGGCGCAGAATGCCCTCGAGGAGGTACGCGGTCGAGGTCTTGCCGTTCGTGCCCGTGACACCGAGCATGAGCGGGGGCTGCTCGCGCGTGCCGTACACCCAGGCAGCGATCTCCCCGAGCGCCGCACGGGGATCGGGCACGACGATGACGGGCAGACCCGACTGCTCGGCGATCGCCCGGCCCTCGGGGTCGGTCAGCACCGCGACCGCGCCCGCCGCTGCCGCGTCGGCAGCAAACTCGGCCCCGTGCCGGTGCGCCCCGCGCAGGCCCACGAAGAGGTCGCCGGGTCGCAGGTCACCCGTCGAGAGCGTCACGCCCGTGACATCGACGCCCTCGGTGGCGCCGTGGTGCTCGAGACCGAACGCCTCGACGAGACCGAGGAGCGGTCGGGGCTCCGGGTGCTCGGGCCGCAGCACGGGGGGAATGCGGGACAACGCAACCTCAGCTCTATCGGGGCTGACCTCTCACCAGGTCAGCGGGATGCTCGGTGCCGGCACCGACGACGGAGGCACCCGGAAGGTCTTCAGCACCTGGGTCATGATCGACCGGAAGGTGGGCGCCGCGGCGGCCGACGTCTTCATCGTATCGGGCTTGCCGTACGTGACGACCACGACGAACTGCGGGTCGTCGGCGGGCGCCGTGCCCGCGACCGAGACGATGCGCTCGTCGCCGTACGCACCGTTCTCCGACACCTCCGCGGTTCCCGTCTTCGCGGCGACGCGATAGCCGGGGATGCTCAGCTGGCGGGAGAGGAACCCCTGGGTGACGACGTTCTCGAGCGTCGCGATGACGTCGCGCGCGGCCGACTCGCCGACGACCCGCACGCCCTCCGTCGGCGGCAGGTTCGTGACCGTGCCGTCTGCGTGCTCGCACCCCGTCACGAGTGTGAGCGGCGCGCGCACTCCCCCGTTGGCCAGGGTCTGGTAGAGGCTCGCGACCTGAGCGCTCGTCGCCGTCATGCCCTGGCCGAACATCTGGGTGACGGCCGTGTGACCGTCGACCTCATCGGCGGCACCCACGAAGCCCGGCTCCTCGCCGAGGAAGTCGACAGCGGTCTGCGTGCCGAAGCCGAAGCCCGTGAGGTAGTCGTGGCGCTGAGCGAGCGAGAGCCGCTCGCTCAAGACCGACGTCCCGGTGTTCGACGAGTTCATGAGCACGCCCGCCGCCGTGTAGCGCAGATCGCCGTGGTCCCAGGCATCGCCGATCTGGAAACCCGCGATCGTGTTGTAGCGGCGCGGGGCGATGACCTGATCGGCGAGGGTGGCTGCACCCGAGTCGATCAGGGCGGCGAACGTGGCCGACTTGATCGTCGAGCCCGGCTCGTAGGGCCAGGTGAACACGCGCGACCCGAGGTTCTCCGGCGCCGTGCCGTCGACGTTGTTGGGGTCGACCGTCGGCCAGTCGGCGGCGGCGATCAGGTGGCCGTCGGAGACCCGCACGACGACCGCCGTCGCCCACTCCGCCCCGATCGCCGTGGCCTGCTCGGCGATCGCCTGCTGCGCGAACCACTGCACATCGGCGTCGATCGTGAGGTGCAGCGTGCCGCCGTCCACCGCGTCCTGCGCGACGACCGTCGTGCCCGGCAGTCGCACGCCGTCAGCGCCGCGCTCGTACGTCGCTTCGCCGTCCGATGCCTCGAGGCAGTCGTTGAGGCGGTACTCGAGGCCCGTCTGCGGTCCATCGGTGCCCAGGAAGCCCACGAGGTTGCCGGCGATCTGCCCGTTCGGGTACGTGCGGGCGGGGATCCGCTCCCAGTAGACCCATGGGATGCCCAGCTCCCGCACCTGCTCGAACATCTCGGGGGTCACGCCGCGGGCGAGGTAGGCATGATCGTCATCGGGGTCGTCCGCCAGTTGGGCCTGGATTTCGGTGAACATCGCGATCGGGTCTCCCCCGACGATGGCCGCGAGCGCCGCGAGCGAGTCGGACACCGTGCGCGTCACCTCATCGCCGGTCGCCTCGTCGGTGCGCTCGTAGTCGCGCACGAACCGGGGCGACACGGTGATGTCGTACCGGAACACGGAGTCGGCGAGGACGACGCCGCGGGCGTCGACGATGTCTCCCCGCGCGCCGTGGATCGTCATCGGTATCGAGCGCCGCGCCTCCGACTCTTGCGCCAGCTGCTCGGCCCGCACGACCTGGATATCGACGAGGCGCACGACGAACGCCGAGAGCACGATCGCGAGCACGAGCATCCACGCCGCCAGACGGCGACGTGTGCGGCGCTCGACAGTCACCATGCGCGCTCCCCTCCCCGGTCGATCAGCGCGTCACCGGCGAGGGCAGCGCCCCCGACGGCACCGCCGCGCTTGGTCCCGACGGTAGCGACCCCGACGGCAGCGGCGTCGGAGGCACGCCCGCCGCCGATGCACCCCCTGCCGCCGCCGGGGTCACGAGGGGCACGTCGGCCAGCAGCACGTTGCCGACGAGATCGCCCCGACCGTCGAGCACACCGGTGCCGGCCCCCGCCGGCGTCGGGCTGCCCTGCACGGACCCATCGGAGAGGAGCAGGAAGGCGGGGCTCACGGAGCTGACCACCATGCCGAGAGACTCGGCATTGGCCGCGACGTTCTGCGCCGAGTCGAAGACGTTGAGGTCTTCGGTGAGCATCTGGGCGGTGCGGTCGAGCTCGATCCGCTGGGCTTCGAGAGCCGTGATGCGGTAGGCGCCATCCGAGAGCACGATGCTCAGCACCAGCTGCGCGAGCAGGATCGCGAACACGCCGACGACCGTCGCGATCGCGTACACCGCACGCGGGCGGGCACGGCGCTGACGGCGCGTGGCGACGACCTCGAGCGGTGCGCGATTCGGCGCCGCACTCCGTTCCGGGGCGCGCGTCAGCGGAACGGCGCTCATGCGGCCTCCCGCAGCCGCTCGGCGGCGCGCAGGCGAACCGGGATGGCCCGCGGGTTGCGCGCGCGCTCGGCCTCATCGGCCTGCTCGGCTCCCCGCACGAGGAGGGAGAACTCGGGACGGTGCTCCGGCAGCTCGACGGGCAGCCCGGCGGGCGCCGTCGACTGCGAGCGGGCGGCGAGCTCGCGCTTGACGATGCGGTCCTCGAGCGACTGGTACGCCAGCACGACGATGCGGCCCCCGACGGCGAGCGCGTCGAGCGCGGCCGGCAACGCGAGCTCGAGGGCGGCGAGCTCGGCGTTGACCTCGATACGGAGCGCCTGGAACACGCGCTTCGCGGGGTGGCCCGCCCGCTGCACGGCGCGCGGCGTGGCGTCGATGATGAGTTGGACGAGCTGCGAGGAACGTTCGAGGGGATGCTCCGCACGTGCCTGCACGATGCTGCGGGCGTAACGGGGCGCGAGCTTCTCCTCGCCGTAGGCGTAGAAGATGCGCCGCAGCTCGGACTCGGGGTACTCGGCGAGGATCGTGGCCGCGGTGATGCCGGTGGTGCGGTCCATGCGCATGTCGAGCGGAGCATCCTGGGCATAGGCGAAGCCGCGCTCGGCCTCGTCGAGCTGCATCGACGACACACCCAGGTCGAACAGCACGGCGGTCGCGCGTCGGATGCCGACGCTGTCGAGAGCCTCACGCACGCCGCTGTAGACGGTGTGCACGAGGTGCACGCGGTCGCCGAACCGCTCCAGGCGCGCACCGGCCCGTGCGAGCGCGTCGGTGTCTCGGTCGAGGCCGACGAGCGTGAGACCCGGGTGCCGCTCGAGCGCCGCTTCGGCGTGACCGCCAAGACCGAGGGTGGCGTCGACGAGCACCGCGCCCTCGACGGAAAGGGCGGGATCGAGCAGCTCGAGCGTGCGGTCGAGCATGACGGGGATGTGGCGCGGAGACTCGGTCATCATCGTGTCCGGATCGACCGCGGGGCCCCGATCCCCATCCGTGCGACCTGGCACCGGGGAAGGTGCGCCAGGGCGACTCACGGCTGGGAGTCGGGGTCACGCGATCAGAAGAGTCCGGGGATCACCTCCTCCTCGGTGTTCGCGAACGCGTCCTCGCGCTCGGCGTAGTAGGCGTTCCAGGCTTCGGTCGACCAGATCTCGGCGCGGTCGCCGGCGCCGATGACGGTGAGTTCGCGATCGAGGCCGGCGTACTCGCGCAGCACGGTCGGGATCGTCAGCCGGTGCTGCGAATCGGGCTCCTGCTCGCTGGCGCCCGAGAGGAAGAGCCGCTGGAACTCGCGACCCTGCTTGCTCGTGAGAGGCGCCGTCCGCAGCTTGTCGAGCTGCTCCTGGAACATCGCGGCACTGAAGACGTAGATGCAGTGCTCCTGGCCGCGGGTGAGGACCACTCCCCCGGCGAGCTCGCTGCGGAACTTGGCCGGAAGGATGATGCGCCCCTTGTCGTCGAGCTTGGGGGTGTGCGTGCCGAGAAGCATCGTCCTGGCCCCCCTCTCATCTCCGGCCCGAGATCAGGTGATGACCTCCACTTTACTCCACTTTCCTCCACCAAGTAAAGGATATGGAGCACTATATCGGCCATATCTCTCCAATGTGTTTGGCGCGCACCCGGAAATCCGCGGAAGACGTGGTGCGCACGCGGTGGAGGGCCCGTGGAGGGCCGGTGGAGGAAGTGGGCGCACATCGACGGCGAGCGCACGAAAAAGCGGGGCCGACCAGACGGTCGACCCCGCGGGAGTGGAGGTGGAGGAGAGGGGAGGTGGAGGAGGGTGG
Organism: Microcella sp.; assembly: GCF_051860105.1. Taxonomy (GTDB): domain Bacteria; phylum Actinomycetota; class Actinomycetes; order Actinomycetales; family Microbacteriaceae; genus Microcella. The sequence goes on from NZ_JBHYEO010000002.1 coordinate 150,802, forward strand.
AGAGCTACTCGCCGCGCTCGTCCTGGCGGCGCTCCCAGCGCTCGGACATGTTGTCCATCCAGGAGGTCCGCGACGGACGCGCCGGACGCGCCGAGGGGGCGCTCGCGGTCGCCTCGCTGCCGCGACCGGGAGAGATCACGAGCAGCACGCCCCCGAGCATCAAGCCGAAGCCGACCACGCCGATGAGGGGCTGTCGCACGATCACGCCCGCGACGAGGGCGGCGACTCCGGCCACGGCGAGCAGAGCTCCGACGACCACGAGACGGTAGTTGGGCTTGCCTCTGCGACCTGAGACGGTGGCGACGAAATCGGCATCGTTCTGGTAGAGATTGCGCTCCATCTCTTCCAGGAGGCGCTGCTCGTGCTCCGAGAGCGGCATGATGAACCCTTCCACGGCTGAGGGGACGGAATACGCCCCGCTCCCTCATTCTAGGCTCGCTCCCCTCGATAGGCTAGGCGGGTGCCTGAGAGATTGCGGTTAGTCGACCTTGTCAACGCCCGACTCGAGCAGTTCCTCGACGAGCGCGCCACCCAGCTCGGATCGATCGCCGACGACCTCGCGGTCTTCACCGACGCCAGTCGCGACCTGTTGAGCGGGGGGAAGCGGTTCCGCGCCCTGTTCTGCTACTGGGGCTGGCACGCCGTGGCGGGCACAGTGCGTGCCGACGACCTCACCGCCGAGCTCGATGAGCACCCTGATCTCTCGAGCGTCATCGACGCCGCCGCCGCCCTCGAGCTGTTCCATGCTGCGGCCCTCGTGCACGACGACATCATGGACAACTCGGACACCCGGCGCGGCATGCCGGCGGCCCACCGGCGCTTCGAGGCCGACCACGCCCGCCGGGAGTGGGTCGGGAGCGCTGCGACGTACGGCACCTCGAGCGCCCTGCTGCTGGGGGATCTGCTGCTCGGCTGGAGCGACGAGCTGCTCGACACCGGTCTCGAACGTCTCGCCGACCCGCGCAGCGCGCGCGCGGCGCGCGGCGAATTCCAGACGATGCGCACCGAGGTGATGGTCGGGCAGTACCTCGACATCCGCGAAGAGGTTGCGTGGCGCGATGCCGACGAGGCCGATCTGCTCCCCCGCGCTCACCGCGTGGTCACCTACAAGTCGGCGAAGTACTCGATCGAGGCTCCGCTCGCGCTCGGGGCGCTCATGGCCGGCGGCAGTCTCGAGCAGGTGTCGGCGCTCCGCGCCTTCGGGCTGCCGCTCGGCGTGGCCTTCCAGCTGCGCGACGACCTGCTCGGCGTGTTCGGAGACCCGGCCGTCACCGGCAAGCCTGCGGGCGACGATCTGCGCGAGGGCAAGCGCACCGTCATCATCGCGCTCGCCCGTGCCGCCCTGCCCGCCGGTGCCGTGCGCCTGATCGACGAGCTCCTCGGTGACCCCCAGCTCACCGAGCACCAGATCGCGACGCTGCAGGCCACCATCCGCGACAGCGGCGCCGTCGAGACCACCGAGCGCATCATCGCGCGCAGCGTCGCCGATGCGATCGCGGCGATCGAGGATGCTCCGCTCAGCCGTTCCGCGCGCGCCGAGCTCATCGGCCTGAGCGACCTCGTCACCCGCCGCGCCCACTAGCGGGGCGGCGGGCTAGAAGGCGAGCGCCTGGGCCACCCGACGAACCTCGGCTTTGCGGCCCGCGCGCAGGGCCGCGATGGGCGAGACTCCGAGCAGTTCGTTGACCTCCAGCATCCAGTCCATCGCCTCGTCATCGGTGAAGCCGTCGTCGGCGAGGAGGATGAGCGTGCCGCGCAGGTCGGTGAGCGGCTCGCCGTTCTGCACGAACTCCTCGGGCACGACGAGCACCTTGTCGCGCCGCACGGCGAGCAGGTGGCGGTCTTCGATCAACCGGTGAACCTTGCCCGGGCTCAGGTTCAATGCGTCGACGAGATCGGGAACGGTCAACCAGCGAGCAGATTCAGCAGCCACCCCTCAAGCGTGCCATGCCGATCGACCCGTCCGCGTCGATCTGTTATGTTACGAACAGGTAAACTCCCGTCACACCTTCCCCATTGGTAGACGTGCGTTGTACTCTGTCACAGCGGATGCGGGGGCATCCGCCTGCGCCCGGTCGGGTGCACCAAGGCACTGCGAAGGGCCGGAACACGATGAGCGAGACTGACCGCGCTGCTGACACCGCGCGCAGCCCGCACCGGGCATCCGACTCCGATGAGCGCGCACGAGCGGTGTTCGCCGGGCTGACGCCGCGCCCCGCTCCCGCGTCGACGACGGCGGCCGCGTCGGTCGCGACCGCGACGCGCATCGACCTCGGCCGTCGGGCCCGCTCGAGCGCCTTCACCACGGTGCCCGTCGCCCTCACCGGGGCGATCGTGCTCGGCCTCGGCCTCACCGGCCCGATCGATCCCGCCCACGCCCGCAAGCCTCTGCCCCCGAAGCCCGAGCAGGCGCCGTCGCCGCTCGGACTACGGACAGCCCTCTCGCAGATCGGGGCTGCCCTCATGCCCGGGGGGCTGACCGCGCACAGCGTCAGCACCAGCGCCGCACCCGCCGTCTACACGGTGGCACCGGGAGACACGGTGAGCAGCATCGCGCAGCGCTTCGGCATCTCGACCGCCTCCGTGCTCGCGCTCAACGGTCTGTCGTGGAAGTCGACGATCTTCCCCGGTCAGGTTCTTGCTCTCACCACGGCGCCCGTCAAGACCACGGGGGTGCCCGCACCCACCACGGCCGGTGGCCGCTACACGATCGTCAAGGGCGACACGATCTCGGCGATCGCCGCACGCTTCGGCATCTCGACCCAGTCGCTCCTCGACGCCAACGGTCTCGCCTGGACGAGCATCGTCTACCCCGGCCAGGCACTGGTGATCCCGGGGCGCATCGCCGAGCCCGCGATCGCTCCTGCTCCGGTCGTCGGCCTCGCTGCCGACGCGCCGGCGGATGCCCCCGGCCCCGGCGTGGTCGGGCCCGGGACGCCTCCCGCCGACGCCGTGAGCGACGCGGGGCCGGGTGTCTCGAACGCCGCCGCTGTGGCCGCCCTGGCGATCGTCGAGCGCCCCGTGCTGCCCGTCGCGCCGCGCCGGCCTGCGGCGAACCCGGGCTCATCGGCAGGTCCCTCCCCCGTCCGACCGCCGAGCGGGGGCACCGTGACGCCCCTCACGGCCGAGATGCGCACCCACGCGAGCACCATCATCCAGGTCGGACGGCAGCTGGGGGTTCCGGAGTACGGCATCGTCATCGCCCTCGCGACCGCGATGCAGGAGTCGTCGCTCCGCAACCTCTCGTGGGGAGACCGCGACTCCGTCGGGCTCTTCCAGCAGCGGCCCAGCTCGGGCTGGGGAACCGCCGCCGACCTCCAGGTGCCGAGCCATGCCGCGCGACTCTTCTACGAGGGCAGGGCGGGCTACACGCGCGGCCTCCTCGACATCCCCGGATGGCAGGGCATGACCCTCACGCGCGCGGCCCAGGCGGTGCAGATCTCCGCCTACCCCGACCACTACGCCAAGTGGGAGGCGAGCGCGTGGGCGTGGTACTTCGAGCTCACCTGATCGGGGGTGCGGCACCGCGCGTGGCACCCGGGGCGCCTGGCCCGCGCGACCTAGACTGACCCGGTGAGCACCTCGACGACCGATCCCCTCATCGGCCGCCTGATCGACGGCCGATACCAGGTGCGCTCACGCATCGCCCGCGGCGGGATGGCAACGGTCTACCTCGCCACGGACCAGCGACTCGACCGTCTCGTCGCCGTCAAGATCATGCACGGCCACCTGGCTGACGACAGCCAGTTCAAGGAGAGGTTCATCCAGGAGGCGCGCTCAGCCGCCCGCCTCGCCCACCCCAACGTCGTGAACGTCTTCGATCAGGGGCAGGACGCGGAGTCGGCCTACCTCGTCATGGAGTACCTGCCGGGCATCACCCTGCGCGAACTGCTGCAGGAGTACGGCGCGCTCACCCCCGAGCAGACCATGGACATCACCGAGGCCGTGCTGGGCGGTCTGGCGGCCGCGCACAAGGCCGGCATCGTGCACCGCGACCTCAAGCCCGAGAACGTGCTCCTCGCCGACGACGGCCGCATCAAGATCGGCGACTTCGGACTCGCGCGGGCCGCGAGCGCGAACACCGCCACCGGTCAGGCCCTCCTCGGGACGATCGCCTACCTCTCCCCCGAGCTCGTGACCCGCGGCATCGCCGACACCCGCAGCGACATCTACGCCGTCGGCATCATGATGTTCGAGATGCTCACGGGCGAGCAGCCGTTCAAGGGCGAACAGCCCATGCAGATCGCCTACCAGCACGCCAACGACTCCGTGCCGGCGCCGAGCACGCTCAACCCGCGCGTACCGGCCGAGTGGGACGAGATCGTTCTGTGGGCGACCGCGCGCGACCCCCAGGATCGACCGGCGGATGCTCGCGCCCTGCTCGACCAGGTGGCCGAGACCGGCCGCTCGCTGCAGACGGCCCTGCCGACCGCAGCCACCCAGCGCACGATGCTGCTCACCTCGCCGATCCCCACGGCTCCCGCCACCGGTGAGACCCAGGTGCTCGGCACGCGCGGGGGGTCGGATCCCTCCGACGGGCCGTCGGCGACCGCCGAACTCACGCGCCGCGGCCCGCAGAGCCGCCGTCGCGGCTGGATCCTGTTCGCTGCCGTGCTCGCGCTCGCCGGCCTCGCCGCCGGGGTCGGCTGGTGGTTCGGAGCGGGGCCCGGGGCTCGCGTGACCATCGCCGACGTCCGGGGCGACACCGTCGACGCAGCCCGCCTCATCCTCGAGGATCAGGGCGCGCTGGTGGCGGACACGGTCGCCGAGGCGTTCGACCTGGAGATCGCCGCGGGTCTCGTGGCCGGTACCGACCCGGCGGCGGGCGAGGTGATCGACCGGGAGACGGTCGTCACGATCGTCGTCTCGCTCGGCCTCGAGCCCACAACGGTGCCCGACGTCGTCGGACTGCCCGAGGCCGACGCCCGGATCGCGCTCGTCGGAGCGGGGTTCGAGGTCGGCGAGGGCATCCCGCAGTTCGATCCGGATGTGCCGGAGGGCTCGGTCATCGCCGTCGTCGATGCCGACGAGGTCGCCCTCGCGACCGGCGCCGAATCGTTCAAGGGAACCCCTGTGCAACTGCTGGTGTCCGTCGGCGCGATCCCCTCGGTGCGGGGGCTCACCGTCGAGGCCGCGCAGGCGGCGCTCAGCGCACGCGACCTCACGGGCATCGTCGGAGGCGAGTCGGAGTTCGACAACGAGGTCGAGCTCGGCAACGTGCTGCGGCTCGAGCGCACCACCGACAGCCCCGTGCGACCCGGGAGCACGCTCACGATCATCGTCTCGCGCGGGCCCGATCTCGTCGAGGTGCCCAACGTGGTCGGCCGGTCGATCGATGACGCCGTCGATATTCTCGAGGCGGCCGGGTTCCGTGTGCTCCTCGACACGAATGTGCCTCCGGGGTTGCGCGACTCGCCGCTGGCGCCCGTGCAATCGACCAACCCGGCCGGCGGCGAACGCGCCCTCCGCGGCGGCGACGTGACGGTCGTCGCGAACTACTAGCTGCGGCCGAGCTCCTCGGCGACGAGGAACGCGAGCTCGAGCGACTGCATGTGGTTCAGGCGCGGGTCGCACAGCGACTCGTAGCGCGTCGCCAGAGTCTCCTCATCGATGTGCTCCGAGCCGCCGAGGCACTCGGTGACATCGTCGCCCGTGAGCTCGACGTGGATGCCTCCGGGGTGGGTGCCGACCGCGCGGTGCGACTCGAAGAAGCCCTTGACCTCATCGACCACATCGTCGAAGCGACGCGTCTTGTAGCCGTTGGGCGTCGTGAGGCCGTTGCCGTGCATGGGGTCGCACACCCAGAGCGGAGTGGCATCCATGCCGCGGATCGCCTCGAGAAGCGGAGGAAGCGCATCGCGCACGGTCCCGGCGCCCATCCGGGTGATGAAGGTGAGGCGGCCGGGCTCACGCTCGGGATCGAGCACGTCGATCAGGCGCTCCATGGTCTCGGGCGTCGTCGACGGGCCGAGCTTGACCCCGATGGGGTTGCGGATGCGCTTGAAGAAGTCGACGTGGGCGCCGTCGAGATCACGCGTGCGCTCGCCGATCCAGAGGAAGTGGGCGCTCGTGGTGTACGGCATGCCGGTGCGCGAGTCGATGCGCGTCATGGGGCGCTCGTAGTCCATGAGCAGACCCTCATGGCTCGAGTAGAACTCCACGCGCTTGAGCTCGTCGAAGTCTGCGCCCGCGGCCTCCATGAACTTCACCGCGCGATCGATCTCCTTCGCGAGGCCCTCGTAGCGCTGATTCGCGGGGTTCGCGGCGAAGCCCTTGTTCCAGCTGTGGACCATCCGCAGATCGGCGAAACCACCCTGAGTGAACGCGCGGATGAGATTCAGGGTCGAGGCGCTCGTGTGGTAGCCCTTCACGAGGCGCGAGGGGTCGGCTTGGCGCGATTCGGGGGTGAAGTCGTAGCCATTGACGATGTCGCCGCGGTAGGCCGGCAGCGTGACGTCGCCGCGCGTCTCGGTGTCGCTCGAGCGGGGCTTCGCGAACTGGCCGGCCATGCGGCCCATCTTGATGACCGGCATCGAGGCGCCGTAGGTCAGGACGACCGCCATCTGCAGGATGGTCTTCACCCGGTTGCGGATCTGGTCGGCCGTCGCCCCCGCGAAGGTCTCCGCGCAGTCGCCGCCCTGGAGCAGGAAGGCGTCGCCGCGAGCGGCACGAGCGAGTCGCTCGCGCAGCATGTCGACCTCGCCGGCGAAGACGAGCGGGGGCATCGTGGCGAGCTCGGCCGAGGCGGCGGCGACCGCTGTCGAGTCGGGCCACTGCGGCTGCTGCTTGATCGGCAGCGTGCGCCAGTGGTCGAGACCGGCGATGACCGCGGGGTCGGCGTGCACAACGGTTTCGAAGGGGTCGACCACGAGCGTTACGTCCTCTACGGGGCGGGAGAGTCAGGGATGCACGGCGCACAGCGCCGCGGCCTTCCAGCCTACCGGGCGTTGGCGGGGCGCTTGTCCTTGACGGTGGTCGCGTACACGTCGCGGTACTCCTGGCCGCTGAGGCGGCTGAGCTCGTACATGATCTCGTCGGTGATCGAGCGCAGCACGAAGCGGTCGCTCTCGAGCCCCTGGAAGCGGCTGAAGTCGAGCGGCTCGCCGAACACGACTCCCGGGCGCACGACCTTCGGCAGCTTCGCGCCGATCGGCATCACCTTCTCGGTGTCGATCATCGCGACCGGCACCACGGGAGCACCCGACTCGAGGATCATGCGCGCGACACCCGTGCGACCGCGATACATGATGCCGTCGGGGCTGCGCGTGCCCTCGGGGTAGATGCCGAGCGCGTAGCCTTCGGCGAGCACCCGGAGGCCGGTATTGAGCGAAGCCTCGCTCGCTTTGCCACCCGAGCGGTCGATCGGCAGCTGCCCGCTGGCCTCGAAGAACATCTTGATGAGCCAGCCCTTGATGCCGCGCCCCGTGAAGTAGTCGCTCTTGGCGAGGAACACCACGCGCCGGTCGAGCACGAGCGGGAGGAACACCGAGTCGGTGAACGACAGGTGGTTGCTGGCGATGATGACAGCACCCGTGCGCGGCACGTTCTCGACGCCGCGCACCCAGGGGCGGAACGCCGTGAGCAGGATGGGCCCGATCACCAGGTTCTTCATCAGCCAGTAGAACACCGGGGAATCCCTTCGTTGACGGCGGAGGACAGCCTAACCCCTGCTCCCGCCGTCCGCGCGGCCGGCCGCTCGATCAGGTCGCCGCCGAGGCCGCATGGATGCGCGCCAGGTCGGCCGCCCCGACGACACCCGCGTCGTTCACCAGTTCGGCCACGACGAAGCGGGGCTCGGGGTGGTAGCCGCGCGCCGGCAGGTGCGCGAGGTAGGACTCGCGGACGGGGTCGAGCAGCAGGTCGCCCGCGATCGACACGCCACCGCCGAAGACGAACAGCTCGGGGTCGAGCACGGCGCTCAGGCTCGCGCAGGCCTGGCCGAGCCACGTGCCGAGCTGCCGCAGAGCGTGCAGCGCCCCCGCGTCCTCGTCGACGAGAAGCCGGGCGATGATGTCGCCCGTCAGCCCACCGGCGCGCTCGCGCTCGACCGCGAGCTGCAGCCCGATGCCCCCGGCATCGGCGATCTCGTTGGCCATCCGCAGCAGTGCTCGGCCGGAGCCGTACTGCTCGATGCAGCCGCGCGCTCCGCAGCCGCACGGCAGGCCGTCCGGGACGACGCGCAGGTGGCCCAGCTCGCCAGCGGTGCCGAAGCCGCCGCGGAGGAGCCGGTCGCCCGCCACGATCGCGCCGCCCACGCCCGTACCGATCGTCAGCATGGTCATGTCGTGCGCATCCCGCGCCGCCCCGAACCGGAACTCGGCCCACCCCGCCGCGTTCGCATCGTTGTCGATCGTGACATCGAGGTCGAGGCGCTCGCGCAGCCGGTCGCGGAAGGGCTCGTGGCGCCAGTTGATGTTCGGCGCGTAGTACACGGTCGACTGCGCGGCGTCGATGAATCCGGCGGCGGCTACGCCCGCGGCGATGACATCGTGCCCGTCGCGCAGCTGCTCGATCATGCGCACCACGAGGTCGGTGATGGCCGCGGGGTCGCCGGCGGGCGTGGGCTCGCGGAGCTCGGCGAGGATCTCGCCGTCGTCGCTCACCAGGGCTCCGGCGATCTTGGTTCCGCCGATGTCGATTCCGATGGAGTGCACGAGCGTCGAGTCTAGTGAGGGCGGGGCGCTCCGAGAGGGCGCGCCGGATCGCGGACTAGAGTGGGGTCACCATCTGCCCGTCCGGTACCAAAGGAGTTGCCGTGAAAGAGTTCTTCGTCCCGGCCGTCGTCACGCCCGACCCGAACGCGAATGCGAGCGACCTGCTGGTCGACCGGGTGCGCCAGACCCCGAACGGGGCGCTCTTCGCGCTTCCCACGGCGGATGGCGGGTGGTCCGACCTGACGGCCGCCGAGTTCCACCGGCAGGTCAAGGCGCTGGCCAAGGGCTTCATCGCCGCCGGCGTGAAGCCCGGCGAGAAGATCGGCTTCATGTGCAAGACCCGGTACGAGTGGACCCTCGTCGATTTCGCGACCTGGTTCGCCGGGGCGGTTCTGGTGCCGATCTACGAGACGAGCTCGCCCAGCCAGGTGCAGTACATCCTCGACGACTCCGAGGCGCACCACATGATCGTCGAGACCGCCGACCACTTCGCCCGCTACGACGAGGTCGCGGGCGACCTGCCGAACATCGGCCACCTGTGGCAGATGCACCTCGGCGATCTCGAGAAGCTCGCCTCGACCGGTGACGGCGTGAGCGACGACGATCTCGAGGCGCGGCGCACGATGGCCAAGGGCAGCGACCTTGCCACGCTCATCTACACGTCCGGCTCGACCGGCGTGCCCAAGGGCTGCATCTTGACCCACTCGAACTTCGTCGAGCTCTGCCGCAACGCGGCCGTCTCGATGAGCCAGGTGGTCAACCCGCAGTCGTCGACGTTGCTCTTCATCACGACGGCGCACATCTTCGCCCGGTTCATCTCCGTCCTCGGCGTGCACGGCGGTGTCAAGATCGGTCACCAGGCCGACACCAAGCAGCTGCTGCCGTCGCTGGGCTCGTTCAAGCCGACCTTCCTGCTCGCCGTTCCCCGCGTCTTCGAGAAGGTCTACAACTCGGCCGAGCAGAAGGCCGAGGCCGGCGGCAAGGGCAAGATCTTCCGCGCAGCGGCCGCGGTCGCGATCGAGCACTCGAAGGCGCTCGACGCCGGCCACGTGCCGCTCGGCCTGAAACTGAGGTTCGCGCTCTTCGACCGCCTGGTCTACAGCAAGCTGCGGGCGGCTATGGGCGGTCGTGTGGTGTACGCCGTCTCAGGGTCCGCTCCCCTCGGCCTGCGCCTCGCGCACTTCTTCCGCAGCCTCGACATCCGCATCCTCGAGGGCTACGGCCTCACCGAGACGACGGCTCCCGCCACCATCAACCTCGTCGACAAGTTCAAGATCGGCACGACCGGGCCGGCTCTGCCGGGTGTCGGGCTCAAGATCGCGGAGGACGGCGAGATCCTCGTCAAGGGCATCAACGTCTTCGCCGGCTACTGGAAGAAGCCGGAGGCGACGGCCGAGGTGATGGAGGGCGAATGGTTCCGCACCGGCGACATCGGCACTCTCGATGACGACGGCTTCCTGACCATCACCGGGCGCAAGAAGGAGATCATCGTGACGGCGGGTGGCAAGAACGTCGCCCCTGCCGCCCTCGAAGACCCGATCCGGGCGAACCCCATCATCGGTCAGGTCGTGGTCGTCGGTGACCAGAAGCCCTTCGTCTCGGCGCTCGTGACGCTCGACAGCGAGATGCTGCCGGTCTGGCTCAACAACAACGACCTCGACCCGCAGATGTCGCTCACCGAAGCCGCGCAGCACCCCAAGGTGCTCGCGGAGGTGCAACGGGCGATCGACGCCGCGAACAGCCGCGTGTCGCGTGCCGAGTCGATCCGCAAGTTCACGGTGCTCGCGACCGAGTTCACCGAGTCGAGCGGGCACCTGACGCCGAAGATGAGCATCAAGCGTCACGTCATCACGGCCGACTTCGCCGACGTGATCGAAGGCATGTACAGCGGGGCGCCGGAGACGCAGGGCATCTCGCTGCAGTAGGCACGTCGACGAGAGGGCGCCGCCGGTCGGAACGATCGCGGCGCCTTCTCCCGTTCGTGGGAGCGGACGATCGAGCCCTGCCCGCGATGGTGCCGGGCTCAGGGACGCGCGAACCAGTCGGCCTGACGCACAGCGCGCATGGCCTCGCGCTTGATCTCAGGGTCGAGACCCTCGATGAAGAGTCGGCCGTCGAGATGATCGCACTCGTGCTGCAGCGCTTGAGCGAGCAGCCCGTCGCCGCTGAGGTCGACGGCCGCTCCGTCGAGATCGATGCCCACCACCCGGGCCCACGGGTGACGGCGACGCGGAAAACCGAATCCCGGAACGCTCAGGCAGCCCTCATCGACCGCCTCCGGGTCACCGCGCACCTCGACGAGCTCGGGGTTGAGGACATAGCCGATGACGCCGTCGACGTTGTAGCTGAAGGCGCGCAGGCCGACGCCGATCTGCGGCGCCGCGACACCGGCGCGACCAGGAACCCGGACGGTGTCGATCAGATCGGCCACGAGCCCGTGCACGGCCGCGTCGATGCGCCCGATCGGGTCGGCGGCGCTGCGCAGCACCGGGTCGCCGAAGAGGCGGATGGGGCGGACGGCCATGCGCCGGTCAGACTCCGCGCCGCACGGGCATGCCCTGCGCGACGAGCGCTGCGAGCTCGCGCGCAGCCTGACGGGTCAGCGGTCGCAGATCGCGCCAGGAGATCACCGAGCCCGCTGCGAGCAGCTCGTCGTAGGGGATGCGGACGATCTCGCGCACGCGCGAGGCGAAGTGGGCCTCGATCTCTTCGAGCTTGACGAGATTGGTGCCCTGCGTCGCCGTGTTGATCGCGACGATCGACTCGCGCACGAGGTCGCCGTAGCCGTTGGCTTCGAGCCAGGTGAGCGTCTCCGAGGCCAGTCGCGCCTCGTCGACGCTGCCTCCCGAGACGATCACGAGCGCATCGGCGCGCTGCAGCGTGGCCCGCATCACCGAGTGCACGATGCCCGTGCCGCAGTCGGTCAAGACGATCGAGTAGTACCGAGCCGCGAGATCGGCGACGACGTTGTAGTCGTTCTCGTCGAACGCCTCCGAGAGCATGGGGTCGGTGTCGGAGGCGAGGATGTCGAGTCGGGTCTCGTCGCGCGACACGAGCGTCGAGAAGTCGGTGAAGCCCTGGATGCTCGGAGCGCGGTTCACGACATCGCGCACGGTCGCGCGGGTCTGGCGGGCGACGCGCTCAGACAGGGTGCCGCGATCGGGATTCGCGTCGATCGCGATGACGCGGTCATCCCGCACCGAGGCGAGCGCCATGCCGAGCAGGGTGGTGATCGTCGTCTTTCCCACCCCGCCCTTGCGGGTGAGCACGGGCACGAAGCGCGCCCCGCCCTCGAAGGCCGTCGCGATCTTCGCGTCCAGCTCTTTGCGGGCTCGCACACGCGCCGAATCGCCGAGGTTGACGAGGTGGAACGTCACGGCGTAGACGAACGCGGGCCACCAGCCCTCGGGGGCCGTGCGGTTGCGGCGACGGGGTTCGATGAGCCGGTCGGCCGTGAGCATGGCCGCGGATTCAGGGCCCTGATGCACACCGTCGAGCATGTCGCGGCGCGAGTACACGCCCTCGGCCACGGGCAGGGGCGGAACCCCCGCCTCGGCATCGTCATCCGGCTCGGGGGCGACGGCGACGGCCTGGAGCGCATCGTCGTCGAGCTCGATGACCGTCGTGCCGCGTTCCCCCGCCTGCACGACAGAGGGGTCGACGCCCGTCTCGACGAGGGCGACCGCCTGCTCGTCCTCGGGCTGCTCGCGAACGGGAGCAGGCAGCTCGACGTCGATCGTGAGGCTCGCCGGGAGGGCGGTCGCGAGATCGCCGGCACCCGCTGGCTCGATGCCCTCGGCGACAGAAGCGGCCGTCGGTGACGGTGCTTCGCGGGTGGATCTGGCGCGTTTCTCGGCCACGACGGCAACACTCCCTGGGTTGAGACGACTTCCCAGTCTACCGCGCCCACCGACACCGGTCCGCGGAGCTACCCGCGTTCAGGCCCGGCTACCCGATCACGACGAGCAGATCCCCCGCCTCGCACTGCTGCGTGGTGGGGATCGCCCGACGCTGCACGGTGCCGGCGACGGGGGTCGTGATCGCGGCCTCCATCTTCATCGCCTCGATCGTGGCGACCGCCTGACCGGCCTCGACCCGGTCGCCCTCCGCCACCTGCAGGGTCACGACCCCCATGAAGGGAGCGGCGATCTGGCCCGGCTGCGCCGGGTCGGCCTTCTCCGCGCTGATGGTGTCGACCGCGATGCTGCGGTCGCGCACGGTGATCGGCCGGAGCTGGCCGTTGAGCGTCGCCATGACGCTGCGCATGCCCTTCTCGTCGGGCTCGCCGATCGCCTCGAGGCTCACGAGGAGGCTCACGCCCTGCTCAATCTCGATCGTGTGCTCGACCCCGGCCCGCAACCCGTAGAGGTAGTCGGGGGTCGCGAGCACCGAGAGGTCGCCGAACTGCTCGCGCACCTGCAGGAACTGCTGGGTCGGCTGCGGGAACAGCAACTGGTTCAGCATGAGTCGCCGGTCATCGGTGCTGCCCGCGAGCTTCGCCCGCTGCTCGTCGGTGAGCGGGGTGGTGCCGATCTTGACCGTGCGACCCGCGAGCACTTTGCTGCGGAACGGCTCGGGCCAGCCCCCCGGCAGGTCGCCGAGCTCGCCGGCCATGAAGCCGATGACGGAATCGGGGATGTCGTAGTTCTGCGGGTTCGCCTCGAAGTCGGCTGGATCGGCACCCGACGCCGCCATCTGCAGCGCGAGATCGCCGACGACCTTCGACGAGGGGGTGACCTTGGTGGGCCGACCGAGGATGCGGTTGGCCGCCGCGTACCAGTCCTCGATGACCTCGAAGCGGTCGCCGAGACCCAGGGCGATCGCCTGCTGGCGCAGGTTCGAGAGCTGGCCGCCAGGGATCTCGTGCGTGTAGACGCGCCCGGTGGGGCCGGGCAGCCCCGACTCGAACGGGGCGTACGCACGCCGCACGGCCTCCCAGTACGGCTCGAGGTCGGCGACCGGGCGCAGGCCGAGGCCCGTGTCGCGCTCGGTGTGCTCGAGCGCCGCGACGAGCGCGGAGAGCGACGGCTGCGACGTCGTGCCGGCCATGGGCGCGCTCGCGGCGTCCACCGCGTCTGCCCCGGCGCGCGAGGCGGCCAGCAGCGTCGCGAGCTGCCCGCCCGCGGTGTCGTGGGTGTGCACGTGCACGGGCAGCTCGAACCGCTCGCGCAGCGCCGCAACGAGCTTCTCGGCCGCGCCCGCGCGGAGCAGGCCCGCCATGTCCTTGATCGCGAGGATGTGCGCTCCGGAGTCGACGATCTGCTCGGCGAGCCTCAGGTAGTAGTCGAGCGTGTACAGGTCTTCCGCCGGGTCGAGCAGATCGCCCGAGTAGCACATCCCGACCTCGGCGACCGTCGTGCCGGTCGCGAGCACCGCGTCGATCGCGGGGCGCATCTGATCGACATCGTTGAGCGCGTCGAAGATGCGGAAGATGTCGATGCCGGTCGCGGCGGCCTCGGCCACGAAGGCATCGGTCACCTCCGTCGGATACGGCGTGTAGCCGACGGTGTTGCGCCCGCGCAGCAGCATCTGGATTGCCACATTGGGCAGCGCTTCGCGCATCGCCGCGAGGCGCTGCCACGGGTCTTCTCCGAGGAAGCGCAGGGCGACGTCGTAGGTCGCTCCGCCCCACGCCTCGACGCTGAGCAGGCCCGGGGTCAGTCGAGCGACGTGCGGCATGACCCGCACGAGGTCGGCCGTGCGCACGCGCGTGGCGAGGAGCGACTGGTGGGCATCCCGGAAGGTCGTGTCGGTGACGGCCAGCGCTTCTTGCCGCCGCAGTGCGCTCGCGAAGCCGGCCGGGCCGAGCGCGAGCAGCCGCTGCCGCGAGCCGTCGGGTGCGGGCGACGCGAGGTCGACCTCCGGAAGCTTCAGGGCGGGGTCGATGACCCCCTCCCCCGCACCGTTCGGTTGGTTCACCGTGACATCGGCGAGCCAGGCGAGCACCTTCGTGCCCCGGTCTTTCGAGGGGTTGGTGCGCACGAGCTGCGGACGCTCGTCGATGAACGCGGTGCTCAGATCGCCCGCCTGGAATGCGGGGTCATCGAGCACGGCCTGCAGGAACGGGATGTTCGTCGTGACGCCCCGGATGCGGAACTCGGCGAGCCCGCGGCGCGCCCGCGACACGGCCGAGGCGAAGTCGCGCCCGCGGCACGTCATCTTCGCGAGCATCGAGTCGAAGTGCGGCGAGATCTGCGCGCCCGAGGCGATCGTGCCGCCGTCGAGACGCACCCCTGCGCCGCCGGGAGAACGGTAGGTCGTGATCTTGCCGGTGTCGGGGCGGAACCCGCTCGCCGGGTCTTCCGTCGTGATGCGGCACTGCAGGGCGGCGCCGCGCAAGTGGATCTGCTCCTGCTTCAGGCCCAGCTCGGCCAGCGTCTGCCCGTAGGCGATGCGCATCTGCGACTGCACGAGGTCGACGTCGGTGACTTCCTCCGTCACCGTGTGCTCGACCTGGATGCGCGGGTTCATCTCGATGAAGACGTGCTCGCCCGCGCGATCGCCCGCGGTGTCGAGCAAGAACTCGACGGTGCCGGCGTTGACGTAGCCGATCGACTTCGCGAACGCGACAGCATCGCGGTACATCGCCTGGCGCGTGCCCTCGTCGAGGTTGGGTGCCGGAGCGATCTCAATGACCTTCTGGTGGCGACGCTGCACCGAGCAGTCGCGCTCGAACAGGTGCACCGTCTCGCCCGTGGCATCGGCGAGGATCTGCACCTCGATGTGACGCGGACGCACGACCGCCTGCTCGACGAACATCGTGGGGTCGCCGAACGCGCTGTCGGCCTCGCGCATGGCCGCCTCGAGGGCTGCCCGCAGGTCGTCACGCTTCTCGACCCGGCGCATCCCCCGCCCACCGCCGCCCGCGACGGCCTTGGCGAAGATCGGGAAGCCGATCTCATCGGCGGCGTCGATGAGCACCTGCATGTCGGTCGTCGCCGGGCTCGACTTCAGCACGGGCACGCCCGCGGCGATCGCCTTCTCCTTCGCCGTGACCTTGTTGCCGGCCATCTCGAGCACCGCGCGCGGGGGCCCGATGAAGGCGATCCCGGCGTCGGCCGCCGCCTGGGCGAGGTCGGGGTTCTCGCTCAGGAACCCGTAGCCCGGGTAGATCGCGTCGGCGCCGGAGAGCCTGGCGACGCGGATGATCTCGTCGACGTCGAGGTAGGCACGCACCGGATGCCCGGGCTCGCCGATCTGGTACGCCTCATCGGCCTTCAGCCGATGCATCGAGTTGCGGTCCTCGAACGGGAACACCGCCACGGTCTTCGCGCCCAGCTCGTAGGCGGCGCGGAAGGCGCGGATGGCGATCTCTCCGCGGTTGGCGACAAGAATCTTCCGAAACATCGTGTCCTCTCGGAATCGGCCCAGGTGGGGGTCGACATGGCTCCGGTGGTGGCGGGCCGAGGTCGGTGCGCATGCGCGCTTCTCCACACTAGTGAAGGTAGGGTCGTTACTCGTGCACGTACTGAGCGTCAGCTCCCTCAAGGGGGGCGTGGGGAAGACGACGGTCACGCTGGGTCTGGCGTCGGCCGCCTTCGCGCGCGGCCTGCGCACGCTCGTCGTCGATCTCGACCCGCAGTCGGACGCCTCGACGGGCATGGACATTCAGGTCGCGGGGCATCTCACGGTCGCCGATGTGCTCGCCGCGCCCAAGGAGCGCACCGTGCGCCAGGCGATCGCGCCGAGCGGGTGGACCCGCGGACGCCCCGGCACCGTCGACGTCATGATCGGCAGCCCGAGCGCGATCAACTTCGACGGGCCGCACCCCAGCATCCGCGAGATCTGGAAGCTCGAGGAGGCCCTGGCTCACGTCGAGGCCGACTACGACCTCGTGCTCGTCGACTGCGCCCCGTCGCTCAACGCCCTCACGCGCACGGCGTGGGCGGCGAGTGACCGCGTCGTCGTCGTCACCGAGCCCGGGCTGTTCTCGGTGGCCGCGGCCGACCGCGCGCTGCGGGCGATCGAGGAGATCCGTCGCGGGCTCTCGCCGCGGCTGCAGCCCCTCGGCATCATCGTCAATCGCGCGCGCGTGCAGTCGCTCGAGCACCAGTTCCGCATCAAGGAGCTGCGCGACATGTTCGGCCCGCTCGTGCTCGCCCCCCAGCTGCCCGAGCGCACCTCGCTGCAGCAGGCACAGGGTGCCGCCAAGCCGCTGCACGTCTGGCCCGGCGACTCGGCTCAGGAGATGGCCCGCAACTTCGACCAGCTGCTCGACCGCATCATGCGCACCGCCAAGATGGGCGAGTATTCGACGCCATAGCGTCGAATACTCAACAGGCATAACGCCGCCCGCTCCAGAGAATCGCGCCGCGAAGCGGCTCCTCGAGATCTGACCGAAACGACTTCTAGGAAGCCCGCGTAGCCCGACGCGCGGCGAGCTCGTCGCTCGGGTCGGCCGCGGGCGTCGAGTCGAGCTCGACGAGCGAGCTCTCGACCTCGCGCAGCACCTTGCCGACAGCGATGCCGAAGACGCCCTGGCCGCGGCTGACGAGGTCGATGACCTCGTCGTCGCTCGTGCACAGGTAGACGCTCGCGCCGTCGCTCATGAGGGTCGTCTGGGCGAGGTCGCTCACGCCGGCCTCGCGCAACTGGTTGACGGCCGTGCGGATCTGCTGCAGCGAGATGCCCGTGTCGAGAAGTCGCTTGACGAGCTTGAGCACGAGGATGTCGCGGAAGCCGTACAGCCGCTGCGTGCCGGAACCGGCGGCGCCCCGCACGGTGGGCTCGACGAGCTCGGTGCGGGCCCAGTAGTCGAGCTGGCGGTAGGAGATGCCGGCGGCGCGGGCTGCGACGGCCCCGCGGTACCCCGCCTGGTCGTCGAGCTCGGGGAGCCCGTCGGTGAAGAGGAGCCCGAGGTCGTAGCGCTCGTCGCGGTTGTCAGCGTCGGTCATGACCCCTACCTAACCTTCATCGTTAACGTGACAGTTGGTGCCACGCCGTTCAGAGTAGCGAGCCGCCTCACGTCGACGGGAGACATCCGCTCGAACACCTCGGCGTGTCGGGCCCGCCTATGACTGTAGCTTGCCGAGGGCCGATCGGATGAGACTCGACCGCACGACTTCGAGCTGGCCCGCGATCTCGCGCGCGAGCTCGGCCGCCTTCGCCCGGCTGGACGGGTCGTTGCGGCGCGACACCGGGATCAGCGCGCTCTCGATGAGCCCGAGCTCGCGCTCGGCGGCCGCCCGGAAGCCGCGCAGATGCCGCGGTTCGATGCCCGAGCGCTGCAGCTCGACGAGAGCGCGCAGAACCTGCAGCACCTCATCGCCGTAGGTCTCGGCAGCCGCGATGAGCGAGGCGGAGATGGCGTCACTGAGCAGGGCCGGGCTCGCGCCGGCTTCGCGCGCCAGCTCGGCGCGCGTGTAGCGCCGCTCGGTGACGAGGATCGAGCTCGGCACCGTACCGTTCGCCAGCAGGGCCGGCGTCCTGCCGGCCTCGATCTCGTCGAGATAGCCGCGGATGACCTTCAGTCGCAGGTAGTGGTCGCGCTGCATCGTGAGGATGAAGCGCAGACGGTCGACATCGGCGGGCGAGAACTTGCGGTACCCCGACTCGGTGCGCGACGGCGAGACGAGCTGCTGCTCTTCGAGGAACCGCAACTTGGAGGGGGTCAGGTCGGGGAACTCGGGGCTGAGCTTGGCGAGCACCTGACCGATGCTGAGCAGACCGCCTCCCGCCACCGGACGGGACGAGGCGGCCGACGACCGCGCCGCCATCAGGCGCTCGTGCTGAGGTCGACGCGCGATGCGTAGAAGGTGAGGTGGAACTTGCCGACCTGCACCTCGCACCCGTCGACGAGCACCACCGTGTCGTCGATGCGCTCGCCCGCCATGAACGTGCCGTTGAGCGACCCGAGGTCGCGCACGGAGAACTGGGTGCCCTGGCGCAGGAACGCCGCATGCTTGCGCGAGACGGTCACGTCGTCGAGGAAGATGTCGGCCTCCGGATGCCGGCCCGCGACCGTCACGTCGGCGTCGAGCAGGAACCGCGCACCGGCGGTCGGGCCGCGGCGGACGATCAGCAGGGCCGAGCCCGACGGCAGCGCGCCGATGACCTCGTGCTCTTCCGGGCTCACGCCGGCTTCGAGCGCCGCGAGCTGCGCCGCGAACTCGGGGCCGTAGTGCACCGTCGTCTCGTGCGGTCGGTAGGCGCCCGGAGTCGCGTCGTCGTGCGCGTCGGGCGTGCTGTCAGCCATCCGTCGACCTCCTTTGCTCGCCCA
Source organism: Microcella sp. (assembly GCF_051860105.1). Taxonomy (GTDB): domain Bacteria; phylum Actinomycetota; class Actinomycetes; order Actinomycetales; family Microbacteriaceae; genus Microcella. The sequence goes on from NZ_JBHYEO010000002.1 coordinate 169,675, forward strand.
GCGTATCTGATGAGTCGAGCGTCGCTCGCGGCCCTTTCGCGGTGAGCTCGCGGGTCTGACGCAGGTAGAGGATGCCGGCCCACCAGTACAGGAACGCCCCCCACAGCGTGAACGCCCAGCCGATCGGATCGCTCACCGGCTGCAGCACGGGGAAGGCCTGGCCGAGAACGAGGATCGGCAGCGCGTAGAACAGCGCGAAGGTGGCGAGCTTGCCGAGGTGATGCACCGGCAACGGTCCGTAGCCGTGCTGCGCGAGCACGAGGCCGAGCACGGCGAGGAACACGTCGCGTCCGACGATGACGATCACGACCCACCAGGGCACGACCTCGCGCACCGCGAGCGCGATGACGGCCGCGAAGATGAACAGCCGATCGGCGGCCGGGTCGAGGAGCTGCCCGAGCTTGGTGATCTGCGAGAACCGGCGGGCGATGATGCCGTCGAGGAAGTCGGTGAGGCTCGAGACGATGATCACGATCAGGGCCGCGACGTCGCGTTCGGCGAGTACGAGCACGAGGAACACGGGAACGAGCAGGATGCGCAGCGCGCTCAGGGCGTTGGGCACCGTGAGAATGCGCTCGCTGACGATGGGCCCGACCGGGCCCGGGTCGTTCTGCGGCTCCGACACGGGCTCAGTCTAGTGAGGCGGGGGGCGGCGCGAGGAGGGCATCCGGCGCTAGCCTTGCGCCCATGGACCCCGTCGCCATCGTTCTCGGCATCGCCGCCGGGGTCAGCCTCTTCACGTGGGTCGCGTCGCTCGTGACGGGAGACCACTCGTGGGTCGACCGCATCTGGTCGATCGTGCCGATCGTCTACGTCGCCGTGTTCTGGGCGGCGACCGGGTTCACCGATGCCCGACTGACGATCATGACCGTGCTGGTGGCGCTCTGGGGTGCGCGGCTGACGTTCAATTTCGCGCGCAAGGGCGGCTACAGCGGCGTCGAGGACTATCGCTGGCCAATCCTGCGCGCGCGCATGAGCGCAGGCCAGTTCCAGGTGTTCAACCTGCTCTTCATCGTGATCTTCCAGAACGCGCTGCTGCTGCTCATCGCGCTGCCGGCGCTCGTCGCCTTCGAGAATCAGACGGTGCCGGTCGGAGCGCTCGACCTCGGTCTCGCCGCGCTCTTCCTCGTACTGCTCATCGGCGAGTTCGTGGCCGACCAGCAGCAGTGGACCTTCCACCAGGCGAAGAAGGCCGCGATCGATGCGGGGCGCGAGCCCGAGCAGCGCTTCGTGGCGACGGGGCTGTGGCGGTTCAGCCGGCACCCGAACTTCTTCTTCGAGCAGGCGCAGTGGTGGGTCTTCTATGCCATGGGCGCCGCGGCTCTCGGCTCGGCCGTGCACTGGACCATCGTCGGGCCGCTGCTGCTGACGGCGCTGTTCATCGGGTCGACGGTCTTCACCGAGTCGATCACGGCGAGCAAGTACCCCGAGTACGCCGAGTACCAGCGGCGCACCTCGATGCTCATCCCGTGGATTCCCCGAGAGCCTCGTGGCGCTGCCGCGGATGCGCCCGCCGCCTGATTACCCTCTCGACCATGTCGTGCATCCGGTTCAACACCCCCGCCCAGCGCCGCCAGCTCGCCGCCGATGCGCCGGCGATGCTGACCTCCGACGACCCCGTCGCACAGTTCCTCTCCCCCGCCGTGACCGCATCGAAGGTCGCGCGCATCCGTCGGCTCGCCGCCGACCCGAACCCGAAGATCCGCGAGGCGGCTGCGCTCTCGTACCACGCGCCCGTCGAGATCTACGAGGCCCTGTCGCGCGACCCCGACGCGGGAGTGCGGGCGTGCATCGCGAAGAACGAGCACGTTCCCTGCGACATCCTGCGCCGGCTCGCCGACGACGCCGATGAGCGCGTGCGCGGCTTCGTCGCGATCAACTACTTCGTGCCCGCCGACGCGATGACCGCTCTCGCCGACGATCCGAGTGCGCTCGTGCGCGGCCTCGTCGACTGGAAGGCGTCACTCGCGGCCGACGAGGGCCTCGCGGCCGTCGAACTGGTCGGCGGCAGCCGCTAGTCGCGCGAGCGGAACTGCCCGGACGCGCCGACGCGATCGGGCAGCACGCGGACGAGCGCGGCGACGAGGCGGTACCGCACCGTGGGGATGACGACCGATCGACCGCGGTCGATGCCGCGCAGAGCCAGCCGGACGAGCTGCGGGGCCTGGAGCCAGAGGAACGACGGGATGCCGGCGGTGCTGACCTGCATGCGGTCATGGAACTCGGTGCGGACGAAGCCGGGGCACACCGCGGTGACCGTGACCCCGCGCGGGCGATACACAAGGTTCGCACTGCGCGCGAACATCACCGCCCACGCCTTCGCCGCCGAGTAGGTGCCGCGCGGGGTGAAGGCCGCGACGCTCGCGATGAGCACGATGCGGCCCGTGCCGCGCGCGAGCATGCCGCGCAGCGCCGTCTGCGTCAGCTGCAGCGGCACCGTCACGTGGATGTCGAGGTGCCGCTTCTCGTCGTCGAATGCGTTCTCGTCGAGCTCGCCCCGGATGCCGTACCCGGCGTTGTTCACGAGCAGGTCGATCGGCCGCCGGTCGTCGGCCAGACGCCGGTCGACGGCGGCGAGTCCGTCGGCCGCGAGCAGGTCGGCCGGGAGCGCCTCGACCCGCACGCCGAACTCGTGCTGCAGCGCCGCTGCCGTCGCGGCGAGCCGTTCGGCGTCGCGGGCGACGATGACGAGATCGCTGCCGCGCGCGGCGAGCTGGCGGGCGAACTCGGCGCCGATTCCGGCGGTCGCTCCGGTGATGAGGGCGGTGGGCATGCCTCCACGCTAACCCGGCGCGGCCCCGGCCTCGTACGCTGAGCGCATGAGCTCAGCGAGCGGCACCACGGGCGTGCGCGTCGACGCCTACACGTGGGCGATCCGGCTCTATGCCACGCGCTCGGCGGCGACGGCGGCGTGCAAGGCGGGGCACATCAAGGTCAACGACGCCTCCGCCAAGCCGGCGCAGGTCGTGCGCATCGGCGATCGCGTGCGAGCGCTCACGCCCGGGGGCGAGCGGATCGTCATCGTCACGGGCCTCATCACGAAGCGCACGAGCGCCCCCCTCGCCGCCCTCAACTACGACGACCTGACTCCCCCGCCACCGCCCAAGGAGGAGCGACCGGCCACGGTGCTGCGCGAGCGCGGTGCGGGACGCCCGACGAAACGCGACCGGCGGCTCATCGAGCGGCTGCGCGGCCGCGCCGGGGGTCCGGGCGAGCTCGACTGATCGAGCCCGAGGCGCGCATCCTCAGGCCAGATCGAGCGAAGCGAGCGACGCGCGGATCGTGTCGGCCGAGGCGTGCAGGGCGCGCTCCTCGTCGGCCGAGAACGGCACGTCGATGACGCGCGACACCCCGGCCGCGTCGACGACGCTCGGCACCGAGAGCGCGACCCCGCTGACGCCGCGGTAGTCGTCGAGCACCGAGCTGACGGGCAGCACCGCCCCTTCGTCGTTGAGCACGGCTTCGACGATGCGCGCGCCCGACAGGCCGATCGCGTAGTTCGTGGCGCCCTTGCCCTCGATGACCTTGTAGGCGGCCGTCTTGACCTCGAAGGCGATCTGATCGAGTTCCTCCACGGTCATCGTCTCCCCGGCGTCGTCGAGCCACTCGCGGATCGGGATCGGGCCGATGCGGCTCTGCGACCACAGCGGGAACTCGCTGTCGCCGTGCTCGCCGACGATCATGGCGTGGATGCTCGACGGGGCCAGCCCCAGGCGCTCGGCCAGGCGCCACCGCAGCCGCGAGCTGTCGAGCACCGTGCCGCTCGAGAACACGCGCCCGACGGGCAGTCCGCTGAAGCGCTGCGCGGCGACGGCGAGAACATCGCACGGATTCGTCACGAGCACGAAGACCGCGTTGGGGGCCCGTTCGACCAGCGCGGGCATGAGGGATCGCAGGATGCCGACGTTGACGCCCGCGAGGTCGAGCCGGCTCTGCCCCGGGTGCTGCTTGGCGCCCGCCGTCACGACGACGACGTTCGCGCCCGCGATCACGTCGAGATCGGCCCCGCCCGTGATGGTGCTCGAGCCGGTGAACGGCGTGCCGTGGGCGAGGTCGAGCACCTCGGCCTCGACGCGCGGCGCGTCGATGTCGTAGAGCACCACCTCACGGGCCGAGCCGCGGATGAGGGAGGCGTAGGCGAGCGAGGAGCCGACGGCTCCGGCTCCGATGATGGCGAGGCGGGAGTTCTCGATGACGGTCATGGCCCCAGCCTGTCAGGTGGGGTCTTTGGGCACTACCTGCGACGCGCAGCCGTCCCTAGCCTGAAACGACCCGCACCCACCCCTGAGGAGAACCGTGAAGCTTGTCGTCGTCGGCGGAGTCGCCGCCGGAGCATCCATCGCCGCCCGCGCTCGTCGTCTTGACGAGTTCGCCGAGATCGTCGTGCTCGAACGCGGCCACCACGTCTCGTTCGCCAACTGCGGTCTGCCCTACTTCATCGGCGGTGTCATCACCGACCGCAGCCGGCTGCTCGTGCAGACCCCCGAGAGCCTGCGGGAGGCGCTCGATCTCGATGTGCGCATCGGGCAGGAGGTCGTCGCGATCGACCGCGCGGCGAAGACCGTCACGGTGCGCCGCGTCGACGACGGCACCGAGTACACCGAGTCGTACGACGCGCTCGCCCTCACCCCCGGGGCCGAGGCGCTGCGCCCACCGATCCCCGGCATCGATCTGCCGGGGGTGCACGTGCTGCGCCGCATGGGCGATATGGACCAGATCAGGGCCCACTTGGATGCCCTGCTCGCCGCCGCGGCCGCCGGCGGCCGCGGCCCCGTGCGCGCCGTCGTCATCGGTGCCGGGTACATCGGCCTCGAGATGGCCGAGAACCTGCGGCACCGCGGGGCCGAGGTCGATGTCGTGGAGCTCGCCGACCAGATCCTCCCTCCCCTCGATCACGAGCTCTCGGTGCCCGTCGAGTCGCACCTGCGCAGCCGCGGGGTCGCCGTGCACCTCGAGACGGGAGCCGCCGCGGTGCGCGAGGCGGCGAGCGGCCTCGACGTCGAGCTCACGAACCACAGCGTGCTGCACGCCGACCTGGTGATCCTGTCGGCTGGCGTGCGCCCCAATACCGATCTCGCGCGGGCGGCCGGTCTCGAGCTCGGCCCGCACGGCGGCATCGCCGTCGACACGCACATGCGCACCTCCGACCCGCACATCTGGGCGGCGGGAGACGCGGTCGAGACGCCCGGCACGGTGCTCCCGGGCACCGCGCTCGCGCCGCTGGCCGGCCCCGCGAACCGTCAGGCGCGCGTCGCGGCCGAGAACATCTGCGGGCGCGACACCGAGTACCGGTCGACGCAGGGCACGTCGATCGTCAAGGTCTTCGACATGGTCGCGGGGGGAACGGGGGCCACGCAGCGGCAGCTGCGCGCCGCCGGAATCGCGCACCGCGCCGTGCACGTGCACCCCTCCGGGCACGCCGGCTACTACCCGGGCACCGCGATGATGCACCTCAAGGTCGTGTTCGATCCCGAGACCGGGCGCGTGCTCGGCGGTCAGGTGGCCGGCTTCGACGGGGTCGACAAGCGCATCGACGTGCTGGCCACGGCGGTGCGCATGGGCATGACGGTGTTCGACCTCGAAGAGCTCGAGCTGGCCTACGCTCCCCCGTTCGGCTCGGCGAAAGACCCCATCAACATGGCGGGCTTCGTCGCGAGCAACGTCGTGCGGGGCGATCTCGACCTCTGGTATGCCGAGGACTACCCCGCTGCCGTCGAGGGCGCGCGCGTGATCGATGTGCGCACCCCCGAGGAGTTCAGCATCTGGCACCTGCCCGGCGCCGAGAACGTGCCGCTCGACACGCTGCGCGCGGTCTGCGGAAACTGGGATACGAGCACCCCGATCCGGCTCTACTGCGCGGTCGGCTTCCGCTCCTACCTGGCCTACCGAGCGCTCCGGCAGCGCGGCTTCACCGACCTGAAGACCCTCTCGGGCGGCTCGACCACGTTCCGCTCGTGGCACGAGCTCGACGAGGCCGATGCGCCGGTGCGGCGCGAACCGATGGAGAACTACGCCGAGGCGCACTCGCTGTTCGCGCTCGCCCCCACCGGAATCGGCGCATCCATCGACCTCGACTGCACGGGGCTCGCCTGCCCCGGCCCGATCATGAAGCTCGCCGAGGCGGCCGCGGCGGCCGGCGCGGGCGATGAGATCACGGTGCACGTGAGCGACCCCGGCTTCGCGGCGGATGCTCCCGCCTGGGTGAAGCGCAACGGCCACGAGCTCGTCTCGATCGAGCCGGAAGGCCCCGGCTACGTCGCCGTCATCCGCAAGGGAGGCGCGGGGGCGATGGCCTCGGCGCGTCCCACGGGCGGCGCGACGGTCAGCGGACCGGGCAAGAACTCGTTCGTCGTCTTCTCGGGCGACATGGACAAGGTGCTCGCCTCGTTCATCATCGCGAACGGCGCGCTCGCCATGGGCGAGCAGGTGTCGATGTTCTTCACCTTCTGGGGGCTCAACGCGCTGCGGCGCGAGCAGCCGCCGAAGCGCCAGAAGAAGATGATGGACCGCATGTTCGGCATGATGATGCCCTCGGGGGCGAACGATCTGCCGCTCTCGACCATGAACATGGCCGGCATGGGGCCGGTCATGATCAAAAACGTCATGAAGCAGCACAACGTGCCGTCGCTGCCCGAGCTCATCGCCTCGGCGCAGGCCGGCGGCGCCCGACTCATCGGCTGCACCATGACGATGGACCTGCTGGGAATCGCCCCGAGCGACCTGCTCGACGGGGTCGAGCTGGGCGGCGTCGCGACGTTCCTCGGCGAAGCCTCCGAGTCGACCACGACGCTGTTCATCTGAGCGGGCGCGCGCGGGGCGCTCGTCGCGCGTCGTGACCTAGCATCGGGTCATGAGCGACGACGCCCCTCCGCCCGCGATTCCCGTGGGCGGCATGCCCACCCGCTCGGGCTCGGTCGCCCGCGTGCTGCTGCTGAGCGCGCTCGTGAGTCTCGCGATCATGGGCCTGGCCTTCCAGTTGGGCATCGGCGACACGGTGTTCGCGCGACCCGGAGAACTGCTGCTGCTCTACGTCGATGTGGCGCCCGTCCTCTGGTTCGCGGCGGCCGCCGTGCTGCTCTCGGTGTTCCGGTGGCAGTCGATCGACCAGCGATTCCGCTGGGTCATGCTGGCCGCCGTGATCGCCGTCGCGGTGTCGATCGTGGTCCGCCTGACGCTCCTGCAGCAGTCGCTGCTCGTCGCCCTGCTCGAGCCCTTCACGCTCGGCTTCCTCGTCGTCGTCGCGGCCGCCGTGGCCTTCACCCGCACCCGCGTGCGCCGCCTCGCCCGCGGCACCGAGGCGGGCATCACCCTCACGGGCATCGGGCTCGGCTTCGCGGTCGTCGGCGTCGGGCTCGCGATCGGCGCGCTGCGGGTCGCCCTCACCGGCCCGCCCTCGCCGCCCGGAGCGGTCTCCCGCTACATCGAGACCTCTCCGACGACCGGGTTGCTCGTCGCGGCGACGATGCTCATGATCGCGGGGCTGTTCTGGCTCACCGACCGAACGCGCAACCGATGAGCGCCGCACGCCCCGTCATCCTCGACGTCGATACCGGGGTCGACGACGCCCTCGCGATCCTCCTCGCCGTGCGGCATCCCGCCCTCGACGTCCGGGCCATCACGTGCACGGGCGGCAACGCCCCGCTCGCCCAGGTGGTGACGAATACGCTGCGCGTGCTGGATGCGGCCGGTGCCGGCCCCATCCCCGTCGCCGCCGGGGCGCACCGCCCGCTGCTGGAGGTTCCGCAGCACGCCGCCGCCATCCACGGATCCGACGGCCTGGCCGACCTCGGGCTGCCCGACTCGGCCCGCGCCCCCGAGCCCGTGCACGCGGTCGAACTGCTGCGCCGCAGCCTGGCCGAGTCGGAGAAGCCCCTCACGATCATCAGCCTCGCGCCGTTGACCAACATCGCCCTGCTGCTGCGCATGCACCCCGAGGTGCTGCCGCGCATCGAGCGCGTCGTCATGATGGGCGGCGCTGTCGGCACAGGCAACGCGACAGCCGCTGCCGAGTTCAACGTCTGGCACGACCCGGAGGCCGCCGCGATCGTGCTGGGCGCGGGCCTCGACGTGCTCATGTACGGACTCGAACCGTTCTACCGCGTGGGCGTCTCGCACGACGACGTGCAGCGGCTGCTCGCGGCCGAGGGCACCGCCCCGCGCCTGGCGGGGGCGCTGCTCACCCACCTCATCGGCATCGATGCGACCGAGGAACGGGTGGCCGACGACCGCGTCGCGATCGGCGATGCGGGTGCCGTCTGCGCCGCGATCGATGCCACGCCGCTCGTGACGCGGCGGGCACCCGTCGAAGTCGCGCTCGCCCCCGGGGCGACCCGCGGGCAGACGGTCGTCGACCTGCGCACGATGGAGGGCGCCGACATCACGGCGGCTCGCGATGCCCTCCCGGCGACGGTCGTGCTCGACGTCGATCCGGAGCCCTACCGCCAGGTCTTCCTCGACGCCCTGCTCGGCCCATGACCGACGTCGTCGCGCTGCTGCGGGATGCCGTCGGCGACGCAGTCTCGACCGAGCCCGCCGCGCTCGAGGCGATGCGCGGCGACAAGTCGGGGCAGCGCAGCGCGGCCGCACCGCTCGCGCTCGTCACCGCCCGCACGGTCTCCGACGTTCAGGCGGTGCTGCGGCTCGCGAACGAGCACGGCGTCGCCGTGGTTCCCCGGGGCTCGGGCACCGGGCTCACGGGCGGCGCTCTGGCCGGCGCCGGCGAGCTCGTGCTCTCGACAGCGGCGATGACCCGAATCCTCGAGATCGACGAGGCCGATCAGGTGGCGGTGGTCGAGCCGGGCATCCTGAACGCCGACCTCAATCGGGCGCTCGAACCGCACGGTCTGCGCTGGGCTCCCGACCCGGCGAGCCGCGAGATCTCGAGCGTCGGCGGCAACATCGCCACGAACGCCGGGGGGCTGCTGTGCGCGAAGTACGGCGTGACGCGCGAGGCCGTGCTCGGCCTCGACGTCGTGCTCGCCGATGGAACCCTGATGCGCCTCGGGCACCGCACGGTGAAGGGCGTCACCGGGCTCGACCTGACCGCCCTCATGATCGGCTCGGAGGGCACGCTCGGCGTCATCGTCGGGGCGACCCTGAAGCTCACCCCGCTGCCGACGGGACCGGTCGCCACGATCGGCGCCACCTTCCCGACGGTCGAGGATGCCGCCGCGGCCTCGGCGGCGATCACCGCGGCGCGCATCCGCCCCGCCGCGATGGAGCTGATCGATCCCGTCGCCCTCGCCGCCATCCTGCGTCACCTCGCCCTGCCCGACCGGGCACCGGGAACCGCGCACCTGCTCGTGCAGACCGACGGCGAGGCCGCTGAGGCCGAAGCCCGCGCGGCGCTCACGATCATCACGGGCCTCGGCGGCATCGCCGAGCTCACGACCGACCCTCACGAGGGCGAGCGGATGCTCGCTGTGCGGCGCGCGATGCACCCGGCCATGGAGGCCCTCGGTCAGGTGCTCATCGAGGATGTCGCGGTGCCCCGCTCGCAGCTGCCCGCGATGTTCGCGGCGATCCGTCGCATCGGCGAGCGGCACGGCATCCTGATCCCGACCGTCGCGCACGCCGGTGACGGCAACCTGCACCCCAACCTCGTCTGCGACGGCGACGAGGTGCCCGACGTGATCTGGACGGCGGCGGGCGAGCTCTTCGAGGCCGCCCTCGCGCTCGGCGGCACGCTCACGGGCGAGCACGGCATCGGCACGCTCAAGCGACGCTGGCTCGCGGATGAGCTGGGCGACGCGCAGGTCATGCTGCAGCGGCGCATCAAGGAGGCCTTCGACCCGCGCGGGATCATGAACCCCGGCAAGGTCTTCTAGCCCGCGAGCACCGCGACATAGACCCCGTTGCGCGAACGCCCTCCGGTGAGCGGGTTGTCGAACGCCACCGTGTGCCCCTCGACGCGGGCGAACACGCTGCGCAGGGTGTCGAGGAAGCCGGGGTCGGGCGGGTCGTCCGACCACAGCGCGAAGACTCCTCCGGGCCGCAGGTGCGCGGCCAACCGCCGCAGCCCGGCGACCGTGTAGAGATCGGCGTGCGAGGGATCGAGCGTGAACGTGGGCGAATGGTCGACGTCGAGCAGGATGGCGTCGAGCGGCACGGGCAGCACTCCCCCCGCGTCGGGGGCCGCGCGCATGAGGGCGAAGAAGTCGGCGTGCACCAGGCGGGTTCGGGGGTCGTCGACGAGCAGGCCCGAGACCGGCAGGAGGCGGCGCTCGTGCCAGTCGATCACGGCCGGCAGAGCATCCACGACCGTCATCGAGCGCACGCGCGCGTCGGCCAGTGCCGTCACGACGGTGTAGCCCAGGCCCAGGCCGCCCACCACGACGTCGAGCGACCCGCGCTCGGCGGCGAGGGCTGCGAGGCCGAGCCGACTGAGCTCCTCCTCGGCCACCGTGAACAGGCTCGACATGAGGAACTCCTCGCCGAGCTTCACCTCGAACACCTCGGCGCCGATCGCGGGCTCGACGCGGCGGCGCAGCGTCAGCTCGCCCATGGGCGTCTGCTCGAAAGCCAGCTCCTCGAACCGCCGCATCAGACGCCGGCGACCGGCACGACGGGGATGATGACGTAGATCTTGCGCACGGTCTCGTGCACCTGCCAGGTGCCGGTCCAGCCGGCGGGCGTCACGAAGAGATCGCCCGCGGTGACCTCGAGCGGCTGCTCCCCGTCCTCCGTGAGGGTCACCCGGCCACTCAGCAGATAGCAGAGCTCGTGGTACCCGTCACGGGTCGCCGTGAAGGTGCCGGGGTCGGCCTCCCAGATGCCGGTCTCGATCGGTCCGGGGCTCACCCCCGGCGCCGTCCAGAACTCCGTGGAGCCCTCCGACTGGCCGGGGGTGAGCGCGGTCGGCTTGGGCGCGAACGCCGCGATCGCGTGAGCGGGGGCGTTGCGCAGCAGAACCGTCGTCGGCATCGGATCAGGCGATGCGGATCATCTTCTTGTTGACGAACTCGTCGATGCCGAGCGTGCCGAGCTCGCGGCCCGAGCCCGATCGCTTGATGCCGCCGAAGGGCAGCTCGGGGCTGTCGGCCAGCACGCAGTTCACGTAGACCATGCCGGCGTCGATCTTGTCGGCGACCCGCGCGGCCTGAGCGTCGTCGGTCGTGAACAGGTACGAACCGAGCCCGAAGGGCGTGTCGTTGGCGAGCTGCACGGCCTCGTCTTCGTTCGCGACCTTGAAGACCTGGGCGACGGGCCCGAAGAACTCCTCGTAGTAGGCGTCGTTGCCGGGCTTCACGTCGGCGAGCACGGTCGAGGTGAAGAAGTTGCCATCGCGCGTGCCGCCGGTGAGCACCGTGGCCCCGCCTGCGACGGCGCGCGCCACCTGGTCTTCCAGGCCCTCCGCGGCGCTGCTCGACGACAGCGGGCCGTAGGCGCCGCCCTCGACCATCGGGTCACTCGCCTGCGTGCTCGACATGCGCGCGACGAACTTCTCGAGGAAGGCGTCGTAGAGGTCCTCCACCACGATGAAGCGCTTGGCGCCGTTGCACGACTGGCCGCTGTTGTCGAGGCGCGCGTTGGCGGCCATCTCGACCGTGGCGTCGAGGTCGTCGGTGCTGAGCAGGATGAAGGGGTCGCTGCCCCCGAGCTCGAGCACGACCTTCTTGAGGTGACGGCCGGCCTGCTCGGCGACCGCCGCGCCGGCGCGCTCCGAGCCGGTGAGCGAGACACCCTGCACGCGCGGATCGGCGATGATCGTCGCAACCTGATCGGTCGTGGCGTAGAGGTTCGTGTACGCACCGACGGGGAATCCGGCGTCCGCGAAGATCTGGTGGATCGCCTCGGCCGACTCGGGGCACTGCGCCGCGTGCTTGAGCAGGATGGTGTTGCCCAGGATCAGGTTGGGGCCGGCGAACCGGGCCACCTGGTAGTAGGGGAAATTCCACGGCATGATGCCGAGCAGCACGCCCATGGCGCTCTTGCGGATGAAGGCCGAACCCTCGCTGCCCTCAGCGAGCTCGATCGGCTCGTCCTTCAGCAGCGCCGGACCGTTGTCGGCGTAGTACTGGTAGATGTCGGCCGAGAAGTCGACCTCGCCGAGGGCGTCTCCGATCGGCTTGCCCATCTCGCGCACGATGATCTCGGCGAGGTGCTGGCGGCGCTCGCGGTGCAGCTCGGCGACCTTCGTGATGAGGGCGGCGCGCTCCTCGACGGTGGTCGATCGCGACCAGCCACGGTAGGCGGTGAACGCACCCTCGATCGCGCTGGCGACCTCGGCGTCGGTGGCGGTCGGGTACGACCGCAGCGTCTCACCGGTGGCGGGGTTGATCACTGCGTACTTGCTCATGAGGCTCCTCATTGACTCGGGGGGTGGTGCGCGGCGCCCGCCCGGTCGGGGCGGCCACGGTGCACACCTCCTGCCAGCCTAGGGCGAGGCACCCGGCCCGCGCATCGCCACCATGGAGATTCGCGGCGCATTCTTCGCCAGCGCGTACAGGGTCGCGCCGCGACGTCTACAGTGGCCGACATGAGGAGGATGCGGCGGATCGTGCGCGAGCTGCTCGCCGGTGCGGCGCTCGTGCCGCGCGGTTTCGGCTTCTGGCGCCGCCGCCCCGGCGCCATGGCCCTCGGCATGCTTCCCGCGGTGATCGCCGGGACCCTCATCGCCGTCGTGCTGATCGCGCTCGGGCTCAACGTCGAGGCGCTCGCCCAGGCCGTCACGCCGTTCGCGGACGGGTGGGCCGAGCGCGATCGCAGCGTGCTGCGCACCCTGCTCGCACTCGTCATCGTCGCCGGGGCGATCATCGGCACCGTCTACACGTTCACGACCCTGACCCTCCTCATCGGCGATCCGTTCTACGAGCGCATCTGGCGTGCCGCCGAGAAGGAGCTCGGCGGCTTCACCCCGACGCCCGTGCGATTCTGGCGCTCGTTCGGCGACGGGCTCGTGCTCGTGCTCCGCGCCATGGGCTACGCGCTCATCACCTGGCTCGTCGGTCTCATCCCGGGCGTGGGTTCCGTGGCGTCCGCCGTGCTCGGCCCCGTGCTCGCCGGGCACCTCATCGCCCGCGAGTTGACCACGCGACCGTTCGAGGCACGCGGCATCACCGCGGCGGAGCGCGCGCGCCTCCTGCGCGGCTCACGAGCCCGAGAGCTCGGGTTCGGCATCGCGACCCAGCTGTTCTTCCTGGTGCCCGGTGGCGCGATCGCGGTCATGCCCGCGGCGGTCGTCGGAGCCACAAGCCTCGCCCGCTCGGTGCTCGAGCGCGCGGCCGCCGAGGTCGAGGCGGCCCCGCGACCGACCCCGCCCGCCTAAGCCTCCGGCGCGCTGAGCCAGGCGCGCACGGCAGACCCGTGCTCATCGAGCGCGGGCGGCGCCGTCGGCGGAGCGGGCGTGAAGGCCGAGTAGCGCACCGGGTGAGCGAGCTGCTCCGGATGATCCGGCCCCACCCCCACCGTCGGCTCCAGCCCGAGCCGCCGCGCGAGCGCGAGCGCCTCGTCGATGCCGTTCACGGTGCCGGCGGGCACCCCGGCCTCGAGCATCCGCGTCGCCCACACCGGGGCGTCGTCGACCGCCAGCAGCGCCTCGAGCGCGGCCTGCAGCGCATCGCGGTGCTCGACCCGCGCGGGGTTGGTCGCGAAGCGCGGGTCCGTCGGCAGCGCGGGGTCTCCCAGCACCGCGCACAGGGCCGCGAACTGCGCATCGTTGCCCACCGCGACGGCGAGCAGCGCGTCGCGGCAGCGCAGCGTCTCGTAGGGCGCGATCGAGGGGTGGCGGTTGCCGAGGGCTCGCGGGGCCACCCCCGTGGCGAGATAGGAGCCCGCCTGGTTGGCGAGCGAGGCGATGAGGCTCGACAGCAGGGCGACCTCCACGTGCTGGCCGCGGCCCGTGCGCTCGCGGTGCAGCAGAGCGGCGAGCACGCCCATCGCCGCGTGGTTGGCGGCGAGCAGGTCGACCATCGCCACACCCACCTTGCGGGGCTCGCCCCCTGTGTCTCCCGTGATGCTCATGAGCCCGCCGACGGCCTGCACGAGGAAGTCGTAGCCGGGCATTGCGGCGCCCTCCCCCGTCGATCCGAAGCCCGTGATCGAGCAGTAGACGGCGCGCGGGTTGCGCGCGAGCACGCTCGCGGCGTCGAGGCCGAAGCGTTCGAGGGCGCCGGCGCGGTAGTTCTCGAGCACGATGTCGGCGCGGTCGACGAGGGTGCGCGCGACAGCGAGGTCGTCGTGATCACTGAAGTCGAGGGCGATCGACTGCTTCGACCGGTTGGCCGCCTCGAAGTAGGCGCTCGACGATCCCGCCCACGGCGGGCCCCAGGCACGGGTCTCGTCGCCCGCGCCAGGGCGCTCGACCTTGACGACACGGGCACCCAGGTCGGCGAGCATGACGGCGGCGGTGGGGCCGGCGAGCACGCGGCTCAGGTCGGCCACGAGCATCCCGTCGAGCGGTCGGATCATGCGCCTACTGTACAAGTGGACAAAAGGCCGGGCGCGCGGCACGATGAGCATGTTCCCGAAAGGATCGCCATGACCGACTCCCCGCTCGACCTCATCGGCTTCGACGCCCTGCTCAGCGATGAGGAGCGTGCGACGCGCGACCGCGTGCGCGCCTACGTCGACGCCGAACTGCGCCCGCACATCGCCGCGTGGTACGACGCCGGGGTGTTCCCGACCGAGATCATCAAGCCGATGGGCGCGCTCGGGCTGCTCGGCATGCACCTGCAGGGCTACGGCTGCGCCGGGCGCTCCGCGGTCGAGTACGGCCTCGCCGCGGCCGAGCTCGAAGCCGGCGACTCGGGACTGCGCACCTTCGTCTCGGTGCAGGGCTCGCTCGCGATGACCGCCATCCACACCTTCGGCTCGGAGGAGCAGAAGCAGCAGTGGCTGCCGCGCATGGCCGCCGGTGAGGCGATCGGATGCTTCGGCCTCACCGAGCCGAACGCCGGCAGCGACCCGGCCTCGATGCAGACGCACGCGCGCCGCGACGGCGACGACTGGGTCATCACGGGGTCGAAGCGCTGGATCGGCCTCGCGTCGATCGCCGACATCGCCGTGATCTGGGCGCAGACCGAGCAGGGCATCCGGGGCTTCCTCGTGCCGACCGAGACGCCCGGCTTCACGGCCACACCCATCGGGCAGAAGCTCTCGATGCGGGCCTCGATCCAGTGCGACATCGCGCTCGACGATGTGCGGGTGCCCGCGAGCGCCCAGCTGCCGGGCGCCGAAGGGCTGCGCGGGCCGTTCACGTGCCTCAACCAGGCGCGCTACGGCATCGTCTGGGGCGTCATGGGTGCCGCGCTCGACAGCTACCGCGTCGCACTCGCCTATGTGCAGGAACGGCAGGTGTTCGGCAAGCCCGTCGCGGCGTACCAGCTCACGCAGCAGAAGCTCGTCGACATGGCGCTCGAGATCGACAAGGGCTTCCTGCTCGCCCTGCAGCTCGGGCGGCTGAAAGACGCCGGGCAGTTGCAGCCGCACCAGATCTCGGTCGGCAAGCTCAACAACGCGCGCGAGGCGATCGCGATCGCCCGCGAGGCACGGGCGATGCTCGGCGGCAACGGTGTCACGCTCGAGCACTCGCCGTTGCGGCATGCCAACAACCTCGAGTCTGTGCGCACCTACGAGGGCACCGACGAGGTGCACACGCTCATCCTCGGCAACGCCATCACGGGCGTCCCCGCGTTCCGCTGAGCCGCCGCTAGGCCTGGGCGCGCTCGGGCACCACGGTGGGGTGGCTGCCCGCCATCGTCTCGAGCACGCGCACGACCTGCGAGCTGTAGCCGAACTCGTTGTCGTACCAGACGTAGACGATCAGGTTCTCACCCGTGCAGATCGTGGCGAGCCCGTCGACGATGCCCGCGCGGTGCGAGCCGATGAAGTCGGTCGACACCACCTCGGGCGACTCGATGTAGTCGATCTGCTGGCGCAGGCTCGAGTGCAACGAGGTCTCGCGCAGAAAGCGGTTGACCTCGTCGCGGGTCGTGGGCCGCGCGAGCCGCAGGTTGAGGATCGCCATCGACACGTCAGGGGTCGGCACGCGGATGGCGTTGCCCGTGAGCCTGCCCTCGAGCACCGGCAGCGCCTTGGCGACGGCTTTCGCCGCCCCGGTCTCGGTGATGACCATGTTGAGCGCTGCGGAGCGACCGCGGCGGTCGCCCTTGTGGAAGTTGTCGATGAGGTTCTGGTCGTTCGTGAACGAGTGCACGGTCTCGACGTGGCCGTGCACGACGCCGTACTCGTCGTTGAGCACCTTCAGCACGGGCGTGATCGCGTTGGTCGTGCACGACGCGGCCGTGACGATGCGCTGCTCGGGCGTGATCGACTCGTGGTTGATGCCGTGCACGATGTTCGGCAGAGCACCCTTGCCGGGTGCGGTGAGCAGCACGCGCGCGACACCGGTCGCGCGCAGGTGCTGCGACAGCCCCTCCTCGTCGCGCCAGCGGCCGGTGTTGTCGACGACGATCGCGTTGTCGATGCCGTAGGCGGTGTAGTCGATCGCCGCCGGGTCGTCGGCGTAGATCACCTGGATCAGCGTGCCGTTGGCGAGGATCGTGCTCGCCTCCTCGTCGACCGTGATCGTGCCCTCGAAGGGCCCGTGCACCGAGTCGCGCCGCAGCAGGCTCGCGCGCTTGACGATGTCGTTCTCGCCGCCGCGCCGCACGACGATCGCGCGCAGGTGCAGGCCGGCGCCGTGGCCGCCATGGGCGATCAGGATGCGCGCGAGCAGTCGCCCGATGCGCCCGAAGCCGTACAGCACCACATCGGTGCCGCCCGGGGTCGCCGCCGGGCGATGCGTGGCGGCGAGCACCTCGCCGAGGTAGTCCTCGAGCGGCCGCGTGCCGCCGTGCGCGGCGTAGTCGCCCAGCAGCCGCGCGATGTCGAGGGAGGCGGGGCCGGGGTCGAGCGTGAGCAGGGCATCCAGCACCTGCTTCGTCTGCTCGAGCGGCAGCACCGCGCCGGTGACGTGATGCGCATAGCGGTGCGCCTTGATGACACCGATGGGCGACTGGTTGATCAGGCGGCGGCCGTGGATGGAGGTGATCACCCCGTGCTCGCGGTAGAGCCGGCCGATGAGGGGGATCAGCTGTTCGGCGAGGGTTTCGCGGGCCTTCCAGGCCTCGCGCTGGGCGACTGCGGCGTCGGTCATGGTGACAACGCTAGCGACCGTGCGGGCGTCGTTCGGGCCCGCACGGTCGGTTCAGCGCGTCAAGATTCGATGTTCTTGCGGCGCGGTGAAGCCGCGCTGGCAGAACCCTTCGCCACGGCGGCCCCGGTCGCCTCGCCGACGACCTTGCCGTTGATGAGCTCGGCGATGTCGATGCCGACGAGGTCTTTGATGATCTTCGTCGAGGTCGCGAGCTGGCCGGCGACGTTCTCGCCGAGCTGGTTGGTTCCGCTGCCGTCGGAGGAGATGACGGTCATGGTCTGGATGGCGCCGAGCGGCTCGGCGGCCGCCCGCACGATCTCGGGCAGCTGGTCGATGATGCGCTGCTTGAGCAGCGCCTCGGCCCGCTCGGCGAGGGCCTCGGCCTGCGCGCGCGTCGAGTCGGCCTCGGCGGTACCCTTCGAGCGGATGGCCGATGCTTCAGCCTCGCCCTCGGCCGCGAGAGCTTCGGCGGCGGCGATGCGGCGGGCGCGCTCGGCGATACCCTCCGCCTCGACGGCCTCGGCCGCGCTCCTGCGGCGGTTGCGCTCGGCGAGACCCTCGGCCTCGATCGCTTCGGCAGCCGCCTTGCGCGAATCGCGCTCGGCGTTGGCGCCGGCGACCGAGGCGAGGGCCGCGGCGTTGGCCTCCTTCTCGATCGCATAGGCCTGGGCGTCAGCGACCGCGCGAACCTCGGCGTCGAGCTCTTGCTTGCGCAGGCCGACGCGCTTCTGCGCGGTGACCTCCTGCTGGCTGACGACCTCCTGCTGGGCGATCGCCTCGGCGAGCGGGGCCGCCGCGGCGGCCTCGGCGCGCGCCTTGTCGGTCTCCTTCTGGATCTCGGCGTTGCGCAGGTCGAGGGCGCGCTGGCTCTCGGCGATCTTCTGGGCGGCGGCGATGCGGGCCTCCTCCGAGGCCTGCTGCGCCTGTGCCTCGGCGATCTCGGCGACCTGCTTGACGCGGGCGGCCTCGGCACGACCGAGATCGCGGATGTAGCCGTTCTCGTCGTCGATCTCTTTGATCTGCAGGGTGTCGATCTGTAGGCCCTGAATGTCGAGCGCCTCGCGCACCGCCTCGAGCACCTGCTCCTGCAGCGCCGACCGATTCGTGATGATCTCCGTCACGGTGAGCTGGCCGACGATCGAGCGCACCGAGCCGCTCAGCACCTCCTCGGTCGACGACTCGATCTGGTCTTGCTGGTTCAAGAAGCGCTGGGCGGCCGCGCGCACCATGGCCTCCGAGCCGCCGACCTTGACGACGGCGACGGCGTTGACCTTGATCGTGATGGCGTCGCGCGTCTGCGCCGTCGCCTGCACGTTGAGCTGGCGCGAACGCAGGCTGAGCTTGAAGTAGGCCTCGACGATGGGCTTGACGAAGACGCGCGAGCCGAACACGACGCGCTGGCCGACGTTCTCCATCTCGGCGTTCTGCAGACGCTCCTTCGGGGTGCGCTGGCGCGAGGTGACGATGATCGCCTCGTCGGGCTTCGCCACCTTGATGCCGCGCAGCAGCACGATGATGATGATGATCGCGATGACGACAGCGACGCTGATGCCGACGATCTGCGTGAAGAACTCGTTGATCTGGTCCAGGAGCATGTGCTCAGTATGGCCGAGCCGAGAGATGATCGGGTACGACTATTCTGCGGCCGCCAGCTGCCCGCAGGCCCCGTCGATCTCTTTGCCGCGGGTGTCGCGCAGCGTCGTCGGAATGCCCGAATCCTCGAGCCGGCGCACGAACTCGCGCATCACCGCGGGCTCCGAGCTCGTCCAGATCGATCCGGGTGTCGGATTGAGCGGAATGGGGTTGACGTGCACCCAGCCGCGCCCGCGCTCGTTGAGCTTCTGCGCCAGCAGGTCGGCCCGCCAGGCGTGGTCGTTCATGTCTTTGATGAGCGCGTACTCGATCGACACCCGCCGACCGGTCGCGTCGAAGTACGCCCGCGCGGCGTCGAGCGCCTCATCGACCTTCCACCGCGAGTTGACGGGGATCAGCTCGTCGCGCAGCTGGTCGTCGGGCGCGTGCAGGCTGAGCGCGAACGTCACCGGGATCTTCTCCTCGGCGAGCTTCAGGATGGCCGGCACGAGCCCGACCGTCGACACCGTGATGTGCCGAGCGCTCATGCCGAGGCCGTGCGGCTGGGGCTCGACCATCGTGCGCAGGGCATCCATCACCCGGTTGTAGTTGGCGAGCGGCTCGCCCATTCCCATGAACACGATGTTGCTCACGCGCTCGGGAGTCGTCTCGCCCCGCTTCTTGCCACCGAGTTCGCCCGCCGCGATGGCGGCGTTCGCCTGCACGATCTGGTCGATGATCTCGGCGGTCGACATGTTGCGGGTGAGGCCGGCCTGACCCGTGGCGCAGAAGGGACAGTTCATGCCGCAGCCAGCCTGGCTCGACACGCAGAGGGTGATGCGGCCCGGGTAGCGCATGAGCACGCTCTCGACGAGGGCGCCGTCGTGCAGCTTCCAGAGGAACTTGATCGTGTCGCCGTTGTCGGTGCGCAGGCGCCGCACCTCGGTCAGCAGCGGGGGAAGCAGGCCGGCGACGAGCTCGTCGCGCTGGGCGGCCGGCAGGTCGGTCATCGCCGCGGGGTCGGTCGTGTAGTGCGTGAAGTAGTGGGTGCTGAGCTGCTTCGCGCGGAACCCGGGAAGGCCGAGCTCGATGACGCGCGCCGTGCGCTGCTCGGGGGTGAGATCGGCGAGGTGCACGGGCGGCTTGCCGCGCTTCGGCTCGGCGAACTGCAGCACCGGGCGCCCATCGGGGCCCATCTTCTGCTGCCACCCCTCGGTCGTCGGGCGCACCTGCGGGCGGGCATCCACCGTCGATCGCGGGGTCGAGGACGCGCCGTTGTTGCGGATGCCGCGCTCGCCTGCCATGCCTCCAGGGTACGCGGTCGCCGCGGTTCCCTTCCGCGGCGCGGGCCGCCATAGTGGTCGGTGACGACACGGCCGAGGCGAGGAGACAGCGATGCCCACCTACATGCTCATCATGCGCGCGACCGACGAGGGGCTCGCGGCGAGCCGCGAGGGCGACTTCGAGGCCATCATCAACGCCATGGGCTCGTTCAACGAGTCGATGATGGAGGCCGGCGTCATGGTCGGCGGCGACGGCCTGAGCGACCCGAGCGAGGGGTTCGTCGTCGACTTCTCGACCCCCGACCTCGCCGTGACCGACGGCCCCTACGGCCCGACCGAAGCGCTCTTCACCGGCTACTGGACCATCCGTGTCACCGACCGCGACGAGGCGATCGCCTGGGCCCGGCGTTGCCCGATGGGCCCCGGGCAGAAGCTCGAGGTTCGCCGCGTCACCGACGAGAGCGACTTCGCCGAGTTCGCCGACAACGAGTACATCCAGAAGGAGGCGGGCTGGCGCGAGCAGCTCGAGCGCGCCGAGGAGGAGTGAACCGCTAGCCCCCGCCCCCGAGCCCGTGGCGGTGGGCCAGAACGACGAGCTGCACGCGGTCGCGCACCCCGAGCTTGGAGAGCACGTTGCTCACGTGCGTCTTCACCGTCGACTCGCTGAGGAATAGGCGCGCGGCGATCTCGGCGTTGCTGAGCCCCTCGATCGCCGCGTCGAACACGAGGCGCTCACGATCGCTCAGCGTCGCGAGGCCGGCTGGCGGTGCGAGCGCCTCGCGCGGAGCTGCCCCGGATCGAACCAGGGCCGCGAGGTCACCCGTCGCCGCCACCGCCGAGCCCGCGTGCACGGCACGGATCGCGGCGACGAGGAACTCGGGACTCGCATCCTTCAGCAGGAAGCCCGAGGCGCCGACGTCGATCGCGGCGCGCGCCCGCTCGTCGAGACCGAAGGTCGTGAGCACGATGATGCGCAGCGGTCGGGGCCGTCGGGCGGCGCGCTCGGGGCTGAGCAGCCGACGCGCGGCTTCGGCACCATCGACGTCGGGCATGCGGATGTCGAGCAGCACGACATCGGCGTCGATGCCGTCGAGCAGCTCGATCGCCTCAGCTCCGGTCCCCGCCTCCCCGACCACCCGCAGGTCGGACTGAGCATCGACCACGGCGGCAACACCGGCGCGGAACAGCGGCTGGTCGTCGACGAGCACGACGCGGATCGGCTCGCTCATGACGAGCCCTCCCCCGTCGGCACGCTCGCGCGGGCACGGAATCGCGTGTCGCCGTGGGAGATGTCGAGCGTTCCGCCGACAGCGGCGAGGCGCGCCCGTGCTCCCGCGATCCCCGTTCCCTCTCGTGAGGAGGTCGGGCTGCTCGGCGCGGCTGTCGGCAGGCCGTTCTCGATCTCGACCGCGAACACCGTCGTCGACCGCTCCACCTCGATGCTCAGGGGCGCGAGCGGATCACCGTGCCGGAGTGCGTTGGTGAGAAGCTCCTGCGTCGCGCGGTAGAGCGGCACGATCGCCTCGCTCGACGGATCGCCACCCGAGCCGTGTCGCGCGACCGTGATGCCGGGGCGCGACCCCGCGACCTCGTCGACGAGCCGATCGAGGTCGACCGTCTGCGGAGACGGAGTCTGATCGGCGGCATCGGTCGACTCGAGCACCTGTCGCACGTCGCCGAGCGCGCGTCGCGCGGTGTCGGCGATGGTCGCTACGGCCGAGCGCACCGCCGCGAGATCGGTCTCGTCGCGAAAGCGCACCGATTCGGCCTGGGCCACGATGACGGCGAGCGAGTGCCCCACGATGTCGTGCACGTCGCGCGTGAGCTGCGTGCGGGAGGACTGCAGCTCGGCGAGCTCGCGCGACCGGCGCGCCTCCGCTTCTGCCTCCGCTGCGCGCTGGCGCCCCTCGCGCCCCAGCCGCATCGTGCGCGCGAGCAGGCCCACGAGCCAGGGGACGGCGAGCACGAGAGAGACGAGGGCCGCGATCACTCCCACCGGCAGCCAGGGCGGAAGCAGCGACGACGAGGCGAAGATGCGCACGAGCCACGAGTCGATCAGCAGAAGGTAGGCGAGGGCGACCACGGCACCGACGAGAACCGAGACGCCGCTCAGCCGCAGCACCACGGGCGACCCGTAGTGCGCCGCGCTCGCGAGCACGACCAGGATTCCCAGCTGCGTGAGGCCCGCGTCCAGACCGGCGAGCATGTGCAGGAGCGTGCTCGCCCACGCGAGGGCGAGGGCCCAGCCCGGGTGCAACCGGCGGATCGCCACGGCCGCGGCCATCACCGAGCCCGAGGCGACGAGCGCGGCGAAGGCGCCCGACCGGGCATCCGCATCCCCCGACCCGATCGCGGGGCCGAACACGACGACCGCGAGCAGCAGCACGAGCCCGCCGAGCGCGTCGGCGACGAGCACGCCCGAGCGCGAGCGCACGAGGGCGGGGTGCTGGGTCATGCCTCCATCCTGGCCGCTCGTGCCGGCGAGGTCATCCGCCGAGCGGGTGCGCGACCGGTACTGCGGTACCGGATTCGCGGCACGACCGACGCCCCGATCACGTCCTGCGACCGATGCGCGGGCACGAGGCGGTTCGTAGCGTCGAACGCATGACTTCTTCCTTCGTCCGCATCGTCCCCGGCGACATCTCGCGATGAGCGACGCGCTCGTGATCGCCCTGTCGCTCACGCTCGTCGTTCTCGTGATCGGCGCCCTGACGCCCCTGCGACGCCGAAGGCGACTGCTCGGGGCTGGGTGGGCCGTCGTCACCGTCGGGCTCGTCGTCGTCGCGGCAACAGAACCCCGGTGGATCCTGATTCCGCTCGCGCTTGCCAGCGCCCTCGGTCTCTTCACCGGCGTGATCCGCTCGAGAGCGGATTCGGCGCAGCGCCAGAGGTCACTGCTGGTGTCGGCCGCGACGACGATCACCGGGATCACCGCCGTTGGAGGCGCCGCACTGGCGGCCGTGGCCGTCTGGGCGCTCCCGACGCCGAACCTCCCGCTACCAACCGGAGACTTCGCTGTCGGAACGTCGATCCTGCAGTGGGACTCAGGACTGCCGGAGCCCGGCACGACCGACCCCGCCGACTCACGAGTGCTGGTGGCGCAACTCTGGTATCCAGCACCCGAGGGCGGCAGCGCTGACCGTTACCTGCCCGACTCCACCGTGCCCGACGCGCTGGCGAACCAGGCCGGACTCCCCGAGTTCCTCCTCGACGGAGTGAGGTTCGGGCGGACGAACTCGGTCGCCGATGCGGCGATGTCGGACGGCGATCATCCGCTCGTCCTCTTCAGCCCGGGCCTCGGGGGTGTGCGCACTCAGAACTCGGCCTGGGCGGAAGAGCTCGCGAGCCACGGCTTCATCGTCGCCGCCGTCGACCACCCCTACGACTCTGCCGTAGTCGTGCTCGACGACGGCACGGTCATCCGCTCGACCCTGCGAACAACCGGCGACGACGCCCTCGACCAGCAGATCGCCAACGAACTCGCCGAATCGCGCGCCGACGACCTCATCGCCGCACTCGACCAGCTGCAGCAGCTCACCGCCACGAGTCGGGTCGTCGTCGCCGGCCACTCGATCGGCGGAGCGGCCGCCATCATCGCCGCGACGAAAGACGATCGATTCGACGCCGTCATCAACATCGACGGGCTGCCGCGAGGAGGTCAGCCCCGCGTTCCGATTCTCGCGATCGTCGCTGGCGGCGGCACCGGCAGCATCGAGAGCGACGCCCGATACGACGCGGCGCTAACCGAGGTGCTGGCTCGGTGCGGAACACGACGGGTCGCGCCCGGCGCACAGCACCTGAGCTTCACGGACGCCGCACTCTACCTCCCGCCGCTGGCCTCCCTCATCGGTGAGGGCGGCCGGACCGCGGGCATCGAGTTCGCGCGTGACGAGACCCTGAGGTTTCTTGCCGACGTGCTGCACGCAGACGACGACCGGTGCCCCCCGTGAGACCGCACCGGGCGAGACCGGCACTGTCCGTTGTCGCCATGACCACCCATCCCATCCATCCACCGGAGGCACGCATGATCCCCCAGTCTTTCCCCGACAATCGCGCAGTCGTCGCCCGCTGCGCCGACCTGACCCGACTGTTCGGCGCCGACGGCGCCACCGTCGCCGCTGTCGACCGCATCACGACCGAGTTCCGCCGTGGCGAGCTGACCGCCGTCGTCGGCCCGAGCGGCTCGGGCAAGTCGACGCTCATGTACCTGCTCGCCGGTCTCGACGCGCCCACGTGGGGCGACGTCGAGCTCGACGGCTACCTGCTGACCGATCTCGACGAACCCGAGCTCGCCGCCCTGCGGCACGAGCGTATGGGGTTCATCTTCCAGTCGTTCAACCTGCTACCGGGGCTCACCGCGATGGAGAACATCCGCCTGCCCGAGACGCTCGGGCGCCGGCGCCGACCGCACGACGAGCCCTGGCTGCAGCAGCTGATCGAGCGGCTCGGGCTCACCGAGCTGCTCGCGCGCCGACCGCACGAGCTCTCGGGCGGTCAGCAGCAGCGTGTGGCGATCGCCCGAGCCCTCGCGCACCGACCCGCAGTGGTGTTCGCCGATGAGCCCACCGGCAACCTCGACCTGGCCACGGGTGGCGAGGTGCTGGACCTGCTCACCGAGCTCGCCCACGAGAGCGGATGCGGCATCATCATGGTCACGCACGACCCGCGCGCCGCGAGCGCCGCCGACCGCGTGCTCTCGATCCGCGACGGCCACCTCGTCGCCGAGCTCGGCCGCGCGAGCGCCGGCGAGATCGCGGCCCTCATGCTCGCCGACGCGATCGACGCCGGGGCCACTCGATGAGCGGCCGCGGCGGCACTCTCGCGGCCATCACCACGGTCACCCTCAGCGCGATGTACATCGTGCTGCTGACCGCGGTCATGGCCCTGCTGCGCACAGGACTCGTGCAGACGCCCTTCGGGCAGGGCGAGACGGCCACCGTCGTTCTCGGCGTGCTCGGACTGTCGTTCCTCGTCGTCGCGCTCATCGTCGCGACGGTCGTCGTCACCAACGCCTTCGCGCTGGTGACGGCCTCGCGCATCCGCGAGATCGCGTTGCGCCGCCTGCTCGGCGCCTCGGCCGCGCAGGAGCGTCGCCGCATCGCCCGCGACGGGCTGCGGCTGTCCCTGGGAGCGACGGCCCTCGGTGCGGCACTCGCGGCCGGCGCCGCCCTCGGGGTGCTGGCGCTCGCCTCACCGACGGGCGGGATGCTCGCCGGCGCCGAACCCTCCGACCTCGTCGACCCGCTCGTCGTCGTTCCGCTGCTCGCCCTGCAGCTCTGCACGAGCGTTGCGGCCTGGCGCGGCTCGGCCTCGGTGCTCGCGGCAGAGCCCGTGCAGGCCCTGGGGCTCGCGGGCACGCAAGAGGTCGGCGGCGACGACCGGGTTCGTCTCGGCCGCGGTGCCGGCGCGACCCTGCTGACCGGTCTCGCCCTGCTCGCGCTCACCGCCGTCGCCGGAACCGTCACGCCGTTCGCCGCCTTCCTCGGCATCATCGCGGGCACCGTGCTCGTGATCGGCGTGCTCGCCGGCGCGAACGGGCTGCTGCCGCGGGTGATGGCGGTGCTCGCGGCCGTGCTGCCGCGCACGGGTCCCGCCACGCTCGCGCGGCGCAGCCTCGCCGAGCATCCGGCCCGCACTGCGCGCGCCGCGCTCGGGGTTCTCATCGGCGTCGCGGTGGTCTCGATGTTCGTCGTCGCCACCGCGAGCGCGAACCTGTCGCTCGCGGTCGAGTACCGCGACACCGAGTTCCAGGCGCAGGCCGATGAGGTGCTGCTGGGAGTGCTCGCCATCATCAGCGGGCTCATCGGCTTCGTCGTGCTCATCGCGGCGGTCGGGCTCGCGACGACGGTGGCGCTCAACACGCGCTTGCGAGCGCGGGAGATCGCGGTCACGCGCATCCTCGGTCAGTCCCGGCGGGATGCCGCCCTCGCGATCGTCATCGAGTCGGCCGTGCTGAGCCTCGCCGCGGCGCTCTCGGGGCTCGTGCTCGGTACGGTGCTCGGCTGGGTCGGAGCGCAGAGCGTGATCGCGATCGCCCTCAGCTCACGCGTCGTCATCCCCGCGATTCCGCTTCCGCTCATCGGCCTCGTGCTCGCGACGGCGCTCGTGCTCACGGTGCTCGCGGCGGTCGCCCCGACCCGGTTCGTGCTCGCCGACTCACCCGTGCGCGCGTTCGCACGGGCGTGACCTGCCGCCGTCACTCGTCGAGCAGCGCGTTCATCCACTGCGCGATGAGCGGCACGATGCGCTCGTCGATCGGGCGACGCACATCGGCGCGGTAGGTGCGCAGCGTCGGCGACGGCTGCGTGCGGAGGATGTGGCTGAGCCCGCTGAGCGTCACCGCGCGGGTGGGTGCGGCGCGCAACTCGGCGATGCGCGCGGCATCGTCGGGTGGCGACTGCAGGTCGAACGCGGCCGCCACCGAGAGCACGGGCTGCGGTGCGACCGCGAGGTCGACAGAGGGGTCGTAGGCCATGAACTCGCGGAACCACCGCGCGTTCATCCGCGCGCCACCGATGCGCTCGACGTCACCGGTCGTCGCGAGCAGGCGCTGGCGCGTCTTCTCGGTCTGGCGTTCGAGATCGGTGCGCATGAGTC
The DNA here is from genome assembly GCF_051860105.1 of Microcella sp. Classification (GTDB taxonomy): domain Bacteria; phylum Actinomycetota; class Actinomycetes; order Actinomycetales; family Microbacteriaceae; genus Microcella. Next base: position 196,225 of record NZ_JBHYEO010000002.1, read on the forward strand.
GCAGCACGAAGCGGATGCCCGCGGGGAGGTCGTCGCCGAGCGCGCGTGCCTGCCAGCGCAGCACCTCGAGCCCGCTGCGCGCGTAGGGCGAGAGCAGCACGGCCCCGCGCACGAGTGCTGGGCGCTCGGCGAGCAGGCGCGCGGCGATCGCCGAGCCCTCGCTGTGCCCGATCACCACGAGCGGCAGCTCGAGGGCCGCGGCATCATCGACGACCGCGAGCGCGTCGTCGACGAGGTCGTGGAAGCCCGTCGAGAGGAAGTCGCCGGCGGATTCGCCGACACCGCGCTTGTCCCAGCGCACGCTGCCGATGCCGCGCGCCGCCAGCCCTTCGGCCAGCTGACGCTGGATGCCGAGGGGCAGGCGCCGGGCATCGCCGTGGCGATCGACGGGCCCGCTGCCCGGGATCAGGATGGCGACGGCCCGAGCATCCGACGGAATCTGCGACTCGACGACGAGGTCGACGGTCGCGGAGAGGGTGCGCGTGCTCACTGCCCGACCCCCGTGCGCTCAGCGGTGATCTGCGCCGCCAGCTGCGCGGCGTGCGGCGTCGAGACGAGAACGTCGCGCGCCGGGCCGGCCGTCGATCGGATGCGCAGCGCAGGGCCGCGACCGCGCACGAGGGCGATCGTGCCGCCGTCGCGACGCCGCCAGGTGCCGAACTTCGCCCAACCGGGCACGCCGAGGCCCGGCGCGCGGAGGCCCGTCACGGCGGCGAGGCCGTCGGGCACGCTCTCGGCCGAGGCGATGTGCTGCAGGGGAAGGCTCAGGCTGCCGCGCACGGCGAACAGCCGCTCGAGGGGTCCGAGGTGGATGGTGAGGGTGTCGTGCTCGAGGGAGATAGTCACCACGAGGAGTCCTTTCAGTCGAGGGAATGACTCATTGATATCATATCTGAGAACATTCGCGCAACTGGGATTGGTATGGTGTGCCCATGACGAGCGCTGACCTGCTGCTGCACCCCGTGCGCCTCCGCATCGTGCAAGCCATGATGGGGCGCGCCGAGCTGACCACGAAAGACCTCGCCGCCCGCATGCCCGATGTGGCGCCGGCGACCCTCTACCGCCACGTCGGCACGCTCGTCGACGGCGGCGTGCTCGAGGTCGTCAGCGAGCGGCGCGTGCGGGGGTCGACGGAACGATCGCTGCGCTTGCGCGAGGAGCGCGCCTCGGTCGACCCCGACTCGCTCGCGAACGACGACGACGCTCTGCGGGCGGGCTTCCTCGCCTACCTGGCGAGCCTCGCGGCGATGCTCGACGACTACGTCGCGGGCCCGCACGGCAGCCTGCACGACGACCTCGTGAGCTTCCGGCAGCTCGCGGTGCACGCGACCGACGAGGAATGGCTGGGGGTGCTGCACGGCATCCGCGCGGCGATCGAGCCGCTCGCGACGCGCACGGACGCCCCCGAGGGCGCCCGGCGACGCGTGCTCGCGACCGTGAGCCTGCCCGTCGACTGATCCTGCGTCGCGACTGATCCTGCGTCGCGACTGATCCTGCGCCGAGACCTAGGCTCAGTCGGTGCCGAAGTCGAACGCCGCGCTCTCGCCAGCGGCATCGATCGCCTCGGCGAGGGCCTCGCGCTCGGCGCTCATCGGCACCGCGTGCTCGACGACCTCGTCCGACTCCCCCGCCGTGATGCGGCCGACGAGTGCGGCCGTCGCCCCGCCGATGATGCCCTGCGCGGCATATTGCTCGAGCCGGGCGCGCGAGTCGGCGATGTCGAGGTTGCGCATGGTGAGCTGGCCGATGCGGTCGGTCGGGCCGAAGGCGGCATCGCCGACGCGCTCCATCGAGAGCTTCTCGGGCGAGTACGACAGGCCGGGGCCGCTCGTGTCGAGGATCGTGTAGTCGTCGCCGCGGCGCAGCCGCAGCGTGACCGTGCCGGTGACGGCCGAGCCCACCCACTTCTGAATGGATTCGCGCAGCATGAGCGACTGCGGGTCGAGCCAGCGGCCCTCATACATGAGGCGGCCCAGACGACGACCCTCGGCGTGGTAGTTGGCGATCGTGTCTTCATTGTGGATGCCGTTCAGCAGCCGCTCGTAGGCGATGTGCAGCAGGGCCATGCCGGGAGCCTCGTAGATGCCGCGGCTCTTCGCCTCGATGATGCGGTTCTCGATCTGGTCGCTCATGCCCAGCCC
>NZ_JBHYEO010000003.1:0-57906 GCF_051860105.1 Microcella sp.
CGGGATGTTTCCTATGTCGTGAGACAGGGGTTTCCTATGTCCTGAAACTAGACACCACCGTCACCGCCACTGTCCTCGTAGAGGGCTCAGCGGTTTCCGCTCCGTGAGCAACCCCCGATCCTCATGGATCGGGGGTTGTTTCGTCTCTCCCCTCGCCTCCTGTGGCGTGTCGAACCGGGCCAGCATCGGCAGGTACACTCGTCGAGTCAAGGGGAGTACTCCTTCGAAGCCGACTCGTCAATACGTGCACGCCATCGTGCTCCGGGCGGCTTGTCCCGGTTCGCCGGGGCGGAAGAGACCTTGGTCATTCGTCGATTGACCAAGGAGCATCCCTATGGGCGTCACGCCCCTCATCTGGATCATCACCATCGCGGTCACGATCGCCTTCTTCATCTGGGAGTTCTACGCACATGTGCGTACCCCACACGAGCCCTCGATCGCCGAAGCGGCCAAGTGGTCGGTGTTCTACATCACGCTGGCCCTGATCTTCGGTGTGGGCATCGGAATGGTTTCGGGGTGGCAGTTCGGCGGTGAGTACTTCGCCGGATACCTGACCGAGAAGGCGCTGTCGGTCGACAACGTCTTCGTCTTTCTCCTCATCATGACCGCTTTCGCGGTGCCCAAGATGTATCAGCAGAAGGTGCTCCTGATCGGCATCGCGATCGCCCTCATCATGCGGGGAATCTTCATTGCCGTCGGCGCGACGCTCATCTCCAACTTCTCGTGGATCTTCTACATCTTTGGTGCCCTGCTGCTCGTACTCGCGTATCGCCAGGCATTCGCCTCACACGAGACTGACCCGCAGAACATCGGCATCGTCAAGTTCGCCCGCCGGCACCTGCCGTTCGTTGACAAGTATCACGGAGACAAGCTCTCGGTGAAGATCGACGGCAAGCGGTTCTTCACCCCCATGCTGCTGGTGATCGTGGCCATTGGCTTTGTTGACCTCGTCTTTGCGGTCGACTCGATTCCGGCGATCTACGGTCTGACGGAAGAGGCCTACATCGTCTTCACCGCGAACGCCTTCGCGCTGATGGGTCTGCGCCAGCTCTACTTCTTGATCGGCGGACTCCTCGAACGACTCATCTACCTCGCTCAGGGGCTCGCCGTCATTCTCGCGTTCATCGGCCTCAAGCTCATCTCGCACGCCCTCAAGATCAATGAGTTGCCCTTCATCAACGGCGGCGAGCCGGTGAAGTGGATCCCCGAGATCCCCATCTGGTTCTCACTCGGGTTCATCGCCACGACGATCACCGTCGCGACGGTGCTGAGCCTGTTGAAGACGCGCAAGAACGCTCTCGTGGCGGATGCAGCTGCCGAGAGCGCCGCGAACGAGACGAGCGACAAGCACTAAGGCTCGAGGCACGCCCCGCCGATGTCTCTCATCGCGGGGCGGGCTTCGCTAACTCCAGTGCGGGTAGTGCGCCTCGACGACGTTGGGGTGCGAGCGCACGCGGCTCTTCAGCCAGTTGACGCCGAACACCGGGTGCAGGGGGTTGTCGGGGTCGAGGGTGACGCCCGTCGCCTCGGCCGCGAGCTCGGCGGGCAGGGCGATGGTCGGAATCTCGGCGTCGAGGGCGGGCCCGAAGAAGAACGGCACCGAGATGCGGTCGTCGCCGGCGTCGGGCGACTGCACGCGGTGCAGGGTGGCCTTGAGGTAGCCGTTGGTGGCGATCTCGAGCAGCTCGCCGATGTTCACGACGAGAGCACCCGGCACGGAGGGGGCGTCGATCCACTCGCCGTCCTTCTCCACCTGCAGCCCGCCCTTGCCCTCCTCGACGTAGAGCAGCGTGAGCACGCCCAGGTCTTTGTGGGCGCCGACGCCCTGGGTGCTCTCGGTGCGCTCGCGCCCCGGGTAGCGTGCGATCTTCAGATGCGGTGAGGCGTTGCGGGCGAAGGCCGCGTCGAACGTGTCGGCGGGGGCGCCGAGCGCCTCGGCCCACGACCGCAGCAGGGTGACGCTGACGGCGCCGAGGTGCTCCATCCACTCCATGGTCACGTCGCGCAGCGCCGGCAGCTCGGCAGGCCAGAGGTTGGGGCCCTCGAGCGCCCAGAAGTCGGGTGTTCCGGCGACGAGCGGCACAGCATCCCGCTCGGCACCGATGTCGATCTGCTCGCGCCAGTCGGTGGCGCCCTGCGTGAGCTCGCCGCCCATGCGGGTGTAGCCGCGGAAGTGCGGGCTGTGCGTGTTCTCGATGGCGAGCTTCGCCTCGACCGGCAGGGCGAAGAAGTCGCGCGCCGTGGTCATCATGCGGTCGATGAGCTCGGGGCTCAGACCGTGGCCGACGAGGTAGAAGAAGCCGATCTCGTGGGTCGCGCGGCGCAGTTCGTCGCGGAAGCGGGCTGCGTCGTCGGCGGAGCCGTCGAGGAGGGACAGGTCGAGGATGGGGAGCGTGCGCATGAGAGGGGGTCCTGTTCGATGTCGTGTGGGTTGTCGGGGGCGGGCGCGAAGACGGCGCACCGAGGAGCTAGTTCGGGAGAAGAACTAGCGACAACAGCGACAACAGCGACAACAGAACAGGGTGCTCACGATGCCTCGACCCTAGCAAGACTCGTCGTCGATCAGAAGCGCAGCGTCTCAGCCGCATCGGGCACGTGCTGGTGCTGCTCGCGCGGGGGTCGCTGGTAGTCGGTGGCGGGTGGTCGCTCGGGGATCGCGACCTTCTCGGGGTCGGCGCGCTCGTGGCGGATCTGGCTGAGCAGGTGGCTGATCAGATTGATGCGGGATGCCCGCTTGTCGTCGCTCTCGATCGTCCACCACGGCGCCTCGGGAATATCGGTCGCGGCGAACATGGCGTCTTTCGCCCGCGAGTAGTCCTCCCAGCGTCGGATCGACTCAAGGTCGGTCGGCGAGAGCTTCCACCGCCGAAGCGGGTCGTCGACCCGCGAAGCGAAGCGCTTCTGCTGCACGTCGTCGGAGACCGAGAACCAGTACTTGAGCAGGATGATGCCGTCGTCGACGAGCATGCGCTCGACGACGGGCACCTGGCGCAGGAAGCGCTGGTACTCGTCGTCGCTCGAATAGCCCATGACCCGCTCGACGCCCGCGCGGTTGTACCACGAGCGGTCCATGAGCACGATCTCGCCCGCGGTCGGCAGCCTCTCGATGTAGCGCTGGAAGTACCACTGACCCCGCTCGCGCTCTGACGGCTGGGGCAGGGCGACGATGCGGGCGTGCCGCGGGTTGAGGTACTCCATCACGCGCTTGATGGCACCGCCCTTGCCGGCGGCGTCGCGGCCTTCGAAGATGACGACCACGCGTCGACCGGTCGCGATGACCCACTGCTGCATTTCGACGAGCTCGATCTGCAGGCGCTTCAGCTCTGCCTCGTAGAGCTTCTTCGGCACGCGCGGGGGGTGCCCGCCGGATTTCTTCTTCGCCATCGCCCGTCCTCGCCTTGAGGGCACACTGTACGCCCCGGACGCTCACAGGCCGAGGGCCTCAGCGTGGCGATGGTCGGCGACGGTGTCAACGACGCCCCGGCGCTCGCCGCGGCTGATGTCGGCATCGCGATCGGCGCCGGCACCGACGTGGCCATCGGCTCGGCCGGGGTCATCCTCGCGAGCGACGACCCGCGCTCGGTGCTCTCGGTGATCGCGCTGTCGCGCGCGAGCTACCGCACGATGCAGCAGAACCTGTGGTGGGCGGCCGGCTACAACCTCATCTCGGTGCCGCTCGCCGCGGGCGTGCTCGCTCCCATCGGCTTCATCATGCCGATGTCGGTCGGCGCGCTGCTGATGTCGGCCTCGACCGTGGTGGTGGCGCTCAACGCGCAGCTGCTGCGTCGGCTCGACCTGCGGCCCCGATCGCCTCGACACGGCACGGCCGTAGGGTTAACTCATAGGAGGAGCAAAGGAAAAGATACCCCTAGGGGTATAACGTCTTTCTCAATCGAAGGAGACGATCATGACGATCACCCGCTCTGCGTACGCCCTCATCGCGACGACCGCGCTCACCGCCCTGGCCCTGGCCGGATGCTCGAGCGCCGTCGACGCGACGGTGCAGCCCTCCCCCTCGCGGTTCGTCGCCTCGCCCGCACCGGCGACCGACGACACCGCCATGGGGATCGCTCCTCCCGCCACCCTCCCCGCCACAGCCCTGCCCGAGGAGGTCGATCCCGAGAGCGACACTGCTCTCGCGTGGGAGGCCCTCATGTCGCCCGAGGGGGAGTACGCCGCTGCGGCCTCCTACCTCGCGGTGCTCGAACGCTTCGGCGACGTCGAGCCGTACGCGACGATTCTCGAGGGCGAGCTGCGCCACATCGACGCGCTCACGCGGCAGCTCGATCGGGCAGGTGTCGATGTGCCCGAGAACCCTTACGTCGGCGTCGTCGTCGCCCCCGAAGATCTGCAGACCGCCGCTGAGGCGTGGGCGCAGGGCGAGATGCTGAACGTCGCGATGTACGACGCGCTCATCGCCCAGGCTGATGGCGAGAGGCTCGTGACGGTGCTGGGCAACCTGCGCCGCGCATCCCTCGAATCGCACCTGCCGTTGTTCGAGGCGGCGGCGGCCGCGGGCGGCACGCTCGACGAGCTGCCAGCGCACACTCCGTGACCACGAAGCCCGCGCACCGAGCGCGTTCAGCCTGAGCGCCTACCGTCAGAGGATGATGACGCTCACGGATGCTCCGCTCACGATGCTCGATGGCCGGGCGACCACCTTCGCCGAGTTCGCCGGCAAGGTCGTGCTCGTCGTCAACGTCGCGTCGCGCTGCGGCCTCGCACCGCAGTACGAGCAGCTCGAGAAGCTGCAGAAGACCTACGGCGACCGCGGCTTCACGGTGCTCGGCGTGCCCTCGAACCAGTTTCTGCAAGAGCTCTCGAGCGAGGAGAAGATCGCCGAGTACTGCAGCACCACCTGGGGCGTCACCTTCCCGATGACCGAGAAGGCGAAGGTCAACGGCAAGAAGCGGCACCCGCTCTACGCCGAGCTCGTGCAGGCGCCCGACGCGCACGGCATGGCCGGCCCCGTCACCTGGAACTTCGAGAAGTTCCTCGTGCTACCGAACGGCGAGGTGCACCGCTTCCGCCCGAACGTGAAGCCCGACGCGCCCGAGATTGTCGCCCTCATCGAGGCGAACCTGCCGAGTTGAGCATCCGTCGGTCGTCGCCTCTAGGCTGACGCCATGCTGCGCACCCTGGCCGTTGAGAACTATCGGTCGATCCAGCATCTCATCGTCGAGCTGTCGCCGCTCACGGTGGTGACGGGTGCCAACGGCAGCGGAAAGTCGAACCTCTACCGCGCCCTGCGGCTGCTCGCCGACGTCGTGCGCGACGGCGCGCTCAGTTCGCTCGCTGCCGAGGGCGGCCTGCGCAGCGCGCTGCATGCGGGGGGCCGGACGGGGCGCGATCCGGTCGCGCTGCGCCTCGGCTTCGCCACCGACGAGCTGTCGTACGCCATCGACTTGGGGCTGCCCCAGCCGGGCGTCAGCCCCTTCCCCCTCGACCCCGAGGTGAAGAGCGAAGTCGTCTGGGCGGGTGAGACGCTGCGGCCCTCGACCACCGTCGCCGATCGCCGGTCTCTTCGAGTTCGCGTGCGCGGAGCATCCGGCTCGCTCGAGATCGCGCCGTGGAGCGTGCACCCCACCGAATCGATGCTCGCGACGCTGGCCGACCCCGACGCGGCGCCCGAGCTCTTCGCGCTGCGGGAGCGGGCGCGCGGCTGGCGGTTCTTCGACGCGCTACGCACGGACCCGGATGCCCCCGCCCGGCGCCCCGGCCCGGCGACCTTCACGCCCGTGCTCTCGGGCGACGGCGGCACGCTGCCGGGCGCACTGGCGACCCTGCTGCGGGTCGGCAACGCGGAGGCGCTGCAGCGCGCCATCGGCGATGCCTTCGACGGGGCGCGAGCCGTCGTGGAGGAAGACGATCGGGGAATCGCTCGCGTCGGTCTGCAGCAGCCGGGCGTCTCCCGCTCGTTCGAGGCGGCGGAGCTGAGCGATGGCACCCTGCGCTTCCTGCTGCTCGCGACAGCGCTGCTCGCACCCCGACCCCCGGGCCTGATCGTGCTCAACGAGCCCGAGGCGAGCCTGCACCCGCGGCTGCTGCCGGCGCTCGCACAGCTCATCGCGCTCGCCGCCCAGCAGACGCAAGTGGTCGTGGTCTCGCACGCCGACGGGCTCGTGCGCGCGTTGCGCGACGACGCCGGGGTCATCGAGCTCGAACGCTCGGGCGCGGCGACGTCAGTGCGGGGCCAGCTGCCCCTGGAGGGTCCGGCCTGGACCTGGCCGAGCCGCGGGTGATTCCGAGGTCGCCCCCACGTCTCGTCGTCACGCCCGCTGTCAGCGGGCCACCCACTCCGCCGCGGCCTGCAGCTCGCTGCTGTCGATTCCGTGGCCGCCGGGCCGGCTGATTCGGGTCACGGATGCTCCATGCTCCGTCGCCGTGCGCGCGAGCCCGTCGACACTGCCGGCGGGCGCCATGGGGTCGCCAGTGCCGTTGAGCAGCAGCAGCTCGACCCCGGTCGCATCGCCGATCGGGTCGCGGTCGCCGAACGGGTACATGCCCGAGAACGCCACCACCCGGGTGAGCACGCCCGGGTGGAGCAGGGCGGTCGCGAGGGCGATGTTCGCCCCGTTGCTGAATCCGACGGCGGTGAGCGGAGCATCCGCTAGCGCGTACTCCTCGCGCGCCGCCGTGATGAACGCCGCGAGCTCGCCCGCCCGCCCGATCACGTCGTCGACGTCGAAGACGCCTTCGCCCATGCGGCGGAACCAGCGGGCGGCCCCGCCCTCGCGCACGCGCCCGCGCGGCGAGAGCACCGACGCGCGGGGGTCGAGCGCGGTGGCGAGAGCCGTGATCTCGGTCTCGGTGCCACCGGTGCCGTGCAGGGTCAGCAGCACGGGCGCGCCCGGTTCACCCGGCACGAGCACGTGGGGCCAGGCCGCGAGCCCGCCCTCGGGCAGCGTGCTCATGCGGCGACCTCGGGGTTGTTCTCGTCGGGCACGGTGATCGGGATCACGGCGTGCTCGATCTGCTCGCGCGAGGGCTCGAGCCACGGCGGCAGCTTGAGCGATCGACCCAGCTCGAGCAGCGGCTCGTCGATGTCGAAGCCGGGGGTGTCGGTCGCGATCTCGAAGAGCACCCCGCCCGGCTCGCGGAAGTAGATGCTCGTGAAGTACTGCCGGTCGAGGATCTCGGTGACGCGGTGCCCCTTGCTGGCGAGCTCGTCGCGCCACTGCTGCTGCGTCGCCTGGTCGGGTACGCGGAAGGCGATGTGGTGCACGGTGCCGCCGGCCGTGAGGCCCGGCTGCACGAGGTTCGAGGAGTGCACGTCGACGAGCGCGCCGGGCATGCCGTCACCCGCGGCGAGGCGAGTGCGGTTGCCCTCGGTCTCGACCACGCGCATCCCCAGGTCGCCCACCATGAGGGCGATCGTCTGCTCGGCGTCGCGCACCGTGAGCACGCTCGAGTGCTGGCCGCGGATGGCGTGCTCGGCGGGAACGCTCGCCGAGTCCCACGGGTCGCGCGGGTCGTGCTCGTGCGTGGCGACGAGCTCGATCTGCAAGCCGTCGGGGTCGTGCACGAGCAGGCGCTCCTCGCTCGAGGAGGTCGAGGTGATGCGCGCTTCGGCGCCGACCGAGGCGAAGTGGTCGACCCACCAGCCGAGCGAGCCCGCGGGCACCGAGAAGGCGGTCGACGTCGACTGGCCTGCGCCGATGCGGCCGCGCTGAATGCCGCGCCACGGGAAGAACGTCATGAGGCTTCCGGGCCGGCCCGACTCGTCGCCGTAGTAGAGGTGGTACGTGCCGGGGTCGTCGAAGTTGACGGTCTTCTTGACGAGTCTCAGCCCGAGGCCGGTGATGTAGAAGTCGATGTTCTTCTGCGGGTCGCCGGCGATCGCGGTGACGTGGTGCAGGCCCTGTGTGGTTGCGGTCATGACCGATGCTCCTTCGTGTGGTCGCTCGATGATATCGATGCAAACGCATAGAGCGCGAGGGCTATTCCCCACACCGTGCGCGTCGAGGGGTGACGGGCCGCGGACCCCGGCGGTCGTTCAGGCTCGCCGCTTAGCGTGGTCGCATGCTCGAACCGCTACGGCAGCTGCTGCGCCGCCCCGCGCCGCCGGCGGAGTACTGCGCCACGATCGTGGTCATGAGCGCCGTCACGAAGCTGGATGCTCTCGCCATCGTCGCTCTCGCCGTCGACCGTCCCGTCGAGCGTCAACGCACCATGCGCCCGTTCGTGCCCCTCGACGGTGCCGGCTACCAGAACGGTGCCTGGGTCGAGATCGAGATTCCGAAGTTCGGCGAGCCGCCGCCCCTCGCGATCGACGTCTACTCGACGATCAGCGACGACCACGCGCGGCTGCAGGCCCTGACGCTGCTGGCCCGGCTCGAGCAGTACACGGGCTGGCGCATCCGCCCCGATTTCAGCGTCTGATTGTCGGGCGCGTCTGGCGCGTCACCGCGAGGCCGACATAGCATCACGGAAGAGACGGCGTCCGAAGTCGTCCACAGGCGGGAGAGACCGATGAAGTTCGAGATCGTCAAGGGCAAGAGCACCACCCAGCCGTACTTCTGGCGCATCGTGTCGGGCAACGGCCAGACGCTCGCGGTGAGCGAGAACTACGTCGCCAAGTCGTCGGCGAAGAGCGCCGTCGAGTCGGTCATGAAGAACGCCGCGGGCGCCACCGTCGTCGACCTGACCTAGGCGAGCGTCCCGCTCGCACCCGAGCTCGCGGCCCGACGTGGATGGTCGCCCGCGCAATGACACCGCCCGTTCGCGATGACGGTGAACGTTCACGGTCATCGCCAATGCGCCGCATCATGGCTCGAGGCGGTGCCGCGCGTGGGTGCCCCGAGCGCTACGGCAGCAGGCGGGTCGGTCCGCGGAACAGGTAGGTCGTCTCGCGGATCGACCCGAGGCCGAGCATGAGCATGAGCACGCGCGCAAGGCCCATGCCGAAGCCGCCGTGCGGCGGAACGCCGTAGCGGAAGAAGTCGAGGTAGAACTCGAGCTCCTCCGGCTCAAGACCCTTCTCCGTCGCCTGCGCGATGAGCACGTCGATGCGGTGCTCGCGCTGGGCGCCGGTCGAGATCTCGGTGCCGTTGTAGAGCAGGTCGTAGCTGTTCGTGATGCTCGGGTCTCCGTCGCGGCGCATGTGGTAGAACGGGCGGATTCCCGTGGCGTAGTCGGTCACGAACACGAAATCGCTGCCGTGGTTCGCCTTCACCCAGGCGCTCAAGCGACGCTCGCCCTCGGGGTCGAGATCACCATCGGTGCGCGGGATCTCGTAGCCGCCCTCGGCCACGATGCGGCGCGCTTCCGCGAGCGGGATGCGCGGGAACGGCGTCGTCGGCACACTCACCTCGACCCCGAACGCGGCTTCGATCGCGGCACCGTGCTTCTCGACGACCGCACTGAACCCGGCCACGAGCAGCTGCTCGTGCATCTGCATGACGTCCTCGTGCGAGTCGATCCAGCTGACCTCGGCGTCGATCGAGGTGAACTCGGTCGCGTGGCGCGAGGTGAACGAGGGGTCGGCGCGGAAGGCGGGGGCGATCTCGAAGACCTTGCCGAAGCCGGCGGGCTGCGCCATCTGCTTGAAGAACTGCGGGCTCTGGGCGAGGTAGGCCTTCGTCTCGAAGTACTCCATCTCGAAGAGCTCGGCGCGGCTCTCGGAGGCGCTCGCCATGAGCTTCGGCGTGTGGATCTCGATGAAGTCGCGCTCGACCCACCAGGTGCGCAGGGCGTGCTCGAACGTGGTCTGGATCTTGAAGATCAGCGAGGCCTCGGGGCGGCGAAGGTCGAGGAACCGCCAGTCGAGGCGCTTGTCGAGGCTCGAGTCATCGGCGATCGGGGTCTCGGGCAGGGCCTCGCTCACGACCTCGAGCGCGGCGATCTTCACCTCGAGCCCGCCGAGCTTCACGCGCTCGTCGTGCTTGAGCTCGCCGGTGACGCGAATCATCGTGCCGTGCGCGAGCCCGCCGATCGTCTCGGTGAGCGCGGCGGCGGCGAGCTCGTCGGCCGAGGCGTCGTCTTCGAGGTCTCTCGTAGCAGGGTTGACCAGCTGCAGCGCCCCCGACTCGTCGCGCAGGATGACGAACTGCACCTTCTTCTGATCGCGAACGGTCTCGACCCATCCGGCGACGGTCACGGGGCCGTCGGGCAGGGGGGCGAGGTGCGCGATCACGGTGCGGGTCATGAGGCCCAAGCCTACCGGCGGGCTGCGGGATGCTCTCCGCCGCTCTCGGCGGCGGCAAAGGCGCCGAACTCTAGACTGGGCGCATGCCCGCCGACCTCGTTCACCTCGTGCGCCACGGCGAGGTGCACAACCCCGGGCACGTGCTCTACGGGCGGCTCGAGGGGTTCGGGCTCAGCGACCTCGGGCACCGCATGGCCGCCGCGGCCGTCACGGGTCTGGCGGGGCATCCGGTGACCGCCCTGTACGCCAGCCCTCTGCAGCGGGCGCAAGAATCGGCGGCGCCGTGGGCACAAGCGTTCGGCCTCGACATCCGCACCGACGAGCGCATCATCGAGCCGACCAATCGCTTCGAGGGCAAGCGCATGAATGGCCGCACGATCGCCGACCCCCGAAACTGGCACCTGCTGCGCAACCCCCGCCTGCCGAGCTGGGGCGAGCCCTTCGTCGATGTCGCGGCCCGGATGCTCGCTGCCATGCACGAGGCGCGCGAGACCGTCGACGCGGGCGAGGTCGTCATGGTCAGCCACCAGTTGCCGATCTGGATGGTGCACCGCGCGCTCGCCGGCGAGACCCTGCACCACGACCCGCGCAAGCGCCGGTGCTCGCTGTCGAGCGTCACGAGCTTCGCTTGGCGCGACGGCCGCTTCGCTGAGATCGGCTATCAGGAGCGCGGCGCAGAATTGCTCTCCGGAGCCACCGACCTAGGAGCAGTGTGAGCACCCGCACGACCCGCAGCGCCGTCATCGCGCTCGCCCTCGTGGGCGTCGCGATACTCACGGGGTGCACCGCCAACGACTCGCTCGCCGAGCAGTACCGCGCGGGCACCGGCCAGGGCTACATCTCGGGCGACGGGGCCTACACGGTCATCGCCGCCGCCGATCGCGGCGAACCGATCGACTTCGCCGGAGTGATCGAGAACGGTGACGCGGTCTCGAGCGACGACTACCGCGGCGAGGTGCTCGTCGTGAACTTCTGGTACGCCGGATGCCCGCCCTGCCGTCTCGAGGCCCCCGACCTCGAGGCGCTCGCGCAGCAGTTCGCCCCTGACGGCGTGAGCTTCCTCGGCGTCAACATCTACGACCAGGCACCGACCGCGCTCTCGTTCGCCGAGGAGTTCGGGGTGACCTACCCGTCGATCCTCGACGTCAACGACGGCGCCGTGCGCCTCGCGTTCGCCGGCGAGGTGGCGCCCACGGCCGTGCCGACAACGCTCGTGCTCGACCAGCAGGGGCGCGTCGCCGCCCGCATCGCCGGCCTCGTGAGCGAGCCGAGCGTGCTGCGCTCGATGATCTCCGACGTGCTCGCCGAAGACTCGTGAGCGCCCTCGCGGGCCCGCTCGGCGGTTCTCTTGCTCAGGCGGTCAATCCGATCGGCGAGATCGTGGTGAGCGGCAACCTGCTACTCGCCCTGCCGATTGCGCTCGCCGCCGGCTTCCTCGCCTTCGCCTCGCCGTGCGTCCTGCCGCTCGTGCCCGGCTACCTGGCCTACATCGGCGGCGTGACGAGCGGGAGGGAGCTCGAGCAGAAGCGCGGTCGGCTGCTGCTCGGCGTCGCCCTGTTCGTGCTCGGCTTCAGCGTCGTGTTCGTCGGCTTCTCGATCGTCTTCGCGACCGCGGGCCTGCTGCTGTTGCCGTGGATCGACCTCATCACGCGCATCGCCGGCGTCATCGTCATTCTCATGGGGCTCGTGTTCATCGGGCAGGTCTCGTTCTTGCAGCGCACGCTCGCGCCGCGCATCCAGGTCGCCACCGGGCTCGCCGGCGCACCGCTGCTCGGCATCGTGTTCGGGCTCGGCTGGGCACCGTGCATCGGCCCCACGCTCATCGCCGTCAACGCGCTCGTCATCAACGAGGGTGACATCGGGCGCGCGGCCATCATCGGGCTCGCCTACTGCCTCGGGCTGGGCATCCCGTTCCTGCTCGTCGCGCTCGGCTTCCGCTGGGTCGCGGGCGCGACCGACTGGCTGAAGCGCAACATCCGTGTCATCAACATCATCGGTGGCGCGCTGCTCATCCTCATTGGGCTCGCCATGGTGACCGGCCTCTGGCAGCAGTTCGTCTCGAGCCTCCAGGCGGTGATCGGTGGAACCATTACGCCCCTCTGACCACTACGACACAGCTCGAGACGACACCGAGGCTCCCGAGCCGCGGTCCACGACGATCGCGCAGCCGAAGCTCGACGCCGTCGGCTGGCTGCGCTTCGGCTGGCGCCAGCTCACGAGCATGCGCACGGCTCTCGTGCTGCTGCTGCTGCTCGCCGTCGCTGCGATCCCCGGCTCGCTCGTGCCGCAGCGCTCGGCCGACCCCAACGGTGTCGTGCAGTTCGAAGAGAACAATCCCGACCTGTTCCCCGTGCTCGACGCCCTGCAGGTCTTCGACACCTACAGCTCGGTGTGGTTCTCGTCGATCTACCTGCTGCTGTTCGTCTCCCTCATCGGCTGCGTCATCCCCCGCACGCAGCACCACTGGCGTGCCCTGCGGGCCGCGCCGCCCGCCACGCCCGCACGTCTGAACCGGCTCGTCGGCCACACCGAGCGCGAGGCGGCGGTCGACGCGGCGGCGGCCCTGGATGCCGGCGAGAGCGTGCTGCGCCGGCAGGGCTACCGCGTCGCCCGCTACGGAGACTCGCTCAGCGCGGAGCGCGGGTACATCCGCGAGACCGGCAACCTGGTCTTCCACTTCGCCCTCGTCGGGGTGCTGCTGACCGTCGGGCTCGCCGGCGGCTTCGGCTACAACGGCCAGCGCGTGATCATCGAAGACCAGACCTTCACCAACCAGCTCACGAGCTTCGACTCGTTCAGCCCCGGACGCTTCTTCGACGAGACGCGGCTCGACCCGTTCTCGGTGCGCCTCGACGAGTTCGTGCCCGAGTACGACATCGACCCGCAGACGGGTGCGCCGCTGCCGCTCGACTTCACGGCGTCGGTCACGGTCGTCGAGAACGGTGTCGAGCGCGCCGAGCAGATCAAGGTCAACGAGCCCATCTCGATCGGGGGCACGACGAGCTATCTGCTCGGCAACGGCTTCGCCCCCTGGATCACCGTCTACGACCCCGACGGCACCGCCGTCTTCAGTCAGCCCGTGCCCTTCCTGCCGCAGTCGTCGACCCTCACGAGCCTCGGCGTCGTCAAGGTGCCCGACGGCCTCGACGAGCAGCTCGGCATGATCGGGTTCTTCTACCCGACGGCGGCGACGCTCGAGTCGGGCGCGCTCACCTCGATCTTCCCCGAACCCGACCTGCCGGTGCTCACCCTCAACGCCTTCACGGGCGACCTGGGCATCAACGAGGGGGTGCCCCGCAACGTCTACTCGCTCGACACCGAGGGCCTCACCCAGATCACGGGAGGCGACTCGGGCACCGAGTCGCTCGTGCTGCCGCTCGGCGAGACCGTCGAGCTGCCCGACGGTCTCGGCTCGGTCGAGTTCACGAGCCTGCCGCGCTTCATCAGCATCGACGTGCACCACGACCCGACGCAGACGGGCGTGCTCATCTCGTCGGTGCTCGCCTTCCTCGGCCTGCTCACGAGCCTCTTCGTGCCGCGCCGACGGCTCTGGATCGCGGCCGAGCCCGATGGTGCCGGCGTTCGCCTGCAGTACGCGGGGCTCGCGCGCGGCGACGACCCCGGCCTCGAGCGCGCGGTCGCCGATCTCGCCGACACGCACGCGGCCGAGCTCGGTGCGCGCTCCGCCGAGCGGGTGACGGGCTAGTTCAGCTTCTGCTCGACGAGCGCGCGCAGGTCGTCGAACGAGGCGATCGCGGCCGGCTCGCCGTCGACGAAGAAGCTCGGGGTGCCCTGCAGGCCGAGGCCGAGCGCGTCGTCACGATCGCGCGCGATGCGCTCGAGCGTCGCCGGGTCGGCGATCACGCGGTCGTACTCGGCGAGGTCGAGACCGAGGTCGTCGGCCAACTGCCGGAAGGCCGCTGCCTGCGAGCCCGTGCCCGCGCTCCACTGCTGCTGCGTGGCGAAGAGCGCCTCATACATCTCGACCGTGGCCCCCTGGGCTGCGGCGGCCTCGAACGCGAGCGCGGCATCCACCGCATGGGGGTGGATGCTCGTGAGCGGGAAGTTGCGGATGACGATCGCGACGCGGTCGCCGTATTCGGCCTTCAGCTCGGCGACCGCCTGGCTCGCAACCGCGCAGGCCGGGCACTGGAAGTCGAGGAACTCGACGATCGTCACCTCGGGGTCGGCAGGATTCGTGATCGCGTGCGAGTCGCCGCGCAGCACCTCGGCGGTCACGCTCGCGTCGGGTTCGGGCAGGGCTTCGCCCGCAGCGGGCGCCTGCAGCGTGCTGACGAGGATCGCGACGATCGCGGCGAGGAAGGCCACGACCACTCCCACGGCGATTAGCTGCGCGGTGCGCGGCGACATCGTCTTCTTCGCGGGCTTCTTCTTGGGGGCTGCGGTCGTGGTTGCAGAGGGCGTTCGAGGCATATGGCCAGCCTGGCAGAACTTGCTTGGTGGCGGCAGAGTCGAAGGGCCCGGATCAACCTCGTTCTCAGCATCCCGCGCTTAAGCTGGAGGCCTCATGGAGAACATCGTCGCCCTCTCGCTCGTCGCCGTGTATTCGGCCATGGGCGTCTACACCATCGCGTTCATCCTGTTCACCTTCGATCTCGCGAAGCGCAGCGAGGCCCGCCCCGCGCCCGCCGTCGCGGCAGTCGATGCCGACGCCTCGGCCCAGCAGGCGGGCGGCGTGGCCACCGCGGTGCGAGCGACGACCACGACGACGGATGCTCCGCCCTCGGGCGCCACCCGCTACCAGCGCGCCGCCTTCGCCCTCGCGATCCTCGGCTGGGTGCTGCACTTCGGTGCCACCGTGCTGCGCGGGGTCGCCGCCGAGCGCGTGCCGTGGGCCAACATGTTCGAGTTCGGCCTCACGGCGACCGCGATGGGCATGGGCGTCTTCCTGCTCGCGCAGTTCTGGAAAGACCTGCGGTTCCTCGGCGCCTACATCACGGGCTTCACCCTGCTCTCCCTCGGCATCGTGACCGTCAACTTCTACGTCGACGTGGTGCCCACCCCGCCCGCGCTGCAGTCGGCCTGGCTCGTCATCCACGTGCTCGTGGCGACTCTCGCGACCGCGTTCTTCGCGATCGGCGCCGGCCTGTCGGTCATGCAGCTGCTCCGCACGCGGCGCGAGGTGCGCAAGGCCGAGGGCCTGCGGTTCCTCGACACTCTGCCCGGGTCGACGACGCTCGAGTCGCTCGCCTACCGGGTGAACGTCGTCGGCTTCGTGTTCTGGACCTTCACCCTCATCGCCGGCGCCATCTGGGCCGAGCGCGCCTGGGGCCGCTACTGGGGCTGGGACACCAAGGAGGTCTGGACGTTCATCATCTGGACGCTCTTCGCCGGCTACATCCACGCCCGCGCCACGCGCGGCTGGCGCGGTGACCGCTCGGCCTGGCTCGCGATCATCGGCTTCTCGGCCGTCATCTTCAACTACACGGTCGTCAACATCGCGTTCAAGGGGCTGCACAGCTATTCCGGCCTGTAGGCCGGAAGAGCAATGGGCACAGTTTCAGGCCTGTTCTGTCGTGACAGGTCGGGCCCCTGGCCCGACTCCTCCTTTACCCAGCAGGGGTGAGCGCCACGGGCGTGCGCGCCCCACCCCCGATGTCGAACTGCAGCACCGGAGCATCGGGGTCGCTGCAGTCGAACGGCGCGTTGTTGATCGGGTCGCTCGCGATGATGGCTCCGAGCTCGCTCGATGCGTCTTGCGTGACGCCCGCGATTGTGACGATCGTCGACAGGCTGTTGTCGACGACGGTCGTCGTGATGACACCTTCGGCACCCGTGTACGACCCTCCGATGCTGCCGGTCGTCACGCCCTGGCCCGCGATTCCGGCGATATCGAGCAGCAGGGTGAACGAGGGCGTGTAGACGTAGCTGTCGGCCGTGAAGCTGAGCCCGGTGTCGCCGTCGATCGTGAGAACGAGCCCCTCTGCGGTCGCTGACACGGCGTCGTAGAAGCTCTGCATCTCAGCCTGCGTGATGCGCCAGTCGCCGATGAGGCACGCGGGATCGGTCGGATCGGTGGGCTCCTCGGGCGCGCTCGTCTCATCCGCGGCATCGGGGTCGACGGCCGGATCGGCCTCGACGGTCGTGGTGCAGCCGGCGAGCAGCAGTAGCGCCGTGGTGGCGGTGAGGGCGAGCGGGGCGCGGCGCATGGGGCTCCTTCAGGTCGACTGCGGGGTGAGTCGAGGGTAGCCCTGCGCGGGTCGTCGCCGCATGAGCAGTTCGTGACTAGTGTGCGGCGAGCAGAGCGTGGCAGCGCGACAGTCGTGCTCGCCACCACGCGGCGCGCTCGGGGTCGGCGGCGAGCCGGCGGAGGGCATCCGGATCAGCGGAGATGCGGCCCACCGCGATCGCGCCGTCGACGGGGCGCAGCGGCGGGGCGGCGACGTCGTCGGCGAGCAGAGCCGCCGTGCCGAGCCCGCAGTCGTAGTCGAGGGTCGGCAGTCGGGCGGCGAGCTCGGCGCCCATCGCGAGCCCGAGGCTCGGGTCGCGCGCGCTCGCGCCGACCGCCGGCAGCCCGGCCCCGGCGACGAGCGCGAGCGCCCGGTCGATGCCGCCGAGGGGCGCCGCCTTGATGACCAGCAGGTCGGCGGCCTCGGCGCGCGCGACCGCGAGCGGGTCGGCGGCCTTGCGCACGCTCTCGTCGGCGGCGACGAGCACATCGATGCGGTGGATTCGCCGCCGCAGCTCGGCCAGCTCGGGCACCGTCGCGCACGGCTGTTCGACGTACTCGAGGTCGAACTGCTCGAGCGCGCGCACCGCGTGCTCGGCCTCGTCGACCGTCCACGCGCCGTTCGCATCGAGGCGGATGCGCCCCGCCGGCCCCAGCAGCCGTCGCGTCTCGCGCACCCGCGCGACGTCGTCGGCGAGCGTCTCACCCCGCTCGGCCACCTTGATCTTCACCGTGCGGCACTCGCCGAACAGGCTGATGGTCGCCGCCACCTGATCGAGCGGCACCGCGGGCAACGTCGCATTCACCGGGATGCTCGCGCGCACCGCGGCCGCGCTCGAGTCGCGCCAGCCGTAGTCGAGGGCCGCGGCCAGCCACGTGCTGGCCTCGGCGTCGTCGTACTCGAGGAAGGGGCTGAACTCGCTCCATCCGCTCGGGCCGTCGAGCAGCACGGCCTCGCGGCGGTCCACGCCGCGGAACCGCGTCACGAGCGGAACGCTCACCACGTGGAGGCGGGCGAGCACGTCGTCGAGCTCGGGCAGAGCATCCATGCCTCACAGTCTGTCACCGCCGCGCGCGTAGGCTGGCGGCATGGCCGAGCCGTTTGTGTCTGAGACCTTCGACGCCGCGCGATGGCAGGTCGCGCCGGGCTTCGACGACCTGACCGACCTCACGTACCACCTCGACACGTCGGGGCGCATCGCGCGCATCGCGTTCGACCGGCCCGAGGTGCGCAACGCGTTCCGCCCGCACACGGTTGACGAGCTCTACGGGGCGCTCGATGACGCGCGGCAGAACCCGAGGGTGGGCGTCGTGCTGCTCACGGGCAACGGGCCGAGCGCGAAAGACGGCGGCTGGGCGTTCTGCTCGGGCGGCGACCAGCGCATCCGCGGGCGGGGCGGCTACCAGTACGCGGAGGGCGAGACGGCCGACACGGTCGACAACGGCAAGGCCAGCAGGTTGCACATCCTCGAGGTTCAGCGCCTCATCCGCTTCATGCCGAAGGTCGTCATCGCCGTCGTTCCGGGCTGGGCGGCCGGCGGCGGGCACTCCCTGCACGTGGTGTGCGACCTGACGATCGCGAGCCGCGAGCACGCGCGCTTCAAGCAGACCGACGCCGACGTCGGCTCGTTCGACGCCGGCTATGGCAGCGCCTACCTCGCGAAGCAGGTCGGGCAGAAGGTGGCGCGCGAGATCTTCTTCCTCGCCCGCGAGTACGACGCCCAGCGCGCCTACGAGATGGGCACCGTCAACGCCGTCGTGCCGCACGCCGAGCTCGAGGCCACGGCGCTCGATTGGGCCGAGACGATCCTCACGAAGAGCCCCACGGCGATTCGCATGCTCAAGTACGCCATGAACCTCACCGACGACGGGATGGTCGGCCAGCAGCTCTTCGCGGGGGAGGCCACTCGGCTCGCCTACGGCACCGACGAGGCCGTCGAGGGTCGCGACTCGTTCCTGCAGAAGCGCGCGCCCGACTGGTCGCCCTTCCCCTGGCAGTACTGAGCGACGGGATGCTCGCCGTGCGTGCGGTTAGGCCTCGAGCCCGACGCCCACACGGTCGAGCACCCCGGCGATGAGCATCGCGCGCGCCTGCGGGTCGGGCACGAAGTCGCGCAGGATGACGGCGAGGCCGTGCGCGCTCGCCTGCGCGAGCATCATGCGGCTCGCCACGCGTGCCTCGTCGACCACGCCGGGCGGCTCGAGTTCGAGCACGATGTCGCGCACGAGGTCGGCGGCGTTGGGGTCATCGGGCCGGTCGGGCGGGGTGGTCATGGGCATCGACACGAGCGAGAACAGCTGCGGCTCGGCGAGGGCGAACGCGATGTACGACTCGCCGACCTCGCGCAAGCGGTCGATCGGCGGGCGGCCCGCAGCCGAGTCGAGCCGCGCGAACATGTCGCGTGCCATGATCTCGCGGGCCCGCTGCGCGACGGCGGCGATGAGATGGTCGCCGCTCGGGAAGTGCCGGTAGACGGCCGCGGCGCTCACGCCGCACGCCGCGGCGATGCGGCGCACGGTCACGCCGTCGAGTCCCTCGGCGCGCGCGAGCGCTTCACCGGCATCGACGAGTGCGTCGCGGAGCGCGCCATGGTGGTACGCCGAGCGCTCCGGGGGCGCGGGCGCCGCCCCAATCGTCGCTCGCTCTCCCGCCATGTTGACAGTGTACACATCGATGCGCTAGACATAGCGGCAGATGTTAACGCCGTAAACACGAGCCCCAGAACGTCCGACCACCCCAGGAGCACCGAGAACCATGAGCACACGAGAGCAGCGCATCCACCGTCTCATCGAGAAGAGCGCCGGCGACCGGCGGACCGGCGAGGTGCTGTGGCGCGTCGTCGCCCCCGACGGCAGCCTCGACGTGTCGCACGGCGACCTCGACCGCCCGTTCTTCGTCGCGAGCGTCAGCAAGCTCTTCACGGTCGCGTGCCTCGCGCAGCTGCGCGACGAGGGCCGCCTCGACTGGGATGCCCCGATCGCCCGGTACCTGCCCGACCTCGACCTGAGCGGGCTCGCGGTCGACAGCGGGCGCGACGTCAGCGCCGAGATCACCGTGCGCGAGGTCATGAGTCACACGGCGGGTCTCGCCGACTTCTTCGAGGGCCCCCGACCCGACGGCCCCACGACGCTCGAGCGCGCGATGCAGCGCGATTTCGCGTGGAGCGAGGCCGACGTCATCGCCTGGAGTCGCGCGATGACCCCCGCCCGCCGCGGTCGCGGCCTCTACAGCGACACGGGATTCCAGCTGCTCGATAGCGTCATCAGCCGGCTCGACGGCCGCCCGTTCGCCGAGTCGGTGCGGGCGCGCATCGCCGAGCCGCTCGGGCTCGGCGGCACGTGGGTCTTCACCCACGACGCGATCGACCGCTTCGACGAGATGGCCGTCATCCGCCACGGCGACCGCGACCTCCGGCTGCCGCTGCTGCTCGCCTCGTGCGGTGGCCAGGGCGGTGTGGTGTCGACCCTGCGCGACGGCGTGACGTTCGTGCAGGCCTTTTTCGACGGCCGGCTGTTCAGCACCGCGCTGCTGCACGAGATGCTCACCGACTGGCACCGCATCTTCTCGCCGCTCGAGTACGGCACGGGCGTGATGCGGTTCCGGCTGCCGGCGGTGCTCACGGGCTTCCGCTCGTACGAGTTCCAGGGGCACTCGGGCGCATCCGGCGTCGTCTTCTACCGGGATGCCCGCACGGGCGTCATCGTCGTCGGCACCGTCAACCAGCTCAAGCAGCGGCAGCTGCCCTACCAGCTGATGATCCGCACGGCCGCGGTCGCGGCATCCTGACCCGACCGCGCCCCAGCCGCGCGGGGTAGCGTGGGCGCGTGACCCGCCCGCTCGCCGTCGTCGACACCGCTGATCCGCTCGCCTGCGTCGCCGCCCTGCGCGATGCGCTCGACGGTGAGGGGCCCGCCGTGCTGTTCCGCGGCGGGGGAGTGAACCCGGTGCACACGGCGCCGCTCACGGTCGAGAAGCGCATCGCGCTCGTTGTCGAGACGAGCGGCACGACCGGGCGGCCCAAGCGCGTGGCCCTGAGCGCCGACGCCGTGCTCGCGAGCGCCGCGGCGAGCGAGGGCGCGCTCGGCGGCCCCGGGCAATGGCTGCTCGCGCTGCCCGTGCAGTACATCGCGGGCAGCAACGTGCTGGCCCGCTCGCTCGCCGCCGGCACGACCCCGATGCCCGTGCCGCCCGGCCGGTTGACCGCCGATCGTGTTCTCGAGGCCGTCGCCGCGATGGACGACCCTGTTCGCTACACGGCCCTGGTGCCCGCACAGCTCAGCCGTCTCGTCGACGAGGCCGAGACCGATGACGCCCTGCGGCGCGCGATCGCGGGGTTCTCGCGCATCCTCGTCGGCGGCCAGGCGACCCCCGCGCCGCTCGTCGAGCGCGCGACCGCGCTCGGCTGGCAGCTCACCCGTACCTACGGCTCGAGCGAGACCTGCGGCGGTGTCGTCTACGACGGCCAGCCGATCGGGCAGACCGAGGTGCGCATCGTCGACGGCCGCGTCGAACTGGGGGGCCCGACCCTCGCCGAGTACTACCTCGACGACCCCGAGCGCACCGCAGCCGCCTTCGTCGAGCACGACGGAGCCCGCTGGTATCGCACCGACGACGCGGGCGAACTGCTGGACGGCGCGCTGCGGGTGACGGGCCGCATCGACGACACCATCGTGACGGGCGGGCTCAAGGTGCGCCTGGGCGACGTCGAGCGCATCGTGCGCGAGCAGCCCGGCCTCGCCGACGCCGTGGTCGTCGCGGGCCACCACCCCGAGTGGGGCGAGGTGCCCGTGGTCGTCACGACGGCGCGCCCCGAGCTCGACGTGCTGCGTCGGGCCGTCGGCGCCGTGCTGCCTCCCGAGGCCCGCCCCGACCGCATCGTGACGGTGGATGCCGTGCCCCTGCTGCCGAGCGGCAAACCCGACCGGCTCGCGCTGACGCGCCGCGTGACCCCGGGTCACTAAACTCGCCGTCGTGGCCACGACGAAGAAGGCGCGCGCGAAGAAGCCCGCCGCGAAGAGCACGACCAAGCGCACGAACCCCGCGAAGGCGAGCGCGGCATCCGGCAACCCCGCGAAGGTGCGCCGCGCGACCGCGCGCGACTGGATCGCGGGCGCGCGCCTGCGCACCCTGAGCCTCGCGATCGTGCCGGTCGCCCTCGGCACGGCGATCGCGTTCGTCACGCTCGGCTACAACCTGGCGCTCGCGCTGCTGTGCCTCGGCGTCGCGGTCTTCCTGCAGATCGGCGTCAACTACGCCAACGACTACTCCGACGGTGTGCGCGGCACCGACGCCCAGCGCGTCGGGCCCAGCCGGCTGACGGGCTCGGGTGCCGCCCGCCCGCGCACGGTGCTCACGGTGGCCCTCGTCTTCTTCGGGCTCGGGGCCGCGTCCGGGCTGGCGATCGTCGTGCTCACGGGCCTCTGGTGGCTGCTCGCCGTCGGCGCGGTCGCGATCATCGCGGCCTGGTTCTACACCGGTGGTCGCCTGCCCTACGGCTACCTCGGCCTCGGCGAGCTCGTCGCGTTCCTGTTCTTCGGCATCGTCGCGACGGCCGGCACGGCCTACGTGCAGATCGAGCAGGTGCCTTTCGACGCCTGGCTCGCGGGCTCGCTGGCGGGCTTCTTCGCGGCGGCCATCATGCTCGTCAACAACATCCGCGATCGCGAGCAGGATGCCCGGGTCGGCAAGAAGACGCTGGCCGTGCGCATCGGCGACCTGCCGGCCCGCATTCTCTTCGTCGTGCTGCTCGCGGGCGCCTACGGCATGCTGGTGCCCTTCGCCCTGCTCTACGTCTGGGCCCCGATGGTGTTCTTCAGTCTGCTGATCTCGGCGCCCGTCGCCCTCATCGTGCTGCTCGCGAAGACGCCGGGCGAGCTCGTGCTCGCGCTCAAGCTCACCTCGCTCGCCGCGCTCGTGACGGGCCTCGGGCTCGCCGCGGCGATCGCGTTCTAGCCGCGGGGAACCCGCAGCCGAACCTCCGCACCCCCACCGGTGTCGTGCGCGCTCGCCGAGCCGCCGTGCGCCTCGATGATGGCCCGCGTGATGGCGAGGCCGAGGCCCGCTCCGCCCGCGATGCCGACGCGCGGAGCGGAGCGCGCGCTCGTGCCGCGCCACCCCGCCTCGAAGACCCTCTCGAGCTCGGTGGCGTCGAACCCGGGGCCCTGATCGCGCACGCTCACCACGGCCGCGCCCTCGAGCGGGTCGCCCGCCACCGTCACCGTGCCGCCCGCGGGCGAGTGCTCGATCGCGTTGATCAGCACGTTGATGAGCGCGCGGCTGACCTGTCGCGGGTCGACCCTCGCCGTGACACCCGCGGAGGCCGAGAAGGCGAGCGCGACGTCGTGGCTGCGGGCGAGCTCGCCGTGCTGAGCAACGATGTCGCTCGCGAGGTCGGTGA
This sequence comes from Microcella sp., assembly GCF_051860105.1. GTDB lineage: Bacteria > Actinomycetota > Actinomycetes > Actinomycetales > Microbacteriaceae > Microcella. The sequence goes on from NZ_JBHYEO010000003.1 coordinate 22,736, forward strand.
GCGAGACCGTCTCGATAGCGAGGGTGAGCGAGCCGGCGTCGATGCGCGAGAGTTCGAAGAGGTCGCCGACGAGCGACTGCAGACGAGAGACGTGGGCGCCGAGCTGACGGGCGTGGCGGTCGGGCTCGCTCGACAGCCCGTCTTCGAGCATCTCGGCGATCGCCTGGATGCTCGCCACCGGCGCGAGCAGATCGTGCGCGATGCGGGTGACGAGTTCGTGGCGCGCCCGCTCGGCGCGGGCGGCGTCGTCGCGCGCGCGCTGCAGGCGCTCGCTCGAGGTCACGAGCTCGCTCTGCACGTCATCGAGTTCAGCCGTTCTCCGGTCGGCGGGCGCGACGGCCTCACCCGATCCCAGTCGGTGGGCATCGCGGCCGAGGGCCCGGGCATCCCGCGAGAGAGAGCTCGAGAGCAGGATCGCGACGCCGACGGCGACGGTTCCGCTCACGGCCGTGACGGTGAGCGCGACCGCGGTGTCGGACTCGCTGATGTACATGCCGATCGACGTCACGGCGATGCCTCCGGCGACCGCGAGCACGGCTGCGAGCACGATGACGACGACGTGCACGATGAGCGGTGCGCGGCGCGCGAGTCGCATCGTCAGCGCGGCGACGAGCCCCGTGGCCGCCGCCGTTCCGGCGGCCGTGGCGATGATCTGCAGGTATTCGGGCCCGGTCACGAGGCGCCCTCCGGCACGGCGAGGGCCTCCGCGTTGAGCCGGTAGCCGACCCCCCATACCGTCGCGATGATGGCGGGGGCGGCCGCGTCGGCTTCGATCTTCTCGCGCAGCCGGCGCACGTGCACCGTGATAGTCGAGACGTCGCCGATGGTCCAGCCCCAGACGTCGGCGAGCAGCTGCTCGCGTGAGACGGTCCGGCCGGGTCGGCGGGCGAGATAGGCGAGCAGATCATGCTCGCGCGCCGTCAGCGCGAGAGCCCCGCCGTCGAGGGTGATCTCGCGGCGCTCCGCGTCGACATGGAGGCGCCCGAGGGTGACGTCGCCACCCCCGGCCCCAGCGGGGTGAGCCCGCCGCAGCAGCGCCTCAGCCCGCAGCACGAGCTCTCGGGGCGAGAAGGGCTTGGCGAGGTAGTCGTCGGCCCCGGCCTCAAGACCCTCGATGCGATGCTCGGGCTCGCCGAGCGCCGTGAGCACGATGATGGGCACGCTCGAGCTCTCGCGCAGCCGCCGCGCCACGGCGAGGCCGTCGACGCCCGGGATCATGCGGTCGAGCACCACCAGGTCGGGGCGTCGCGTCGCCGCGAGCTCGAGGGCGACGACCGAGTCGGCGGCGGTGTCGACGAGGGCGCCCGCGGCGCTCAAGTAGGTGGCCGCGATCTCGAGCAGCGTCGGATCGTCGTCGACCACGAGAACGCGCCGCCCGTCGAGCGGGCGGTCGGCGGCGAGCGAACGCGCCTCAGCCACCCTGGAGCACGCCCTCGAGCTCGGCGATCGGGTCGTACCAGCCCAGGTCGAGAATGAGGGTCTGCAGCGCCTTGTCGGCGCCGACGATGACGACGATGCCGACCACGATGAAGAGCACACCCATCGTGCGGCGGAACCAGCCGCGCGGGTCGGCCAGCCACCCGAACCGGCGCGCGGCCGAGCGCCCGGCGAGCGCGATGAGCAGCAGGGGGATGGCGAGGCCGATCGCGTAGAGCGTCACGTACAGCAGACCCTCGGCGAACGAGACAGGCAGCACGGTCGCCACGATGAGCGCGTAGGTCGGGCTGCAGCTGCTGAACACCGGGCCGAGGGCGGCGCCGGTGAGGATGTCGCCGCCCACCGACTGGCGCTGCACCGAGGCGTCGAGCGCGCGGTTGCTGCGGTCGCCGAGCCCCAGGCGGGTCGAGGCACGCTCCCACAGGCTTGGGAACAGCAGGTTGACGCCGAGGAGCACCACGATGACGCCCGAGATGATCTGCCAGACCTGAGTCGGGATGCCGAGCAGGGCCGTGGTCGCCTTGAGCAGCAGCGTGAACACGATGACGCTGACGGCGAGGGATGCGGCGATGACGAACGGTCGCCAGCGCGCCCGCCGGCCATCGCCATCCGCCACGATCGAGCCGCCGACGATGACCGGCAGCAACGGCAGCACGCACGGGGCCGCGACGGTCAGCACGCCCGCGAGCAGGCTGACGACGAGGAGTCCCTCCATGAGCCGACCCTACGGGGCCGCGGCGATGAGCGCGTCGAGCGTGGTGTCGTCGTAGAGCACGCCCTTCGTCAGCAGATCGCCGTCGTCGTCGACGTACACGATGGTCGTCTGCAGCGTGACGCCGTACTGCTGCTTCAACTCGGTGGCCGAGTCGAAGTCGACCTTGAAGATCGTCATGCCCGCCGGAATCGCATTCGCTTCGATGTCGGCATCGAGCGCGCGGCACTTCGGGCACCACGAGGCGTGGAAGAAGAGCACCTTGAGCCCCGGCGTCTCGGCGATGGCGCCGTCGTAGTAGTCGAGGTACTCGCCGACCCCCGATGCCGAGACCTCGGCACCCTCATCCGAGGCCGCGGCGTCGGTCGCGCCGACCTCGGGTGCCGGTTCGGCTGCGGGTGCGGTCGCGGCGGGGAGTGTGGCGTCGGTCGCGGCCCCGCTCGAGCATCCCCCGAGCCCCACCACCAGGGCGAGCGCCGCCCCCGCGGCGATCGTCATGCGTCTCGACATCTCACATCCTCCTTCAGCGACCGCACCCGCGACCGTCGATTCGACTGTAGGGCGGGGGCGAGGCGGCCGGGAGGCCGATCACCTTACGAGGTGCTTACGGATGCCGGGAGGAGTCATCGCCCGGCGCGGCGGCCTCCTCAGCCGCCGAGTCCTCCGCGGCCGCATCGTCGTCGACGGGAGGCCGTTCGCGGCGAGCGGCGAGGTCGAGCGCCACGGCATCCCGCAGCGACGAGAAGAAGATGTACGACACCGTCATCGAGATCACCGTCGCGATGATCGCCGCCCACCACCAGTCGATGCCGGCCGCGAGCAGCAGCCCGAGTCCCGCACCGAAGATGCCGAGGCGCAGCAGGGTGTAGCGAATCCATGGGCTCACCCCGCCAGTCTACGAGCGGTCTCTCGGTGCCTGCCCAGAACCTCGGGCGTACACTCGGAGCATGGCCCGTCTCCTGTTCGCACTCGGAGCCGTCGCGGTCGCGTTCTGGGTCTACACGATCGTCGACGTGCTGCTGACCGACCGCTCGCGTGTTCGGGCTTTCCCCAAGCAGGTCTGGGCGTTCGGCGTCGTCCTGCTGCCCGTCGTCGGCGGCCTCCTGTGGCTCATCGTCGGCAAGGCCCGCCGCTCGGCGGGCGGGGCGCGTCGCCCGGTCGCTCCCGACGACGACCCGGCCTTCCTCCGCACGCTGTCGAGCGACGAGATCGCCAAGCGGGCCGAGCAAGACGAACGTCTGCGACAGCTCGAGCAAGAGCTCGCCGACCTCGACGATGACACCCCCGCCGACCCCGAGCGCTGACGCCGCCGGGTCGCCCGCCAGCCGGGCGGCCGTAGCGCTGCTCGAGGGTCTCGTGCGGGCCGGCGTCGCCGACGTCGTTCTGAGCCCGGGCTCGCGCTCGCAGGCTCTCGCGCTCGCCGCCGCCGCCTTCGCCCGCGCGGGGCACCTCGCGCTGCACGTGCGCATCGACGAGCGCATCGCCGGCTTCACCGCGCTCGGCCTCGCCGTCGAGAGCCGCCGCCCCGTGGCCATCATCTGCACCTCGGGCACGGCCGTCGCCAACCTGCACCCCGCCGTGCTCGAAGCGCACCACGCCGGAGTGCCGCTCATCGTGCTCACCGCCGACCGGCCCCTCGAGCTGCGCGGCATCGGCGCCAACCAGACGACCGTGCAGCCCGGCATCTTCGGCGACATGGTGCGTGCCGACTGGGATGTCGCGGCGCCCGTCGGCGCTGCGGACGAGATCGACGACGCCCAGGAGCTCGGCGCGCTCGCCGTGCGTGCGAGCGCGGAGGGCCCCGTGCACCTCAACCTCGCCTACCGCGAGCCGCTCAGCGGGCCCGTGGAGGTGCCGGACGACCTCGTCACGGGTTCGGTCCCCTCCGCGCTCGCCGTCGAGGGGCCGGTCGTGATCGATCTGCGGCCCGACGACGCGACCGTCGTGATCGCCGGCCACGGTGCGGGTGCCCGGGCCGAGCAGCTCGCCGTCGCCCTCGGCGCCCCCCTCGTGGCTGAGGTGTCGAGCGGAGCCCGGTTCGGTCGCCACGCGGTCGTCGCCTACCGCGATGTGCTGCGCGGCCCACACGGCGACGCCGTCGGCCGGGCGATCGTGCTCGGTCACCCCACGCTCAGCCGTGAGGTGCCGCAGCTGCTCGAGCGCGCCGACGTCGACGTCATCGTCGTGCGCACCTCCGGCGTCGAGGACTACAACCCGGGCCGACGCGCCCGCATCGTCGACGACGTGCGCGTGCTCGGAACCCCCGACGCGGGCGTCGTGCGGCGCTGGGTGGGCGGCTGGGTCAGCATGTCGCGCGCCGTGCTCGAGTCGCAGGCACCCGACGACCCGGCTCCCGATCTCTCGCTCGCGGTCTCCGACGATCGGGGAGTGCGGGCCGCCTTCGCCAAGGCCGAGCTCGCGGTGCTGCGGGCGCCGATCGATCGTCGGATGCTCGCGAAAGCTCTGTGGGCATCCACCTGGCCTCACGACCGCCTGGTGCTCGCGGCCTCGCGCCTGATCCGGGTGGCGGACGCCCTGGTGCCCGGCAAGGCGATCAGCGTGCACGCCAATCGCGGGCTGGCCGGCATCGACGGCACCGTGTCGACGGCCACGGGCGTCGCCCTCGCCGCGGCGCGCGAGGCCCGCAGCGGCACGACCCGCGTGCTGATGGGAGATCTCGCCCTGCTGCACGACGCCGGAGCGCTGCTCGTGCCCCTGCCCGACGACCTCCGCCTGCACGTGTTCGTCGGCAACGACGGGGGTGGCACCATCTTCGACGACCTCGAGGTGGCGGCGACCGCGCACCCGGACGACTTCGCGACGGTCATGCGCACGCCGCACCGGGCCGACCTCGCCGCGCTCGCCGCAGCCGGCGGCTGGGCATACCGCCGCGCGACGACGCGAGCCGACCTCGACGACGCGCTCACCGCCCCCGAGCCCCTGCTGCTCGTCGAGGTGCCGCTCGAACCGTAGCCGCACGCACGGCTCACGGGTAGCATCCGGCCATGGATGAACTGCTCCGCGCCCGTGCCGGCTTCCGCCTCGACGCCGTCGACTGCTCGGCCACCCCGGGCATCGCCGCCGACAAGAAGCGCGCGGCGACGCTGCTCGCAGAGGGTGCCGAGCACCTCTCCGAGCTGCAGGAGAAGCTGTTCGCCGCGAGCCGTGCGGGCGACACCCGCCGCGTGCTGCTCGTGCTGCAGGCCATGGATACCGCGGGCAAGGGCGGCATCGTCCGGCACGTCATCGGCGCGGTCGACCCGCAGGGCGTGCAGTTCGCCGCGTTCAAGAAGCCGACGGAGGAGGAGCTCGCCCACCACTTCCTCTGGCGCATCGAGCAGCGTGTGCCCGCGGTCGGCATGATCGGGGTGTTCGACCGCTCGCACTACGAAGACGTGCTCATCGGGCGCGTTCGTGCGCTCGCGCCTGCCGACGAGATCGAGCGACGCTACGGCGAGATCGTCGACTTCGAGCGTCGACTCGTCGACGACGGCGTCTCGGTCATCAAGGTCATGCTGCACATCAGCCGCGACGAGCAGAAGGCCCGGCTGCAGGAGCGGCTCGACCGTGCGGACAAGCACTGGAAGTACAACCCCGGCGACGTCGACGAACGGATGCTCTGGGACGACTACCAGCGCGCCTACCAGCTCGCCATCGAACGCACCGACACCGATCACGCGCCGTGGTTCGTCGTGCCTGCCAACCACAAGTGGTACGCGCGCCTGGCCGTGCAGTCGCTACTGATCAGCGCCCTCGAACGCCTCGACCCGCAGTGGCCGGCCGCCGACTTCGACGTCGAGGTCGAGAAGGGGCGGCTCGCTAGTTCCTAGGGAATGGCGTCGGTGGCGGGGCGGTCGGCTTCACGGCGCTGTGCCCATTGACGCCCTCTAACGGAGGGCGTCCGCGATCGGGCGGAACTTCATGCGCGTCTCGGCGAGCTCAGAATCGGGGTCGCTGTCGGCCACAATGCCCGCGCCCGCGTAGGCCGTCAGCAGCCCGTCGTCGTCGATGCGCGCGCACCGCAGCGCGATCACCCACTCGCCGTCGCCGTCCTGGTCGATCCAGCCCACCGGCCCGGCGTACCGACCGCGGTCGAAGGGCTCGAGCTCGGCGATGAGGGCGAGTGCGGCATCCGTCGGCGAGCCAGCGACCGCGGCCGTCGGGTGCAGCGCCGCGACGATGTCGAGCGCGCTCGACGACTCGCCCAGCTGCATCTCGACATCGGTCGCCAGATGCCACAGGTTCGGCAGCTTCAGCGTGAAGGGCAGCTCGCTCGCCGTGACCGCGCGCACGTGCGGCCGCAGCGCGTCGAGCACGCTGCGCACGGCGAAGGCGTGCTCGTCGAGGTCTTTCGTGCTCGTCGCCAGCTGGGCCGCCGCAGCCGCGTCGTCGGTCGCGCCCGCACCGCGCGCCGTGCTTCCGGCGAGCACGCGCGCGCTCGCCTCGCCGCCGTGCACGCTCACGAGCGTCTCGGGGCTCGCCCCGACGAGCCCGTCGACGGCGAACGTGACGCAGTCGGGGTAGCGGTCGGCGAGCTCGTGCAGCAGCGCCCGCCGGTCGGCGTCGGCCGGGATGCTCGCTGTCGCGTCGCGCGCGATGACGACCTTCTCGACCCGCCCCGCGCGAATCGCCGCGACGGCGCGCCCGACGACCGCCGTGAACTCTTCGCGGCTCAGGGAGGCCGCGGCGAGGGTCGCCCGCGGGCGCTCGCCGATCGGCCGGGGAACGGGAGCCGCGCGCGTCTCGGCGGTCGCACCCGCGGCGGTGATGCGCGTCACCCAGCTCACACCGTCGTGGCGCCCCACGATGATCTCGGGAACGACGAGAACGCTCGGCGCGCTCGAGCCGTCGGCGAACGCGAAGGCACCCATCGCGACGAGGCCGGTGCCGGGGCGGTGCACGATATCGACCACCTCCGCGGCGCTCGCGATCGCACGCCAGGCGACCGCGGCATCCTGCAGCCGGGTGGGCCCGCTGAAGGTGAGCCGCAGGGTCTCTCCGATGCCGACGATTCCATCGCCGCGGCGTAGCGCCGTCAGCGGATGCCGGCCGTCGGCGAAAGCGAGCAGGTCGTCATGGCCGGGCGCGAGCTCGGTCACCGCGCGCAGGGCCAGCCCGGGCGCGGCTGAGGGAGTCACGCGTTCAGGCTACTCCGCACCCGACGCTCCCCCAGGCGGCTCACTGCGAACCCCGGGTTGGCGCTCACTAGACTCGTGGCGTGACGAAGGCCGATCTGTCGAAGACACCGCGCGACGTCGCGGCGATGTTCGATGGCGTCGCCCGCGGCTACGACCGCACGAACGCCGTGCTCTCCGTGGGCAACGCCGCGCTGTGGCGCATCGCGACGGTGAACGCCGTGGCCCCGCAGCCGGGCGAGCGCATCCTCGACATCGCGGCCGGAACGGGCACGAGCTCGATCGCGCTCGCCAAGACCGGCGCCGAGGTCATCGCGCTCGACTTCTCGCAGGGCATGGTCGAGGAGGGCCGCCGCCGCCACCCCGACCTGCAGTTCGTGCAGGGCGACGCCGAGAAGCTGCCGTTCGGCGACGCCGAGTTCGACGCCGTCACCATCAGTTTCGGGCTGCGCAACGTGCAGCACCCCGAGGTCGCGATCGCCGAGATGCTGCGTGTGCTCAAGCCCGGTGGCCGGGTCGTCATCTGCGAATTCTCGAGACCCCCGCTCGGCCTGCTGCGCGCCGGCTACCACGCCTACCTGCGCTACGTCATGCCGCTCATCGCGGGGGCCGCGAGCTCGAACCCGGAGGCGTACCGCTACCTGTTCGACTCGATCCGCGACTGGCCCGAGCAGTCGGTGCTCAGCCAGTGGCTCCGCGCGGCCGGGTTCACTCGCGTGGGCTACCGCAATCTCTCGTGGGGGGTGGTCGCCCTGCATCGCGGGCGCAAGCCCGCCGGCGCATCCGCGCACTGAGCCGCCCCGACCGCCTCGACAGATCGGCAGACCGTTGACCCGCCTTCCTCCGCTCGCTCGCCGCAGCAAGACGCTCTCCGCGTCGCTCGGCCTCGGCGAGAAGCTGTTCGCGTCGAGCGAGGAGCGCCGCTTCGCCGAGGCCATCGAGACCGGCCTCGTCGAGGTCGAAGAGGGTCTGCTGCGCGAGGTCGCGTTCGCCGACGACATGGCCGATGTGACGTCGCGCTATCTGCTCGAGGCCGGCGGCAAGCGCATCCGCCCCGTGCTGACGCTGCTCACCGCCCAGCTGGGCGAGGGCAACAACGCCGCGGTCATCACAGCCGCTCAGGCGGTCGAGATCACGCACCTCGCCTCGCTGTACCACGACGACGTGATGGACGAGGCCGAGATGCGGCGGGGCGTTCCGTCGGCCCAGAACGTGTGGGGCAACTCGGTCGCGATCCTCACAGGCGACCTGCTGTTCGCGCGCGCGAGCAAGCTCGTCGCGAGCCTCGGTGAGGGCGCCATCAAGTTGCAGGCCGACACCTTCGAGCGGCTCTGCCTCGGCCAGCTGCACGAGACGATCGGCCCGCGCGGCGACGACGACTCCATCGAGCACTACCTGCAGGTGCTCGCCGACAAGACCGGTTCGCTCATCGCCGCGGCCGCGCAGATGGGCGTCATCTTCTCGAACGCTCCTGAGCAGTACGCGGCCCCCGTGGTCGCGTTCGGCGAGAAGATCGGCGTCGCCTTTCAGCTCATCGACGACGTCATCGATCTCGCCGAGCCGGAGGCCGAGACCGGCAAGGCGCAGGGCACCGACCTGCGCAGCGGCGTCGCGACCCTGCCCCTCCTCTTCCTGCGGCGCGCCGCGGTCTCCGACCCCGAGTCCGCCGCGCTGCTCTCGCGCATCGTGCGCACCGTCGGGGCCGACGAGACGCCGGCCGCCGACGACGAGCTCGCGGCCGCCATCGCCGAGCTCCGCGCTCACGACGTGACGGCCGAGACCCTCGAGGAGGCCCGACGGTGGGCCGACGAGGCGGTCGCCGCTCTCGATCCGCTGCCCGAGGGCCCCGTCAAGCTCGCGCTCACCAAGTTCGCCGAGGCCGTCGTCGAGCGCAGCACCTAGCGCGCCACTACTCCGCACGGCTCCACCACCCTGCACAGAAAGAACCGCACGCGCATGACCAAGCTCAGGCTCGCCATCGTCGGAGCAGGCCCGGCCGGCATCTACGCCGCCGACATCCTGCTCAAGCACGAACGGTCGTTCGACGTCTCGATCGACCTCTTCGAGCAGCTGCCCGCTCCCTACGGCCTCGTGCGCTACGGTGTCGCGCCCGATCACCCGCGCATCAAGGGCATCATCAACGCTCTGCGCGAGGTGCTCGATTCGGGCGACATCCGCATCTTCGGCAACGTGCACTACGGCACCGACATCACCCTCGACGACCTGCGTCGGCACTACCACGCGGTCATCTTCTCGACGGGGGCGATTCGGGATGCCGCTCTCGACATCCCCGGAATCGACGCGCTCGGCAGCTACGGCGCAGCCGACTTCGTCAGCTGGTACGACGGGCACCCCGACGTTCCCCGCGAGTGGCCGCTCGAGGCCGCGTCGGTCGCGGTGATCGGCAACGGCAACGTGGCGCTCGACGTCGCGCGCGTGCTCGCCAAGCACCCCGAAGACCTGCTGCCGACCGAGATCCCCGACAACGTCTACGAGGGCCTGCTCGCCTCGCCCGTCACCGACGTGCACGTCTTCGGGCGCCGCGGTCCGATGCAGGTGAAGTTCACGCCGCTCGAGCTCCGCGAGCTCGGTGAACTGCGCGACGTCGACATGATCGTGCACGAGGAGGACTTCGACTACGACGAGGCCTCCCGCCGCGCGATCGAGACGAACAAGCAGATCACCGTCATCGACCGCATCTTCACGCAGTGGCGTGCGCGCGAGACGGGCTCGGCCTCGCGCCGCCTGCACCTGCACTTCTACGCCAAGCCGCTCGAGGTGCTCACCGACGCCGAGGGGCGCGTCGCGGGCTTCCGCTACGAGCGCACGCGGCCCGATGGGCACGGCGGAGTCGAGGGCACGGGCGAGATCCGCGAGGTCGCCGTGCAGTCGGTCTACCGCGCGGTCGGCTATTTCGGATCGCCGCTCGACGGCATCCCGTTCGACGAGCGCCACGGCGTGATCCCCAACCATGAGGGCCAGGTGCTCGGCGACGACAACCAGAAGGTTCCGGGCGTGTACGCCACCGGGTGGATCAAGCGCGGGCCGGTCGGCCTCATCGGCCACACGAAGAGCGACGCGATGGAGACCATCCAGCACCTCGTCACCGACCAGGCCTCGTGGTGGAACCCCGCCGACCCCGACGAGCAGTCGGTCGTCGACCTGCTCGACGGGCGCGGCGTGCTCTACACGAACCTCGACGGCTGGCACCGTCTCGACGCGCACGAGCAGGCGCTCGGAGCGCCGCAGGGCCGCGAGCGCGTCAAGGTCGTGCCGCGCGACGAGATGATCCGTATCTCGCGCGACTGAGTCTCAATCGAGGCCGTCGAGCCAACGCGAGCGTGGCCGGCGCCATTGTTCGCCCTCGGGCAGCGCATCCGGTTTGCATCGCGTTGCCTGCCGCAGGGCGGTCTCAGGGTCGACACTCCAGCGGGTTCCCGAGCGGTAGGCCTCGTCCGACCAGTGAATCGTTGCCAACCCTGCGTACCGCAGCCGGTGGCCTCGTGCCGGCCGGCAAACGTGCGGCGGCTCGGGGGCGACTGCATCGGCATCGATGACATCGAGAAACCGTAGCGCGCTCACGCACGCGAGCGGCCCGCCGTGGGCCCACGCGCCTCTCACGGCCGCCGGGAGGTTACGCGAGCCGTACCAGCCGCGGCACAGTCGGTGAAGTGTGCCGTACTGCACTCCCAGCCGCACCTCATCAGCACTCCATCCGGCATCGAGAAGCTCGCTCCGCGCGATCACTCCGCCGTGCTGGGAGATGTACTCGTCGAACGAGTGAAATCCGCGCATGGTGCGGAGTGTGGCGTTCTGTCGCGGACCGTGACCGTGGTGACGGCGTGACGGTGAACCCCGGTGTTCCCGTCGTGCGCGGTGGAGGACGCGCCGTGCACCGCCAACCATCGCTCGACTTCCACAACTTCGGAGTGGGAGCGAACGAGCCGTGTCGCTGACTTCCACTCCGAAGTTGTGGAAGGAACGCGGGGTGGGGCTAGTGGGGGTCGACGGCGGTGTCGGCTGTCACGGCCCAGCCGAGCGCGATGAGCTCGCGCAGGGCATCGAGGTCGATCGCCGAGAGCCGGGTGACGTAGACGCAATCGACTCCTGTCGTGTGCGAGCCCAGGCGCTCGAGCACGGCGGCGGCTCCGGGGTGCGTCTGGAGCCCGTAGAACGACAGCTTGGCCTTGCGGGGTGAGAACGCGGCGCGCGGCCAGATGCCCTTGTGCCCGCTCGCGTAGTGGTAGGCGTAGGTGCCGAAGCCGATCATCGACGGCCCCCACATGACGGGCTCGGCCCCGGTCACGGCGCGGAAGATCGCGACGAGCTCGGCGCCCTCGGCGCTGCGCCGGGCATCCAACGTCGCCAGGTACTCGTCAACGGGCACCTCGGTGGGCAGCGTCTTCTGCGTCATGCCAGCACGCTACTCGCCCCGCACGCCGCGAGCGAGAGGGCGGCGCTACTGCACTGTTGCGGTGACGCGCGCCAGATCGTCGAAGATGCGCATGTGCGCCGGGCGCCCCAACCACTGCTCGAGGGTGAGTTCGCGGGAGTTGTCGCGGTACGACTGCTCGATGGCGCGCAGTTCGCGAATGAATGACGCACCGCGCACCATCACCGAGACCTCGAGATTCAGGCTGAACGAGCGCATGTCCATGTTGCTCGACCCGATGATGGCCACCTGATCGTCGATCGTGAAGTGCTTCGCGTGCAGCACCGTGGGCGAACGGTACAGCCAGATGCGCACCCCCGCGCGCAGCAGCTCTTCGTAGTACGACCGCTGCGCGTGGAAGACGAGCGTCTGATCGCCCACCTCCGAGACGAAGAGCTGAACGTCGAGCCCGCTCTGCGCGGCCGTGGTGATGGCGTAGAGCATCGACTCGTCGGGCACGAAGTAGGGCGAGCAGATCTGGATCTGCTCCTGAGCGGCGTAGACGAGCGAGTTGAAGAGCCGCAGGTTGTTCTCGCCCTCGAACGCGGGGCCGCTCGGCACGACCTGGGCGTCGAGGCCCTGGCCGGGGTCGATCTCGGGAGGGATGACCGTCTCGCGCAGCAGCAGCTCGTGGGTCTCGCTGTACCAGTCGGTCGCGAAGAGCGCTTCGATTCCGGCCACGATCGGCCCCTCGAAGCGCACCATGACCTCCTTCCACGCGAGCCGCGATCCGTCTCGCCGCTTCCTTCGCCTGTAGCCGCGCTCGATGAGGTTCTGCGAGCCCGTGAACCCGACGGCGCCGTCGACGATCAGGAACTTGCGGTGGTTGCGCAGATCGGGGCGCTGCCACTGCCCGCGGAAGGGGCGCACGGGGAGCATCGGGTGGTGCTCGGCGCCGATCGCATCGAGGCGCGCGCGCATGCGGCGGTAGCCCGAGACTCGCAGCGAGGCGACGTGGTCGTAGAGCACGCGCACACCCACCCCGCGGGCGACCGCGTCGCCGAGCGCGAGGAAGAACGGCTCGGTCTCGTCGTCGACCGACATGATGTAGAACTCGACGTGCACCGAGCGCCGCGCCGCTCGCACGGCCTCGGTCATCGCCGCGATCGATGCCGAGTAGTCGGTGAAGAGCCGTGCCGTGTTGCCGCCGACCAGAGGCATCGCGCCGAGGTTGCGGTTGAGCTCGACGATGGGTTCGAGCCACGGCGGCCAGGGCGACTCCTTGCTCACGCGGTCCATGCCCTCGGTCGTCTCGAGGATGTAGCGGTTGATCTCCTCCTGCTGCTCGCGCCGCCGTTTCGGCAGCCGTCGCGACCCCAGCATGAGGAAGAGCAGGAAGCCGATGAGCGGCAGGATGTAGATGAGCAGCAGCCACGCGAGCGCGCTCTGCGGTCGGCGGTTGCGCGGCACGACGACGAGCGACACCAGCGCGATGGTCACGATCAGCACGAGAACGAGCACCGAGGCGATCAGCACGACCCAGGCCCCGGCGCCGCTGATCGTGATGTCGTCGGTCATGACATGCTCAGCGGAAGTTGACGAACTGCAGCGCCACGTCGAGATCCTTGCCCTTCAGCAGCGCCATCGTCGCCTGCAGGTCGTCGCGGCTCTTCGACTGCACGCGCAGTTCGTCGCCCTGGATCTGGCTCTTGACGCTCTTCGGCCCCTCGTCGCGGATGATCTTCGCGATCTTCTTCGCGTCATCGCTCGAGATGCCGTTCTTGAGCCCCACCTCGATGCGGAACTCCTTGCCGCTCGCATACGGTTCGCCCGCGTCGAGGCTGCGGATGCCGATGCCGCGCTTGATCATCTTCGACTCGAGCACCTCGAGCACGGCCTTGACGCGCTCCTCCGCGCTCGCCTTGAGCAGCAGCTTCTCACCGCTCCACTCGATCGACGCCCCGACGCCCTTGAAGTCGTAGCGCTGCGCGACCTCTTTCTGCGCCTGGTTGACAGCGTTCTCCGCCTCCATCTTGTCGACCTTGCTCACGATGTCGAATGAAGAATCAGCCATGGCCCCATGCTAGCGAGGCCGGTACAGCAGGCGCAGAGCCGAGGCTGATGAGATGTCGGCATGCGCATCCGCTCGCTCGCCCTGCTCGGCCTGGGGCTCGCCCTCGCCGGCATCGCGGTGGGTCTGGTCATCGTCACGGTGTTCACCCCGCGCGGCACCCTTCTGGTCGAGGATGCGGGATCGACCGACGAGGCCCCGCTGGCCCCGCGCTGGGTCGCGCCTGCCGCGCTGCCCCCGTCGGCCGACTTGCCGAGCCGTCCGGGGGTGTCGGGCCTGGTGGATGCGGCCTGGGTCGCCGCCGTGGCGCGGGAGTCGGGAATCCCCGAGCGGGCGCTCGCCGCCTACGCGGGCGCGGCGATCGCGAAGCACGCGGAGCGCCCCGATTGCCTGCTCGGCTGGAACACGCTCGCCGGCATCGGCTGGGTCGAGTCGCGGCACGGCAGCTACGGCGGAGCATCCATCGCCGACGACGGCACCGTGAGCCCGCCGATCATCGGCATCGCCCTCGACGGCGCGACGACAGCCCTCATCACCGACACTGACGGCGGAGCGTTCGACGGCGACGCCGAGTTCGATCGCGCACTGGGGCCCCTGCAGTTCATTCCCGGCAGCTGGGCGAACTGGTACGTCGATGCGAGCGGCGACGGCGTCGCCGACCCGCACAACATCGACGATGCGGCGCTCGCCGCCGCCAACTACCTGTGCCGCGCGGTGCCGACTCTCGGCGACGAGGAGTCGTGGCGGGCCGGGATCGCGGCGTACAACCGCGACGGCGCCTACCTCGATGCCGTGGCAACGGCGTCGCTGCGCTACGTCGAGTCGGCCCCCGCACCCGACTGACGGCCGTGGTCGCATCGGCCCTGCGGCTCTTGTATTCTTGACGAGCGCCTCCGGTCGGTGATCACACGGGTCGGGCGCGCTCATGGCGAGTTACCCAAGCGGCCAAAGGGATCTGACTGTAAATCAGACTGCTCAGCATTCGGGGGTTCGAATCCCTCACTCGCCACCATGACCTCCTCATCCGCCGCTGGCCCCGACCTCCTCGCCGTCGCGCGGTCGGTCGCCCTCGAGGCGGCCAGCCTCGTCGTCGAGGCCCGTCGCGGTGCCGTCGAGGTCGCGGCGGCGAAGTCGTCGTCGGTCGATGTCGTCACGCAGGTCGATCGCGACGCCGAGTCGCTCATCCGCGGGCGGCTCGCCGAGCTGCGGCCGCATGACGGCTTCTTCGGCGAGGAGTCGGGCGGCGGAGGCGGCACGAGCGGCCTCACCTGGGTCGTCGACCCGATCGACGGCACGGTCAACTTCCTGTACGGCATCCCGCACTACGCCGTGAGCATCGCCGTGGTCGAGGGGGAGGCCGACCCTCAGGCGTGGCGCGCCCTCGCCGGCGTCGTCGTCAACCCGGCGACAGGCGAACTCTACAGCGCGATAGCGGGCGGCGGAGCGCACCTCGGTGATCGCGCCATCCGGGTCGCCGACGCCGTCGCTCTCGACCAGGCGCTCGTGGCGACGGGCTTCGCCTACCTGGCCGCGACACGTGCCGAGCAGGGGGCCGCGGTCGCGCGCCTGCTGCCTCTCGTCCGTGACATCCGGCGTATGGGAACGGCGTCGCTCGACCTGTGCGCGGTGGCGGCGGGGCGCGTCAACGCCTACTTCGAGCGCACGCTCAACCCGTGGGATCACGCCGCGGGGGCTCTCATCGCCGAGGAGGCCGGTGCGACGGTGACGGGGCTTCCGGGCGCGCGTGCCGACCATCGGTTCCTGCTCGCGGCGCATCCCGATCTGGTGCGGATGCTCGCGCCGGTGCTCGCCGAGATCGGTGCTCTTCCGCCCACTGTGGAGGGCTCGGCGCGCTGACCCGCCCCCTCGGTGCCAGCCGCGAATCCTCTTCACCGACTTTCGCTCGCCGCCCGACCGGGTTACTCTTTACCAATCCGTGATAATCCGCCGGGTTCGGTGGTGCGCACGGATACCCGATTCCGACCTGCTGAGCAGGTCGATTTCGAGCGGACCGGCCGGGTTCGCGCGGCATGACCGATTTGTGACTCCTGAGGCTGACTGACACCGTGACGACTGAGAACCCGTGGCTGACGGGAGGATCCGAGCAGGATCCGACCGGCGCCGAGAGAGACCCCTTCCGGTCTCTGGGGCTCGGATTCACTGAGGAATCCCCGACGATCGAATCCGACGTCGAGCCCGCCCCCGAGATCGACGTCGCGCCCCTGAGCGAGAGCTCGGTCATGGCCACGACGAGCTTCCCTCCTGCGGCCCAGCCCGGCTCCGACCTCGTCGCTCTCCCTCCCGCCGCCTCTACCGAGCTCGTCGCCACGAGCCGGCGCGCCCTGCGCGACGCCGAGCGCGCCGTGCCGGCGGCGCGGCGCCCGCGCCGGGCCGACAGCTCGCCGCGACTGTTCCCCGCCCGCGGCCCGCGCCGGGCGTCCGCACCCGAGACCACCGATCGAGCCGTGGCCGCCGCACCGGCCCCGGTCGCCAGCGCGTCTCGCGTGCCGCTCACCCGGCGGATCGCCAAGAAGGCCTTCCCGCCCATCGTCATGCTCGCCGCCGCCTCGCTGCTCGTCGGCACGTCGGTGCCCGCGAACGCGCTGTTCGATCCTGACGCACCTCCGGCATCCCTGGCACTGTCGTCGATGCCCACCGCGCCCGCGACCGAAGCGGAGGTGCTGGAAGAGCAGGTGCTCGAGTCGGACGCCGCCAGCGAGCTCGCGTCGACCGCCGCCTCGCGCGCGGAATGGGGCGTCACCTCGTACGCCGAGATGCTCCGGCTGCGGTACGGCAGCACCAATTACTCGTACTCGCCCTCGGGCGTCGGCGCCATCCGCTGGCCCTTCCCCTTCGCCGCCAACATCACCTCAGCGTTCGGCGACCGCGTCGCCCCCTGCCGCGGCTGCTCGTCGTACCACCGGGGCGTCGACTTCGACGCCGGGTACGGAGCCCCTGTCGGAGCGATCGCCGACGGTATCGTCACCGCGGTCGGCCGTTCGAGCTCGTTCGGCTACCGCGTCGAGGTCGAGCACATCATCAACGGCCAGAAGGTCTTGTCGCTCTACGCGCACATGATCGACAACAGCTCTGTGCTGGAGCTCGGTGCTCCCGTGGTCGCGGGCGAGATCGTCGGCGCGCTCGGCAACACCGGCCTGTCGACCGGGCCCCACCTGCACCTCGAGATCCACATTGACGGCGTACCCATCGACCCCTTCGCCTGGTTGATGGCGAACGCGGTCTAGACGATCCAGACCGCCGCGTCCGTCGGCAGAAGCCCCTCCTCGAGGGGCGCGCTGGCGAGCACGACCTCGCCCGCCGGAAGAGCCACCGGCTCGTCTCCGATGTTCGCGATGACCGTGACGGCGCCGTTGCGCAGCGCGACGACGCCCTCGTCATACCCGTCGAGCCACTCGACCGAGCCCATGCCGAGCCCGTGCTCAGCGCGCAACCGGAGGGCTGAGCGGTAAAGCTCGAGGGTCGAGCCCGGGTCGCCCTGCTGCAGATCGCGCGCGAAACGGGCGAACCCGGTGGGCTGCGGCAACCAGCTGTCGCCCGACGCGCTGAAGCCGAACGCCGGGGCTGCAGTCTCCCACGGGATCGGCACACGGCATCCGTCGCGCCCGTAGACCTCGCCGTTCGTGCGGTGGAACGTCGGGTCTTCTCGCACGTGGTCGTCGAGCTCGATGACCTCGGGCAGCCCCAGATCCTCGCCCTGGTAGAGGTAGGCGCTGCCGGGAAGGCTCAGCATGAGCGTCGTGGCGGCGCGGCCGCGCTTCAGGCCGAGAGCATCGTCGGGCTTGTCGGCCGACTTCGGGCCGATGCCGCTCGCGGGCGCTGCGCCGTAGGTGCTCAGGCCGTAGCGGCTCGTGTGGCGCACGACGTCGTGGTTCGAGAGCACCCAGGTGCTCGGGGCGCCGACCGCGGTGAACGCGGCGATCGACTCGTCGATCACCGAGCGCAGGCGCTCGGCCTCCCACGGGGTGCCGAGGTAGCTGAAGTTGAAGGCCTGGTGCATCTCGTCGGGGCGCACCCAGAGCGCCGCCTTGGCCAGCGGCTCGACCCAGGCCTCGGCGCACAGCACGCGATCGCCTTCGTACTCCCGCAGCACGCGGTGCCAGTCGCGGTATACCTCGTGCACCTCGGGCTGCGCCCAGTAGGGAACCTCGTCCGGCGCAGAGATCGCGTCGGCGAGGCCTCCCGCGTCAGCGACCTGCACGATGTCGGGCAGGCCCTCCTTCTTCATCAGGCCGTGCGCGACATCGACGCGGAAGCCGTCGACGCCGCGATCGAGCCAGAAGCGCAAGATCTGACGGAACTGCTCCCACACCCACGGGTTCTTCCAGTTGAAGTCGGGCTGCGAGCTGTCGAAGATGTGGAGGTACCACGGGCCGGGGGTTCCGTCGGCCTCGGTGATGCGGGTCCAGGCGTTACCGCCGAAGATCGACTGCCAGTTGTTGGGCGGCAGCTCGCCGTGCTCACCCTTCCCGTCGCGGAACATGAAGCGGTCGCGCTCGGGCGAACCGGGACCGGCCGCGAGGGCCTCCTGGAACCAGGGGTGGTCGCTCGAGCAGTGATTCGGCACGAGGTCGACGATGACGCGCAGGCCCAGCCCGTGGGCGCGATCGCGCAGCGCGTCGAAGTCGTGGAGGGTGCCGAAGATGGGGTCGACGTCGCAGTAGTCGCTGACGTCGTAGCCGGCGTCGCGCTGCGGCGACCGGAAGAACGGCGAGAGCCACACGGCGTCGACGCCGAGCTCGCGCAGCGCGGGCAAGCGCTCGGTGATGCCGGCGAGGTCGCCGATGCCGTCGCCGCTCGCGTCGGCGAACGACCGCGGGTAGATCTGGTAGATGACGGCGGAGCGCCACCACTCCGCGCCGGGGGCGGCGGTTCCGCGGTGGTCGACGGTGGTGGTGGTCGTCGAGGAGGACGTCTCGTTCGGCATCCCGCCACCCTATGACACCGCTCGGCAGAAAGTGGAATCGGTTCCATGCCCGAATCGACGGGGATGCGGGCCGCAGCGGGGTGCAGACCGCCGGTTCTCAGGTGCTAATCTTCTCTGGTGCCAATCGCCGTTCGCGGCGTCGGCAGCGCCCCGATAGCTCAGTGGTAGAGCACTTCCATGGTAAGGAAGGGGTCGTCAGTTCAATCCTGACTCGGGGCTCCGGTTCATCCGTCACGGCCTCGCGGTCGCGCGGAGTACCTGCCCGGCGGGGTAGCTCAGGTGGTTAGAGCACACGGCTCATAATCGTGGTGTCGCGGGTTCGAGTCCCGCCCTCGCTACCATTTTCGAGATGGTTGCGTGTGGCTTGCGCCGTGAACGCTCGTCCGCGTTCACGGGGTTCGAGTCCCGCCCTCGCTACCATTTTCGAGATGGTTGCGTGTGGCTTGCGCCGTGAACGCTCGTCCGCGTTCACGGGGTTCGAGTCCCGCCCTCGCTACCGTTTCACAGACCGTTGCGACGGCTCAGTACCCGGTGCGCTCGTCGATCAACCGCTGCAGGTCGGCCTTGACGCCCGCGATGGCCTCGCGCTGCTCCTCCTCCGACAGCAGCAGCGGTTCGGCGCGCGGAATGAGCCGCGCCTGCATGAGCTCGCCGATCGTGTCATCCCGCGCCCGCAGCGCCAGGTCGCGCACGATGGCATCGTCGGCGCGCGCCGCCTCGAGCCTCTCGACGACACCGCGGAGGGTTCGGCTGCGCGCGGAGAGCCGCTCGGCCTCGTCGCGCTTGCGGCGAACGCGGGCGAGGTCGCGCTTCGAGCGCGCGCCGCGCGACTCCCGCGGCGTGGGCGCAGCGCGCACGCTGTCGTCCGAGAGCCGCGCGGCCGTGGCCCGCAGCTCTGCCGCGAGCGTGTCGATGGCCTGGCGCGCCAGGTCGGCCGACTCGCGCTCGTCCCACGCGGCTCCATCGCGCAGGATGCGCAGGATGACGCCGTTCTTCACCGACAGGCGCAATGCGGAGAGAGCGACGAGATAGCCCTCATCGATCTGGTGCGCCAGGTTCCGTGGCATCGGCGGACGCGAGCCGTCCGCGATCGCGGATGCAGGGGCGGGCCAGAAGCGCATGACGACCTTCGCGAGCTCGTGAGGGGACGACCTCCAGGGTAGAGCCCGCCCCTGCGCGCACGCCGGGGGCGTGCGCCGAGCATCCCGACAGAATGAGTCGCGACACGCCGAAAACACAACATGTAGGGGAATGACACGCGTGTGATTCCCGTTATATAGTGAGACCCCTAGCCGCCGGGGGCGGAGAATTCAGCAGAAGGAGGTCCATCATGGACAACGACAACGAGACCATCGGCGGCTATGCCGTGCCCGTCGACCCGATGGACATGCTGCAGTGCGAGAGCTGCCAGTAGCAGCCGCTGACACAGACATCAGTCAGTCGAAACCCCGGAACGCCGACGCTGGCGCTCCGGGGTTTCGCATAGGCGGGGCCGAGCCGCGAGGAGTGTGAGATGAGCATCACCGTCGATGCCCGATCGTCTGACGCGCGCGCCCGACTCGCCAGCGACGCCGAGGTGCTCGACCGGGTGCACCGCACGCTCGGACCAGTCGACGTCGTCGCCGAGCACTGGGGTGCCCATAAGCTCTCGCGCGTGCTGCACGTCGTCACGCGCGGCGGCGAGCAGGCAGTCGTCAAATGGCATCGGGATGCGGGCCCCCACCACCGCGAGACCGAGGCTCTTCAGCAGTACGCCGTCGCGCTCGGCGGCGATGCCCCGCGCATCGTGCTGAGCGATCCCTCCCTGCGGTTGCTGACGCTCTCGCGCCTGCTGGGAGAGGCGGCCGTCGGCACACCGCACGAGCGCGACCCCGACATCCACATGCGTGCGGGCGACCTCGTGCGGCGCCTGCACGAGGCCGAACCGCCGCGCAAGCACGACCGCTTCGGTCGCCACATCGCGGCCGAGTTCGAGCGCTGGAGCCGCGCCGCCGACGCCCTGTGGGGCGACGGCCTCGACGGGCGCGACGAGCGGGCCGAGCGGCTCGCGGCCGAACGGCACCTCGCCCGCCAGCACGTGGCCGCGGCGCTCGACCTCGGCGAGTTCGACCACGTGCCCGCGCACCGGCGGCTGTCGCCCCAGCACTGGATCATCGACCCCGGGGGTCACGTGCGCTTCATCGACTTTGCGCACCTCGAGTTCGAGCCGCGCATCGTCGACCTGCTGTGGCTCGAGTACGGGCCCTGGCGCGACGAGCCGTGGCTGCGCGCCGCCTTCCTGCACGGCTACGGCCGCACGCCGACCGAGCGCGACGAGCTCGCGCTGCGGGCCGTCGCGGCGACGCGCGGCCTCGAGCTGCTGGTGCGGGGCGAGGCGCGCGGGCACGCCGCCGAGAAGGCGCTGGGGCGCTCGATGCTCGACCGCCTGCTCGGCGCGACCCTCTTCTAGACCGGGGCGCGGCATCCGCTCGCGCCTAGACTGGGCGCGTGCCCGTGAATCCTGAGTTGACCGAGCGCGCGTTCGCCCCGACGCCGCCCTACCTGGTGGGGCGCGAGAAGGTGCGCGAGTTCGCCCGCGCCGTGCTGGCCACCGCGCCCCTGCACCACGACCCGGAAGCGGCTCGTGCGGCCGGCTTCGCCGACGTCGTCGCTCCGCCGACCTTCCCGATCGTCATCGCCGAGGCGACGCTGCAGCAGCTGCTGGCTGAGCCCGACGCCGGCATCGACTTCAGCCGCGTCGTGCACGGCGACCAGCGTTTCAGCTACTCGCGCCCGATCGTCGCGGGCGATGAGCTCACGGCGACGCTGCGGGTGACGAGCATCAAGTCGCTCGGCGGCAACAGCATGGTCACGAGCGAGTCGGCCATGACCGACGCGACGGGGGCGCACGTCGTGACGAGCATCTCGACGCTCGTCATCAGGGGAGACGAATCATGAGCCTGCTCGAGGGCCTCCAGGTCGGCCAGGTCGTGGCCGAGCGCTCCTTCCCGCTCACGCGCGACACCCTCGTGCGCTACGCCGGGGCGAGCGGCGACTTCAACCCGATCCACTACCGCGACGATGTCGCCGCCGCCGTCGGACTGCCGGGCGTGCTCGCCCACGGCATGCTGACGATGGGCTTTGCCGTGCAACCGGTCGTCGATTGGCTGGATGCCCGCGGCTGGGTCAGCGACTATCAGGTGCGGTTCACGCGCCCCGTCGTCGTCGACCCGCAGCTCGGTGCCGTCGTCACGGTCGCGGCCACCGTCGGCGCAGTGGATGACGCCGGAGCCCGCATCGACCTCACGGCGACGGTCGGCGAGCAGACGGTGCTCGGCAAGGCCCAGGTGCGCGTCACCGCGTTCGCCTGATCGCATGCGACTGGCAGATCTCACCACCCTGCGCATCGGCGGCCCGGCCGAGCGGTTCGTCGAGGCGTCGACGAGCGCCGAACTCGTCGACGCGGTGCTCGACGCCGACGCCCACGGTGAGCCCTGGCTCGTGCTCGGCGGCGGCTCGAACGTGCTCGTCGGCGACGACGGTGTCGAGGGAGTCGTCGTGCGCGTCGCCACGCGCGGCATCGAGCGACTGCCGGATGCTCCCGGCTCAGCCCGCCCCGTGCGCCTGCGGGTGCAGGCGGGCGAGCCCTGGGATTCCCTCGTGGCGCACACCGTCGAGAACGGGTGGGGCGGCATCGAGGCGCTCAGCGGCATCCCCGGATCGACGGGCGCTGCGCCGATCCAGAACATCGGGGCCTACGGGCAGGAGATCGCCGAGAGCCTCGTGAGCGTCGAGGTGCTTGACGTCGACAGCGGCGAGCGGCGCACGGTGCCGGCACCCGCGCTCGCGCTCGGCTACCGCACGAGCGCGATCAAGCAGGGCTGGCGGGCCGTCGTGCTGAGCGTCGACCTCGCGCTCGAGCGCGCCGAGGGTGCGACGAGCCGGCCGGTCGCCTACGCCCAGCTCGCCGACGCGCTCGGAGTCGACATCGGGCAGCGCGCGCCCCTGGTCGGCGTGCGTGCCGCCGTGCTCTCGCTACGCGCCGGCAAGGGCATGGTGCTCGACGAGGCCGACCGCCAGTCGGTCAGCGCAGGCTCGTTCTTCACCAACCCAATCGTCACCGAGTCGTTCGCGCTCGGCCTGCCCCCCGACATGCCGCGCTGGCTCCAGCAGCCCGAGCCCCCCGCGCTCGCCGTGCCGCTCGGCACCGAGCCCGCCTCTCCGCCCGTGCCTGTCGAGGGCTCCGTCAAGCTCAGCGCCGCCTGGTTGATCGAGCATGCCGGCATCGCCCGCGGCTTCGCCCTGCCGGGCTCGGGCGCATCCGTCTCGACGAAGCACACGCTCGCCCTCACGAACGCGAGCGGGCGCGCGACGGCGGCCGAGGTGGCCGAGCTCGCGCGGTACATCCAGACGCGCGTCATGAGCGAGTTCGGCGTCGTGCTGTACCCCGAGCCCGTCTTCGTGGGCCTGACGCTATAGGCCTTTCAGCTGTCTTTGCGGATCCAGCGGAACGTCAGCCGCGCTACGATGAGCCCGACGACGAGCCAGATGCCCAGCGCGATCGCGATGCCCGGCAGATCCCACGACTCGTTCTGCTCGAGCACGACGAGCTCATCGGGCAGGAAGACGCTGCGCATGCCCTGCGCCATCCACTTGAGCGGGAAGATCGACGCGAAATTCTGCAGCCACTCGGGCAGGTCGCTGAAGCGCAGGTACACGCCGGAGATGAACTGCAGCACGAGCACGATCGGGATCACGACCGCCGTGGCGCTCTTGCCCGACCGCGGCACAGCGCTCAGCGCGATGCCGAGGATGGCGGAGGTGAGGACTCCCAGCGTGAACACCCAGGCGAACGTGACCCAGTTCTCGGCGTTCTCGGGCGGCGGAACCTGGAACACCGTGAAGCCGAGCAGCAGCAGCACGCCGGCCTGCAGCAGTCCCGTCACGAACGACTGGCCGAGCTTGCCGATGAAGTAGCTCACGATCGGCAGCGGCGAGCCGGCGAGGCGTTTGAGCGTGCCGTCGCTCTTCTCCATCGCGATGTCGATCGCGAGGTTCTGCAGGCCGCTGAGCAGCACGCCCGCGGCGAGCATCGCGGGCAGGAAGAACCAGGCGGCCGTGATCTCGTCGCCGCTGGCGGTCTGGCCGAAGCTCGCCTCACTGAACGACACCGAGAAGATGGTGAGCATCACGACGGGGAACAGGAAGGTGAAGAACACCGTGTCGGCCTGACGGAAGTACGCGCGAACCTCGTATCCGATGCGCAGAGCGCCGAGCCGCACGGCACGTGCGCCGCTGTTTTCGGAGAGTCCCGGGCGGGGGGTCGTGGTCGTGCTCATCGTGCCGTCTCCGTCTCGTTCAGGGTGTCCGCGGCGATCTCCGCCGCGTGCTCGTGACCGACGAGGTCGAGGTACACGTCCTCGAGGCTCGGCCGGATCACTTCGAGCCCCTCGGGCTCGGCCCCCAGGCGGGCGACCAGCTGCGTCACGACGGTGGCGGGGGTGTCGGTGCGCTGCGCGCGGCGTTCGCCGCCCTCGATCCATCGCACGAGCGGCACGCGCGACTCGCGGCCGCCGATCTCGTCGATGGGGGCGAGATCGACCATGCGCCCCGCCGCGATGATGCCGGCCCGGTCGCCGAGCTGGGCCGCCTCATCGAGGTAGTGCGTGGTGAGCAGGATGGTCGTGCCCTCGCGCTGCAGCGTGCGGATCAGCTGCCAGAAGCTGCGACGCGCTTCGGGATCGAAACCCGTCGTCGGCTCGTCGAGGAACAGCAGCTCGGGCGCGCCGATGATGCCGACGGCCACGTCGACGCGGCGGCGTTGCCCGCCCGAGAGCTTGCGGATCAGCGCACCGGCCTTGGTCTCGAGCCCGACGGCCGCGATGACCTCGTCGACGTCGCGCGGGTTCGGGTAGAGCGCCGCGAAGTGCCGCAGCTGCTCGGCGACGGTGACATTGCCGCTCTCGCCGCTCGACTGCAGGACGATGCCGATGCGCGCCTTCCACTCGAGACCGGCCCGCCAGGGGTCGACCCCGAGCACGCGCACCGTACCGCCCGTGCTCTGGCGGTAGCCCTCGAGAATCTCGATGGTGGTCGACTTGCCGGCGCCGTTGGGGCCGAGCAGTGCGAAGGTCTCGCCGCGGTGGATCTCGAAGGAGATGCCGTCGACGGCGGTCAGATCGCCATACGCCTTGCGCAAGTCGTGCACCTCGATGGCGGTGTCGGTGGTGTTCATGCCTCCAGCATCCCGCGTCGTGGCCCGCTGCGGAACGCCTGCTCGGCTGATTCGCGGGTCCACCGATCGGTGGACGAAGAATGAGAATTCAATTGCACGTTTATCGGCGGAGAATTCCGATAAACTCAGCCCGCTCATAATCACGCATTATCGAGGGAGAATTGCCATGAAGCGCATCACGACCGAACTCGTCGACGATCTCGACAGCACCGTGATCGGCCCCGGTGAGGGTGGCACCGTCACGTTCTCGCTCGATGGTGCGAGCTACGAGATCGACCTCGGCCGTGCCAACCAGCAGGCGCTGCGGGATGCTCTCGCTCCGTTCATCGCGAAGGCCCGGTCGACCGGCCGACGTGCGTCGGCCGCGCCGCGCGCGCGCCGGGCATCCGCCGCCACGGGCGACACCGCGGCCGTGCGCGCCTGGGCCCAGAGCAACGGCTACGAGGTCGGCGACCGCGGCCGCATCCCCGCCGAGATCCGCGCCGCCTACACGGCCGCGCAGGGCTGAGCACGCGCCCCTCGGCGCCGACGATCAGTCGGTGCCGAACAGGGCCTGCAGGCGCTGGATTCCCTCGAGCAGGTCGGCGTCGCCGAGCGCGTAGCTGAAGCGCAAGTATCCGCTGGGGCCGAACGCCTCGCCGGGCACCGCCGCGACTTCGGCGTGCTCGAGAATCAGGTCGGCGAGCTCGAGCGAGGTCGTCGGCGTCGAGCCCTTCCACTCGCGGTTCAGCAGCCCGGTGACGTCGGGGTACACGTAGAACGCGCCCGTCGGCGTCGGCGTCACCATGCCCGGGATGCGGTTGAGCTCCGCGACGGCCACGCGACGCCGGCGGTCGAAGGCCTGGCGCATGGTCGCGACGGCATCCTGCGGCCCCGTGAGGGCGGCGATGGCGGCGCGCTGCGAGATGTTCGCCACGTTGCTCGAGAGATGCGACTGCAGGTTCGAGGCCGCGGCGATGACGTCGGCCGGTCCGACCATCCACCCCACGCGCCAGCCGGTCATGGCATAGGTCTTCGCGACGCCGTTGACGAGGATGCACTGCTCGGCGAGCTCGGGCACCGCCTCGACGATCGAGACGGCGCGCACGCCGTCGTAGGTCAGCGACTGGTAGATCTCGTCGCTGATGACCCAGATGCCGTGCTGCAGGGCCCACTCGCCGATCGCCCGCGTCTGCTCGGGGCTGTACACCGAGCCGGTCGGGTTCGAGGGGCTCACGAACAGCAGCACCTTGGTGCGCGGGGTGCGCGCGGCCTCCAGCTGCTCCACGGTGACCAGATAATCCTGGTCGGCGCCCGCGAAGACCTCGACGGGCACGCCCCCGGCGAGGTGCACGACCTCGGGATAGGTGGTCCAGTACGGCGCCGGCAGCAGCACCTCGTCGCCCTCGTCGACGATCGTCGCGAACGACTGGAACACGGCCTGCTTGCCGCCGTTCGTGATGATGACCCGACCGGCGCTCGTCTCGAGACCCGAGTCGCGCGCGGTCTTCTCGGCCACGGCCTCGCGCAACTCGGGCAGGCCCGCCGCGGGCGTGTAGCGGTGGTTCTTGGGGTCGCGGGCAGCGATGACCGCGGCCTCGACGATGTGCTCGGGAGTCGGGAAGTCGGGCTCGCCCGCGGCGTAGCTGATCACGGGGCGCCCGGCGGCCTTGAGGGCTTTGGCCTTGGCGTCGACCTTGAGGGTCGCGGATTCGCTGATAGCGGCGATGCGGCGGGCGATGCGGGAGGAGTCGGCGGTCACGGCGCTGATTCTACGCGGGGCGCAGCATCCGATCGCCGGATGCCCGGCGCTCGTCGGCGCAGGGCCCGGCTTGGTGCTGTCCGCGTCGTCGCCTACACTGGGCCGAGGTAGTTGATCTCTGCCATGCTTTCGCGTGCCCTGAGATCAGCGATCCGCCGCAGAGGGCGGTGGCTCAATTGGTAGAGCAGCGGTCTCCAAAACCGCAGGTTGCAGGTTCGAGTCCTGTCCGCCCTGCAGAGTCGTCGGCCCGGGGGTCTCCGTACGGAGCCCCCGGGATCGGCGGTGAAACGCGCCAGGTACTGCTGCACCACCACGGCGCGACGCAACGCACCACACAGTCACAACGACGAAGAGTCGTGAGGAGAGCATCACGTGAGCAATGTGATCGACGAGCCCGGCGAGGACGTCGTCGCGAACGCCAAGAAGGAGCGCGCTGAGAAGCGCGGCCCCTTCGGCCGCTTCGCGCTGTTCATCCGCCAGGTGCTCAACGAGCTCAGCAAGGTGGTCACCCCCACCCGTCGTGAGCTCATCACCTACACGATCGTCGTGCTCGTCTTCGTGATCATCATGATGGCGATCGTGTCGGGCCTCGACATCGTGTTCCTGTGGCTCGTGCGGTTCATCTTCGGTGACGGAACGGCCGCGGTCGGCCTGTAGGCCGCCGCATCCGCCCGATCGCCCGCTGTACTGAGAGAAAGAGAAACCGTGACCGAGAAGCTCCCCAGCGACCTCGACTACTCGACTGCCGCTGAGCAGTCGTCGGAGGAGGACGAGGCGCAAGAGGGCAACACCCTCGAAGCCGACCTGCACTCGGTCGACGCCGTCGAGCACTCGGCGATGCACCTGGTCGACGAGAGCGATGAGCCCGATCTCGACGGCCTGCTCGATGCCCTCGAGGCCGCCGCCGACCCGGAGGCCGACGCGATCGTCGACGACGCCCTCGATATCGACTCCGCCGACGAGGCCGAGGCCGCCGCCGAGGCCACGAACGACGAGGCCGGCGAGGAGAACCCCGAGCCCGAGGCCGCCGACGCCGACCCCTACGACGAGTTCAAGCTCGAGCTGCGCATGAAGCCCGGCAAGTGGTACGTCGTGCACTCGTACGCGGGCTTCGAGAAGCGCGTGAAGCAGAACATCGAGAACCGCAAGATCTCGATGAACATGGAGGAGAGCATCTACGAGGTGCAGGTCCCCATGGAGGACGTCGTCGAGATCAAGAACGGCCAGCGCAAACTGGTCACCCGCGTGCGCATCCCCAGCTACGTGCTCGTGCGCATGGACTTGAACGAAGACAGCTGGTCGGTCGTTCGCCACACCCCGGGCGTCACGGGCTTCGTGGGCAACGCCCACAACCCCACGCCTCTGCGGTTCGATGAGGCGTTCCAGATGCTCAAGTCGACCGTTCAGGTCGCCGAGGCTCCGGCGAAGGCCGGCGGCGCGAAGGGCGGCGGCCTCGCCGCCCGCGTCATCCCCGCCGAGATCGACTTCGAGGTGGGCGAGACCATCACGATCAAGGAGGGCTCGTTCGCCGGGCTCCCCGGCACGATCAACGAGATCAAGCCCGAGAGCGGCAAGCTCATCGTGCTCGTCTCGTTGTTCGAGCGCGAGACCCCCGTCGAGCTGTCGTTCGACCAGGTCACCAAGCTGTAGCTACTGCAGATCACCGCGGCGTGCACAGGGCACGCAGGCGGGAGCGCGGCATCCACCCGGATGCCGCTCGACACGAAGGAAGAGAACATGGCACCGAAGAAGAAGGTCACGGGTCTGATCAAGCTGCAGATCCAGGCCGGCGCCGCCAACCCCGCCCCGCCCATCGGCCCGGCGCTCGGTCAGCACGGCGTGAACATCATGGAGTTCTGCAAGGCCTACAACGCCGCGACCGAGTCGCAGCGCGGCAACGTCATCCCGGTCGAGATCACCGTGTACGAAGACCGTTCGTTCACGTTCATCCTCAAGACCCCGCCGGCCGCTGAGCTCATCAAGAAGGCCGCGGGCGTGCAGAAGGGGTCGTCGACCCCGCACACCGTCAAGGTGGCCAAGCTCACCAAGGAGCAGGTGCGCCAGATCGCCGAGCAGAAGCAGGTCGACCTCAACGCCAATGACATCGAGGCGGCCGAGAAGATCATCGCCGGCACGGCTCGCAGCATGGGCATCACTGTCGAATAGCGACGAGTCGCTATTCGACCAGTGATGGCGTGACAGAACGTCGTCACAGCAGGTCGTTAGCGCCGAGGTGCATCGTCACCTCCCCCTGCACGAACACACCAGCGGGAGAGCCAGCCAGGCTCGTGAACCGCGAACTCACCTCTAGGAGACACAACATGGCACAGAAGTCGAAGGCCTACCGGGCCGCGGCCGAGAAGATCGAAGACGGCAAGTTCTACTCGACGGCCGAGGCCGTCGCCGTCGCCCGTCAGACCGGCTCGAAGAACACCAACTCGACCGTCGAGGTCGCGCTCAAGCTCGGCGTCGACCCCCGCAAGGCCGACCAGATGGTGCGCGGCACCGTCAACCTCCCTCACGGCACGGGAAAGACCGCGCGCGTCATCGTGTTCGCGACCGGCCCGGCGGCCGAGGCCGCGATCGCGGCCGGCGCTGACGAGGTCGGCGGCGTCGAGCTCATCGAGAAGGTCGCCGGCGGCTACACCGCCTTCGACTCGGCGGTCTCGACCCCCGAGCTCATGGGCCAGGTCGGTCGACTCGGCAAGGTGCTCGGCCCCCGCGGCCTCATGCCCAACCCGAAGACCGGCACCGTGACGCCCGACGTGGCGAAGGCTGTCACCGACATCAAGGGCGGCAAGATCGAGTTCCGCGTCGACAAGCACGCCAACGTGCACTTCATCATCGGCAAGACCGCCTTCACCGAAGAGCAGCTGCACGAGAACCTGAAGGCCGCGCTCGACGAGGTCATGCGTCTCAAGCCGTCGAGCTCGAAGGGGCGCTACCTGCAGAAGGGCTCGCTCTCGACGACCTTCGGCCCGGGCATCCCGCTCGACGTCAACGCCGTCTGAGTTGATTGGTGCGCCGCCGCTGCTGCGGCGCAGCGCACGAATGGCCCCGCTTCGGCGGGGCCGTTCGTGTTTCCGCCGCGTGCTGAACCGCGTCTCGCCGCGGGCGTGTTCGCAACTCAGGCTGAGCAGGCAAATGTCCGCGGTTCGCGCGGCACATCCGGCCATCCAGCCTGAGTTGCGAACACCGGCGGGCAGAATGAGCGGATGCTCGAGAGCGGTGTGCGCGTGCGCGAGGCCCGACGCGACGAGGCCGAGGCGCTGCACGTGCTCGCGGCGCTCACCTTCCCGCTCGCGTGCCCGCCGTCGACGACCGAGGCGGCGAAGGCCGCGTTCATCGATCAGCACCTGAGCCACACCGCGTTCGAGCAGCACCCCGCTGACCCGCCGCGGCTCATCATCGGCGCCGAGAGCTGGGGCCGGCGCGCCGGCTACGCGATGCTCGTGCCCGGCGTGGCGGCCGACCCCGATGTGGCGGCGGCCGTGCAGCATCGCCCCACGGCCGAGCTGAGCAAGCTCTACGTGCATCCCGACCACCACGGTGGCGGGGTGACGTCGGCGCTCGTCGAGCACGTGGTGCACGCGGCGGTCGATCAGGGTGCGGTCAGCGTGTGGCTCGGGGTGAACATCCACAACGCCCGAGCGAACCGGTTCTACGAGAAGTCGGGGTTCGCGATCGTGGGCACGAAGGGCTTTCTCGTCGGCGAGGCGGTCGAAGACGACTACGTGCGCGAGCGCCGGCTGGTCTGGACGGGCGTCACGTACGGGATACCTCGATAGCGATCTTGCCGCGCGTGCGGCCCGCCTCGACGAGCCGGTGCGCCTCGGCGAGCTCGTCGAGCGGCAGCACGCGGTCGACGTGCACGCGCAGGTCGCCCGCCTCGATCATGCGGCTGATGACAGCGAGGGCTGCCCCGTTCGGCGAGACCTTGTAGTCGGTCGCGCGCACTCCCGCCGCGGCGGCGTCGTCGAGCATGCGCGGCCAGCTGCCGCTCGGCGCATTGATGAGCAGGCCGCCGGGGCGCAGCGTCGCGAGCGATCGGGTGCCCGTCTCGTCGTGCACGTTGCCGATGAGGTCGATGACGACGTCATGGTCGTGCACCTCGTGCTCGAAGCGCGTGGCGGTGTAGTCGACGACGCGCGCGGCGCCGAGCTCGCGAACGAAGGAGACGTTCGCGGTGGAGCACGTCGCGGTGACGGTCGCGCCGAAGTACGCGGCCAGCTGCACCGCGAAGTGCCCGACGCCACCGGCACCGGCGTGGATGAGCATCCGCTGCCCCTCGTGGGCGCGCGCGACGTCGACGACCATGCCCCAGGCGGTGAGCGCCGCGAGCGGAACAGCCGCCGCCTCCGTCATGGAGAGCACGCCCGGCTTGGGGGTGAGGAACAGCTCGGGAACCGCCGCATACTCGGCGTTGCCGCCGTCGAGCCGCGGCACCATCGTCATGCCGTAGACCTCGCGGCCCGGGGCGAGGGGGTGCGACGAATAGGCCGACTCGACGACGACGCCCGCGATGTCGTAGCCGAGCACGGCGGGGTACTGACGGATGGCCGGCGCGGCTCCGCGCCCCGCACGGGTCTTGACGTCGATCGGGTTGACGCTCGTCGCGTGCACCCGCACGAGCACCTCGGCCCCCGCCCGCACCGGCACCGGCAGCTCGGTCCTCTCGAGCACCTCGGGCCCGCCGACCCCCGTCATGACCATCGCGCGCATCATCGCCATCGCTTCTCGCCCTCCCCCTGCTGACCCCAGTGAACACGATGCGCGTCTCACGCGTGTTAACTCCCTGTCACAACCCGGAGAAGACCGATGCTCGGTTTCGACGACTCGCCGTCGTAGCATGAGCGCAGCCCGTGAACCAGATGTCGAAAGGCCCGCAGTGACCGCTCTCTTCCTCGTGCTGCGCATCATCGCGGCGCTCGCGATCGGCGCCGCCGTCGTCGGCCAGATCGTCACCTCGCTCGCGTTCTGGCAGTCGCAGGGGCTCACCGACATCCCGTTCCGCCTGACGAACTTCTTCAGCTTCTTCACGATCGAGTCGAACGTGCTCGCCACGGTCGTTCTCGTGATGGCGATCGGCCTGACGCTCTTGGGGCAGAGCCCGCGCTGGTTCAGCGTGCTGCGCGCCGTCGCGACGACGTTCATGGTGACGACCGGCATCGTCTACAACCTCCTGCTGCGGGGCATCGAGCTGCCGCAGGGAGCGACCCTCGACTGGTCGAACGAGATCCTGCACCTGTGGGGGCCGCTCTACCTCCTGGCCGACTGGCTGTTCGCGCCCGGCCGGCACCGCCTCGACTGGAAGCACATCGGCACCATCGTGGCCTTCCCGATCGTCTGGGCGGTGTACACCCTCATCCGCGGCGCCAACACCTACGACCCCCTGCTCGATGGCGGGTGGTATCCGTACCCCTTCTTGAACCCGGAGACCTCGGCGAACGGCTACCTCTCGGTGGCGTTCTACGTCATCCTCATCGCGGCCGTCATCGGCCTCGTCGGCGCGGGGGTCATCCGCATCTCGCGCCTGAAGCGCGGCCCGGGTGCCGCGCACGCGATCGACGACGACGCCCGGTCGGGCGTCCGCACCGCCACGAGCGCCTGACGCAGCCGTTCGTGGTCGACAGCCCTCGGCGGCATCGGGATGCCGCGCTCGCCATCATCGGCGCCCTCCTCGTCGCGGCCGCTCTCGTGCTGATCTGGCGCACGCGCGTGAGCGTGCCCCGCGAGCTCTACGTCAGCGAGCTCGGCGCCGTCGGGGAGCCGACGGCAGAGGCGTTCCGTCTGGCGCTCCTGCTGCTCGTCGCGGGCGGTGTGCTCGTCGCCTGGTCGATACGCGACGTGCGTAGCCAGCCTCCGCTGCTGCGGCGGGGCTCGCCGGCGCTCACCCTCGCCCTGGCCTGCTCGTCGTTCCTCGTCGCTGCGCAGGTGCCGTGCACGCAGGCCTGCCCGTTGCCGCTCGGCGACACCTTCACGGTGCAGGATCTCGTGCACACCCTCGCCGCCGTGATCGCCTTCGCCGCGGCGTGCTGGGCGATGCTGCAGGTCGCCTTCGCCCCCGGGCATCGAGCGCTCAGCGGCATCACCCTGCTCATGGCGCTCTCGGTCGGCGTGGTCGCCGCGACGGGGGGCCTGCTCTCGCTCGCGCGCTGGAACGCCGTCTTCGGCAGTCGGCTCGAACTGGTGGCCACGACGATCGGCATCGGCTGGCTGGTCATCTTCGGCATCGCTCGCGCGGCCCGGCTCGTCACCCGCCCGTCGCTCGCGGCGCCGGCGGAGCCTGACGCCGCGTAGTTCTCCGGGTTGAGACCGTGAAGCAGGAGGTCCCCCTTTGTGGGGACCGGGTTGCCCCCCAATGGGGGACTGCGAATCATGTTCGTTAAGCGCACACTCGTTGTGGGGGACGAATCGAGTCCCCCACAGGGAGGACTCGCCGGACCCGAACCGGCGTGACCCCCTGGAACGCACAACCCGAACGCGAGGTACCCCGTGATCACCCTCCCCCTCATCGTCACCGCGTCGGTCGTCGGCTTCTTCGGGCTCATCGCCGGCATCGCCGGCACCGGCCGCCGCAGCCGCGGAGCGCACCGCGCCTGATCGTCGTCTCCTCCCCGAGAGCCCCGGCCCCGCATCCCCTCGCAGCCGGGGCTCTTCTCTGCCCTCCGTTCGTAGTGACGGCTCAAAGGAAGCTCATAGACATCTCCGGCTTACTGGAGGCATGGCCGATGACGAGCTCCCCGAGTCCCCCCGCCTCACCCGCCCCGACGGCACGCCCGTGCGTGCGCTCGTCGTCGACGACGAGCCCTCGCTCGCCGACCTGGTCTCGATGGCTCTCAAGTACGAGGGGTGGGATGTCCGCACCGCGCTCACCGGCCAGCAAGCCCTGCAGCACGGCCGCGAGTTCAAGCCCGACGTCGTCGTGCTCGACATCATGCTGCCCGACCTCGATGGCCTGGAGGTGCTGCGCAGACTGCGCGCCGATGGCGCGGATGTTCCCGTGCTCTTCCTCACCGCGAAAGACTCGGTCGACGACCGTGTCGTGGGCCTCACCGCCGGCGGCGACGACTACGTCACCAAGCCGTTCAGCCTCGAAGAGCTCGTCGCGCGCCTGCGCGGGCTCATCCGGCGCAGCACGCTCGTCGTGAGCGAGCGCGCCGATCCCGAGATCCGGGTCGGCGATCTCGTGCTCAACGAAGAGAGCTACGAGGTGCGCCGCGGCGACACCGAGGTCGAGCTCACCGCGACCGAGTTCGAGCTGCTGCGCTACCTCATGCGCAACCCCAAGCGTGTGCTGAGCAAGGCGCAGATCCTCGACCGGGTCTGGAGCTACGACTTCGGGGGTCGCTCGAGCATCGTCGAGATCTACATCTCCTACCTGCGGAAGAAGATCGACACGCTCGGCCCCGCCATGATCCACACCGTGCGCGGCGTGGGATACATGATCAAGCCGGTCACCTGATGCACGGAGGATGGTCGCTGCGCAAGCGGCTCGTCGCGGGCATCCTCGTGCTGCTGATGATGGCGACCCTCGCGATCGGCGTGCTCAGCGTCTACTTCCTGCGCGCGAACCTCGTCGCGCAGCTCGATGACGAGCTGCGGGTGATCGCGCAGCGCATCGAGAGCATCGCGGCCCCCGGCCGCGGGCCCGCGCAGAGCCTCGACCGCCCGGGCCTGCCGACCGGCTCGCTCATCGGGGTCGTCGACCGCGACGGCTCGGCCGTCGCCGCCTACCTCGATGCCGACGCGACCGTGCGCGAGCTCAGCACCGTGCAGGTGAGGGTCATCGCGGCGCGCACGCTCGGCGACCCCGCGACCGTGCGCCTGCCCGGTGGGCTCGGCGAGTTCCGCGTGCTCGCGACGGAGACCGAGGGCGGTGTCGTGCTCATCGTCGGTCTGCCGACCGCCGAGGTCACGACGACGACCGCCCGCCTCGCGGCCGTCATCGCCGCCGTGCTCGCGGGAATCCTCGTTGTCGCCGCCGTGCTCGGCCGCGAGGTCGTGCGGCTCGGGCTGCGCCCGCTCACACGGGTGCGCGAAGCGGCGACAGCCGTGACGACCCTGCCGCTCGACCGCGGCACGGTCGCGCTCGCCGACCGGTTGCCGGTGCTCGACACCGACCCGAGCACGGAGGTCGGCCAGCTCGGCGCCGCCTTCACCCGCATGCTCGAGCACGTGCAGAACGCCTTCGACGCGCGCCAGGCGAGCGAGCAGAAGGTGCGCCAGTTCGTCGCCGACGCCAGCCACGAGCTGCGCACCCCCCTCGCCGCGATCCGCGGCTACAGCGAGCTCACCCGCCGCAGCGGGCACGCGCTGCCCGACGACATCCGGCACGCCCTCTCGCGCATCGAGTCGGAGTCGGTGCGCATGTCGGCGCTCGTCGACGACCTCCTGCTGCTCGCCCGCCTCGACGAGGGGCGAGAGCTGCGGCGCGACCCCGTCGATCTCGCGGCGCTCGTCACGGATGCCCTCGCCGACGCTCGCGCCACCTCGCCCGCGCACGACTGGGTCGCGCGCGTGCCCGACACCCCCGTCGTCGTC
>NZ_JBHYEO010000003.1:57916-132986 GCF_051860105.1 Microcella sp.
AGCACCGCCTGCACCAGGTCGTCGCCAACCTGCTCGCCAACGCCCGCGTGCACACCCCCGAGGGCACGCGGGTCACCGCCGCGCTCGGCACCCTCGAGGGCCGGGCGATCGTCACGGTGACCGACACCGGGCCGGGGATCCCCGCCGAGGTGCAGCCCGTGCTCTTCGAGCGGTTCGCCCGCGCTGACACCTCGCGCTCGCGCGCGACAGGGTCGACGGGGCTCGGCCTCGCGATCGTCGCGGCCGTCGTGCAGGCGCACGGCGGCGAGGTCGCGGCGTCGTCGCGGCCCGGCGAGACCGTGTTCCGGGTGAGCCTGCCGCTCGCGCCGACGGGAGCCGCGGCCAGCGCCTAGGCTCGCAGCATGCGCATCGCCGTCACCGGATCATCGGGCAAGCTCGGGCAGGCCGTCGTCTCGCACCTGGTCGAGACCGGGCACTCCGTGACCGGGCTCGACGCCGTCGGCGCCCCCGGAGAGGGGTTCGTGCGGGTCGACCTCAGCGACACCGGGCAGGTGCTCGACGCCCTCGCCGGAGTCGAGGAGCGCCACGACGGACTGGACGCCGTCGTGCACCTCGCCGCGAGCCCGGCGCCGGGCATCCGCCCCGATACGGTGCTGCTGCAAGACAACCTGTCGATGACGATCGCGGTGTTCCAGGCCGCCCGCCGCGCGGGCATCGCGCGCATCGTGCACGCCTCGAGCGAGACGCTGCTCGGCCTTCCGCTCGACGAGGCGCCGCCCGCGGCCCCGATCGATGAGAGCCAGCCGACGCGCCCCAACTTCATGTACGCGATCGGCAAGCACCTCGAAGAGGAGCTCGGACGCACGCTCTGCCGCCTCGACCCCGATCTCTCGATCACGGGCCTGCGGTTCAGCAACGTCATGGCGCCCGACGACTACGCCGAATTCGAGTCGTGGCAGGACGACCCCGCCGTGCGCCGCTGGAACCTCTGGGGCTACATCGACCGCCGTGACGGCGCGCACGCGGTCGAGCGCGCGCTCGCCACCCGCGGGCCGGGCTACGCGACGTACATCATCGCCGCGGCCGACACCGTCATGCGCCGCGACTCGGCCGACCTCATGGCCGCCGAATTCCCGGATGTCCCGCTCACGCGCCCCCTCGACGGGCGGGAGACCCTGCTCTCGATCGATGCCGCACGTCGCGACCTGGGCTACGACCCGCGTCACTCCTGGCTCGACGGTCGATAGCGCGGGCCGTCGCTTTTGCGGCGGGTGCTCCGGTCACGTATGCTGGCCTCTTGCCATAGACCGCCGGTTATCGCCGTGCTCGTGCGCAGACCCCGTCTGCTCGCTGGTCACGACGATCGAAGGCTCGCACGCTCCTCACGGAGCGGACGACGGCCCGCGCAGGTGTACCGAACTGAAACCGTGCATGCCTCTCTCGTGAGGGTGCGCGCCGAGGCTCGTGCGCATGCGCACGGGCCTTTCGTCATGTGTGCCGGGGCTCAGCCCCACCCGGTGGTCGTGGTGAGACCAACGACAAACATTGAGGAGCACCATGGCGAACAAGGAAGCAACGGTCGCCGAGCTGAAGGAACTGTTCTCCAGCTCGACCGCCGTTCTGCTCACCGAGTACCGCGGTCTCACGGTGGCGCAGCTGAAGACGCTGCGCAGCAACATCCGTGCTGACGCGTCGTACGCCGTGGTGAAGAACACGCTGACCAAGATCGCGGCCAACGAGGCAGGCATCGACTCGCTCGATGACATGCTCGCCGGCCCGTCCGCTCTCGCCTTCGTGCACGGTGACCCCGTGACCGTGGCGAAGGCGCTGCGTGACTTCGCCAAGGCGAACCCCAACCTCGTGGTGAAGGGCGGCTACTTCGACGGTCGCCCGCTCGACGCCTCCGAGGTCATGAAGCTCGCCGAGCTCGAGAGCCGTGAGGTGGTGCTGGCCAAGCTGGCCGGTGCCGTCAAGGCCTCGCTGTTCGGTGCCGCGTACATGTTCAACGCGCCGCTGGCGCAGGCCGCTCGCGCCGTTGACGCGCTGCGGCAGAAGCAGGAGTCCGGCAACTGATTCTCAGTTGACCGGTTCACGACATCACCCCACTAGAAGGAGAAATCATGGCCAAGCTCACGACTGACCAGCTCATCGAGGCGTTCAAGGAGCTCTCGCTCATCGAGCTCAGCGAGTTCGTCAAGAAGTTCGAAGAGGTCTTCGAGGTCACCGCCGCTGCGCCCGTCGCCGTGGCCGCCGCGCCCGCCGCCGGTGCCGCCGCTGCCGAGGAGGTCGAGGAGAAGTCGTCGTTCGACGTCGTTCTCGAGGCCGCTGGCGACAAGAAGATCCAGGTCATCAAGGAGGTCCGCGCGCTCACGAGCCTCGGCCTCGGCGAGGCGAAGGCCGTCGTCGACGGCGCCCCCGGCGTCGTCCTCGAGGGCGTCAACAAGGAGACCGCCGACAAGGCCAAGGCCCAGCTCGAAGAGGCCGGCGCCACCGTCACCCTCAAGTAGTCACCCGCTGAACCCCGAGAGCCCCGCCCGACGCGAGTCGGTGCGGGGCTCTCGTGCGTTCGGGCTGACCGCCGGTCAGGCGCTCTGGTCGCGCCGCGCCGCGGTGCTCGTCCGCACCGTCAGCGCTGTGGGCAGCAGCAGGTGCTCATCGGGAGGTGCCGCATCGGCGTGCTCGAGCTGGCTCAGCAGCAGTTCGACGGCGCGCGCCCCCTGCGCGCCGGGCTGCTGCGCGAGCGTGGTGAGGCCGAACATCTCGGCGAGCGGATGGCCGTCGATGCCGATGATCGACAGTTCGCCCGGGATGCTGATGCCGAGCTGCCGCGCCGCGACCATGATGCCGATGGCGATCTCGTCGCAGCCTGCGAAGACCGCTGTGGGCCGCGTGCGCGGGTCGCCGAGCACGGCGAGGCCGACGGTGTAGCCGCCCTCGATCGAGAAGTCCGCTTCGCGGAAGTCGTCGTCGACGGTCGCTCCGGCGTCACGCAGCGCCTGTGCGAAGCCCGTGTACCGCTGCGAGTGCACGCGGAAGTCCATCTGCTCGTTCTGGTCGCCACCGACGTGCATGATGCGGCGGTGCCCGAGGCTGAGCAGATGCTCGGTCGCCAGGCGCGCGGTCTCGACGTCGTCGATCGAGAGCGAGGGGATGCCGTCGATGCGCCCGCCGATGCCCACGAGGGGCTTGCCGAGGGCCTGCAGCATCTGCACTTCGTGCGGGCTCAGGTCGATGGCGACGGAGATCACGGCGTCGACCCTCTTGCGCACGAGGAAGTAGTCGAACACGCGCCGCCGCAGGTCGCGGTCGGTGCTGAGCCGGTAGAGGGTCAGGTCGTAGCCGGCGCGGATCAACGCGGCCTCGATGCCCTCGAGCACTTCGGCGAAGTACCAGCGGTTGATGTAGGGGATGACCACGCCGACGTTGCGCGTGCGCCCCGTCACGAGGCTCGCGGCCGTGGAGGAGACCACGTAGCCGAGCTCGGCAGCGGCATCCTCGACCCGGCGCCGCGTGTCGTCCGAGACGTACCCCCGACCGCTGAGCGCGCGCGAGGCCGTCGATTTCGAGACGCCAGCGATGCGGGCGACATCGGCGAGGATGCTCATGGCCCCGTGCCCTCCGTTGGACGTTGGCGGTCGATGCTCGAGCAATTGATGCTCAGGCGGTGGATGCTCGGCCCGCGCCGATCGTCAGACCGCGGTGCGCCGTGGCGTCAGTGTAACCCGAATCACCCGCGTGTGGAACCGATGCCATGTGAGAGCGGTTCCGCACTGGTGCCGAGCGATGCTCCGCACCTGAGGGGCGCCGGGGAGTTCGACAACGGATCGGTAACGTCGTGGTCACACCGGGTTGCGGCCGAGCGAGCCGTGACGTACGGTGACACCTGGAACCGGTTCCCGACGGAGTGTCCTACGGCCCTCCTGACGCCGAATTCCACCTCTTGCACCACCACAACCACGCGCGTCGATCGGCGCGCTGACCGACCTCAATGAGGAGGAAACACATGAGTTCCACTCTCCGACGCAGGCTCATTGCGCCTGCTGCGGCCATCGGAGCCCTGAGCCTCGTGCTCGCGGGTTGCGCGGCGGCCGAGACCGATCCCGGCGCCGGCGGCGACACCGACTGCGCGGCCTACGAGGCCTACGGCACCTTCGAGGGCGAGAGCGTCGAGCTCTACGCGACCATCATCGACACCGAGGCTGACGCCCTGGTCGAGAGCATGGCCGACTTCGAGGCCTGCACGGGCATCACCGTCGAGTACAACGGCACGCAGGAGGCGGAGACGCAGATCAACGTGCGCGCCGCTGCCGGTGACGCCCCCGACCTGATGATCATCCCGCAGCCCGGTCTGCTGCAGCGCCTCATCGCCGACGGCTACGTCGTGCCCGCGCCCGACGCGGTCGAGGCGAACGTGGACGAGTTCTGGAGCGAGTCCTGGAAGGGCTACGGCACCGTCGATGGCGAGTTCTACGCCGCGCCGCTGCTCGCGAGCGTCAAGGGCTACATCTGGTACTCGCCGACCGACTTCGAGGAGAACGGCTACGAGATCCCGACGACCTACCAGGGTCTGCTCGACCTCTCGCAGCAGATGACCGAGCGCAACGACGGCCCGTACCGTCCGTGGTGCGTGGGCTTCGGCTCGGGCGACGCGACCGGCTGGGTCGGCACCGACTGGGTGGAGGACCTCGTCCTCCGCAACTCGGGCCCCGAGGCGTACGACGCCTGGGTCGCCGGTGAGCTGAAGTTCGACTCGCCCGAGATCACCGAGGCGTTCGACCTCGTCGGTGAGGTCCTCCTCAACGACCAGCTCGTCAACGGCGGCTTCGGCGGCGTGCAGTCGATCGTGACCACCACCTTCCAGGATGGCGGCCTCTCGATCCTCGACGGCACCTGCTCGCTGCACCACCAGGCGTCGTTCTACGAGGCGCAGTGGGGCGAGGGCGTGACGGTTGCTCCTGACGGCGACGTCTGGGCCTTCATCACCCCGCCGATCGCCGAGGGCGACCCCAACGCCGTCACCGGTGGTGGCGAGTTCGTGGCCGCGTTCAACGACAACGAGGCGACCGCTGCTCTCCAGGCGTACCTCTCGAGCGACACCTTTGCCAACGAGCGCGTCTCGCGCGGCGGTGTCATCTCGGCGAACAAGGGTCTCGACCCGTCGCTCGCCGGTTCTGACCTCGCCCGCCAGTCGGTCGAGATCCTGCAGGGCGACGACACGATCTTCCGTTTCGACGCCTCCGACCTCATGCCCGCCGCTGTCGGTACCAGCTCGTTCTGGACCGGCATGGTCGACTGGGTCAACGGCACGCCGACGTCTGATGTCCTCAAGGCCATCGACGCGACGTTCCCGCAGTAACCAGCACTACCTGAATCACTGACGACCGGCCCACCAGACAGACATTGTCTGGTGGGCCGGTCTGTCGGGTAACGTGACTGAAAAGCAAACCAATGGAGGTTTGATGCCGCATGAGTGATTTCTGGACTGATCTCATCGGGAAGTTCGGCTTGATGTTCCTCGGCCTCGCGGTCTTCGCGGCTGTCGTCGGACTCGTGCTCTTCCTCGCCGACCGCGCCCCGAAGCGCGGTCGCGACTACTGGCAGCTCGCGGCATTCGTCGGCCCCGCGATCATCCTGCTCGCGGTCGGCCTGGTCTACCCGGCGATCCGCACGACGGTGCTCGCCTTCTTCAGCCGCCAGACGGCGAACGGCTCCGAGTTCGTCGGCATCGACAACTTCGTCTGGATGTTCACGCAGCCCGAGATCGTGGTCGTCATCGTCAACACCCTCATCTGGGTGGCCCTCGTGCCGACGCTGTCGACGATCTTCGGGCTCGCCTACGCCGTCTTCATCGACAAGTCGCACGGCGAGAAGGTGCTCAAGTCGCTCGTCTTCATGCCCATGGCGATCTCTTTCGTCGGTGCCGGCATCATCTGGCGCTTCATGTACGAGTACCGCGAGGTGGGCTTCAGCGAGCAGATCGGTCTGCTCAACCAGATCCTCGTGTGGATCGGCCAGGACCCGCAGCCCTTCCTCGTCAACTCTCCGTGGAACACCCTCTTCCTCATCAACGTGATGGTCTGGATCCAGACCGGATTCGCCATGGTGCTGCTCTCGGCGGCCATCAAGGGCGTTCCCGTCGAGATCATCGAGGCCGCCCGTCTCGACGGCGCCAACGCGTGGCAGTCGTTCTGGAACGTCACCGTCCCGGGCATCCGCGGAACGCTCGTGGTCGTGATCACCACGATCTCGATCGCGACCCTGAAGGTCTTCGACATCGTGCGCGCCATGACCGGCGGCAACTTCGACACCTCGGTCGTGGCCAACGAGATGTACACGCAGGCGTTCAACCGCGGCGAGACCGGGTACGGTTCGGCACTCGCCGTCGTGCTCTTCTTCATGGTGCTGCCGATCGTCGTCTACAACGTGCGCGTGATGCGCAAGCAGAAGGAGATCCGATGACCACCGACGTCACCGCCGCTGCTGACGCTCCGGAGCAGCCGACCACCCGCGCGATCGCCACGGCCGCGGGCGGTGGCAAGGCCCGCCGCGTGAAGGAGCGCCTCACCTCGCCCTGGGCGACCTTCGCGGCGATCCTGATCGCCACGCTGTGGACGATCCCCACCTTCGGTCTGCTCGTCTCGTCGTTCCGCACGCCGGAGGAGATCCGCTCGAACGGCTGGTGGAACATCTTCGTCAGCCCGAGCTTCACGCTCGAGAACTACGCCGACGTGCTCACGGTGCAGGGCGCGTCGTCGGCGAACCTCGGCTCGTACTTCGTGAACTCGCTCGTCATCGCGATCCCGGCCGCGCTGTTCCCGATCATCATCGCGACGATGGCCGCGTACGCGTTCGCCTGGATCAAGTTCCGCGGCTCGGGTGCGATCTTCGTGCTGATCTTCGCGCTGCAGATCGTGCCGCTGCAGATGGCGCTCATCCCGCTGCTGCAGATCTTCAGCGAGGTGCTCGGCATCAGCGGCACCTTCCCCGCCGTCTGGATCGCGCACACGATCTTCGGTCTGCCCCTGTGCATCTTCCTGCTGCACAACTTCATCAGCGAGATCCCCGGCGAGGTGATCGAGGCGGCGCGGGTCGACGGCGCGAACCACACGCAGATCTTCTTCCGGATCGTCATCCCGCTGTCGCTGCCGGCCCTGGCCTCGATCGGCATCTTCCAGTTCCTCTGGGTCTGGAACGACCTGCTCGTCGCCCTCGTGTTCTCGGGCGGCACGGCCGATGTCGCACCGCTGACGCAGCGCCTGGCCGAGCTCGTGGGCAACTTCGGGCGCAACCAGGAGCGACTGCCGGCCGCGGCGTTCATCTCGCTCGTCGTGCCGCTCATCGTGTTCTTCAGCCTGCAGCGCTACTTCGTGCGCGGCCTGCTCGCGGGCTCGACGAAGGGCTGATCAGCACCGACCTCACACCGGGATCCCCGGTGGTCGCGCCTAGGCTCGCGCTATGAGCATGGGTGGTGGCCGCCGGGGATCACGGGTGTCGAGCGGCGATGTCGTCGCGCAGCGGGCGGCCAACGCCGAGGCGCCGCGCATCCCGGATCTGCTGCCCCGCATCGCCGAGCTCTTCCGGCCGCACCGCACCCCGCTCACCATCACGATCGCTCTCGTGCTGGTCTCGGCGGCGCTCAGCGTGGTGCCTCCGCTGCTGACGCAGCAGGCCTTCGACCGCGGCCTCTTCCCCCCCGAGGGCACCCCGAACGTGCCGGTGCTGCTGCAGCTCGTGAGCGCGATGCTCGTGCTCTGGCTGGTCTCGGCGGGCATCGGCATCGGGCAGACCTATCTCACGGCCACCGTCGGCAACAGCGTCATGGCCGAGCTGCGCGTGAAGCTCTTCGCGCACCTGCAGGCGATGGAGCTCGGCTTCTTCACCCGCACCAAGACGGGCGTCATCCAATCGCGCCTGCAGAACGATGTCGGCGGCGTCGCGGGCGTGCTGAGCAACACCGTCTCGAGTGTCATCGGCAACACCGTCACGGTGATCGCCGCGTTCGTCGCGATGCTCATCCTCAGCTGGCAGCTCACGATCGTCGCCGTCGTTCTACTGCCGTTGCTGGTCGTCGCCCAGCGCCGGGTGGGGCAGGTGCGTGCGCGCATCGCGACGAAGACGCAGGAGTCGCTGAGCGACATGACGGCGATCACGCAAGAGGCGCTGAGCGTCTCGGGGATCCTACTCGCCAAGAGCTTCTTCCGGCAGCAGAGCGAGGTCGAGCGCTATCGGGCCGAGAACGACACCCAGCGCGGCCTCCAGGTGCAGCTCTCGATGAGCGGCCAGTGGTTCTTCGCGACCGTGAATGTGTTCCTGTCCGTCATCCCCGCCGTCATCTACCTCGTTGCCGCCTGGCTCATCGAGCAGGATGTCGC
This sequence comes from Microcella sp., assembly GCF_051860105.1. Taxonomy (GTDB): domain Bacteria; phylum Actinomycetota; class Actinomycetes; order Actinomycetales; family Microbacteriaceae; genus Microcella. The sequence continues at coordinate 66,250 of NZ_JBHYEO010000003.1, forward strand.
GGTCACCGCGGGCACGATCGTCGCCTTCACGACGGTGCAGGCCCGCCTGACCTACCCGCTCATGGGCCTCATGCGCGTGGCGCTCGACCTGCAGACGAGCGGGGCCCTCTTCGCGCGCATCTTCGAGTACCTCGACCTCCGGCCGCGCATCACCGAAGCGGCCGACGCCCGCGATCCCGATGCCGAGCACCTCGGGCGCATCCGTTTCGACGACGTCGTCTTCCGCTACCCCGATGCGCCCTTCGACAGTGCGCCGACGCTCGATCACGTGACGTTCGATGTCGAACCCGGGCAGTTCGTCGCCTTCGTCGGGCCCTCAGGCGCCGGCAAGACGACGATCTCGTACCTCGTGCCGCGGCTGCACGATGTCACGAGCGGAACGGTCGAGGTGGGTGGCGTCGACGTGCGGCTGCTCCGGCAGCAGAGCCTCATCGAGAGCATCGGCATCGTGAGTCAAGAGACCTACCTGTTTCACGCGACGATCGCCGAGAATCTGCGGTACGCCAAGCCCGAGGCAACGGATGCCGAGCTCGAGGCGGCGTGCCGTGCGGCGAGCATCCATGACACGATCGAGAGCTTCCCCGACCGGTACGACACGGTCGTGGGCGAGCGCGGCTACCGGCTCTCGGGCGGCGAGAAGCAACGCATCGCGATCGCGCGCGTGCTGCTGAAAGACCCGCCCGTGCTCATCCTCGACGAGGCGACGAGCGCGCTCGACTCCGTCTCGGAGCGCGTCGTGCAGGCGGCGCTCGACGCCGCCAGTCGAGGCCGCACGACCATCGCCATCGCGCACCGGCTCTCGACCGTGAGCGCCGCCGACGTCATCCACGTCGTCGACCGCGGCCGCATCGTCGAGAGCGGCCGGCATGCAGATCTCGTCGCGCGCGGCGGGGTCTACGCCCGCCTCGTCGAGCAGCAGTCGGCCGAGTACGGCCGTGCCGGTCAGGAGCGGGCGGCCAGCAGTTCTGACATGTAGTCGATCTCCTTCGACTGCAGCATCACCATGCCCTCGGCGAGCCCGGTGACCTGAGGCTGGGCGCTGCGGGCGATGACCGCCTCCGCCATCTCGACCCCGCCCTGATGATGCGCGATCATGAGCTCGAGGAAGATGCGTTCGGCCTCAACGCCGGTGGCACCCTGCAGCGCCTGCATCTGCTCGAAGGTCGCGACCCCCGGCATCGGCTCGCCGGGGGTGTGTCCGCCGTGACCCTCGTGGCCGGCCGAGCCGTCGATGACGGGGCGCGAGAGCCAGTCCATCTCGGGCGCGACCGAGGTCTGCGGCAGCCCCCAGAGAGCGAGCCACGCGAACATCTGGCCCTGCTGCTGGGTCTGCGCCGTAGCGATGTCGAGGGCGAGCAGACGGATCTCGGGGTCGTCGGTGCGGTCGCGCACGAGCAGGGCCATCTCGACCGCCTGGCCGTGGTGCACCTGCATGTCGCGCGCGAAACCCGCCTCGGCGCTGCCCTCGCCCGGCATGGGCGCGACGGCCGAGGCGGTGACGCGGCCGATGAGCACGCCGATGACGACCGCGACGAGCACGAGCAGGGCGCCGACCACGAGCAGCCGCGCGCGGCTGAGCCCGGTGGGGGCTTCGACCGCGGCGGAGGTGGCCGGTGCCGTGTTCATGGTCAGGAGATCTTGCCGGGGCCGTCGAGGGCCTGGCTGCAGAGCGCACCCGGCTCCGGAGCATCCGGCGACTGCCGGTACTTGATGATGAATTCGCTCAGCCGCGGGTCATCGACGCCGTCGAGGGCGACCTGCACTCCCCAGGCGCTCGCCACGACAGGGGCGTCGAGACCCGGGAACGGCGAGAGGATCATGTACGAGCGCGGCATCGCGCTGCGCAGGGCATCCAGGTCGGCCCCGGCCACCTGCTCGGGGTCGTAGGTGACCCAGACCGCGCCGTGCTCGAGCGAGTGCACCGCGTACTCGGCGGGCACCTCTTCCTCGTAGATGCCGCAGTTGAGCCACGACGGGTTGTGCGGGCCGCCGGCGGGAGGCGTCATCGCGTACTCGACCGCGGACTGCACGTGCAACGACTCGACGTCGGCGAATGTCTCGAGGCCGTCGATCTCGATGGTGTCGGGGTCGACGGGGGGAGTGGCCGAGGTCACGACGACGCCCACGAGGATCGCGACGACGGCGACACCGCCGACGACGGCCCCGAGGATGCCGAAGCGCTGGTTGCGCTTCTCCTTCGCCTGCTTCGCCTTGAGTGCGGCGACCTTCTCGGCGCGGCGCTTCTCGCGCTGCTGCTTGATCGTCAGGTCGTCGGAGGAGAGGGTGTCGTCGGCCACGTGCGGGCTCCTGTCGGGTGCTGCGGGCAGGGAGTCGGGCGGAGCGCCCCACGGCCATCATTCCAGATGACGCACAGGAGAGGCTGTGAGCGGTGCTCGCGGACCCCTCCCGAAATCGGCATCCGATCGCTACTGTGAACCCACCAGGGGCGATCGCCCGCCTCCGGACACCGACTGCCGAGGAAGCCATGTCGCACGCAGACGACGAGCGGGTACGCCCGACCGGCTCTCGAAGCGCGCCGGCCCATCGCCGGCGGTCGGGGCTCAGCATCCAGTCGACGGTGCTCGTCATGCTTCTCGCGGTCAGCGTCACTTCGAACGTGCTCGTGGGCGTGATCGGCTACGTCAACGCGACCGACTCGCTGCGCGATGCCGCCTTCCAACGACTCATCGAGGTGCGCGATTCGCGCACGCGCGAGGTCGAGCGCCTGTTCTCGACCATCGAGCGCACGGTCGTCGTGCACTCGCGGGGGCAGAGCGTCGTCGACGCGACGAGCGCCTTCAGTGATGCCATGGCGCTGCTCGAGGAGGTCGAGCTCGACGAGGCGCAGACGGAGTCGTTGAATCGCTACTACGACGAGGTGTTCGGCCCCGCACTGGGCGCCGCGACCGGGTCGCCCGCCGACGCCGACAGCTTCGTGCCGACCGACCCCGCCGCACGCTACCTGCAGGTGCACTACACGGCCCCGCACAGCGATTTCGCGTCGGCGATCGCGGTCGACGATGCCGGCGACGGCAGCGAGTGGTCGGCGGTGCACGCCCAGTACCACGACTACTTCCGCTCGATGACCGAGCTGCTCGACTATGAAGACGTGCTGCTGATCGATGCCCGCGGCGTCGTCGTCTACAGCGCTTACAAGGGCGTCGATCTCGGCACCGACGTGCTCGCCGGGCCGTACCGCCTCTCGAACCTCGCCGCCGCGTACGCCGAGGCGGTCGCCGGCAACGTGCTGGGCGAGGTGACCATCACCGACTTCGGGGCGTACCCGCCCTCGCTCACCGTTCCCGCCGGCTGGGCCGTGACCCCGATCGGCCGCGACGGCGCGATCATCGGGGCGATGGCGGTCGAGCTGCCGATCGAGCGCGTGAGCGCCGTCATGACCGCGGGCGGCGACTGGAGCCAGGGCGGCCTCGGCAGCACGGGTGAGGCGTACCTCGTCGGCATCGACAGCCTCATGCGCTCGCCATCTCGGCAGCTGATCGAGAACCCGGAGGGCTTCACGACCGCTGCGCTCGCCGCGGGCACCCCGTCGGAGGTGGTCGAGCTCGCGGTGGCGCGCAGCACCACGCTCGGCCTGCAGCCCGTGCGCACGGCCGCGGCCGACGCGGCCCTGGAGGGCCGCTCCGGCACGATCATCGCCGACAACTACCTGGGCCGCGAGACCCTCGCCGCGTACGGCCCCGTCGATGTCGCCGGCGTCGACTGGGTCGTCGTCGCCGAGATCGACAGCGCCGAGGCCTTCGCGCCCGTCACCGAGTTCACCCGCAACCTCGTCGTGTCGTCGGCCGTGCTCGCGCTCGTCGTCTCGGTGCTCTCCCTGCTGCTCGCGCGCATCTTCGTCAGCCCGTTGCGACGACTCGCCCACGCGGCCCAGCGCATCGCCGCGGGCGAGACGGGCGTGACCGTCGATGCGGGCTCGAACGACGAGCTGCGCCAGGTGTCGGCCGCTTTCAACGACATGAGCCGCAGCCTGCAGGTCAAGGCCGAGCTGCTCGACGAGCAGCGGGCCGAGAGCGAGCGCCTGCTGCGGGCCCTCATGCCCGAGCCGGTCATCCAGCGCTACCGCGATGGCGACCAGACGATCGCCGAGGACCACGCCGATATCTCCGTCATGTACGCCGACATCGTCGGCTTCGAGGCCTTCAGCCGCGACCGCGGCTCGGAAGCGACCCTCGAGACGCTCAACGAGCTCGTGCGCCAGTTCGACGAGGCGGGAGCACCGTTCGGCGTCGAGCACGTGCGCACGACGACGAAAGGCTACCTCGCGAGCTGCGGGCTCACGGTGCCCCGCATCGACAACGCGCGCCGGATGGTCGACTACGCCGTCGAGCTCACCCGCATCGTCGACCGCTTCAGCGCCCAGTGGGGGGTCGCGCTCTCGCTCCGCGCCGGTCTCGATCTCGGCGAGGCGAGCAGCGGGCTCGTCGGCCGGGCGCACATGGTCTACGACCTGTGGGGCGACGCCGTCAATCTCGCCTTCCGCCTACAGGCCGAGCGCACCGAGTCGGGCATCTTCCTGACCGACCGCGTCGCGGCCGGCCTGCCGGCCACGGTGCACCTGCTCGACGCGGGCGTGGTCGCGACGGCGCAGGGCGAGCAGCGGGTCTGGCGCGTCGACACGGATCGCTCGACGTGACCGAGGTCTGGCTCGAGAGCTGGTTCTGGCCGTCGATCGCGGTGATCGTCGGCCTCCCGATCGTGCTCCTCGTGCTCGGCGAGCTGCAGGAGTCGCTCGCCCAGAGGGGAAGCCCCGCGACGCGTGTCGTGCGACTGCTGCGCAACTACGTCGCCCCGGTCGCCGCGCTGCTCGTGCTCGTCGCGCAGGCTGAGGGCGCTCAGGTCGATGCCTCCTGGAGCCGCATCGTCGCGACCGTGCTCGGGTTCCTCGTCATCATCGTGCTCATCAACGGGCTGAACGTCGCGCTCTTCACGACCGCGCGCAAGGGCAGCTGGCGCGAGCGCCTCCCCTCGATCTTCGTCGACGTCGGGCGCTTCCTGCTCATCACCGTCTCGATCGCGATCCTGTTCTCGTGGGTCTGGGGTGCCGACATCGGCGGCCTGTTCACGGCCCTCGGCATCGGATCGATCGTCATCGGTCTCGCCCTGCAGAATGCGGTCGGATCGGTGCTCTCGGGGCTGCTGCTGCTCTTCGAGCAGCCCTTCGAGCTCGGCGACCACCTCCAGATGGGTGATGTGCGCGGCCGGGTGATCGAAGTCAACTGGCGATCCGTGCACATCCGCACCATCGGCGGCGTCGTCATCGTGCCGAACTCCGAGCTCGCCGGCGCCTCGTTCGCCAACCTCTCCCGCAAGGAGGGGCCGTACTCGGCGTGCGCGATGGTGCAGTTCGCCACAGAGGATCCGCCCGAGTCGGTCATCCGCGTCATGACGCAGGTCGCCGCCGACCTCCCGATGATCGTCGAGGGCGCGCAGCCCAGTGCCGACGCCTTCGCCGCCGGGCAGTACGAGATCACCATCCCCGTGGCGTCGCCGAGCGAGGAGTACGGCGCACTCTCCGAGTTCCGCCGCCGGCTCTGGTACGCGGCACGGCGCGCCGGGCTCAAGCTCGACCGCGACTACTACGTCGACTACGACACGGTCGAGCGCCGTCGCGCGATGCTCGTGCGGTTCTGCGCGGCCCTCTACTGCGCCCCCGACGAGCTGCAGCAGTACGTCGACCGCGTGCGCATCGAACGCTATGTCGCGGGAGAGAAGCTGCAGCACATCGGGGAGGTTCCCGACGGCATCCGGCTCATCGATGCGGGGGTCGCCCACATGGTCGTCGAGGCGGCGGGTGGTGCGCGGGTGCCCGTCACCGAGTTGACGCGCGACGAGATCGTCGGGCTGACATCGCTCACTCGGCAGGGCATCAACGCCGCGGTGCACGCGGTCACCGAGATGACGGTGCTCGCGGTGCCCGTCGACGTGCTCGATCGCCTCGTCGCGAGCCGCCCCGAGCTCGCCCGCGACTTCGGGCGCGAGATCGACAACCGCCGCCGCCTCGTGCGCGAGGCGTTCATCAAGGCGGGCCTCGAGGTGCCGCCGGGTCAGCGCACGATCGCATACTGACGGCGGGCATCCCCGCGGACCCGCCCCGCACGGTGTGCGCGGCCGCTGATAGATTCGGCGCATGAAGTACGCCGACACGATCGTCGATCTCATCGGCGGCACCCCTCTCGTGCGCCTGAACCGCGTGACGGAGGGCATTTCCGCGACGGTGCTCGCCAAGGTCGAGTACCTCAACCCCGGCGGCTCGTCGAAAGACCGCATCGCCACGCGCATCATCGACGCGGCCGAGCGCGAGGGCCTGCTGAAGCCCGGCGGCACGATCGTCGAGCCGACCAGCGGCAACACCGGCGTCGGGCTCGCCCTCGTCGCCCAGCAGCGCGGCTACCGCTGCGTCTTCGTGCTGCCCGACAAGGTGGGGGAGGACAAGCGCAACGTGCTCACCGCCTACGGCGCCGAGATCGTCGTGACGCCGACCGCCGTCGCACCGGAGGACCCGGAGTCGTACTACAGCGTCTCCGATCGCCTGGCGCGCGAGATCCCGGGCGCGTTCAAGCCCAACCAGTACGCGAACCCGAACGGCCCCCGCAGCCACTACGAGTCGACCGGCCCCGAGATCTGGAGCGACACCGACGGGCGCCTCACGCACTTCGTCGCGGGTGTCGGCACGGGCGGCACGATCACCGGCACGGGCCGCTACCTGCGCGAGGTCAGCGCCGACCGCGCCACCGGCCGGGTGCAGATCGTCGGCGTCGACCCCGTCGGCAGCGTCTACTCGGGCGGCACGGGTCGTCCCTACCTCGTCGAGGGGGTCGGAGAAGACTTCTGGCCCGCGGCCTACGACCCCGCCGTCGTCGACCGCATCGTCGCGTCGAGCGACCAGCAGTCGTTCGACATGACGCTGCGCCTCGCGCGCGAGGAGGGCCTGCTCGTCGGCGGCTCGTGCGGCATGGCCGTCGTCGGCGCCCTCGAGGTCGCGCGCGACCTCGGCCCCGACGACCTCGTCGTCGTGCTGCTGCCCGACGGCGGCCGCGGCTACCTCGGCAAGATCTTCAACGAGGAATGGATGCGCCGCCACGGCTTCACGCGCGCGGCCGGCTCGCCCACCGTGGCCGACCTGCTCGGCACTCCGCCACGCCCCCTCGCCCACCTGCGCCGCGAGCACACCGTGGCGGATGCCGTTGCGATGCTCGAGGCCCACCCGGGTGCTCTGCCGGTCGTCGCGGCCGAGCCGCCCGTCGTGCTGGGCGAAGTGATCGGCTCGGTCGACGCCCGCACCCTGCTGCGCGCCCTCGCCACGGGTGCGGTGACCCCGGCCGATCCGATCACCGCGGCGATGGGGCCGAGCCTGCCCGTCGTCGGCGCGCACGAGAGCCTCGAGGCCGCGGGGGAGCGCTTCGGCGATCGCCGGGCGGGGGGCCAGCATCCCGAGACCCTGCTCGTGCTCGACGGCGGCAACCCGATCGGGCTGCTGAACCGCACCGACCTGATCACCGCTCTCGCGGGAGGCCACGCATGACCGACCACGACCCGCACCTCCTGCACGGCTTCGCGACGCGCGCCATTCACGCGGGGCAGGAGTTCGACCCGACGACGGGCGCCGTCACCCCGCCCGTCTACCTCACCTCGACCTTCGTGCAGCGGTCGATCGGCGACCTGCGCGGCGGCTACGAGTACGCGCGCGGCGGCAACCCGACGCGCGATGCCCTGCAGGTTCAGCTCGCCTCGCTCGAGGCGGGCACGCGCGCGTTCAGCTTCGCGTCGGGCCTTGCCGCGGAAGACGCCCTGCTGCGCGCCGTGCTCAGCCCCGGCGACCACGTGCTCATGGGCAACGATGTCTACGGCGGCACGCACCGCCTCGTGCGGCGCATCTTCGGGCGCTGGCAGGTCGGTCTCACGACCGTCGAGCTGAGCGACCTCGAGGCCACGCGGCAGGCGCTCGAGACGCTGACGCCGCGCGTGCTGTGGCTCGAGACGCCGAGCAATCCGCTCATGAAGATCACCGACATCACGGCGCTCGCCGAGATCGCCCACGCGGTCGGCGCTCTCGTGGTCGTCGACAACACCTTCGCGACGCCCTACCTTCAACAGCCACTCGTTCTCGGTGCCGACGTCGTCGTGCACTCGACGACGAAGTACCTCGGCGGCCATTCCGACGTGCTCGGCGGCGCCGTCGTGACGAACGATCTCGAGCTGGCCGAGCAGGTGCAGTTCCATCAGTTCGCGGCGGGAGCCGTGTCCGGCCCGATGGATGCGTGGCTCACGACCCGCGGCATCAAGACGCTCGCCGTGCGCATGGACCGCCACTCGGCCAACGCGCAGGCCATCGCCGAGGCCGTCGTCGGCCACGCGGCCGTCGCGCGGGTGTACTACCCGGGTCTGCCCGAGCATCCCGGGCACGCTCTCGCCGCACGCCAGATGCGGGGCTTCGGCGGGATGCTCTCGCTCGAGCTCGCCGGAGGCGCCGCGGCCGCGCGCGCCTTCGCCGAGGGCCTGCGCGTCTTCAGCCTCGCGGAGTCGCTCGGCGGCGTCGAGTCGCTCGTCAACTACCCGAGCGAGATGACGCACGCCTCGGTGCGCGGCACCGAGCTCGAGGTGAGCGACGCGATCATCCGGCTCTCGGTCGGCATCGAAGACGTCGACGACCTGGTCGCCGATGTGCGGCAGTCGCTCGCCGCGCTGCGCGGCTAGGGTCGGTCCGCTCGCGCCACCGGCCGCGGCCGGGAGGGTCGGGGTTCAGACCGCGAAGCGCATGACGCCCGCGGCCGCCGAGCCGTCGGGCATCTCGTCGGCGCGCACCGCGACGACCCTCGCACCCGTCAGCAGCGCGCGTCGGGCGATCTCGTCGACGACGCCGTAGTCGATGGCATCGTCGCTCGCGGAGAGGGTGATCGCCCCCGACTGCTCGTCGACGAAGCCGGAGATCGTGCGGTCCATGTCGACCATGAGCAGACTGAGGGCACCGTAGGTGGCGGCCCGAGCCAGGTCGCTCAGATCGGACGCGCCGCGGCCCGTGCCGATCGCCTCGCGAAGCCGGTCGCCCAGCGCGGCGATCTCGTCGGCGTAGAGCCGATCGAGGATCGGTCGGGCCTCGGCCGCCAGCTCGTTCGCGCTCATGGTCTCGGCGTTGCCCCGGATCATCTCGGCGGCGAGGCCGGGGTACCGCATCGTCGTGGGCAGGATGCTCGCGAGCGGCTCGGCCGCGGCGATGATGAGCGGCACTTGCAGGCCGTTCAGCGTCGGACGGATGGCGTCATCGATCTGCCGTGCGTAGTGCCCGAGCAGCACCTTGTCGCCCTCGGCGCCGATGAGGCGTGCCGAGCCATTGTTGCCCCGTGTCGCGAAGACACGGGAGGAGTCGGCGGGGAGATCGGCGAGGGCGACCTCGTCGGCCGAGCCCTCGATGGTCACTTCGATGAGGCGCACCGCGTTCTGCGACGCCGCGAGCACGAACGCCGCCTGCGGGAAGCTCAGGGCACGCAGCAGGGGCTTGAGGTGGAAGCGGTCGGAGACCTGCGCATTCGCCTCCACCCGGTTGGGGATGCGGTAGGTCTGCAGCCGGTCGGGGGTGGCGAAGATGACGAGGCTGGTCGACTGGTACGTCCAGAAGAACGGGTCGTCCATGAGGTCAGTGACGGCGTCGCGGATGCCCGCGATGTCGGCCGCGTCGGCTCCGACCGCGTCGAGCTGGTCCACCACGGTGCCGAGGAGAGTGCCGAGCTCGAGCCGCGCCTGCTCGGCGTCGGCGGCGAGCGTGCCGCTCGGGAGCGAGATCGAGACGCAGTGCAGCGATCGTGCGATCGCCAGGGCCCGCAGCTCGGCGTCGGTGGGGATGTCGGTGTGCAGCATTGGGCACCTACTCATCTCGGGGAGTCGCGCAGGAACGATCAGAGGATGGCTCAGTCTAGCCACGGCTCCCCCGGCGGTCTACGGCTGGTCCTGTGCATAATGGAGGCGCGGATGTGAACGTACACATCGCGACTCGAACGGACGACGATGACGACGGAGACCGACCGCCCGGCTGAGCCGGAGCGGGTACGCGCGCCGAACATCCGCGATGTCGCTCGCGTCGCCGGGGTGTCATACCAGACGGTCTCGCGCGTGCTCAACGACAGCCCGAGCATCCGGCCCGAGACGCTGCAGCGCGTGCGCGCCGCGATCGACGCGCTCGGCTACCGCCCCAACCAGGCGGCGCGCGCCCTCGTGACGAGCCGCTCGCGCACGATCGGCGTGCTCACGGCGGAGACGGTGCACTACGGTCCGCAGACGAGCATCCAGGCCATCGAGACCGCCGCGCGCGAGGCCGGCTACCGGCTCTCGATCACGAACATCAGCTCGACCGAGTACGCCTCGATCAAGAGCGGGCTCGACTACCTCATGAGCCAGTCGATCGAGGCGCTCATCGTGCTCGCCCCGCAGGTTCGCGTGTTCGAGGCGATCAACGACCTCCAGGTGGGCGTGCCCTTCGTGACCCTCGAGGCGACGGGCCTCAACACCTCGCACTCGCTCTGGGTCGACCAGGTCATGGGGGCGCGCATGGCCACGAAGCATCTCATCGACCTCGGCCACACCGAGATCATGCACATCTCGGGCCCGCAGGACTGGATCGAGGCGGAGGCGCGGATGCAGGGGTTCCTGCGCGAGCTCGGTGACGCCGACTTGCGCACACGCGCGCCGATCCTCGGCGACTGGACCGCCTCGTTCGGCTACTACGCGGGGCTCGAGCTACTGCGCTACCGCGACTTCACGGCGGTGTTCGTGGGCAATGACCAGATGGCGCTGGGCTTCATGCACGCGTGTCGCGAGTCGGGAATCAGCGTGCCCGACGACATCTCGATCGTGGGGTTCGACGACATCCCCGAATCGGCGCACTTCGCGCCGCCGCTGACGACGGTGCGGCAGAACTTCGCCGAGATCGGCCGACGAGCCGTGGCGCTGTTGCTCGGCGAGCTGCGGGGTGAGACCGAGATGGACCACGACCCCGTCAAGCCCGAGCTCATCGTTCGGCAGTCGACGGCCCGTCGGTTCTGACCCGCGCGCTCTGTTCGCGCCGACTGGGCGCCGTCGTTATCGACTTGTGACCGTTTCGCCTGCTCGCCCGGTTGACAGATGTGACCGTTTCGCCGTTAGATTGCGAGCACGCGATGTGAACGGTCACAAACGTTCGCCTCTCACCCCTTGAACCACCCCGGCGCCGGGTCCACCGTCGCCGCCGCGACGATGGAGTCCCGTGAGCACGCTGAGCCCCGAGGTGCAGGTCGCCATCGCGCGCGTGCGCGACGAGGTCGCCGCTCTGCACGCCGAGCTCGTGCGCTACGGCCTCGTGGTCTGGACGGGCGGCAACGTCTCCGGCCGCGTGCCGGGCGCCGACCTCTTCGTCATCAAGCCCAGCGGCGTCGGCTACGACGACCTCGACCCCTCGAGCATGATCCTCTGCACGCTCGACGGCGAGGTCGTGCCCGACACGCCCGGCAGCGACCGCAGCCCCTCGAGCGACACGGCCGCGCACGCCTACGTGTACCGCACCATGCCCGAGGTCGGCGGCGTCGTGCATACGCACTCGACCTACGCGACCGCGTGGGCCGCCCGCGCCGAGGCGATCCCCTGCGTGATCACGGCGATGGCTGACGAGTTCGGCGGCGAGATCCCCGTCGGCCCCTTCGCGATCATCGGCGACGACTCGATCGGGCGCGGCATCGTCGAGACCCTGCAGGGTCACCGCTCGCGCGCCGTGCTCATGCGCAACCACGGCCCGTTCACGATCGGGCGCGACGCCCGTGACGCGGTCAAGGCCGCCGTCATGCTCGAGGACGTCGCGCGCACGGTGCACATCGCGCGCCAGGGCGGCGCGCTCGTGCCGATCGCCCCCGAGGCCATCGACGCCCTCTTCGAGCGCTACCAGAACGTCTACGGCCAGTCGACCGGAGAGTCGCGATGAGCGCCGCCGTCATCACCGAGGGGCGCGCCGTGCTCGGTATCGAGCTCGGCTCCACCCGCATCAAGGCCTGCCTTGTCGGGGATGACCCTGCCGAGGTGCTCGCGACCGGGTCGCACGAGTGGCAGAACCAGCTCGTCGACGGCGTCTGGACGTACGCGCTCGACGCCGTGCACGAGGGCCTGCAGCAGGCCTACTCCGCGGTCGTCGCCGATGTGCGGTCACGGCACGGCGTCGACCTCACGACCCTCGCGGCCATCGGCGTCTCGGCGATGATGCACGGCTACCTCACCTTCGACGAGAACGACGAGCTGCTCGTGCCCTTCCGCACGTGGCGCAACACGAGCACGGGTCAGGCCGCCATCGAGCTCACCGAACTGTTCGGTGTCACCATCCCGTTGCGCTGGTCGATCGCCCACCTGCACCAGGCGGTGCTGAGCGGCGAGCCGCACGTCGCGCGCGTGCGCTTCACGACGACGCTCGCGGGCTACGTGCACTGGCGGCTGACGGGGGAGCGCGTGCTCGGCATCGGCGACGCCTCGGGGATGTTCCCCATTGGTGCAGCCCCGATCGACGCCTCCGGGGCGGACTACGACGCCACGATGCTCGCCCAGTACGACGCGGCCACTGCCGACTCGGCCCTCGCGGGGCCGGTACGCGGGATGCTGCCCTCGATTTTCCCCGCCGGGGCCACCGCTGGCACGCTCACCGCCGAGGGTGCAGCGCTGCTCGACCCGACCGGCGCCCTGCAGCCCGGTGCCGTGTTCTGCCCGCCCGAGGGCGACGCCGGAACCGGTATGGTCGCGACGAACGCGGTGGCCCCCGGCACGGGCAACGTGAGTGCCGGCACGAGCATCTTCGCGATGGTCGTGCTCGATCGTCCCCTCGAGCGCATGCACCCCGAGCTCGACATCGTAGCGACCCCGGCCGGGCATCCCGTTGCGATGGTGCATTGCAACAACGGCACGAGCGAGCTCGCAGCGTGGGTCGGCGTCTTCCGCCGCTTCGCCGAGCTGGCCGGCGCCCCGGTCGACGCCGACGAGGCCTACCGCCTGCTGCTCGCCGAAGCCCTCGACGGCGCGGCCGATGCGGGCGGCGTGCTCGCCTACAACCAGATCGCCGGCGAGCCCATCGCGCACCTCACCGAGGGGCGTCCGCTCGTCGTGCGCACGCCGGAGAGCGATCTGACGCTCGCCAACACGATGCGCGCGCACGTCTACGGCGTCTTCGCGACGCTGAGCCTCGGCATGCGCGCCCTGCGCGAGGAGCCGGGTGTCACGATCGACCGCATGCAGGCCCACGGCGGCCTCTTCCGCACCGCAGGCGTCGCGCAGCGCTTCCTCGCCGCGGCTCTCGATGCCCCGGTGGGCGTCGCCGAGAGCGCCGCCGAAGGCGGCGCGTGGGGCATCGCCGTGCTCGCATCCTTCACCGCCTCGGGCGGGGGCGATCTCGCCGCGTTCCTCGAGCGCGACGTCTTCGGGGGCGCCGACCTGAACGTCGTCACGCCCCACCCCGCCGACGTCGCCGGCTTCGCCTCGTACCTCGGCGCCTACGCGTCGGGCCTCGAAATCCAGCGCCGCGCCGTCGATGTCCTCGCCACCACCGCACCCCAAGGAGCCTCCTCGTGACCCGCAGCATCGTGCCCGACCTCTCGACCTACGAGGTCTGGTTCCTCACCGGCAGCCAGAACCTCTACGGTGACGAGACGCTACGCCAGGTCGCCGAGCAGTCGCAGCAGGTCGTCGCGGGCCTGCAGGCCGCGGCGAGCATCCCCGTCACGATCGTGTGGAAGCCGACGCTCGTTGACAGCGCCTCCATCAAGCGGGTCATGCAGGAGGCGAACGCCGCCGAGAACGTGATCGGCGTGATCGCGTGGATGCACACCTTCAGCCCGGCGAAGATGTGGATCGCCGGCCTCGACGCGCTGCAGAAGCCCCTGCTGCACCTGCACACGCAGGCCAACGTCGAGCTGCCGTTCGCCTCGATCGACTTCGACTTCATGAACCTCAACCAGGCCGCGCACGGCGACCGCGAGTTCGGCTACATCGTCTCCCGACTCGGCGTGGCCCGTACGACCGTCGTGGGTCACGTCTCGAACCCCGCCGTGACCGACCGCGTCGCCGTCTGGGCCCGAGCGGCCGCCGGCTGGCACGCCACGCACGACCTGAAGCTCGCGCGCTTCGGCGACAACATGCGCTACGTCGCCGTCACTGAGGGCGACAAGACCGAGGCCGAACTGCGCTTCGGCGTGCAGGTCAACACCTGGGGTGTCACCGAGCTCGCCGCCGCCGTGCACGCGGTCGGCGACGCCGAGATCGACACGCTCCTGGCCGAGTACCTCGACCTCTACGACGTCGCCGCCGAGCTGCACCCCGGTGCCGGGCGGCACGACTCGCTGCGCTACGGCGCCGCGATCGAGCTCGGGTTGCGCGGGTTCCTCGAAGGGGGCGGGTTCTCCGCCTTCACCACTTCCTTCGAGGATCTCGCAGACCTGAAGCAGCTGCCCGGCCTCGCCGTGCAGCGCCTCATGGCCGACGGATACGGATTCGGCGCCGAAGGCGACTGGAAGACCGCAGTGCTCGTGCGCGCGGCCGCCGTCATGGGAGCGGGGCTGCCCGGTGGCGCATCGCTCATGGAGGATTACACGTACCACCTCGAGCCCGGCAACGAGCTCATCCTCGGCGCCCACATGCTCGAAGTGAGCCCCTCGCTGACGACGGCCACGCCACGACTCGAGGTGCATCCGCTCGGCATCGGCGGCAAGGACGACCCCGTTCGGTTGGTGTTCACCGCCGACGCCGGCCCGGCGGTCGTCGTGGCGCTCAGCGACCTGCGCGACCGGTTCCGTCTTGTGGCGAACGTCGTCGAGAACGTCGCCCTGCCCGCGCCGATGCCCCACCTGCCCGTCGGCCACGCGGTGTGGAAGCCCGCGCCCGACTTCGCTACTTCCGCCGCAGCCTGGCTGACGGCGGGGGCCGCCCATCACACGGTCATGACCACGCAAGTGGGTGTCGACGTCTTCCGGGACTTCGCGACCATGGCCGCCGTCGAGCTACTCGTCATCGACGAGAGCACCACGCTCGAGGGGTTCGCGCGCGACGTGCGCGCGAACGCCGCCTACTACCGGTTGGCGCAATCGCTGTGACCGCGTCGACCCCCTAGACGTCCCGGGACCCGCCCCGGGAACGGTTCTCGACTCGCAGTCGAGGCGAGAGCCACAGCACCACCACATCCCCTATGAAAGGACACACACAGGGAAGAAGAGTCTTCTTCTCTCGGCGGTGGCCATCGACGCGATGACCTTCGGTCTCGCGGCCTGCTCGACCCCGGCTGCTGACGGCGGCGAAGCCGGAGGCCTCATCGGCGTCGCCATGCCCACACGCTCGTCGGAGCGCTGGATCGCGGACGGCGACGCACTCGTGGCCGAGCTCGAGGCGGCCGGCTACGCGGTCGACCTGCAGTTCGCCGAGGACGACATTCCCACCCAGGTCTCGCAGGTCGAGAACATGATCACCAAGGGCGCTGAGGCCCTGATCATCGCCGCGATCGACGGCACCACCCTCACCGAGGTGCTGCAGACCGCTGCCGACAGCGACATCCCCGTCTTCGCCTGCGACCGACTGATCCGCGACTCGGAGAACGTCAACCATCACGCGACGTTCGACAACTCCCTCGTGGTCCAGCAGCACGCGTGGACGGTGCTGACCGAGATCGAGCAGGCCGCCACGCTGCGCAGGGACGGCGAAGTCGCCCAGAGTTGCATGGAGGACCTCCTCACGGCGAACTACTCGGACGGCTCGAAGGTCACCGCCGTCCTGTCGCCCTACGACGGTCTGAGCCGTGGAATCATCTCGGCCCTGGTCGACACCGGCTACTGGACCGCTGAGGAGCTCGGCCTCTAACGAGAACAGGTGTTCCCGCACCGCCGGCTCTTTCCCCCAACGACGTAAGGAAGAGGCAGCACGTGACCCAGAACATCCTCGAGATGCGGTCGATCACGAAGGCCTCCCCCGGTGTCAAGGCGCTCTCCGACGTCACCTTCGAGGTGGCGCGCGGCGAGGTGTACGCCATCAGCGGTGAGAACGGCGCCGGCAAGTCAACGCTCATGAAGGCGCTCTCGGGGGTCTACCCGCACGGCACCTAGGAGGGCGACATCGTCTTCGAGAACGAGACGGTCGAGTTCCGCGACATCCGCGACAGAGAGGCCAAGGGCATCGTGATCATCCACCAGGAGCTCGCGCTGAGCCCCTAACCTCTCGATCGCCGAGAACATCTTCCTCAACAACGAGGTGAAGGGTCCGCTGGGCCTGATCGACTGGAACAAGACCAACCAGGAGGCCAAGAAGCTGCTCGCGCGCGTCGGCCTCGATGAAGACCCGGTCACGCGCATCATCGACATCGGCGTCGGCAAGCAGCAGCTCGTCGAGACCGCCAAGGCGCTCTCCGAAGAGGTGAAGCTGCTCATCCTCGACGAGCCGCCCGCCGCGCTCAACGACAGCGATAGCGACCACCTGCTCGACCTGATCCTGCACCTCACAGGGCAGGGCATCGGGTCGATCATCATCAGCCACAAGCTCAACGAGATCAAGAAGATCGCCGACTCGGTCACGGTCATCCGCGACGGCAAGACGATCGAGACCATCCAGCACAAGGACGTGTCGGAAGACCGGATCATCAAGGGCATGGTCGGCCGCGATCTCGAGCACCGGTACCCCGACCACACCCCGCACATCGGTGAGGAGGTGCTGCGGGTCGAGAACTGGACCGCACACCACCCGCAAGACCCGTCTCGCGTCATGGTCGACAATGTCGACCTCTCGGTGCACGCGGGCGAGATCGTCGGCGTCGCGGGCCTCATGGGAGCCGGGCGCACCGAGTTCGCCATGAGCCTGTTCGGCCAGAGCTACGGCAGCCGCATCAGCGGCAAGGTCTACAAGCGGGGCGTCGAGATCAAGACGCGCTCGGTCGATAAGGCGATCCGCAACGGCATCGCGTACGCCACCGAAGACCGCAAGATGTACGGCCTCAACCTCATCGAGGACATCAAGCGCAACATCTCGATGGCGTCGCTGCGCAAGCTCGTGCGCATGGGACTCGTGAACGACAACGAGGGGTACAAGGTCGCGAACGAGTACCGCCAGAGCATGAACATCAAGAGCCCGACGGTGCTGCAGCGCACCGGCCAGCTCTCGGGCGGCAACCAGCAGAAGGTCGTGCTCTCGAAGTGGATCTACAGCGACCCTGACGTGCTGATCCTCGATGAGCCGACGCGCGGCATCGACGTCGGAGTGAAGTACGACATCTCCACGATCATCAACCGCCTCGCGATCGAGGGGAAGGCGATCATCGCTATCTCCTCCGAGCTGCCCGAACTGCTGGGAATCTGCGATCGCATCTACGCCCTCTCCGAGGGCCGGATCACGGGCCAGATGCCCGTGACCGACGCCACCCCCGAAGCCCTCCTCACGCTCATGACCTTGGAGAAGCAGCGCTAATGTCTGACACCGCAGTCAACGACCTCGACCAAGAAGAAGCCAGGCTTCCAGCTTCCGCCCACCTTCGCCCACATCGACTTGTCGGTCGGCTCGATCGCCGCGTTCATCGGTGCGATCTCGGGCGTTTTCATCCAGCAGCTGGGCTTCCCGTGGTGGCTCGCCATCATCGGCGCCCTCGTCATCGGGGCGGTGGTGGGAGCCTGGCAGGGCTTCTGGATCGCCTATGTGGGCATACCCGCGTTCATCGTGACCCTGGCGGGCATGCTCATCTTCCGCGCGCTCGCGCTCATCACGCTCGGCAACTCGAACATCGGATCGTTTCCCGAGGAGTACCGTGCGCTCGGCAACGGCTTCATCTCGTTCGCGGGGCCCGATGCGGCGATCGACTTCTTCACCCTCGCCGTGGGCGCTGTCGCGATCGTCGCGCTCGTCGTGCAGCAGGTGCGCACGCGCAATGGTCGCAAGAAGTACGGCCAGGCCGTCGACCCGACGGTGTGGTTCATCGCGAAGATGGCCTTCGTCGCGATCGGGGTCGGTGCGTTCACCTACGCGCTCGCGTCGTTCAAGGGCATCCCGGTGACGCTCATCGTGCTCGCGGTGCTGGTCATGGTGTACGGCGTGGTCGCCAACCGCACGGTGTTCGGCCGCCACATCTACGCGATCGGCGGTAACCGCCACGCGGCCGAGCTGTCGGGCGGCAAGACGCGCTCGGTCGACTCTTGGCTGTTCGTCAACATGGGAATCCTCGCCGCTCTCGCCGGCCTCGTGTTCACCGCGCGGCTCAACCTCGCCGGCCCGAAGGCGGGTGACGGCCTCGAGCTCGAGGCCATCTCCGCGGCCTTCATCGGCGGCGCGGCGGTGCAAGGCGGCATCGGTACCATCTCGGGCGCCATCATCGGCGGTCTCATCATCGGTGTGCTCAACAACGGCATGTCGATCATGGGCATCGGCATCGAGTGGCAGCAGGCGGTCAAGGGCCTCGTGCTGCTGCTCGCGGTCGCGTTCCCCGGATGCGATCTCGAGCTCGAATCGATTCGACCCTCGCCCGCCGTCGTCCTAGACTGATCCGGGCCGTTCGGCCCCCTCACCCCTGTTCGAGCCTCGGGAGGCTGCTGCGTGTCGACGGTCGTGCATCCCGGAGACTCGCTCACCCGCCGTCAGCGCGCCGTCTACGTGATCGTGCTCGGCGCCCTGACCGCTCTCGGGCCGTTCACGATCGATCTCTACCTCCCGGCCTTCCCGCAGGTCGAGGCCGACCTCGGGGTCCCGACCGCGGCCATCCAGCTCACCCTCACGGCCACCACGATCGGCTTCGCGTTCGGCCAGCTGCTCGTCGGCCCCTGGAGCGACGCGGTCGGCCGGCGCCTGCCGCTCATCCTCGCCACGAGCCTGCACGTGCTCGCGAGCCTCGGCGTCGCGCTCGCCCCCGACATCACCTGGCTCATGGCGTTCCGCGTGCTGCAGGGTTTCGGCGCGGCGGCGGGCGGAGTCGTCGCCATGGCGACGGTGCGCGACCTCTTCGGCGGCTACCCGCTCGTGCGTATGCTCTCGCGCCTCTCGCTCGTCAACGGGCTCGCGCCGATCCTCGCCCCCGTGATCGGCTCGCAACTGCTGCTGATCATGCCCTGGCGCGGGCTCTTCGTCGTGCTCGCCGCCTACGGGGTGATCATTGTCATCGCCGCGAGCCTGCTCATCGTCGAGACCCTGCCGCCCGCGCGGCGCGTCGACAAGGGCCACGCGACCATCCGCGACCGGTACCGCGTGCTGTTCGCCGACCGCATCTTCATCGGCGTCGCCATCATCGGCGGTATGTCGTTCTCGGGCCTCTTCGGCTACCTGTCGGCCTCGCCGTTCCTCTTCCAGGAGGTCTACGGCCTCGACCCGCAGGGGTACGGACTGCTGTTCGCGATGAACTCGATCGGCGTGGTCGCGGGCGTGCAGATCAGCTCGCGGCTCGCGAAGCGCATCCCGCCGCAGTGGATCCTCAGCGTCTCGACCCTCGTGCTGCTCGGCAGCTCGGTGGCGATCATCGTGCTGGACCTCGCCGGTGCGGGCTTCTGGGGCACGGTCGTGCCGCTGTGGTTCTTCATCACCGCGTGCGGCTTCGGGTTCCCCATGGTGCAGGCGCTCGCGCTCGCGAACCACGGCAAGGAGGCCGGCACCGCCGCCTCGCTGCTCGGGGCGATGAACTTCGGGCTCGCCGGGCTGCTCTCGCCGATCGTGGGCCTGTTCGGCATCGCGAACGCCGTGCCCATGGGTGCGGTGATGGCCGCGACCTCGGTCGTGTCGATCGCGAGCCTGTGGCTCATCGTGCGGCCCCGCACGGTTCCGCCGCTCGCGCGCTGACCTCGCGCGAGCGGGAGGAGGGCATCCCGGGGCGATCGACTCTGGCGCGATTGTTGTCCATGTGTATAACATGGGGATATGAGGATCCTCCTGGTCGGCGCCGGAGGCGTCGGAGACGCCATCGCCAAGATCGCCGCACGCCGCTCGTTCTTCGACACGATCATCGTGAGCGACTACGACAAGAGCCGTGCTGAGCGCACGATCGCGTGGATCGAGGCGAAGCACGGCCCGCAGGGCGAGCGCTTCGTCGCCGCGCAGATCGACGCCTCGCAGGCCGAGAGCGTCACCGCGGTCGCGCGCGAGCACGGGGCGACCCACGTCATGAACGCCGTCGAGCCCAAGTTCGTGCCCACGATCTTCGCGGGGGCGCTCGCGGCCGGAGCCGACTACCTCGACATGGCCATGAGCCTCTCGCACCCGCACCCCGACCAGCCCTACGCCCTCACGGGCGTCAAGCTGGGCGACGAGCAGTTCGCCGTCGCGGGCGACTGGGAGGCGGCCGGACGGCTCGCCCTCGTCGGGATGGGCGTCGAGCCCGGGCTGAGCGACGTCTTCGCGCGCTACGCTGCCGACCACCTCTTCAGCGCGATCGACGAGCTCGGCACGCGCGACGGCGCCAACCTCGTCGTGCGCGACGACGAGGGCAACGAGATCTTCGCCCCGTCGTTCTCGATCTGGACCACGATCGAGGAGTGCCTCAACCCTCCCGTCATCTGGGAGAAGGAGAAGGGCTGGTTCACGACGCCGCCGTTCAGCGAGCCCGAGATCTTCGACTTCCCCGAGGGCATCGGCCCCGTCGAGTGCGTCAACGTCGAGCACGAAGAAGTGCTGCTCATGCCGCGCTGGGTCGACGCCAAGCGCGTCACGTTCAAGTACGGGCTGGGTGACGAGTTCATCGGCATCCTCAAGACGCTGCACCAGCTCGGCCTCGACAAGACGGAGCCGCTGCGGGTGCGCTCGGCCGACGGCCCCGTCATGGTGAGCCCGCGCGATGTCGTCGCCGCCGGTCTGCCCGATCCCGCCACGCTGGGCCCCCGGATGACCGGCAAGACCTGCGCCGGGCTCTGGGTGACCGGCACGGGTCGCGACGGCGCGCCCCGCGACGTCTACCTCTATCACGTGGCCGACAACGAGTGGACGATGGCCGAGTACGAGAGCCAGTGCGTCGTGTGGCAGACCGCGCTCAACCCCGTCATCGCGCTCGAGCTGCTCGCCTCGGGTGCCTGGAGCGGTGCGGGCGTGCTCGGCCCTGAGGCCTTCGACGCGCAGCCCTTCCTCGACCTCATGGCGCGCCCCGAGAGCGAAGGCGGCTACGGCCAGGCCTGGGGCCTCCAGGAGCGCACGCCCGTCGCCTAGGCTGACGCCATGACGGATGCCGCGCCCTCGCCGAGACCACTGAGCCCCGACGAGGTCGCGACTATCCGGGCCGGCTACGAGGTCGAGGGCGCTGTGCTCGAGCTCGGTGCTCTCGTCAACGGCGAGGCGCTGCCCGACGTTCGCGTGCGCATCCCCATCGCCATGACGAACCGGCACGGGCTCGTCGCCGGCGCGACGGGCACGGGCAAGACCAAGACCCTGCAGGTGCTCGCCGAGCAGTTGAGCGCCGCGGGTGTGCCCGTCTTCGCGCCCGACATCAAGGGCGACCTCAGCGGCATCGCCGTCGCGGGCGAGAGCAACGACGCGCTGCTCGAGCGCACGGCGGCGATCGGTCAGCAGTGGGCCGGCGCGGCGCACCCCACCGAGTTCTTCAGCCTGGGCGGTGTCGGCCCGGGGATTCCCGTGCGGGCCACGGTCTCGAGCTTCGGCCCGCTGCTGCTCAGCAAGGTGCTCGGGCTCAATGCCACGCAAGAGTCGAGCCTGCACCTCGTGTTCCTCTACGCCGACCAGAACGGCCTGCCGCTCGTGGGGCTCGATGATCTGCGGGCCGTCATCCAATTCTTGACGAGCGATGAGGGCAAAGCCGAGCTCGCCGAGCTCGGCGGCCTCAGCAAAGCGACTGCGGGCGTGATCCTGCGCGAGCTCATCACCTTCGCCGGCGCGGGTGCCGACGTGTTCTTCGGCGAACCCGAGTTCGATACCGCCGACTTCCTGCGCGTGACCGATGACGGTCGCGGCATCGTGAGCCTGCTCGAGGTTCCGGGGGTCGCCGACAAGCCCGCGCTGTTCTCGACCTTCCTCATGTGGTTGCTCGCCGACCTGTTCAACGACCTGCCCGAGGTCGGCGATCTCGAGAAGCCGAAGCTCGTGTTCTTCTTCGACGAGGCGCACCTGCTGTTCCGCGACGCGAGCAAAGACTTCCTCGCCGCCATCACGCAGACGGTGCGGCTCATCCGCTCGAAGGGCGTCGGCATCTTCTTCGTGACGCAGTCGCCCAAAGACGTGCCGGGCGACGTGCTCGCGCAGCTCGGTTCGCGCGTGCAGCACCAGCTGCGCGCCTTCACTCCCGACGACGCCAAGGCGCTCAGGGCTGCCGTCTCGACCTACCCGAACAGCGGGTACGAGCTCGAGGAGGTGCTCACGACGCTCGGCATCGGCGAGGCGATCGTCACCGTCATGAACGAGCGGGGTGCGCCCTCGCCGGTCGCCTGGACGCGGCTGCGTGCGCCCCAGGGGTCGATGGATCCCGCGCCTGCCGACACCGTCGCCGCGGCGATCGCGGCCTCGCCGCTGCAGCCCCGCTACGGGCAGGCCGTCGATCGCGAATCGGCCTACGAGCTGCTCACCGGGCGCATGACCGCGGCGGCCGAGCCCGAGGCGGCGCGCGACGCGGTGGCGAGCACGGATGCGGCGCGCGAGCAGTACGAGAAGGCTCTGCGCGACCTGCAGAAGGGCGAGCGCACACGGACGCGCACACCCACTCGGCGTACGACGGCACCCGCACCCGGCGTGGGCGATGTGCTCGGTGACGTCCTCGGGTCGCGCACCGGCCAGACGATCATCCGCGAGGTCGTGCGCGGCATCTTTGGCACGCTGGGCCGACGCTGAGCCGCGGCCGCGAGAGGGATCAGAACGGGAAGAGCACCGGCACCAGCAGCACGGCCACGGCGAAGAACACGAGCCCGACCGGCAGCCCGAACTTCCAGTAGTCGCCGAACTGCAGCCCCGCCGGCGCCATCACCATGAGGTTCGCCGGCGTGGCCACGGGGGTCAGCACGGCGGCGGCGGCCGTGACCGCGACCGCCATGAGGAACGGCAGGGGAGAAACCCCCATCTCATAGGCGACCGAGATGGCGATCGGCGCGATGATGAGCGCCGTCGCCGTGTTGCTGATGAGCTGGCCGAAGATGAGGGTCACGAGACCGAGCGCCGCCAGCACGACTGCTGGGCCGAACGATCCGACGACGTCCACGATGCCTGTCGCGAGCAGATCGGCCGCCCCGGTCTGGGTGATCGCCGTCGAGACCGGGATCATGCCGCCGACGAGCAGGATGGTCGTCCACTGGATCGAGCGGTGCGCCTTCTCGATCGACACGACGCGCGTGAGCACCATGATCGAGGCGGCGACGAGTCCGGCCACGGCGGGCGGCACGATGCCCGTCGCCAGGGCGATGACCATGAGCACGAGCACACCGAGGGCGAGGTAGGCGCGGCGCCCGAGGGGCGCCGCCTGGCGGCGGATCTGGTCGGGGGCATCCACCACCATGACGGAGGAGTCGCGCAGGTTCGCGTCGAGGGCATCCCACCGGCCCTGCACGAGCAGGATGTCGCCCGCTTCGAGGCTGATGCCGGTCTGGTCGCCGATGTCTTCGCCGCCCCGTTGGATCGCGACGATGATGAGGTCGCCGCTCTCGGTGACCATGCCGGGGAAGACCGCGTCGCCGATCGCCCGCGACCGCGGTGGGATGACGATCTCGGCGACTCCGTAGTCCGCATCCATCGCCGCCCAGGTGCTCGACACCGTGCTCGTGCCGATACCCTCGAGCTTCACGTCGTCGCTGACCGACCGGATGCTCGTGGGCGTGCCCTGCAGGATCAGCACGTCGCCCTCGCGGATGGGCGTCGCGTCGTCGCGCGAGCCGGGCACGCCGGGCGACTGGATCGCGATGAGGGAGACCGGCGACTCGCTCTCGAAGACGATCTGCTCGGCCGTGCGGCCGATGAGCGGCGACCCGGAGAGCACCCGCACGCGGCCGAACGGCTGGGCGCCCCCGAACTGGGCGAGCAGCGTGCGGGCATGGTCGCCCAGGTCGGTCGCGAGGGTCGACGGTGTGCGGGCCGGGATGAGCCGGTTGCCCAGCAGGATGGCGATGAGCACGGTGCCGACCACGATCGGCAGACCGACGAGGCTGAACTCGAAGAAGCCGAAGCCGCGGCCCGTCTCCTCCTCGGCGAGCTCGGACATGATGACGTTCACGGGCGAGCCCGTGAGGGTGAGCAGCGAGCCGGCGTGCGCCCCGAAGGCGAGGGGCAGCAGCAGGCGACCGGCCGGCATCGTCATCTTCGTCGCGATGACGACGACGACGGGCAGCAGCGCGGCGACAGCCCCGTTGACGCTGATGAGCGCGGCGAGCACGGCGACGACGGCCATGATGATGACCGTCATCGTGCGGCTGCTGCTGCCACCGCGCTTGACGAGCTGCTGGCCCGTCCACGCGGTCAGCCCCGAGCCGTCGAGGCCTTCGGCGACGACGAACAGCGCCGCGATGAGCACGACGGCCGGATCGCCGAAGCCCGCGAAGGTCTGACCCAGGTCGAGGATGCCGAAGGCGTAGAGCGCGAGCGAGGCGCCCACGGCGATGAGGCCGACGGGGATGCGGTTCGTCACGAACGCGAGCACCACGACGGCGAGGATCAGCATCGTGATGGTGATATCGCTCACGTGTTGACACTAACCGAGCGGGAGGTTTCTTCGTAGAGTGAATCGAGCGGAGCACGCCCGGCCGCCCTTTGCCTCGTCGAAAGGACCACCACCATGGACGGCCTGTTCAGCAACATCTGGGACCTCGTCTTGCTCTTCTTCATCTCCTTCGCCTTCATCGCCTACTTCATTACGCTCTTCAGCGTCGTCGTCGACCTGTTCCGCGACGAGACGCTCGGCGGCGGCTGGAAGGCCGTCTGGTTGCTGTTCATCTGGTTCGTGCCGTTCCTCACGCTCTTCGTGTATCTGATCGCGCGCGGCGGCGGCATGGCGAAGCGCAGCCAGGCCTCGGCGCAGAAGTCTCGGGATGCCGCGACGGAGTACATCCGCCAGGCGGCAGGCACGAGCCCCGCCGATGAGATCGCGAAAGCCAAGGCCCTGCTCGCCGATGGCACCATCACGCAGGCGGAGTTCGACGCGATCAAGACGAAGGCGCTCTCCTAGCTGGTCGCGCTACTGCAGTGACGACGTGAGGCGAGCGAGGCTGTCGCGCACCTTCTCGCCCCACGGTCGTCGCACCCACTCGTCGAGACGCACCTCGGTGCTCTGCTCGCGGTACGAGGCCTCGATCGCGCGCATGCGCTGCACGAACTCGGCACCGTGCACCATGACCGAGACCTCCATGTTGAGGCTGAACGAGCGGATGTCCATGTTGCTCGACCCCACGATCGCGACGTCGTCGTCGATCGTGAAGTGCTTCGAGTGCAGCACGGTCGGCGCCCGGTAGAGGTAGATGCGCACGCCCGCGCGCAGCAGGTCTTCGTAGTACGACCGCTGCGCGTGATAGACGAAGAACTGGTCGCCGATCTCGCTCACGTAGAGCTCGACGAGCAGGCCGCGCGAGGCCGCTGTGATGATCGCGAGCTGGATCGCCTCGTCGGGCACGAAGTAGGGGCTCGTGATGCTCACCTGCCTCTCGGCCTTGTGGATCAGCGTCGTGTAGAGCTTCAGGTTGTTGTCGTTCTCGAAGCTCGGGCCGCTCGGCAGCACCTGCGCGTCGAGCAGCGCGGGGTCGTCGCCGAGCACGACGGGGCTCGTGTCGAGCGGCAGCAGCTCGTCGGTCTCGCTGTACCAGTCGGTCACGAACACGGCGTCGAGCTCGCGCACGACGGGCCCCTCGAGCCGCACCATCACCTCATGCCAGTGCAGGCCGCGTCGGATCGCCTTCTTCTTGCCGTAGTTCGACGCGATCATGTTCTGCGACCCCGTGTGGCCCACGCGGCCGTCGACGACGACGAGCTTGCGGTGGTTGCGCAGGTCGGGGCGCTGCCACTGGCCCCGCAGCGGGCGGAGGGGGAGCATCCCGTGCCATTCAGCGCCCATGGCGGCCAAGCGGGCGAGTGTGGGTTTCCGCGCCGACGACAGGATGCTCATGAGGTGGTCGCTCAGCACGCGCACCGTGACCCCGCGCGCGGTCGCCCGCTCGAGCGCGGCGAAGAACGGCTCGGTCGTCGCATCGAGCGCGAGGATGAAGAACTCGACGTGCACGTACGACTGCGCCGTATCGATGTCGGCGACGATCGACGCGATCGAGCCCTCGTAGTCGTCGGTCAGCTGCGCGCGCGTGCCGCCCACCATGGGCAGGGCTCCGAGTGTCTCGTTGAGGCGCACCGACGAGCCGAGCCACTCGGGCCACTCGTCGCGGTGGCTCACCCGGTCGAGGCCCTCGGTGCGGGCGAGGATGAGCTCGCTGACCTCGCGCTGCTTCTCGCGGCGGCGCTTCGGCAGGCGGCTGAACCCGACGAGGAAGAACGCGATCGCGCCGACGTAGGGGATGAAGATGATCGTCAGCATCCAGGCGATCGCGGTCGACGGCCGGCGCCGGGCGGAGATAAGGATGACCGCGATCGAGCCGAGCACGACGTGGGCGATGACGAGAAGAGCGGGCACGAGCGCCCCGGAGTCGCTGGGCATGCCGTGCTACTTGAGTCGCTGCCGGGGCACGACGACCTTCTTCAGCACCAGCAGGATGCTCGCGACGACCGGCGAGGCGACGAGCGCACCGAGCAGGCCGAGCAGGGTGCCGCCGATGACGGCGCCGATGAGCACGAGCGAGGCCGGGATGCTGATGGCCTTGCCGATGATGCGCGGCGTGAAGAGGTAGGCCTCGACCTGCATGTAGATGACCATGACGATGGCGACGACGATCGCGGCGGTGGGCGAGGTGAAAAGCGAGACGACGACCATGATCGTCGTGCTGATGAGCGGGCCGATGACGGGGATGAGCGTGATGAAGAGGGCGATGAACGCGAGGATTCCCGCGTAGCGCACCCCCATGATCGTGAGCAGGATGAAGGAGAAGGTCGCGTTCATGGCCGCGATCACGACCTGGCCGCTGAGGTACTTGCCGATCGAGTCGAAGATCTCCTCCGCGATCTCGGAGAACGCCGCACGCTTCGACCCCGGAACGAGGTCGTAGAGCGCCTGCTTCATCGTGTCGAGCGAGGCGACGAAGTAGATCGTGATGACGACGACGAGCAGCGCGCCGAAGGTGCCGTTGATGATGTCGGCACCGATGCGCAGGGCGCCGCCGCCGAGGGTGAGCCATAGGTTCGGGTCGGCCGAGCTCACCCGCACCCACTCGAGCAGGATGACGGGGTACCCGTTGAACTGGCCGTCGAGATCGAGGAACCAGCCCTGGTTCTCGATGTCGGAGAGGTTCTCGGGCAGCGTGCGCGCGAGCTCGGTCGCCTGCTCGATGACGATCGGGATGATGAGCACGAGCAGCACCGCGACGACGGCGAGGAACGCTGCGAGCACGACGCCGATCGAGGCCCCCTTCGAGAGGCCGCGCCGCTGGAGGCGCGTCACGACGGGGTAGAGCCCGAGGCTGATGAACGTCGCGAGGAAGATGAGGGTGATCGTGTAGGCGAGCTGCGAGACCGCGGCACCGAGCAGCAGCGCGAGCAGCACGCCGATCGTGCCGATGAACCCGATCGCGAACGGTCCCGAGCGCAGCCAGCCGATGCGCGCGGTGCGCACGGCATCCGGGTCGGAGTCAGGGGAGGGCGCGGCGGCCTCGGGCGACATGGTGTTCCTCTCCGACTGCTGCCGATCGGCCGACATAATCACCGACACCATATCGCCCGCACACCAAAGGGAATAGCCTGGGCGCGACGATTCGTCATCCGGGAATCGCCCCCAAACGCACGAGAAACGGACCCCGCATGAGCAGCCTGACGGTGACCACCTCACCCGCAGCCCCCGCCTCCCTCGACGTCGACGTCGTCGTCGTCGCCGCCCGCATCGGCACCGACGGCCCCGAGCTCGTCGCCCACCCCTCGCTCGCCGGTCTGCTGGCACCGTTCGCGGCCATCGGGCTCACCGGCAAGGCCGACGAGCTACTGCGCCTGCCGGCCCTCGAGGGCTCGCGCGCGACCGTCGCCGTCGTCGGTCTCGGTGCGACGCTGTCGGCCGACACGGCTCGACGTGCCGCGGGCTCTGCGGTGCGGCAGCTCGCCGGTGCCGGCTCCGTCGCCCTCGCGTTCGGCCTCGACGACGAGGCCCACGTGCACGCGATGATCGAGGGCGCCGCGCTCGCGGCCTACGCCTTCACCGACTACCGCGCCACGACCGCGGCGAAGGTCAAGGCCCCGGTCTCGGCAGTGACCGTCTGCACGACCGGAGCGATCTCAGCTGAGGCGATCGAGCGCATCCGCATCGTCAGCGAGCACATCGCGCTCGTGCGCGACCTGACCAACCGCTCCGGAGGCGACCTCTGCCCCCAGTCGTTCGCCGACGCCGCCATCGCGGCCGCGAAGGGCGCCCCCGTCACGGTCGAGGTGTGGGACGAGAAGAAGCTCGCCGCCGAGGGCTGCGGAGGCATCATCGGCATCGGCCAGGGCTCGTCGCGCCCGCCGCGGCTCGTCAAGGTCTCGTACGCCCCGGCGGGCGCCGAGAAGCATGTCGCCCTCGTCGGCAAGGGCATCACCTATGACACCGGCGGGTACTCGCTCAAGCCCGCCGAGGCGATGAACGGCATGCAGAACGACATGGGCGGCGCAGCCGTCTCGCTCGGTCTCGTGCTGACCGCGGCCCGGCTCGGCCTGCCCGTGCGGCTGACGGCCTTCCTCTGCATGTCGGAGAACCTCGTCTCGTCGACGGCGATCCGCGTCAACGACATCCTCACCATCCGCGGCGGCACGACCGTCGAGGTCATGAACACCGACGCGGAGGGCCGGCTCGTCATGGCCGACGGCCTCGTGCTCGCGAGCGAGGAGAACCCCGACGCGATCATCGACGTCGCGACCCTCACGGGCGCGGCCATCGTCTCGCTCGGCCGCCGCACGGTCGGCGTCATGGGCGACACCGAGCTCGTGCGCGAGATCGTCGCCGCCGGCGAGCAGACCGGCGAGCCGCACTGGCACATGCCCCTGCCGGAAGAGCTGCGCGTGCAGCTCGAATCGCGCTTCGCCGACATGGCCAACCTCAAGGTGGGTAACCGCGACGGCGGCATGCTCGTCGCCGGCATCTTCTTGAAGGAGTTCGTCGGGAAGCGTGCCGACGGCACGCAGATCCCGTGGGCGCACCTCGACATCGCTGGCGCGGCCGTGAACGAGGGGCCGGCCTACGGCTACCTCGCCGAAGGCGCCACGGGCGTCTCGGTACGCACGCTGCTCACGGCGATCGAGCAGCGCTTCACCGCCTAGCGGCGCACCGCGCACGAACGGGCCCCGGCGGAGAGCATCCGCCGGGGCCCGTTCGTGTCGTGCGCTCGCTAGTCCTTCTTCTCGTCCGACTCGGGATACCCCACGTAGAGGTCCTCCTTCTGGAAGCCGGGCATGCGGCGCGCGGGAACGATCGCGAGCGCCGCGAGCCCGCCGAGCACGAGCATCGTCGTGCGCAGGGCGTCGAGGCGCGCCTGTGTGAACTCCTCGACCGCGACAGCGATCTGCTCGTCGGTGGCGTCGGTGTTGGCCGTCAGCACCTGCTCGAGCTGCGCGTTGGTGAAGAAGTTCACGTTGTCGAAGTTGATCTGCTCGATGATCTCGGGCGTGAAGGCCTCCGACTCGTTCGCGGCGGAGTAGGCGCTCGAGGTGAGCAGCCCCACGGCAAAGGCCGAGGCCACCGCGATGCCCGCGCTGCCCGAGAGGTTGTGGGTCAGGCCGCGGATCGCCCCGACGTCGCCCGCGTTCTCCTTCGGCGCCGAGGTCAGCAGCGCGTTGAAGACGAGCGCGACCACGCAGCCCTGCGCGAGGCCGAGCACGACGAGGCCGATGACGACCGACAGTTGCCCCCAGTCGTTCGCGATCGTGAACGACAGCCACACTAGTGCGAGGGTCACGACGGTCATGCTCACGCTCGCGATCGTGCGCGGCGCGAACCGACCGTAGAGCCGCGCGACGAGGGTGTTGGCGATGAAGATCGAGATCGTGTACGGAATCACCGCGAGTGAGACCTCGATGCCCACGAAGCCCTGCACGACCTGCATGTAGAGCGGCATGAGGAATGAGACCGCCGTGCCGACGAAGAGCATGAGCCCCATGACGGTGACGGTCGCGCGCTCGCTGCGCTCGCCGACGATGTCGAGGTTGACGAGCGGCACCCGACGCTCTTCCATGCGCTTGCGGGTGCGGGCCAGGAAGAGCTGCGCGAAGATGACCGCCGCGACGAAGAACAGCGGCACGACCGAGAAGTCACCGAGCGAGATCGGCGCGTTAGAGGTCGCCGTCAGCAGACCCCAGTCGTTCATGACGCTCATGCCGAAGCTGATGAGGATGATCGCGATCGCCGCGAGCGCGCCGCCCGTCCAGTCGACGATGAGGTTCTTCTGCGGCGGCACCGGCTTGAGCAGGAAGCTCGCGGCGAAGTTGAGCAGACCGATCGAGGCGACGAGCACGAACGACCAGCGCCAGCCAATCGTCGAGGCGAACTGACCCGCGATCAGGAGCGAGACGACCTGGGCGAGCGGGATGCTCGCGGCAAAGTATCCGATCGCCGAGGCCTGCTGCTTGCCCTGGAAGCTCGCCGCGATGATGATCGTCAGCGCCGGCAGCGTGATCGCGTTCGATGCGCCCGTGATCGACTGGGCGATGAACAGCACCGAGCCGTCTTGCGCCGTCGCGATGAGGATCGCGGCGAGCGCCGGGATGATGACGCCGATGCGGAAGGCGAGCAGCGGGCCGATCTTCGCCGTGATCTTCGCCCCGAGCAGCAGGAAGGCGGAGACCGCGAAGGTGCTCGCGGTGTTGGCGAGACCGACGGTGGTGGGCGAGATGCCGAGGTCTTCGGTGATGCCGGTGATCGAGACGTTCCAGGCGTTGAACGCCAACTGCACCTGCGCCAGCATGACGACGAACAGCGGCATCCATGAGCTGCGCGTCTCGACGGCGGATCCTGCGGACATGGGGGTGGCCTCCGGTGGTCACGGCTCGCGGATGCAAGCGCTCTCAGCGCAATCATGCACCAGACATGCGCGAATGTGGATACCTCGCGCTTCGGTCTTGAGCAATCGTCTGGCTGCGCTTACGGTGAGCCCATGGTACGAGCACACAGTGTCGGCGGGAGGGCTTTGCTCGGCACCCTCGCCGTCGTCGCGCTTTTCCTGACCGGATGCACGGCCTCGAGTGATGACGCCACCCCTGACCTGCGCGTTCCCGTCGAGATCGTGCCCGCCGCACCGTTGCCGCTCGATCAGCTGGCCGCCTTCAGCGGGGTGGTGTCGCTGAACGCGGGGTCGAACTGCTCGGGAACCCTTATCGATACCGGCGTCGACGCAGGCCCCGCGTACGTGCTCACGAACGGACACTGCACGGGGGATGTTGGACGCCCGGCGCAGGTCACGACGATCGGCATCGACTGGGGCGGCACCGCCGAGTTTCTGCTCGCCGACGGCTATACCTCGGCGTTCTCGGTCGAGGTAGTCGAACTCAGCTACTCGACCATGCGGCACACCGATACCGCCATCGTGCGACTCGACGCGACGCTCGGTGAGCTGACGGAGCGCGGCATTCGTGCCGTGCCGCTGACCGACACCGAGCCGACTCCGGGCTCCGCTGTCGTGAACGTCGGCGTTCCCGTGCAGGATCTCGCTCCGGAGGAGTGGGTGTTGCGGCGAGGTGACTGCACGCTTGGCGAGCAGCGCACCCTCATCGAGTTTCAGTGGCTGTGGTTCGGCGCCTGGCAGAACGATTGCCCCGGCATCATTCAGGGTTCGAGCGGCTCGCCGCTCCTGTCGGTTGATGCCAACGGTGAGCCGACCGCGATCGTGGGGATGATCAACACCACCACGCTCGGCACGCTGGCCGACCGGGGCGGCGAGTGCTGGTTGAACCGGCCCTGCGAGGTGCTGCCCGGCGGCGTTGAGCGGCTCGTCGACACCAGTTATGCGGTGAGTGTCGCCGGCGTCGGGGCGTGTTTCGATGCCGCTGGAGAATTCTCACTGGCGGGCGACTGCCCGCTGCCGACCTCGAGCATCTGGAACGAGGGTGTCGGGGGATCGTTCCAGGGCGCGGGCGTTCCCGACTCGGTGGGTCGCGTAGCGGCCGTGAGCTTCGTCGGTGTCTCTGAGGGTCTGGGTCGCTGGGCGCTCGTGCCGCTGGGCGACGGCGCCGCCTGCCTCGACCCGGCGACCTACGCGAACGGCACAGCCGTCGAGATCGCGGCCGGCGGCGAGGTGTGGGAGCAGTTCGGCACCGAGTTCGAGGTGCCATTGCCCGACGAGGAGGGGCGCTATGTGCTGTGCGGTGTGGCGGGGGAGGACTACGCGGGTGCCGCATCCGTGCTGTTCACCGTCGACCGCACCCCGCCGGTGCTGTCGGCCGGCGCGGTCATCGAGCGTGACGGTGAGGATGGCGTGCTTGTCTGGCCGTTCATCGACCCGCCCGAGATCTCGACGGTGCGCTTCGTGTGGGGTGCGCCCGGCGAGGTCGACTGCGACGACGCGGATGCGTTCACCGACTTTTTCGTCATGCCGTTGTTTCTGACCGACGACCAACTGCCGATTCGCTACTGCGTCTACGGCATGGATGAGGCGGGGAACCGCACGCCGGTCGAGGTCGTCGAGATCGCGCGCTGAGCGAAGCCGAGGACGACCATGGCGGAGGATGGGGGATTCGAACCCCCGAGGGCTTGCACCCAACACGCTTTCCAAGCGTGCGCCATAGGCCACTAGGCGAATCCTCCAGGCGGCCGCAGCGCTCGCGCGCGACGACTTGGCCATGCTACCCGTAAACTAGGGGAGGCTCCTCGCGTGGCGCCATCCAGGCCAACTCCCCCAGGGCAGAAATGCAGCAAGGGTAACCGGGCTCTGGCGGGTGCGCGAGGGGTCCTTTTTTGTGCGCGGATGCCCGGCGCAGCATCCCCGGGACCATCGGCCCCTGGGCCCTCCAAGGCTGTCGCCCTAGGCTGGGCGCAATGTCGCGCAGCATCTACATCACCTCCGCCGAGGGCAACTCGGGCAAGTCGACGGTGGCCCTCGGGCTCGTCGACACGTTGAGCCACCGCGTGCAAAGGGTGGGGGTCTTCCGGCCCGTCGCGCGGTCGCGCGACGAGCGCGATTACGTGCTCGACGTGCTGCTCGCGCACGACGGCGTCGACCTCGAGTACGACGAGGCGATCGGCGTCGGCTACGACGAGGTGCACGCCGACCCCGAGGCGGCGCTCGCCGTGATCGTCGAGCGCTACCACGCCGTCGCGCAGCGCAGCGATGCCGTGGTCATCGTCGGTAGCGACTACACCGACGTGTCGAGCCCGACCGAGCTCTCGTTCAACGCGCGCATCGCGGCCAACCTGGGCGCCCCCGTGCTGCTCGTCATCGGCGGGCGCGAGAGCGGGGCATCCGGCGGGCGCGGGCTTGCCGAGTCGGGGGCGCGCTCCGCCGATGACATGCGCCGCGTCGCCGAGGTCGCGATCGCCGAGCTCGACCACGAGCACGCGCAGCTGCTGGGCATCATCGCCAACCGCGCCGACGCCGAGGCGCTCGACGCCATCTGCGCGGCCGTGCAGACGGTGGCTCCCGAGGCGCTCGTGGCGGCCATCCCCGAAGACCCGTACCTCATCGCGCCCACCGTCGCCGCCGTCATGGAGGCCTGCGGCGGCACCTTCGAGCGCGGCGACGAGGCGCTGCTGCAGCGCGAGGTGCTCGGCGCCGTCGTGGCCGGCATGTCGATGGAGAACGTGCTGCCGCGCCTCACCGAGGGCGCCGTCGTGCTGATTCCCGGCGACCGCAGCGAAGTGCTGCTGGCCGTGCTCATGGCGCATGCGAGCGAGACCTTCCCGAGCCTCGCGGCCATCGTGCTCTACGGCGGGTTCGAGACCCCGGATGCTGTGCAGAGCCTCGTCGAGGGCCTCGACCCGAGCCTGCCGATCATCCGGGCCGAGTCGGGCACCTACGACACCGTGCTCGCGATCATGGGGGCGCGCGGCCGGCTCGCGGCCGACAGCCAGCGCAAGTACGACACGGCGCTCGCGCTGTGGGAGCGCCACATCGACGCCGAGGCGCTCATGAACCGGCTCGACGTGACGCGCTCCGACGTCGTGACGCCCCTCATGTTCGAGTTCGATCTGCTCGAGCGGGCGCGCGGCGACCGCAAGCACATCGTGCTGCCCGAGGGCGACGACGACCGGGTGCTGCGCGCGGCCGGCACACTGCTGCAGCGCGGCGTGTGCCAGCTGACCATTCTCGGCGACGAGCAGACCGTGCGGGCCCGCGCCGCCGAGCTGGGGCTCGACCTCTCGCAGGCGAGCATCCTGTCGACGCACGATGAGACCCTGCGGCACCGCTTCGCCGAGGAGTACGCGCGCCTCCGGGCCCACAAGGGCGTCAGCTATGAGACCGCGCGCGACGTCGTCACCGACGTCAGCTACTTCGGCACGATGATGGTGCACCTCGGCCTCGCCGACGGCATGGTCTCGGGGGCCGCGCACACGACAGCCCACACCATCCGGCCGAGCTTCGAGATCATCAAGACCGACCCGGGCGTGAGCGTCGTGTCGAGCGTCTTCCTCATGTGCCTCGCCGACCGGGTGCTCGTCTACGGCGACTGCGCCGTGATCCCCGACCCGACGGCCGAGCAGCTCGCCGACATCGCGATCTCGTCGGCGGCGACCGCCTCGCAGTTCGCGATCGAGCCGCGCATCGCGATGCTCTCGTACTCGACGGGAGAGTCGGGCTCGGGCGACGACGTCGAGAAGGTGCGCGCGGCCACGCAGCTCGTGCGCGAGCGGGCGCCCGAGCTGCTCGTCGACGGGCCGATGCAGTACGACGCGGCCGCCGAGCCGAGCGTCGCCGCGTCGAAGATGCCGGGCTCGCCTGTCGCGGGGCGCGCGACCGTCTTCGTCTTCCCCGACCTCAACACCGGCAACAACACCTATAAAGCAGTGCAGCGCTCGGCGGGCGCCGTCGCAATCGGGCCCGTGCTGCAGGGGCTGCGCAAACCCGTCAACGACCTCAGCCGCGGGGCGCTCGTGAGCGACATCGTCAACACCGTCGCCATCACCGCGATCCAGGCGCAAAGAACTCCTCCCCCTCCGACCACACCCATCTCGACCATCGGCGGAGTGGCCTGACCGTGCGCGTCTTCGTCGTCAACTCGGGCTCGAGCTCGATCAAGTACCAGCTCGTCGACGTCGTCAGTGAGCAGGTCGTGCTGTCGGGGCTGCTCGAACGTCTCGGCCACGCCGGGGGCGATGCCGCCGATCACGAATCCGGGATGCGCGTCGTGCTCGACCGCCTCGGCCCCGAGGCGGCGTCGATCGCCGCCGTCGGCCATCGCGTGGTGCACGGCGGCGAGCTGTTCGCGGCACCCGTCGTCATCGACGACGAGGTCGTGGCGGGCATCCAGGCGGTCAGCGCGCTCGCGCCGCTGCACAACCCGGCGAATCTGGCGGGCATCCGCGCCGCGCGTCTCGCCCTGCCCGACGTACCGCACGTCGCCGTCTTCGACACCGCCTTCCACCAGTCGATGCCCGCCGCCGCGGCGACCTACGCGATCGACCGCGCCGTCGCGGCCGAGCACGGCGTGCGCCGCTTCGGCTTCCACGGCACGAGCCACCAGTTCGTCGCGGGGCGCGCCGCGACGCTGCTCGGCCGGCCGATCGAGACCCTCAAGCTCATCGTGCTGCACCTCGGCAACGGCTCGTCGGCGACGGCGATCGACGGCGGCCGTTCGATCGACACCTCGATGGGCCTCACCCCTCTCGCCGGTCTCGTCATGGGCACGCGCTCGGGCGACGTCGACCCCGGAGCCCTCCTGCACCTGCTGCGCACCGGCCTCACGATCGACGAGCTCGACGCGCTGCTCAACAGCCGCAGCGGCCTGCTCGGCCTCGCCGGTTCGGCCGATATGCGCGACGTCACGGCGGCCGCCGATGCTGGCGACGCGGATGCCGCGCTCGCCCTCGACGTCTGGGCGCACCGCATCCGGCACTACGTCGGGGCGTACCTCGCGCAGCTCGGTGGCCTCGATGCCGTCGTCTTCACGGCCGGCATCGGCGAGAACGCACCCGCCCTGCGAGCCCGCGCGCTCGACGGGCTCGCGCACCTGGGGCTCGCGATCGACGCCGACCGCAACGAATCGCCCTCCCGCGACGCGCGGGCCATCTCGCCCGAGGGTGCTCCCGTCGCCGTGCTCGTGGTGCCGACCAACGAAGAGCTCGCGATCGCGCAGGCCGCCGCCGCCCTCGTCGGCTGAGCCGCGCGGCTGCAGGTGCACGAATGAAGGACGGCGGGCATCCTGCGTCGGCGTGTCGCCGCGACTCGCCGTGACCCGCGCCGAGAAGTCCTTCATTCGTGCAGCGATGGGGGGCGGGATGCCCGGCTCGGGCATCCGAGGTGACGACTACGCTGGGCACGTGGTCACCGCCCTCTACCGCCGCTATCGGCCCGAGACGTTCGCCGAGCTCATCGGCCAGAGTCACGTGACCGATCCGCTGCGGGCGGCGCTGCGCGGCGACCGGGTCAACCACGCCTACCTGTTCAGCGGCCCCCGTGGCTGCGGCAAGACCACGAGCGCGCGCATCCTCGCCCGCTGCCTCAACTGCGTCGAGGGGCCGACCGACACCCCGTGCGGCGTGTGCCCGAGCTGCATCGAGCTCAGCCGCGATGGCGGGGGCTCGCTCGACGTCGTCGAGATCGACGCCGCGAGCCACAACGGCGTCGACGACGCCCGCGACCTGCGCGAGCGCGCGGTGTTCGCCCCCGCGCGCGACCGCTACAAGATCTTCATCCTCGATGAGGCGCACATGGTGACGCCGCAGGGCTTCAACGCTCTGCTCAAGATCGTCGAAGAGCCGCCCGAGCACGTGAAGTTCATCTTCGCCACGACCGAGCCCGAGAAGGTCATCGGCACGATCCGCTCGCGCACGCACCACTACCCCTTCCGCCTCGTACCGCCCGCCCAGCTGCTCGAGTACGTGCAGCAGCTCTGCGAGAGCGAGAAGGTCACGATCGAGCCCGGCGTGCTGCCGCTCGTCGTGCGCGCCGGCGGCGGCTCGGTGCGCGACACCCTCTCGCTGCTCGACCAGCTCATGGCCGGCAGCGACGACGCCACCGTCACCTACGAGCGCGCCGTGGCACTGCTCGGCTACACGCACGGCGCGCTGCTCGACGAGGTCGTTGTCGCGATCGCGGCGCGCGATGCCGGGGCCGCCTTCCACGCGGTCGACCGCGTCATCCAGACCGGTCAAGACCCGCGCCGGTT
Source organism: Microcella sp. (assembly GCF_051860105.1). Taxonomy (GTDB): domain Bacteria; phylum Actinomycetota; class Actinomycetes; order Actinomycetales; family Microbacteriaceae; genus Microcella. The sequence goes on from NZ_JBHYEO010000003.1 coordinate 103,549, forward strand.
CGTCGACGACCTGCTCGAGCGCCTGCGCGACCTCATCGTCGTGCAGGCGACCGCTGACAGCGCCGCCTCGGTGCTCCACGGCATCCCCGCCGACGACCTGCAGAGCATGCGCGACCAGGCGGCCATGTTCGCGCCCGCCGAACTCTCGCGCGCCGCCGACGTCGTCAACCGCGCGCTCACCGAGATGACCGGGGCGACCTCGCCCCGCCTGCACCTCGAGCTCATGACGGCGCGCGTGCTCGTCGCGCTCGGCGCCGACGTGCCCGCTGCGGCTCCCGTCGCACGGGCCGCCGCGCCCGTGGCGGCGGCAGCACCGGTGCCCGCCGCACTGGTGCCCGCCGCCCCGGGTGCACCGGCCGCGCCAGGTGCACCGGCCCCGGCTGCGCCGGCAGCACCGACCTCCGCTCCCGCCCCGGCCGCGGTTCCCGCCGACGCCGCGCCGCCGGAGGCTGCTCCCCCCACTCCGCTGACGCTCGCCGCCGTGCGAGAGGCGTGGCCAGCAGTGCTCGACGCCGTGCAGACGGCCAAGCGCAGTTCGTGGACGGTCGTCTTCGGCACCACTCCCGTCGCGCTCGACGACGACGTGCTCACGATCGCCTTCCCGACCGAAGCCGACGCCGCCGCGTTCAAGCAGCGCGCCGCTCCCACCGACAGCGTGAGCGAGCACGTGCGCGGCGCCATCCAGTCGGTGCTCGGGGCGCGCGTCAAGTTCCGCGTGCGCGTCGAATCGACTCCGGAAGCGCGGCCTGCCGCCCCCGCCGCCCCGACGGCTGTCGATGCCCCGGCGGATGCGCCCGCCGACCCTGACCCGGCCCCGACCGCACCGCCGCCCGCGTCATCACCTGAGACGCCAGCCGCTCCGTCATCGGCATCGCGAGGCGGCTCGGGCAGTGCGCCCGCTGCGGCCGCCGTGACCGACTGGGTCGTGACGGCGATCCCGGGCGCGGTCGCGGCGCCGGCGAGCATCCCCTCGCCCGCGTCGGCCGACAGCGCCTCGTCGCCCTCGCCCGGCAGCCCTGCGTCGCCCGCGTCGCCCGCCGAGCCCGAGGCCCCCGTGCCGGCACCGAGAGCCGCCGCGCCGCATCCAGCCGAGTTGACCGGGCGCCAGCGCTACGGCGAGGCGGTCGTGCGCGAGGTGCTCGGGGCGACGTTCCTCGTCGAGGAGGCGATCGTGCCGCTCGTGAGCGCCGACCCCGTCGACCTGTTCGCCGAACCCGCCGCCGCGGCGGTTCCGCACGACCCCGACCGACCGTCGAGCGCCGACGCCCCCGACCCGCTGCGCGACGAGTACTAGGCATCAGAGCCGAGAGAGCAGAGCTGACGTGTACGACGGCATCATCCAAGACCTGATCGACGAGTTCGGCCGCCTGCCCGGCATCGGGCCGAAGTCGGCACAGCGCATCGCCTTCCACATTTTGCAGACCGAGTCGTTCGATGTCGCGCGCCTCGCGCAGCTGCTCATCGACGTGCGTGAGAAGGTGCGCTTCTGCGAGATCTGCGGCAACGTCGCCGAAGAGGCTCAGTGCTCGATCTGCCGCGACGTGCGCCGCAGCCCGACCACGATCTGCGTGGTGGAGGAGGCGAAAGACGTCGTGGCCATCGAGCGCACGCGCGAGTTCCGCGGGCTCTACCACGTGCTCGGCGGCGCGATCAGCCCCATCGACGGCATCGGCCCCGATGACCTGCGCATCGCCCAGCTGCTCGCGCGCCTGCGCGACGGCACCGTGACCGAGGTCATCATCGCGACCGACCCCAACCTCGAGGGGGAGGCGACGGCCACTTACCTCTCCCGCCTGCTCGTGCAGCCGGGCCTCACGGTGTCGCGCCTCGCGAGCGGACTGCCGGTCGGCGGCGACCTGGAGTATGCCGATGAGGTCACCCTCGGCCGCGCCTTCGAGGGGCGCCGCACCGTCGAGCGCTGATCTCATGCCGTCGCGGGCATCCGGCGGCGGTAGAATCGACGCTCAGGCTCGCCACCGCCGCCGCGCCACCGGTACGAGCACGTCTGCGCTCGGCACCGTCGTCGACATTCGCCCCCGCCCCGCTGCGCCATCACACCAGGAGTACCGCCGTGAGCCTCATCGTGCAGAAGTTCGGTGGGTCATCGGTGGCCGATGCCGAGAGCATCAAGCGCGTGGCGAAGCGCATCGTCGAGACCCGCAAAGCGGGCAACCAGGTCGTCGTCGCCGTCAGCGCCATGGGTGACACGACCGACGACCTCATCGATCTCGCCCACCAGGTCGCGACGCTGCCCGACCCGCGCGAGATGGACATGCTGCTCACGACGGGCGAGCGCATCTCGATGGCGCTGCTCGCGATGGCCATCAAGAGCATGGGCCACGACGCGCGCTCGTTCACCGGCAGCCAGGCCGGCATGATCACGGATGCTCAGCACGGCGCCGCCCGCATCGTCGACGTCACCCCGGTGCGCGTGCAGGAGGCGCTCGATGAGGGAGCCATCGCGATCGTGGCGGGCTTCCAGGGCTTCAACCGCGACAGCCGCGACATCACGACGCTCGGACGCGGCGGCAGCGACACGACCGCCGTCGCGCTGGCCGCGGCGCTCGGCGCCGACGTGTGCGAGATCTACACCGACGTCGACGGCGTGTTCACGGCCGACCCGCGCGTGGTCAAGAACGCGCGCAAGCTCGACCGCGTCACGACGGAGGAGATGCTCGAGCTCGCCGCGGCGGGCGCGAAGGTGCTGCACATCCGTGCCGTCGAGTTCGCCCGTCGGCACGGCGTCACCCTGCACGTGCGGTCGTCGTTCTCGCCCAACGAGGGCACCTGGGTCGTCACCCCGAAAGAGGGAGAAGCAATGGAAGAGCCGATCATCACCGGAGTGGCCGGCGATCTGAGCGAGGCGAAGATCACCGTGGTCGGTGTGCCCGACACCCCCGGCATGGCGGCCGACATCTTCACGATCGTCGCCGAAACGGGCGCCAACATCGACATGATCGTGCAGAACGTGTCGACCGCGGCGACGAGCCGCACCGACATCAGTTTCACGCTGCCCAAGAGCGACGGCGAGAAGGTGCTCGCCGCGCTGCGCGCGACGCAGGCGACGCTCGGCTTCGAGTCGCTCGCCTACGACGACCAGATCGGCAAGCTCTCGGTCATCGGCGGCGGCATGCGCACGAGCGCGGGCGTCTCGGCCCAGCTCTTCACCGCGCTGAAAGACGCGCGCATCAACATGGAGATGATCAGCACCTCCGAGATCCGCATCTCGGTGGTCATGCGCGCCGACATCCTCAACCACGCCCTGCAGATCGTGCACACGGCCTTCGGGCTCGACGGCGAGGCAGAGGCGGTCGTCTACGCAGGAACGGGGCGGTAGTCATGGGTTCGACGGTCAACATCGGCGTCGTCGGCGCCACCGGTCAGGTCGGCGCGGTCGTGCGCCAGCTGCTGCTCGAGCGCGACTACCCCGTGGGTGAGCTGCGGTTCTTCGCCAGCTCGCGCAGCGCGGGAACGGTCATCCCGTGGGGAGACCGCGAGATCGTCGTGGAGGATGCCGAGACGGCCGACCCGAGCGGGCTCGACGTCGCCATCTTCAGCGCGGGAGCGACCCTGAGCAAGGCGCAGGCGCCCCGGTTCGCCGCGGCGGGCGTGACGGTCGTCGACAACTCGAGCGGCTGGCGCATGGACCCGGAGGTTCCGCTCGTCGTGAGCGACGTGAACCCGCACGCGATCGACCAGGCCGTCACGGGCATCATCGCCAACCCCAACTGCACGACCATGGCGGCCATGCCCGTGCTGAAGGTGCTCGACGCCGAGGCGGGCCTTCAGCGGCTCATCGTCAGCACCTACCAGGCTGTGTCGGGCGCCGGGCTGGCGGGCGGCGAAGAGCTGCTCGAGCAGGCCAACGCCGTCATCGTGCAAGACGCGATGGGTCTCGTGCACGACGGTTCGGCGGTCGAGTTCCCGCCGCCGGTGAAGTTCCCGAAGAACATCGCCTTCAACGTGATTCCCCAGGCGGGCAGCTTCGTCGACGACGGTCTCGGCGAGACCGATGAAGAGAAGAAGCTGCGCAACGAGTCGCGCAAGATCCTCGAGCTGCCCGAGCTGCTCGTGAGCGGAATCTGCGTGCGCGTGCCGGTGTTCACGGGCCACTCGCTCGCGATCAACGCCGAGTTCGCGCGCGCGATCAGCCCCGAGCGGGCGCGCGAGTTGCTGGCCGACGCGCCGGGGGTTCAGCTGATGGATGTTCCCACCCCGCTCGACGCCGCCGGGGCCGACCCGAGCCTGGTCGGGCGCATCCGCGCCGACGAGGGTGTTCCCGGTGGCCGCGGGCTGGCGATGTTCATCAGCAACGACAACCTGCGCAAGGGCGCCGCCCTCAACGCCGTGCAGATCGCGGAGCTGCTGGCCGCACGGTTGCTGGCCGACGCCACCACGGCCTGAGTCGCGCCGTGCCCATCAGCTCGTACGCCGCGATCGGCGACAGCTACAGCGAGGGCATGGGTGATGAGCGGCCCGATGGCACGCCGCGCGGGTGGGCCGACCTCGTCGCGGCAGGGCTCGCGCATGCCGCCGGCGGCACGATCGGCTATGCCAACCTCGCCATCCGCGGTCGGCTGCTCGAGCCGATCCTGACCGAGCAGCTGCCCGCCGCGCTCGCCCTCGCCCCCGAGCTGCTGAGCATCAACGGCGGCGGCAACGACATCCTGCGACCGTCGGTCTCGATCGAGGCCGTCGCCGACCGGCTGGTCGCCGCCGCCGAGCAGGCGCGGGCGACGGGTGCGCGCGTCATGATCGTGAGCGGGGCCGATCCGACCCGGCACATCCCGATGGGCGCGGTCTTCTCGCGGCGCGGTGACGCGCTCGCCGTCGCCGTGCGCCATCGCCTCGCTGGAGGCGAGGTGCTCTTCGTCGACAACTGGAGCGACCCGCGGCTGCCGGAGCTGCGCTACTGGTCGGTCGACCGGCTGCACCTCAACAGCCGGGGCCACGCCCTCGCCGCGGCGAACGTGCTGGCTGCGCTCGGGGTGGCCGTGGCGGCCGGCCCCGACGCGCCCGACGCGGGCGACGACCTCGAGCGCCCCCGCACGGCGGAGTACTGGCGGCGCTACGTGCTGCCGTGGATCGGGCGACGCCTCACCGGGCGATCGTCGGGCGACCACCGGCAGGCGAAGCGGCCCGCGCTCGAGCCCTTCGGGCCCGAGCTGGCCTGAGTCGGCGCACGGCTCGACGATGCGGGAGCATCCCGGCGAACGGTCAGGCCGACCGCGTCGAATAGGGGGCATGCTCGCCCGACGCTCCGCCCTCGCCGCCCTGCTCGCCGCCGCACTGACCGCCCTCGTCGGATGCTCGCCCACCGCCAGCACCGGCACGAGCCCGGGCGTGCCGCCGGGCGACGGGCCGATCGTGGCCTTCTACGGCGACTCGTACACGCTCGGCACTGGAGCGAGCGACGCGAGCCTGCGCTGGTCGACGCAGATCGCGCTCGACCGCGGGTGGCGCGAAGTGAATCCGAGCGTCAACGGCCTCGGCTTCGTCAACAACCGCCCGAGCTTCGCCGACGACGACCTGCCCGCCCAGATCATCGCGCTGCAGCCCGACATCGTGTTCGTGACGATGGGGCTCAACGACAACTTCTCGTACGACGTCGCCGCCGAGCAGATCGAGCAGCAGATCGACGCCGACCTGCAGCGGCTGACGAGCGCTCTGCCCGATGCGCGGTTCGTCGTCGTCGAACCGTTCTGGTACACGCCCGAACGCCCCGCGTCGCTGGAGATCATCATCGGATGGGTGCGCTCGGCCGCCGAGCGGTATGGTGCCGACTACATTCCCGGCGCGTCCGACTGGATCGCCGGGAAGGAGGGTCTCATGGCCGAGGACGGCCTGCACCCCAACGACGAGGGCTACGCGCTCATGACCCGGCTCATGGACGACGCGCTCACCGCGCTCGGGCTCTGACTGCCGTCGGCGGTCAGGGTGCGACGATCGGCGTCGTGACGCTGCCGATGCGCTCGACCTCGATCGTCACGGTGTCTCCCGGGCCGAGCAGCACCGGGGGAGTGCGCACGTAGCCGACGCCCTCGGGGGTGCCCGTGACGATGATGTCGCCGGGGTGGAGGGTCATCGTTCGGCTCACGAGAGCGAGAACCTCGCCGAGCTCGAAGATCATGTCGCGCGTGTTGCCGTCTTGCATCGTCTCGCCGTTGACGATGGTGCGCACGCGCAGGCCGTCGCGCAGGTCGCCGACCTCGTCAGCCGTCACGAGATCGCCCATCGGGCCGGAGTTGTCGGAGTTCTTGCCGAGCGTCCACTGCGCGGTGAGCTTCTGGGCACGGCGGGCCGACAGGTCGTTGAAGGCCGCGTACCCGAAGACCGCGGAGCGGGCGGTGTCGGCGTCGGCGGCGGCGATCGGGGCGCCGACCACGGCGGCGATCTCGCCCTCCCAGTCGAGACCGGCTTCGTCGACGGGCACCGGGGCGGGGGTGCCGTCGGGCACGAGCGAGGCCGTCCAACGGCCGAAGATCACCGGGTGCGTCGGGGGGTCGAAGCGGCCTTCGGCGGCGTGGGCGACGTAGTTGAGCCCGAGGCAGAGCACGCGCGCGGAATCCGGCACCGGATGCGCCAGCGCGACGCTGCCGGCCGCGATGCGCGCGGCGTCGGTCGAGGCGAGCGCCGCCTCGGCCCGCGCGGCGCCCGCGGCCGGGTCGGCCCAGAACGCGGCGACGGGCCCGAGGGGGATGAGGTGCTCGCCCTCGCGCGCGGCGAGGTGGCGGTCGCCCTCGGGGGTGATGTAGCCGATGATGCGCACGCGAGACCTCCCGATCGGAGCGCCGCTCCGGCGCTCGGCAAAACATTACAACGTTTAGCAGGTTTGTCTAGCGATCGAGCGCGCGGGCTGTTAGCGTGCGGACATGGTCATCGAGGCTCCCGCGACGCGCGCGCAATCGCTCGCCGCGACGATCGAGCGCACGATCGTCGAGCAGAAGCTGCAGGCGGGCGACCCGATCGGCACCATCGAGAGCTGGCGGGCGAGCTCGGGCTTCGCGCGCGCCTCCGTGAGCGAAGCGCTGCGGCTGCTCGTCGATCGCGGTGTCGTCGAGATCCGCCCGGGGCGCGGCGGCGGCGTGTTCGTCGCGCGCACCGGACCGGTCGTGCGCCTGCGCCACACGCTCATCAGCGTGCACGGCGAAGCCACGACGCTCGCCGATGCGATCGCCATCCGCGAGTCGCTCGAACCGCTGCTGGTCGCCGACGCGGCACGATCGCGCACGGCCGCCCAGGTGCGACGGCTCCGCGCGCAACTGGCGCGCCTCGACCGCGCCCTCGGCGAGCACGACGCCTTCGTTCGCGCGGTGTGGGCGCTGCACGAGGAGATCGCCGCCATCACGCCCAACGAGATGCTGCGGGCCATCTACCTCACGATGATGCAGGTCATCGGCGAGCACGCCGACCGCGCCGTGAGCGATGCCGAGCGCCCCGACCAGGCCGAGGCCTACCGCGCGCACCGGCTCGCGGTGCACCGCGAGCTGGTCTACGCGATCGACGCGGGCGACCTCGAGCGGGCATCCCGCGCCGTGATCGCGCACGCCGAGGAGGCCGGGGCGTGACGGGCCCGCTCGCTGACCTGCTCGTCGTCGATCTGAGCCGGGCGCTCGCCGGCCCGCACGCCGCGATGATGCTCGGCGACCTCGGCGCGCGCGTCATCAAGGTCGAGACGCCGGGCACGGGCGACGACACGCGCGGCTGGGGGCCGCCCTTCGTCGGGCCGGCCGATGCGCGCGAGAGCACCTACTTCCTCTCGGCCAACCGCAACAAGCAGTCGATCGAGCTCGACCTGAAAGACCCCGACGACCTCGAGACCCTGCGCGCGATGCTGCGGCGGGCCGACGTGCTCATCGAGAACTTCCGACCCGGGGTGCTCGACCGCCTCGGGCTCGACCCGGCCGCGCTGCAGGTGCTGAACCCGTGGCTCGTCGTGCTCGCGATCTCGGGCTTCGGCCACGACGGGCCCGAGGGCGGGCGCGCCGGTTACGACCAGATCGCGCAGGGCGAAGCCGGCCTCATGTCGCTCACCGGCTCGGGCCCCGACGATGTGCAGCGGGTGGGCGTGCCGATCGGCGACCTGCTCGCGGGAATGTACGGCGCCTACGGCGTGCTCGCCGCGCTGCACGAGCGCGCCACGACCGGCCGGGGCCAGGTCGTGCGCACCAGCCTGCTCGCGGCGATCGTCGGTGTGCATGCCTTCCAGGGCACGCGCTACACCGTCGCGGGCGAGGTCGGGCGAGCGCAGGGCAACCACCACCCCTCGGTCGCGCCCTACGGCCTGTTCGCCACGGCCGACGGGGCTATCCAGCTCGCCGTGGGCAGCGAGACCCTCTGGAGGGCGTTCTGCCCCGTCATCGGTCTCGACCCGGATACTCCCGACTTCGCGACCAACAGCGCACGGGTCGCGCATCGGGCAGAGCTCATCGCGACGATCGAGCGGGCCTTCGCCGACCGTGCGAGCGCCGCCCTGCTCGTGCAGCTCGCCGCCGCCGGGATCCCCGCCGGCGTCGTGCGCTCGATCGACGAGGTGTACGCCTGGCCGCAGACGCGGTCGCAGGGTCTCGTCGTCGAGGTCGAGCACCCCACCCTCGGAACGATCGAGCTCCCGGGCCCGCCCCTGCGCTTCTTCGACTTCGCGGGCGGCGAGCAGACGCGGCGCGAGCACGCAGCACCGCCCACCCTCGGCCAGCACGGCGCGGCCGTGCGGGCCTGGCTCGACGAGGAGGCCCCCGATGCGCGCGCATGATGTGCACGCCCACTACTACCCGCCCGAGTACGTCGCCGTCGTGCGCGAGGTTGCGGCCGAGGAGGGTCGCGCCGGCGAGGTCGCGCGCGCCTTCCTGCAGCACCGCATCATCACCGCCGTGCCGACCTTCCTCGGCGCGGTCGACGAGCGGCTGCGCCTCATGGACGCGGCCGGCATCGAACGCCAGCTGCTGAGCTTCGCCTCGCTGAACATCTGGCACCCCGACGCGGCCACGCGGTCGCGCCTGGTCGCGGCCTTCAACGATGGATGCGCGGCCCTCGTCGACCTCCACCCCGACCGCTTCGGCCTGCTCGCCTCGCTTCCCCTGCCGCACGTCGAGGAGGCGGTGGCGGAGGCCCGCCGAGCGCGGGGGCTTCCGGGGTTCGCCGGGTACAGCATCCCGACCCACATCGACACCGTGCCGATCGATGCCGCGCAGTGGCAGCCCGTGTACGCGGCTATGGCGGAGCGGCCCGCCCTCGTGATCACGCACCCCGACGGCTTCTGCGCTCCGGGCGCGCTCGCCGACCACGGCATGGAGTGGGCGATCGGAGCACCCTTCGACGACACGATCGCCGCGGTGCGGCTGCTCGCCTCGGGCCTGCTCGATCAGCACCCGGCACTCACCTGGGTCATCCCCCACCTCGGCGGCACGCTGCCCTTCCTGCTGCACCGGCTGCTCTGGCGCTGGAAGCTCGAATCCGAGCTGCTCGGCACCGAGGATCACGCCTCGAGCTCGCTCGAGCGTCTGCTGTTCGAGACCGCCAATTGCTCGCCGCACACCCTGCGGCTCGCGCTCGACGTGCTGCCCGCGGGGCGCATCGTGTTCGGCACCGACTTCCCGTTCGTCGACCCGACCGATCTCGCGCGGCCGGTGCGGCTCGTGCGCGATGCGCTCGCGCCCGCCGAGGCCGACGCGATCCTGTTCAGCCGACTCGACGACCTTCTTCCCCCCACCTCACCCTCGATCGCGACGGAGCCCTCATGACCTCGACCCTGCAGCGCTGGCCCGAGGGTCGCACGGGCGCGCTCGCGATCTCGATCATGTTCGAGCAGTGGGATCCGGGTGTCGCCCCGGGCCTCGGCCCCATGGGCAACCCGCTCCCGGCGGGGGCACTCGACCACCAGGCGGTCTCGTGGGCCGACTACGGCTGGCGCACGGGCGTGTGGTCGGCCCTCGCGCTGCTCGAGAAGGAGCAGCTGGCGGCGACCTTCTACGTGAGCGGCATCCTGACCGAGACGGCTCCGGATGCGGTGCGCGCGATCGCGGAGGCCGGTCACGAGATCGCGGGGCACTCCTGGGCGCAGAACCGCGTTCCGGCCCTCATCGGGCCCGAGGAGGAGCGCGCCGAGATCGCCCGCTGCTCCGCGGCGATCACGACCGTGAGCGGGCAGCGCCCGCGCGGCTGGATCAGCCCGCGCTGCACGCCGAGTGCGAGCACGAGCGCGTTGCTCGCCGCCGAAGGCTACGAGTGGCACGGCGACGTGTTCGACGCCGATCTGCCCTACTGGCGCGAGACGCCCGAGGGCCGCATCGTCGCGTTGCCCTTCGGCATGGAGATCAACGATCTGCCGATGACGGTGCGCTACGGCCAGCCGACGCGCGAGCTCGTGTCGAGCTTCGCGTTCGAAGCCTCGACGCTCGCGGCCGGCCGCCGGCTCGGCTACATCGATGTCACGCTGCACGCGCACGTGGGCTGCCGACCCGCCGGTCTGCAGGCCCTGACCGAGATCATCGCCGAGGCGCGACGACTCGACTTCTGGATCGCCACGCGCGGCGACCTGGCTGACCACTTCGCGGGCGACTGAGCGAGTCGACCCGCCCGCGCGACCTCTACGAGGTGGCGGGCTCGCCGAGGTTGCCGAGCCGCTCGCTCATGCGTCGGGCCGCGTCGCGGACGGCCGCGCCGACCTCGTCGATCGAGAGCTTCTGCAGTCGGTCCATGGGGCTGCTGAGCGTGAGGGCCCCGGCGCAGCGTCCGGCGGCGTCGAAGAACGGTGCGGCGACACCGCCGCCGTTGGGCACCCAGCGCCCGGGGCTGTACGAGTACCCGAGCCGCAGGTCTTCGTCGATCTGGGCCCGCACGGCGTCAGGGTCGGTGAGGCTCGAGTCGGTGTGGGCGACGATCGGCTGCGCGAGGATGCGGTCGCGCTCGGCGGGGGTGAGCCCGGAGAGGATCGCCATGCCGGATGCCCCGCTCACGAGCGGGAACGCCTTTCCCATCTCGATCACGTAGCGGATCGTGTTGTCGCAGTCGACTTTGGCGCGGTAGACGAGGGTGTCGTCGACGCGGGCGACGGCGTAGCACGTCTCGTTGAAGCGGGCGACGAGCGACTTGAGCAGGGGTTCTGCGGCCTTCGCGAGCGAGTCGCGCTCGCGCAGGGCGGCGACGATGGAGAACAGCCGCGGCCCGGCGGCGTACACACCGCGCTCGCGCTCCTGCTCGACGTAGCCGAGCTCTTCGAAGTGGGTGAGGATGCGGCTCACGGCGCTGCGGTCGATCCCGGTGCGCCGGGCCGCTTCGCGCACGCCGATGCCGTCGACGTGCGTCGCGACGAGCTCAAGCAGCGTGATGGCGCGCGAGAGCATGCCCGACTTCTGCCCGGCGGCGGCTGAGGAGGACTCCATAGTCGTCATGCTACTGAAACTCGCGCGTCGCTCGGCTTGACACGGTCGGAGTCGACGGGGAAGATAACAAGACAACGTCTTGATAAACAAGACACAGGCCAGCTGGGTCTCAGGGTCGTCACGGCCACGGGTTCCGAGGTCGTGACGACAAAGGAGTCATCATGACGAACATGACAGGCGCGGAATACCTCTCCCGCGCGCTCGACGCGTACGGCGTTGAGGCCGTCTTCCTCGTTCCCACGGCGCTCAGCGCGACGCTCGTCGCCATGGAGAACGAGACGGCGATCAAGCGCATCGTCACGCATGGCGAGAAGGCCGCCGCCTACATGGCCGACGGCTACGCCCGCGCGACCGGCAAGCCCGGAATCTGCATGGCGCAGAACATCGGCGCCGCCAACCTCGCCGCCGGCCTCCGCGACGCCTACCTCGGCAACTCGCCGGTCATCGCCCTCACGGGCGGCCCCTACGAGTGGAGCCGCGGCCGCAACTACTACCAGGAGATCGAGGACTTCCCGCTCTTCAAGCCGGTCACGAAGTCGAGCCGACAGGTGTTCGACGTCACGCGGCTGCCCGACCAGCTCGACCAGGCCTTCCGCGACGCCACCACGGGCAAGCCCGGGCCGACGCACCTCGAGCTCGCCGGGCACACGGGCGACATCATCGAGAACCAGTCGTTCGACGCGACCGTGCCGGCGCCGGGAGTGCGACGTTCGCCCGCGCTCCGCGTGGCTCCCGACCCCGAGGCGATCGCCGCGGCGGCCGCCGCGCTGCGCGCCGCGCGCCGGCCCGTCATTCTCTCCGGCGGCGGCGTGCGCACCTCGGGTGCCTCGGAGGAGGTCGTCGCGCTCGCCGACCGGCTCGGCGCGCCGATCGCGACCTCGCTCAACGGCAAGGAGACCGTGCCGGCCGACCACCCGCTGTCGATCGGCATCCCGGGCCTTTACGCCCGAGCGAGCGCCAACCAGATCATGCTCGAGGCCGACCTCGTGATGTACGTGGGCAGCCAGACGGGCAGCCAGGTGACGCTCACCTGGCAGGTGCCTCCGACGAGCACCCGCGTCGTGCACCTCGACATCGAACCGACCGAGCTGGGTCGCCACTATCCCGACACCGTGCCGGTGGTGGCGGATGCGCGGCTCGGGCTCATCGCGCTGCTCGAGGCGCTCGGCCCGGTCGACACCGAGCAGACCCGCCCGTGGCGCGAGCGCGCCGCCGAGCTCACCGCCCGCTGGCGCGAGAGCGTCGCCGACCTGACCGGCTCGGAGGCCGCACCGCTGCGACCGGAGCGCCTGACGAGCGACCTCAGCTGGCTGCTGCCCGACAACGCCATCGTGGTCTCCGACACCGGGCACGCCGGCATGTGGACGGCCGGCTACCTCGACCTGGCGAAGCCGCAGCAGGGCTTCCTGCGGGCGGCGGGCTCGCTCGGCTGGGGTCTTCCCGCCGGCATCGGCGCGCAGATCGCGCGGCCCGACGCCCAGGTCGTCGTCTTCACGGGCGACGGCGGGCTGTTCTACCACCTCAGCGAGCTCGAGACCGCGGCCCGGTGGAACGTGCCGCTCACGATCGTCGTCAACGACAACCGCTCGCTCAACCAGGAGATCAACCCCTACACGGTGGCCTACGGGGGCGCGCTCTCCGGGCGCCACCACGAGCTGTGGCACTTCAACGACGTCAACCTCGCGACCGTCGCCGAGAGCCTGGGCGTCACGGGCATCCGCGTCACGAAGCCGAGCGAGCTCGAGCCCGCGATGGCCCGCGCGGCCGAGATCGACGGACCCGTGCTCATCGACGTGGTCTCCGACATCGACGCGGTCGCACCCAAGGGCTCGGCCGCCCGAGCCCCGCACTGACCGACGGCCCTGCGCTGACTGACGGCCCGCACTCGACAAGGACATCCATGACCCCCCACTCCCTCACGGTCCGCGCGTTCCTGGAGAACGCCGTGGAGCGCAACGCCTCCGAGCCGTACCTGATCTGGGCGGGCGCGGACGGCGTGAGCGAGCAGCAGTCGTATGAGCAGTTCAACGCGCACGTCGATGCGGCCGCTGCGTACTGGCACCACATGGGCGTGCGCAAGGGCGACCGCGTGGCGTTCATGGCCGACAACAGCCCGCACTTCCTGCACGCGTGGCTCGGCCTCGCCAAGATCGGCGCGGTGCTCGTGGCGATCAACACGGGCTTCAAGCTCGCCGAGGCGCAGTACCTCGTCGAGCACTCCGAGGCGCGGTTCGCCCTCATCGATCCCGCGCACGGCGAGCTCTTCGGGCGCATCGGGGAGAACGCGCCCGGGCTGCACTCGACGCTCGCGCTCGGGCCGGCCGACGGCTACGACGACTTCGTGGCGGGGGCGACGCAGCTCGGCGGTCGCGCGCCGAGCGTCGACCTCGACCCCGACGACCTCATCTCGCTCATCTACACCTCGGGCACGACGGGCCGCCCCAAGGGGGTCATGCAGTCGCACCACAACTACGTCATGACCGGGCAGGCCTTCCCCCACTGGATGGACATCCATCGGGGCGACCGCATCTACGCCTGCCTCCCGCTCTTCCACATCAACTCGCAGGCCTACTCGACGATGGGCGCGATCGGGGCCGAGGGGGCCATCGTGCTCGCCCCACGGTTCAGCGCCAGCCGGTTCTGGCCCGACGTGCGCGAGCACGGCGTGACAATGTTCAACATGATCGGTGCGATGACGGTCATCCTGTCGAAGAAGGAGCCGAGCCCCGACGACCGCGACCACCGCGTGCGCGTCGCCTACGGGGTTCCGGCTCTGCCGCACGCGGTGCGCACCGAGATCGAGCAGCGCTTCGGCATCGCGTGCATCTCGGGGTTCGGCATGAGCGAGACGACCTACGGCCTGCTCGAGCCCGTGCACGAGCCTCGCCACCCCGATTCCATGGGGATCCCGCGGTCGCACCCCGACCCCGCGTACCCCGCCACCGAGGTGAAGGTCGTCGACGCCGAGGGCGTCGAGGTGCCTCGCGGAGAGGTGGGAGAGCTCATCGTTCGCAACGCGGCGATGATGCTGGGCTACTTCAAAGACCCGGAGAAGACCGCTGAAGCCCTGCGCGACGGCTGGCTCTACACGGGCGACAGCGCATGGCAGGCGGAGGACGGCTACTTCTACTTCGTGGATCGCAAGAAAGACATCGTGCGTCGCCGCGGTGAGAACGTGTCGTCGCTCGAGGTCGAGATGGTCGTCAACACGCACCCGACCGTGCAGGAGTCGGCCGTGATCGGAGTGCCCTCCGACCTGACCGATGAAGAGCTCTGCGTGTTCGTCGTGCCGCGCGAGGGCCAGACCGTCGACCCCGAGACGATCATCGCCTGGTGCGACGAGAACCTCGCCGCGTTTAAGGTGCCGCGCTTCGTCGAGATCGTCGAGGCGCTGCCGAAGACCCCCACCGCCAAGATCGAGAAGCATCGCCTGCGGTCGGGCGACTACGTCGCGGGCCCTCGCTTCGACGGCGGAGTGCGCTCGACCAAGGCCGGCGCGCGCGGCTAGCGCCGAGCATCCACCAGCATCCACCCCCATCCGACGACCAGACCAGATCAGACAAGCCGAGAGAGAGAAGGACACGATGGCAACGACGCCGACGGTCGAGACCGTGCGCGAGCTCGTGAAGCAGTACTCCAACTGGGGGCGCTGGGGCACCGACGACCAGCTGGGCACGCTCAACCACCTGACCCCCGAGCGCGTCGCGGCCGCGGCCGCGTGCATCCGCTCGGGCAAGCGCATCTCGATGGCCCTGCCGATGGATGCGACCGGGCCGCAGGTGAGCGGCGGATTCGGCGGGCGCTTCAACCCCATCCACCTGATGTTCCGCGACGGCGGCGACATCGCCATGGGCACCGTGGTCGACGAGTTCTACGGCGGTCGCGACCGCCACCTGCGCGGCACCGACGACCTCATCATCATGGCGCTGCAGTCGTCGACGCAGTGGGACGCCCTCGCGCACATCTTCTTCGACGGCCACATGTACAACGGCTTCACGCCCGACCAGGTGACGAGCAAGGGCGCCAAGGTCGGCGCCGTCGGCCTCGCCGCCGACCAGATGGCCGGGCGTGGCGTGCTGCTCGACATCGCGCGGCTCAAGGGCGTTGCCGCGCTCGAGCCCGGCTACGCCATCACGGCCGCCGACCTCGAGGCCGCCGAGAAGATGCACGGCGTCACCGTCGGCGCGGGCGACTTCCTCATGGTGCGCACGGGCATGATGGGCGAGCGCAAGGGCAACTGGGGCGACTACGCGGGCGGCAACGCCCCGGGCCTCGGGCTCGAGTCGGTGCCGTTCATCCATGGCCGCGACATCGCCGGCCTCGCCGTCGACACCTGGGGCATGGAAGTGCTGCCGAACGAGACGCCCGACGTCTTCCAGCCGCTGCACTGCGTGTTCATCGTCGGCATGGGCCTCTGGGTGGGCGAGATCTTCGACCTCGAGGCGCTCGCCGACGACTGCGCCGCCGACGGCCAGTACGACTTCTTCTTCTGCGCTCCGCCCATGACGTTCACGCGCGCGGTCGGTTCGCCCGTCAACCCCATGGCCATCAAGTGACGGTCGGGGCGCCCGGCCATTTCTCGATCGCCGTGCTGCCGGGGGACGGCATCGGCCTCGAGGTCATGCCGCCCGCCCTGCAGGTCGTCGACCTCGTGGCCGAGCACCAGGGCTTCGCGGTGACGTGGACCGAGTACCCGTGGAGCTGCGCCTGGTACCACGAGCACGGTGCGATGATGCCGGAGGACGGCATCGAGCGGCTCAGGGCGCACGACGCGATCCTGCTCGGCGCGGTCGGCGACCCCTCGCTGCCCGATCACCTGTCGCTCTGGGGTCTGCTCATCCCGATCCGGCGCGCGTTCCAGCAGTACATCAACCTGCGCCCCGCGCGGCTGCTGCCCGGCGTGCCGAGCCCGCTGCGCGACACGAGCCGCGGCATCGACATCCTCGTCGTGCGCGAGAACAGCGAGGGCGAGTACAGCGAGGTCGGCGGCCGGGTCTTCCCCGGCACGCCCGACGAGCTCGCCGTGCAGGAGGCGATCTTCTCGCGCCGCGGCACCGAGCGCGCCATCGAGTTCGCCGTCTCGCTCGCGAAAGACCGGAAGAAGCAGGTGGTCTCGGCGACGAAGTCGAACGGCATCATCCACTCGATGACCTTCTGGGACGAGGTGTTCCGCGATGTCATGGCGAAGCATCCCGACATCGAGGGTCGCCTCATGCACGTCGACGCCCTCGCGGCGCGCTTCATCAGCCACCCGCACGAGCTCGATGTGGTGGTCGGGTCGAACCTGTTCGGCGATATCCTCACCGACATCGGGGCCGTCATCGTCGGCAGCATGGGCATGGCGCCCTCGGCGAACCTCAACCCCTCGGGCGAGTACCCGTCGATGTTCGAACCCGTGCACGGATCGGCGCCCGACATCGCCGGTCGCGGCATCGCCAACCCCATCGGCCAGATCTGGTCGGCGGCCATGATGCTCGACCACCTCGGCCGGCCCGAGGCGCATGATGTCATCATGCGCGCGGTTCACCGCGTGCTCGGCGAGACCGACGTGCGCACCGCCGACCTCGGCGGCACGGCCACGACGGCCGAGGTGACCGAGGCGGTGCTCGCCGCCCTGCGCAGCGAGCTGGAGGGATGACCATGGCTGATGTCGCACGCCCGCCGATCGTCGCGCGCGGCGAGGAGAAGGTCTGGTTCGACCGCCTGCGCGAGCACGAGCTGGTCTTTCAGCGCTGCACGGGATGCTCGCACGCGGTCTTCCCGTTGCGCACCGTGTGCTCGCACTGCCAGAGCGAGTCGCTCGACCTCGAGCGCTCCGCCGGGCGGGGCGCCGTGTACTCGTTCACGGTTCAGCACCGCGCATCCCACCCCTTCTTCCAGCCCGAGCTGCCGATCACGCTCGTGCTCGTCGATCTCGACGAGGGCGTGCGCGTCGTCGCGAACCTCGTCGACAGCGCGCCCGACGTCGCGCGCATCGGCATGCGCGTCGAGGCCGTGTTCGACGACGTCGAACCCGAGTTGACGCTTCTGCGGTTCCGGCCGGCGGCGGGGGAGGAGACCTCATGAGCATCCGCGGTACGAGCGCCATCGTGGGCGCCGCTCAGGTCGACACGTTCCGCACGGAGGGGAAGTCGCCCGTCGGCCTCATGAGCGTCGCGGTGACCCGTGCGCTCGCCGACGCGGGGCTGAGCCTCGCCGACGTCGACGGGCTCTTCACGGCCTCGTCGTACTACGCCTTCCCGACCCTCACGCTCGCGGAATACCTCGGGATCCACCCGCGGCACATGGATTCGACCGCGCTCGGCGGCTGCTCGTTCATCGCGCAGCTCGGGCACGCCGCGGCCGCGATCCAGGCCGGACTGTGCGAGGTCGCCGTGATCGCCTACGGCAGCACGCAGCGCAGCGACGCCGGCAAGCTCGTGAGCATGGCCGAGAGCTCGCCCTACGAGCAGCCGTACGGCCTCATCCACCCGATCGGCGCCTTCGGCATGGTCGCGCAGCGGCACATGGCGCAGTACGGCACGACGAGCGAGCAGCTCGCGCAGTACGCGGTCTCGGCCCGCGAGTGGGCCCTGCTGACCGACACGGCGCCGTACCCGACGCCGTTGACGGTCGACGAGGTGCTGAGCTCGGGCGTCATCGCGAGCCCGCTGCACAAGCTCGACTGCTGCCTGGTGACCGACGGCGGCGCCGCGGTCGTCATGGTGTCGGCCGAGCGCGCGCGCGACCTGCGCGACAACCCCGTCTACCTGCTGGGCTCGGGCGAGGCGGTCAACCACCGCAACGTCAGCCAGATGCCCGACCTGACGTCGACCGAGGCCGCGCGCAGCGCCCAGCGCGCCCTGCAGATGGCCGGGGTGACCCTCGACCAGCTCGACACCGCGCACGTCTACGACGCCTTCACGATTAGCCTGCTCGTGCTGCTCGAAGACCTGGGGTTCTGCGCCAAGGGCGAGGGCGGGGCCTTCGTCGAGAACGGCAATCTCGCCCCGGGCGGCTCGCTCGCGCTCAACACGAACGGCGCGGGCCTCGCCCAGGTGCATCCCGGCATGCTCGGCATGTTCCTCATCATCGAGGCGGTGCAGCAGCTGCGCGGCGATGCCGGCCGACGGCAGGTGCCGGATGCCCGGCTCTCCCTCGTGCACGGCATGGGCCTGACGCTCGCGGCCCACGCCACGGCCATCCTCTCCACGCACCCCGAACCCTGATCCGCACCACCGACCTACCGCCGAACGAACCCTCCGCCGAATGAACCCTCCGCCGAATGAACAGAGAGCAGCGCAGCCCATGCAGTCGTGCGACCGCCTCACGATCACCGTGCTCGTCGACAACTACATCGACATGCTCATGCCCAACACGGCCACGATCCGCCGTCAGGGCATGCCCGAGCACTTCCTGCCGCGCCGCGGCACGCCGCTCGCCGAGAACGGCATCTCGTTCCTGCTGAAGGCCGAGACGGCCGGGCGAACGACGACGATCCTGTTCGACGCCGGCATGAGCGGCATCCCGATCATCCACAACGCGCGCGTGCTCGGCGTCGACTGGGACGAGATCGACCAGGTCGTGCTGAGCCACGGGCATCCCGACCATTTCGGCGGCATCTACGCGGCCCTCGAGGCGATGGGGCGCCGCGTGCCGCTCGTGGTTCACCCCTCGGCCTTCCATCCGCGCTCGATCCGGCGGCCCGACATGATGATCCAGTACTTCAACCGCGGGCTCACGCAGCGCGAGCTGGAAGACGCGGGTGCGGCGATCGTGGCCGTGCGCGAGCCGCTCGACATCGCGCCGGGCATCATGACGAGCGGCGAGATTCCCATCTCGGTCGATTTCGAGCACGAGGTGCCGGCCGGCCGCATGAGCATCCGCGACGGCCACGTGCATCCCGACCCGATCGACGACTACCTGACGCTCATCATCAACGTCACGGGTGTCGGTCTGGTCGTGCTCGATCCCTGCGGCCATTCGGGCGTGCTCAGCTCGCTCGATCACGCACAGAAGCTGACGGGGGTGGATGCCCTCCACGGCGTGCTCGGAGGCTTCCACCTCGGCCACGCGGGCATCACCCAGCAGAAGATCGACCAGACCGTGGCCGGCCTCGCCGAGCGAGGCCTGCAGCTCATCGCCCCGATGCACTGCAGCGGATTCCGCGCCCAGCGCGCGGTCGCCGAGGCTCTGCCCGAGGCGTTCGCGCTCATGACGGCGGGCGCCGAGCTCGTCATCGAGGCTCCGGCCGCGGCGTGAGCATCCGCCCGTTCATCACGATTCGACACCAGTACCCAAAAAATAAGACAGTGTCTTGACATTGCCCCACCGGGGTGTCACATTTACCAGTACGACGCGCGTACCCGGTCTCGCGACCGGCCGCACGGCACCACCGACCTACCCCGCACCACCCCAATGCACCGAACCAAAGGAGATTCGAGCATGAAGAAGCAGCTGACCTTCGCGGCCATCGCCGCGATCGGCGCCCTCACGCTGACGGCGTGCACGGCGCCCGCCACCGAGCCCGGTGAGGAAGAGCGCCTGTCGCTCACCATGGGCATGGCGTCGGAAGACACCTACACGGCCGAGTGGTGGGGCTGGCTCGCCGCCGACACCCTGGGCTACTACGACGAGCTGGGCCTCGACGTCGAGTTCGTCGCGACCGGCGGCTCGGGCGACGTCATGGAGCAGGTCATCGCCGGCAACCTCGACGCGGGCAACCCCTCGGCTCCGGCCTTCGGCGAGGCCGCGCTCGTCGGCCTCGAGGTCGTGAACGTGTTCACGTACTCGAGCGGCGCCATCTTTGGCATCTTCGTTCCGGAGGACGGCGGCATCACCGACATCGCCGGCCTGCGCGGTGCCAACATCGGCATCTCCGAGCCGGGTGGTGGCGAGGTGGCCTTCCTCGAGGCCGCGCTGCGCGACGCGGGCATCGACCCGCTGACTGAGGTGACCTTCATCCCGATCGGCGACGGCGGCCCCGAGACCCTCGCGGCCCTCGAGAACGGCTCGGTCGACGCGTACTCCACCGCGTACAACGACATCTTCGCGGTGCAGACGGCGGGCGTCACGCTCAACGACCTCACCCCGTCGATCTACAACACCTTCCCGGCGCGCGGCATCATCTCGACCCCCGCGCGGGTGGCCGAGAAGTCGGACGCCTTCGAGGCGTTCGCGCGCGGCACCGCGATGGGCATCTACTTCTGCCTGCAGAACACCGAGGCCTGCCGCGACCTGATGAAGGGCGCGATCCCCGCGGTCTTCGAGCAGAACGCCGATGGCATCTCGCAGGGCGACCTGCGCTTCGAGCTCTCGCTCGAGCAGGTGCCGCCGGCCGACATCAACCGCATCGGTCAGCACGACGTCGAGGGCACGCAGGCGTTCCTCGACCTGATCCAGTCGACCTCGGCCGACTACATCTCGGTCAACGCGGCTGACGTGCTCAACAGCGACTACATCGACTACGCGAACGACTTCGATCGTGCGCGGGTCGAGGCCGACGCTGCGGCCTACGAGTTCCAGAACCAGTAGGCAGCACTCCTCTTCACTCCTCAACGACGAGAACTGAAAGAAAACACGACACCATGACGACCATG
This sequence comes from Microcella sp., assembly GCF_051860105.1. Taxonomy (GTDB): domain Bacteria; phylum Actinomycetota; class Actinomycetes; order Actinomycetales; family Microbacteriaceae; genus Microcella. The sequence goes on from NZ_JBHYEO010000003.1 coordinate 124,508, forward strand.
ACTCAGACCGCACCGCTGGTGAAAGCCGAAGGGATCACGAAGCGATTCGGATCCGGTGACAAAGAGATGGTCGCCCTGAGTGGACTGAACCTCGAGGTCCAGGAGGGGGAGTTCCTCTCCCTCCTGGGCCCGAGTGGCTGTGGCAAGTCGACCGCCCTCAACATCATGGGCGGCCTTCTCACGGCGACTGAGGGAACGATCACTTTCGGCGGCGAGCCCCTGACCGAGCCCAGCCGCAAGATCGGCATGATGTTCCAGCAGGCCGTGATGTTCCCGTGGCGCACGACGCTGCAGAACGTGCTGCTTCCCGTCGAGATCTTCGGCGAGAACAAGAAGCAGTTCATCCCCAAGGCCCAAGAGCTGCTCGAGATGGTGGGCATCCGCGAGTTCCAAGACTCGTACCCCTGGCAGCTCTCCGGCGGCATGCAGCAGCGAGCGGCCCTGTGCCGTGTGCTGCTGCACGACCCCAAGCTCCTCCTCCTCGACGAGCCGTTCGGCGCGCTCGACGAGTTCACGCGCGAAGCCATGAACCAGGAGCTGCTGCGCCTGCAGGCCTACTCGCAGAGCACCGCCGTGCTCGTGACCCACAACATCACCGAGGCGGTCTTCATGTCTGACCGTGTCGCCGTGATGAGCGCGCGCCCCGGTCGTCTGGTCGGCATCCTCGAGGTGCCCTTCGACCGCCCGCGCACGCCCGACCTGCAGACGACGAACGACTTCATCAAGCTCGTCGCCGAGGCCCGTCGCATGCTGGAGCTCCAGTGACGGCGACGGCCTCCGCGCCGGCACCGGCTCCGGCGAAGAAGAAGCCGGCCCGTGAGGTCGACCCGCGCTCCTGGTGGCAGCGCGTGCGCGAAGGCTACGCCTGGATCACGATCACGACGATCGCGATCATGCTCATCCTGTGGGAGATCATCCCGCAGACGGGCATCATCAACCGCGTCCTGTTCCCGACCTTCACCGACACCGTCGCGGGCTTCTTCCAGCTCGTCGCCGGCGGCTACTGGTGGGAGGACCTCGGCAAGACCATGTACGCCGTGGCCGTCGCCTGGGTCATCGGGTGCGTCTTCGGCTTCGTGATGGGGGTCGTGCTCGGCACCAACCCCTTCATCCGCCAGGCGATCACGCCCTACGCCATCGCCGTGCAGGCGCTGCCGAAGGTCGTGCTCGCGCCGCTGCTCATCGGGTGGCTCGGGTTCGGGCCCGAGAGCAAGATCGCGCTCGCCGTGATCATCTGCTTCTTCCCCGTCTGGATCGACACGATGGTCGGCCTCGCCCTCCCGGCGGCAAATGAGTTCAAGCTCATGCAGTCGCTCAAGGCCAGCCGCTGGCAGGTCTTCACGAAGCTGCAGCTGCCCTCGGCGATCCCGCTCATCATGGTCGGCGTCAAGCACTCGTTGCTGCTCGCCTTCACGGGTGTGCTAGTCGCCGAGATCCTCTCCGCCTCCGACGGCGGTCTGGGCAAACTCGCGAAAGAGTTCGCCTCCCAGCTAAACATGTCCCTCACCTACGCCGTCGTCTTCGTCGTCGTCATCCTCGCGGTCGTGCTCGTCTCGATCGCCGACGTCATCGAGCGCCGCGTGGTGTTCTGGTCCGAAGAGAACCGGGCGGCAAAACGATGACGCGCACCGAGCAGATGGCGCAGATCGCCATCGCACAGTCCCCCAAGTCGAAGCGCAAGCGCTTCTCGCCCTACATCGTGACCGCGGCCATCCTCCCGATGCTCCTGCTCGTCTGGTGGCTGGCCACGACCGTGACGAAGTCGGTCTCGCCCATCCTGCTGCCGACCCCCGAGTCGGTGTGGGCCGCGATCCCGCGCGTCATCGGCGCGATGGGCTTCGGCGACCAGGTCATGCGCACCCTCATCGAGATCGCGGGCGGCTTCCTGCTCGGCGGGCTCGTGGGATTCGGCCTCGGCCTGCTGCTGAGCGCCTCGAACCGGCTGCGCGGCGCCTACCTGCCCTTCCTCTCGGCGCTCGAAGCCATCCCGACCGTCATCATCGCGCCGATCATCATCGCCTGGATCGGCTTCGGCATCGAAGGCAAGATCCTGCAGGCCGCGATCGCGTGCTTCTACGCGGTGTTCATCACGACCCTGTCGGGCCTCGGCCTCGCCGAGCCCAACGCGATCAACCTCATGCGGTCGCTGCGCGCCAGCAAGTGGCAGATCATGACCAAGGTGCGCATCCCCACGGCGCTCCCCGTGATCTTCGGCGGCCTGCAGCTCGGCGCCACGACGGCCATCATCGGCGCCATCGTGTCGGAGTTCATCGGCTCGACGGGCGGCCTCGGGTACCTCATGCTGCGGTACCGGGGCGGCTACGACACCGCCGCCTACTGGGTGATCATCTTCATCTTCCTGATCATCGGCCTGACGGTGTACCTGACCATCTGGTACATCGAGAAGAAGGTCGTGTTCTGGCGCGATGTGGCCATCACCCGCCCCGACCTGGAGAAGGCATGACCATCGACATCCACGCGCACACGGTGCCGAGCGACTTCATCACCGCGCTCGGTGCCGAGGTGCCGACGGCGGCCCCGACGCTCGTGCGGCGCGACGGCTCGTGGTGGCTCGAGTACCCGGGCGGCCGCGTGAGCGGGCCCATCCCGGCGGGCATGTTCGAGGTCGAGGCGCGGCTGGCCGACATGGATGCCGCGGGCATCGATCTGCAGGCCCTCAGTGTTCCGCCGCCGCACTTCATGTACCGGCTCGACGACCAGGCCGCCGCGGCGGCCGCGCACCTGCACAACGACGCCATGATCGCGATGGCGCGCCAGCATCCCGATCGGTTCGTCGTTCTGGGGCACCTGCCCATGCAGAGCGAGCAGGCCGCACTCGACGAGCTGCAGCGCCTCATCGCGATCGACGAGGTGGTCGGCCTCGAGCTCGGCACGAACGTCGCCGGCAACAATCTGGGCGATGCGCAGTACGCCTCGATCTGGCAGGCGATCGATGCCAGCGGGCTGGCCGTGGTGCTGCACCCGGGTGCGGATGTCGCAGGCATGGATCGCATGCACGACCACTTCATTCACAACTTCGTGGGCAACCCGACCGACTCGACGATCGCGGCGGCCTCGCTGCTCTTCCAGGGCGTGCTCTCGCGCAACACCGCGCTGCGGGTGGCCCTGCTGCACGGCGGCGGGTTCCTGCCGTACCAGATCGGCCGGTTCGATCACGGCTGGTCGGTGCGGCCCGAGTCTCGCGTGCACCTGGATGTCGCGCCCTCGAGCCTGCTGCACCGGTTCTGGTTCGATTCGCTCACGCACGACGACCTCTCGCTGCGGTTCTTGCACGACCGCGTCGGAGACGACCGGCTCGTGCTCGGCAGCGACTATCCGTTCGATATGGCGGACGCCGACCCGGCGGGCTCGCTACGGCGCGCCCTCGCCGACCGGCCCGAGGCGGTGCGCAAGGCGCTCGATGACAACCCGCGCGAGCTGCTGACCCGGCGACCCGGCGGGTAACGACCTCGATCGGCCCTGTCGCCGATCGTGTATCGGTGAGGTCGAGCGGGTGGTGCTCGACCTCACCGAGGGTCGTCGCACGCGCGTGCGCCGACCCCCGTCTTCGGAAGGAACCCCGTGCTGCTCGCTGTCGTCATCGCTCTCGCGGTCATGCTCGGCGCCATGGCGCAGCGCGTCTCGGGCATGGGGTTCGCACTCGTCGTCGCTCCCGTGCTCGTGCTGCTGATCGGGCCGTTCGAGGGCGTGCTGCTCGTCAACCTCTGCGGCGCGATCTCGGCCTCGATGGTCATTAGCCGCGTCTGGCGCTCGATCGACTGGCGGCAGTTCTGGATGCTCGCCGTGCCCGCGGTGCTGGCCATCGTTCCCGGTGCTCTGCTCTCGGTGCGCCTCGGAGGGCCCGTGCTGCAGATCATCGTCGGCGGTATCCTCGTCGTCGCCCTCACCACCTCGCTGCTCATGAACCACTTCGATCGGCGCGTCGCGCAGGTGCCCGCCGCCCTGATCTCGGGCACGGCATCCGGCTTCATGAGCGCCACCGCCGGCGTCGGCGGGCCGGGCATGAGCGTCTACGCGGTGCTCACACGGTGGGAGCAGCGATCGTTCGCCGCGACGATCCAGCCGATCTTCGTGCTCATCGGCGTCACCTCGTTCGTGACGAAGGTGGTGCTCAACGAGACGGGCCTGCCCGACTACGACTGGTGGCTGTGGGTGCTCATCATCGCGAGCACGGTCGTCGGTCTCGCGCTCGGCGAGCTCATCGCCCGCTGGGTGAGCGTGCGGGTGGCCCGCCTGAGCGTCATCGTCATCTCGTATCTCGGGGGCATTCTGGCCATCATCGACGGCGTCGCCGGCCTCCTCGCGGCCTAGCGCGCGGGGCCGTCGCGGGGCGGCACCGGCCGCATCGCCATCTGCACGATCACGCCGACGAGCAGCGCCGCGAAGAGCCATGCCGAGATCTGGGCGGGGATGAGGAACGCGAGCCAGACGCCGACGAGCGACATCGCGGCGGCCGCGAGCCCCATCGGCACCGCGTGGCGCCACTCCACGAGGCCGCCACGCAGGTTCGCGACCGTGCCGGCCATCGCTCCCGGGATCATCGCCAGCAGCGAGGTGCCCTTGGCGAGCAGGTCGCCCATGCCGAAGAGCGCGATGAGCACGGGAACCGCGATGACCCCGCCCCCGACGCCGAGCAGCCCGGCGATGATGCCCATGAGCACGCCGAGCGCGATGAGACCCAGCACCGTCACGACGTTGTAGTCGAGTGCTCCGTCGCGCTCGGGGGCGACGAGCACGAGGCGCAGGGCGGTCGCCACGAGCGCGGCGATGAACAGCCACTTGAGCCAGACCAGCGAGATGCGCCGCAGCACAAAGGCCCCGAGGGGAGTGCCGGCGATCGCTCCCACCGCGATGATCGCCGCCGCGAGCACGTCGATCTCGCCGTTCACGCCGTACAGCGCGGCGCTCAGCGAGGCGGGGGCGATGATCGCGAGCAGCGAGGTGGCGGATGCTCGGCGCTGGTCGAATCGCAGCCAGGCCATCATGAGCGGCACCATGATGAACCCGCCGCCCACTCCGAAGAGACCGGAGAACAGGCCCCCGATTGCTCCGATCGCAAGAAGGGGCAGAATCACCGGGCCAGCCTAGTCGGGCCGCGGCGAAGCCCTGTTGAGCGAGACTAAACTGGTCGGGTGACTGAACCCATCGACGTCGTCCTCATCGGCGGCGGCATCATGAGCGCCACCCTCGGCACGATGCTGCGCGAACTCGAGCCGGAGTGGGACATCCGCATCTACGAGCGCCTGAGCGACGTCGCCCTCGAGAGCTCGAACCCCTGGAACAACGCGGGCACGGGCCACGCCGCCCTGTGCGAGCTCAACTACACGCCCGAGCGGCCCGACGGCTCGATCGAGATCACGAACGCCGTCAAGGTCAACGAGCAGTTCCAGGTCTCGCGCCAGTTCTGGTCGTACCTCGTCGGCAAGGGCCTACTGCCCGAGCCGAGCGCGTTCCTCACCGCGACACCGCACATGAGCCTCGTCTGGGGCGAGAGCAACGTCGAGTACCTGCGCAAGCGCTACGAGGCGCTCAAGGACCACCCGCTGTTCGCCGGCATGGAGTACAGCGATGACGCCGCGGTGATCCGCCAGTGGGCGCCGCTCGTCATCCCCGGCCGAGCCAAGGCGCAGCCGATCGCCGCGACGCGCATGGCCGCGGGCACCGACGTCGACTTCGGAGCGCTCACCACGCTGCTGATGAAGGGTCTCGTCGAGAGCGGGGCGACGCTGCACGTCGAGCACAGTGTGACGGGCATCCGGCGCACGAAAGACGGGCTGTGGAAGCTGCGCATGCGGCAGGAGGTCGGCACGACGCCGGTCGAGGTCACCGCGCGCTTCGTCTTCGTCGGCGCCGGTGGCCACGCGCTGCCGCTGCTGCAGAAGAGCGGCATCAAGGAGATCCGCGGCTTCGGCGGGTTCCCCGTGAGCGGTCAGTGGCTGCGCACCGACAACCCGGCCGTCGTCGCGAAGCACCACGCCAAGATCTACGGCAAGGCATCGGTCGGCGCGCCGCCCATGTCGGTGCCGCACCTCGACACGCGCGTCGTCGACGGCGAGGCGAGCCTGCTGTTCGGCCCCTACGCGGGCTTCACCCCCAAGTTCTTGAAGACCGGGTCGTGGTTCGACCTGTTCGGCTCGATCCGCTGGCACAACATCGTGCCCATGCTGCAGGTGGGGCTGAAGAACTTCGACCTCGTGAAGTACCTGGTGGGCGAGCTGCTGGCGTCGCGATCGAAGAAGCTGGATGCCCTGCGCGAGTTCTACCCGGGCGCCGACGGCGACGACTGGTACCAGCAGACCGCCGGCCAGCGCGTGCAGATCATCAAGAACGTGCCCGGCAAGGGCGGCACGCTGCAGTTCGGCACCGAGGTCGTCGCCTCGGCTGACGGATCGATCGCGGGCCTGCTGGGCGCCTCGCCCGGCGCCTCGACCGCGCCCTCGATCATGATCGACCTCATCGAGCGGTGCTTCCCCGCGAAGCTCGAGGCGTGGAAACCCGGCCTGCGCGCCATGGTGCCGAGCTACGGCCGCCACGTCTCCGACGACCCGGCGCTCGCCGCCGAGCTGCTCGAGAGCACGGCCGCGACGCTCGCCATCGGGCGCTGAGCCCCACGCACCGCCGAGAGCCCGCACCGATGCCGTTGCGCGAGATCACCGAGCCCGTCGACCTGTGCCTGCCGAATGGCCGGCTCAACCCGGCCGCGGTCGGGCGCACGCGCACGCCCCTGCACCGCTCGCCCCTGCGCGGCTGGGGCCGCACGAAGCGCTGGGAGTACTGGGGCATCATGACCCCCGACTGGTTCGTGGGCCTCACGGTCTCGAGCCTCGACTACGCGGCCGTGCCCTCGATCTACCTCGTGAACCGGGCGACCGGCGAGCATCGCACGATCGGCGGCCTCGTGCCGCTTGCGCGCGGCACGAGCATCCCCGACACGCTGCCGCCCTTCGAGGCGAGCACCCGGTGGGGGCGCGGGAACGAGCTGCGGATGACCTCCGCGCGCTCGGCCACGAGCATCCGCGGCGCGACCCCGGGCTTCGCGATCGACGTGACGAGCCCCGATGCCGGCGACGCGCTCGGCGTGGTCGTGCCGTGGAGCGACCGCCTCTTCCAGTACACGCTGAAGGACGTGGCCCGGCCGGTGTCGGGCACGCTCACGGTCGACGGCCGCGACTACCCGGTCGGCGAGGGCAGCTGGGCGGTGCTCGACCGCGGCCGCGGCCGCTGGCCCTACCGCATGACGTGGAACTGGGCCGCGGGTTCGGGCCTCGTCGACGGCCGCCGCATCGGCCTGCAGCTCGGCGGGAAGTGGACCGACGGCACCGGCTCGACCGAGAACGCCGTGTTCGTCGACGGCGTGCAGCACTACATCGACGAAGAGCTCACCTGGCAGTACGACCTCGACCATGCCGCGTCGCCGTGGCGCGTCGTCGGCGAGCGCGTCGACGTGACGCTCACGCCGTGGCATCGCCGGGTCGAGCGCACCAACGCCGTCGTCGTCGCCAGCACCATCTACCAGGCGCTGGGCACCTGGAGCGGGTGGATGCTCGACTCCCGCGGCACGCGCGTCAACGTCGACGGCCTCACCGGCTGGGCCGAGCAGGCGCAGAACCGCTGGTAGCCGCGGGGGTGTGGATACGCCGGTTCCGCGTGTATCACCGGTGATACACTTCGGTCATGAGCTCGGTGACGGTGCGTGACCTGCGCAACAACGGTGCAGAAGTGCTCGACCGCGTCGTGCGCGGCGAGTCGTTCGTCGTCACGCGAGACGGTGCTCCCGTGGCAGAGCTCGCGCCTCTGCGTCGTCGGAGCGCGCCCGCGTCCGAGCTGATCGCTCGTCGCCGGCTGCTGCCCGCCGTCGATCCCGCCGCACTGAAGCGTGACATCGACACCGTTCTGGACCCGTCGCTGTGACCGCACGGCGCGGCCTGCTCGATACGTCGACGGTCATCCTGCTCGGCCGCGTGGGTGACCCGGCGCAGCTGCCTGACGACAGCGTCGTGAGCGCCATCACGCTCGCCGAGCTCTCGGTCGGCCCCCTGGTCGCCACGAGCGACAGCGAGCGAGCGGCACGCCAGGCCCACCTCCAGCAGGCGGAAAGCGACTTCGAGGTCGTCCCGTTCGACGCCGCCTCGGCGCGGGCGTTCGGCGCGGTCGCGGCCGGGCTTCGTGCCTCCGGTCGAAAGCCGGCGGCCCGCGCCTACGATGCGCTGATCGCCGCGACGGCGATCGCGCACGACCTGCCGCTGTACACAGCGAACCCGTCCGACTTCGCCGGCATCGACCGGCTCGATGTTCGCGTCGTCGAGATCGACGAGTCTCTCTAGTTGCGCGCGGCCCCGTCGGAGGCCGTGACGACGAACGTGTCGGGCTGGCCGAAGGCGTGCTCGCCGAAGGCGTTGTCGACGGCGACCTGAACGCGCGAGAGGTCGCCGACCCGCACGAGCGCGATGGCCGCACC
>NZ_JBHYEO010000003.1:132996-195149 GCF_051860105.1 Microcella sp.
GAATCCGCCCCCCGTCATGCGGGCACCGATCGCGCCCGCGCCGACGGCCGTCTCGACCGCGAGGTCGAGCTCAGGCACCGAGATCTCGAAGTCGTCGCGCATGCTGCGGTGCGAGGCATCCAGCAGGTCACCGATCGCCGAAGCGCCCTGCGCCTTCAGCACCGCGACGGTGTCGAGCACACGCTGGTTCTCGGTGATGACGTGGCGGATGCGCCGGAAGGTCACATCGTCGAGGAGTTGTTGCGCGCGCGGCAGGTCGTCGACCGTCAGGTCGCGCAGTGAGGATGCGCCCATCGCCGCGGCCCCGCGCTCGCACGCGGCACGGCGCTCGCCGTACCCACCCGTGGCGTGGCTGTGCTTGACCCCGGTGTCGATCACAAGAATCGCGAGTCCGGCCTCGGCGAGCCCGAGCGGCACGAGCTCGCTCTCGAGCGTGCGGCAGTCGAGGAAGACCGCGTGGTCGACCTGGCCGAGCAGTGATGCCGACTGGTCCATGATGCCCGTGGGTGCGCCGACGGCGACGTTCTCGGCGCGCTGGCCGACGCGAGCGAGGGTGCGGCGGTCGAGGCCCAGACGCCAGACGTCGTTGAGCGCGAGCGCGACCGCGCTCTCGATCGCGGCCGAGCTCGACAGCCCGGCCCCGACGGGAACGTCGGAGTCGATGAACAGGTCGACGCCGGGCACAGCCGCGAGGTCGGCGCCGAACTCGCTGAACGCCCATGCGACACCCAGGGGGTAGGCCGACCAGCCGCCGAGGGCGTCGGGGGCGAGCGCATCGAGGTCGATCTCGGCGAGCTCGTCGGCGAAGGTGCTCGCCACGCGCACGCGGCGGTCGTCGCGCACCCCGAGGGCCACGACCGTGCGGCGGTCGATCGCGAACGGCAGAACGAAACCCTCGTTGTAGTCCGTGTGCTCGCCAATGAGGTTGACGCGGCCGGGGGCCGACCAGAGACCGTCGGGCGCGTGTCCGAAGACAGCTTCGAAGCCGTCGCGCGCGTCGTCACGGATGTCAGTCATTGCCGGTCTTCTCGATTCCCTCGCGGATGAATGCGGCCTGGGCTTCGGGGGCGACGTCGCCGATGAAGGCGCCCATCGCGGCCTCCGAGCCGGCCAGGTACTTCAGTCTGTCAGCGCCGCGGCGCGGGCTCGTCACCTGCAGCATGAGGCGCACGGTCTCGCGCCCGACGTGCACGGGGGCCTGGTGCCAGGCGGCGATGTACGGCGTCGGCGTCGGGTAGAGCGCGTCGATGCCGCGCAGCAGGCGGCGGTAGAACGGCGCCAGTTCGTCCTTCTCCGCCTCGGTGAGCCCGGCGAAGTCGGGCACGTGGCGGTGGGGCAGCACGTGCACCTCGATGGGCCAGCGGGCGGCGAAGGGCACGAAGGCCGTGAAGTGCTCGCCGCGCAGCACGACCCGGTCGCTCGCCCGCTCGTGCTCGAGCACGCGCGCGAAGAGGTCGGGGCCGACCGCGTCGATCGACCGCAGCAGCGTGTTCGTGCGCGGGGTGACGAAGGGGTAGGCGTAGATCTGCCCGTGCGGGTGCGGCAGGGTCACGCCGATCTCGGCACCGCGGTTCTCGAAGGGGAAGACCTGCTGGATTCCCGGCAGCGCGCTCAGCGCGGCCGTGCGGTGGGCCCACGTCTCGATGACGGTGCGCGCACGGCTCACGGTCTGCGAGCCGAACGAGCCCTCGTGGTCGGGGGAGAAGCACACGACCTCGCAGCGGCCCACGCTCGTTCGGCTGCGCCCGATGCCGATCTCGGCGAGGTCGTCGAGCCCGGCGGGCGCGTTCTCGTGCTCGAGGGCCGGGCCGAAGCTCGGGGAGCGGTTCTCGAAGACCGCGACGTCGTAGGTGCTGGGGATCTCGCTGGGGTTGTTCTCGCTCGCCGGCGCGAGCGGGTCTTGATCTGGCGGCGGCATGAAGACGCGGTTCTGCCGGTTGCTCGCGATCGAGACCCACTCGCCGGTCAAGACGTCTTGCCGCATGCTGGCGGTCTCGGGTCGCGGGTCGAGAACGCGACGGTCGATCGAGCGCTCGGGCCCGAGCGTGGTGTCGGCGTCGTCGACGTAGATGAGCTCGCGGCCGTCGGCGAGCGTCGTGGAATGGAAGCGGATCGTCACCTCACGATGCTACGGCCGGATGCTTGCGGAAACGCAAGCAGTACTCTTTCGATATCGACAGATTGCGAAAGGGGCCGATCATGGACGCCGCGCCCGTCCGCCGCGACCGCATGGCGGCATCCGTCGCTCGACGCGGGTTCGCCCGCGTCGCCGATCTCGCCCGCGAGCTCGGGGTGAGCGAGGTGACGGTGCGCACCGACCTCGCGGCCCTCGAGAGCGAGGAGCGCGTGACGCGCGTGCACGGCGGCGCCATGCCGCGCGGCCTCGTGGGCGAGCGGGAGAGCAGTCTCGAGCAGTCGCGCACGCGGCTCACGCGGGCCAAGCGCGCGATCGCGGCCGAGACGGCGACGCGCGTGCGGTCGGGGGAGAGCATCCTGCTCGATGTCGGCTCGACGACGCTCGCCGTCGCCCAGGCCCTCGTCGATCGCACCGATCTCGACGAGGTCGTCATCGTGACGAACGGCCTCGCGATCGCTCTCGCGCTCGAGCCGGCCATTCCGCGCTTCACGGTCGTCGTCACGGGCGGCACGGTGCGCTCGCTGCAGCACTCGCTCGTCAACCCGCTCGCGACCACCCTGCTCGACGACGTGCGCGTCGACCTCGCCATCCTCGGCGCGACGGGCATCGACGTCGCTGCGGGGGCCACCAACGTCAACCTGCCTGAGGCCGAGGTCAAGCGCCGCATGGTCGCGAGCGCGGCTCGGCGCGTGCTCGCCGCCGACTCGAGCAAGATCGGCCAGGTGCACCTCGGTCGTGTCGCGACGCTCGCTGAGCTCGACGAGCTGATCACCGATGAGGCGGCGACGGATGCTGTGCTCGCGCCCCTGCGCGCAGCCGGTCTTTCGGTCACAACGGTGGCCCTCTCGCGCGTACAGTGACGGCATGAGCACTCCCCCCACGGGCCATCAGTACGCCCTGCACCACGACGGCGCGCACGGCCGGGTCGAGGCCGTCATCACCTCGGTGGCCGCCGCGCTGCGGCACCTGACCGTCGACGGGCACGATCTCGTGCAGGGCTTCGACGAGACCGTGTCGCCGCCGTTCGGGTGCGGCATCGTGCTCGTGCCCTGGCCCAACCGCGTGCGCGACGGGCGATGGGTTCACGAGGGCACCGCCCTGCAGCTCGATCTCACCGAGGTCGACCGCATGAACGCCATCCACGGCCTGCTGCGCAACACCGCGTACCAGCTCGTCGAGAAGAGCGACGATGCCGTCACGCTCGGGGCCGCGGTCGTTCCCCAGCACGGCTATCCCTTCCACCTCTGGACGACGGTCGAGTACCGGCTCACCGGCAACGGCATCACCACGACGCACGCCGTCACGAACCTCGGTGATCGGCCCGCGCCGTACGCCGTCGGCACGCACCCCTTCATCCGCGTCGGCGCGCATCACGTCGACGAGCTCACGATCACGGCGCGCACGGTCGAGCACGTCATGGTCGACGACCGCCTCAACCCGGTCGGGTTCGAGCCGGCGGTCGGCCCGTGGGATCTCCGGGAGGGCCGCGTCGTGGGCGAGCTCGCGCTCGACGACGCGTTCCGGGTCGAGCCCGACGATGACGGCATCGTGCGCACGGTGCTGTCAGCCGCCGACGGCAGCGAGACCGAGGTCTGGCAGAACGGCGACTGGCAGTGGCTGCAGCTCTTCATCACGCGCAGCTTCCCGACCGCCGACGGGCCCGTCACGGCCATCGCCGTCGAGCCCATGACCGCGCCCGCCGATGCCCTCAACTCGGGGCTCGGCCTGCGCTGGATCGAGCCCGGCGCCTCGTGGTCGGGCAGCTGGGGAATCTGCCGGCCGGCCTGAGCGCGGCATCCGGATCGCCGTCGCTGTTCGCGGAGCGAACGCCCGCGAACGGGGGGTGGCGGGTGGTCTAGGCGACGCCTGATTCTGCTGGTTTGATGGCAGAGGGGGCTGGGTTGCACGCCCCGCGTGCGAGTCGCACGGCAGTCGACGGGGGAGTCGAGCATGGCCATTGCACCGAAGACCATCGCCATGATCGTCGGCGGGGTGGTCCTCGTCGGGGGAGGCTTCGTCGCCGCGCCGGTTCTGGGCGATCTCTTCACCCAGTCGGTGGCGCCCTCGACGGCGATCATCGGCGAGCCGGTGGAGTTCGCGGTGAACGAGAACGGTGAGACGTACGGCAGCCCGATCAACGACCGGGTTCCCGAGCTGATCGTCACGCGTGCCGAGGGCGGCAAGACCGGCTATGTGCGCGTCAGCGAGCTCGATCTCGCCCGAAACGCCAGCCGCTCCAACCCCGACCCCAACGCCGTCTACAACATCGACGTCTACGAGTCCGACGGCACGACGACGGTCGGAACCTTCCGGGTGACGGACGACACCCCCGGCCCGCGCGACGGCTTCAATAACTAGGGAGTAGGCCCCCGCGAGAGCACGGTGTGCTCTCGCGCCAGACCGAGCACGAGTAGGCCCCGTCGGGCTCGAACCCCGCGAGCGTGCAGCGCACGGTCGCGCGTGTGCGTGGAAGTAGGCCCCGTGGGGCTCGAACCCACGACCCGCGGATTAAAAGTCCGCTGCTCTACCAACTGAGCTAGAGGCCCGTGCCCCTAATCTATCGCGCCTCGGCGATCGGCGCGCCGGGCTAGCGTGGAGCCCATGGCCGATCGCCCCCGCCGCCCCGTGCGTCTGCCGAGCGACGCCTTCGACATCCACGAGGGCGGGCTCGACCCCGCCGTCACCCTGCGCATCGCGCACGATTCGGCCCGAGCGCTCGTGCACCGCGTGCGCGCGAGCGACGACCCCGACCTCGTCGAGCGCATGGTCGCGTACACCGACGAGCACGGGCTCGAGACGCTCGCCGAGCTCTGGTCGCGCGCGGGAGCCCGCACGCTCCCCGGCGCTCTGTGGCGCCTCTCGCTGCTGCGCGCGCTCATCCGCACCGACCCGGCGGGTGTCGCCCTGCTGTTCCAGCGCGGCAGCGAGGTGCTGTCGACGGCCGACGTGGTCGTGGCGGGCGCCGAGAGACCGACCGGGCCTGACGAGATCCGCGTGCTCGCCGACGCCGTGCTGCGCGGTGCCTATGTGGGCGACGTGGCGGTCGCGCTCGACCGTGCGGCCGCGTTCTGCCGTACGGCTGCGGCGGGTGCCGCCGATCTCGCCGACGACGCGGATGCCGCAGCCGACGACGCCCGCGCCGGCGAGCTCACCGCGCGCGCCGCCCGCCTCGCGTCGAGCGCCCGCGACTTCACGGCCTGCGCCGCCCTCGAGCGCGCGGGGTCCCTCGACTGAGCGCGAGCATCCCGAACCCCGGGGAATGCCGCGCGGGGTGACCCGGTTACACTGCTGTAGCCGGGCCGCAGTAACCCCGGGCTCCATTTTTCGCCGCTACGAGCGGCCACTCGCCGAGAGGCGTTCTGCGGCCCGGCTTCCTCGTTCGCGGGTGCCCTCACCCTGAGAGTCCGCTGGGCAGAACAGCCCGGGCCAAACCTCGCGCGGGGGTGCGCCGAACACGAGGCATGTCACCGACCGCACGCACTCTCCGCTCGAGCATCGCGCTCGCGGCTCTTCCGGCACTGCTCGCCGTTCTCGTGGGATGCACCGGCAACACGCCGGCCATCATCGCGACCTCGACGGGGCTGCCGCAGACCGACGAGCAGTCGACGGAGGCGGGCCCGAACGAGGTCATCACGATCGGACTCCGGTTCATGCCGGAGGACATCACGGTGCCCGTCGGAACCACCGTGACCTGGCGCAACGGCGAGACCATCGGGCACACGATCACTTCGGGTGCCTGGGGCGACGTCAACGAGAGCACCGGGTTGCGCGGAACGCAGTCGGCCGACGGCCTGTTCGATCACGCGCTCGCGCCGATGGGGCAGGAGGGGGACACGTTCTCGTTCACCTTCACCGAGCCGGGGGAGTACCTGTACTTCTGCATGCCGCACCTCACGATGAACGCTCGCGTCATCGTCGAGGGCTAGGCCGCGCCCGGTACCGCTTCACACACCGCACCATCACCAACAAAGGGGAATCACATCATGCGCAAGACCTTCGCATTCGCCGGCCTCGGCCTGGCTGCCGCTCTCGTCCTTTCGGGATGCTCGACCGCCGCTGAGGCGGAGGCTCCCATGGAGGAGGCCGTCGTCATCGACACCGTCAACAGCGACGGAGCGGGCCTCCGCGCCCAGCTCACCGCACTGCTCGCCGACCACGTGTACCTCGCCGGTGCCGCGATCGACCAGGCGCTGCAGGATGGCGGCGACCTGACCACCGCCAACGTGCAGGCCGCTGTCGCCGCTCTCGACGAGAACTCCGTCGAGGTCGCCGCCCTCGTGGGCTCGGCGTACCCCGACGCGGAGCAGCCGTTCCTCGACTCGTGGCGCTCGCACATCCCGTTCTTCGTCAACTACACGCTCGGCAAGGCGACCGGCGACCAGGCTCTGGCCGACCAGGCTGTCGCCGACCTCGGCGCCTACGCGGTGTCGTTCGGTCAGCTCATCAACTCGGTCGTTCCCGAGCTGCCCGCCGAGGCGGTTCAGGGCGAGCTCGAGATGCACGCCACGACTCTGCTCGCGGCGATCGACGCGAACATCGCGAACGACCCGGCGTACTTCGACCTCCTCAAGGAGGCCGCGAGCCACATGCCGATGACCGCGACCGCGCTCGCCGGCGGCATCGCGACCAACCTGGGTATCCAGTAGTCGCCAGCATGATCCAGCGTGCAGCTCGATGAGCGAGCGCTGACCACCGGCCGGTGGGGAGGGGACCCGAGCCCCACCCCACCGGCCGTACTCGTTGCCCCGCACCGTCACCGCCCCTCGAGAGGATCCGGCTCATGCGCGCACTCCGCATCGCCCTGCTGCTGCTGACCGCCGCCGCGCTCGTCGTCAACGCCGTCATCCACCTCCGGCTCGCCGGCCCGTTCGATGGCATCGCGGGAGCGCTCGTGAGCCAGGGAACGCTGTTCCGCATCCAGGCCGCCGCGAACCTCGCCGCCGCCGCGCTGCTGCTCACCCGCACCCGCTGGGCGGTCGCTCTCGCCGCGATCATCGCCGCCGGCGGCCTCGCCCTGGTCGTCATCACGACGCTCGTGCCGCTCGATCTCTCGCCGATCGGTCTGCCGTTCCTCTTCGAGCCCGTCTGGTACGCCGACAAGGTCGTCTCGGCCGTCGCGCAGGCCGTCGCGCTGGTCGCGGCGCTCTCTGCCGCCGCCGCCGCGCTGCGCCGACGACCCGCAGAGCCCGTTCAGCCGTAGATCAGCCCGAGTCCTGCGATGCTTGTACTCGTGCCCCCAGAGATAGCGCTCGACGACGTCGCCCCTGCCGCCGACGTGACCGTCGAGACCACGAACGCCCTGCTGCTGCGCGTCGCCACGGGCGACCAGCGCGCCTTCAGCGAGCTGTACGACCTCATCGCCCCGCGCATGCTCGGTCTCGTGCGCCACGTGCTGAAAGACCACGCCCAGTCGGAGGAGGTGGTTCAGGAGGTGCTTCTCGAGGTGTGGCAAACCGCTCCCCGCTTCGATCCGAATAAGGGGAAAGCGGTGACCTGGATGCTGACCATGGCCCACCGGAGAGCGATCGATCGCGTACGCAGTGCGCAGTCGTCCCGCGATCGGGACACCAGGATCGGCATCCGCGATCTCGACCGGGAGTACGACTCGGTCGCGGAGAGCGTCGAGATCCGCATCGAACACGATCGAGTGGAGAAGGCCTTGAGCCGGTTGACCGAGCTGCAGAGACAAGCGGTGGAGCTCGCCTACTACGGCGGCTACAGCCACAGCGAGGTCTCGGAGATGCTCGGGGTTCCGATGGGCACGGTCAAGACTCGACTGCGCGACGGCATGATGCGGTTGCGCGAAGAACTGGGGGTGGCGTCATGAGTCGATACGACGATGACGTGAACGGCGATGCCATTAACGACACCGATGAGATGAGCGACGAGCGGTTCGCTGACGTGCGCGCGGCTCTGGGCCTCGCGGTGGCGCCGGTGGTGCCGTCGGCGGGCATGAAGGACGCGGTCATGGTGGCGATCGCCGCAACGCCGCAGCTCGCGCCGCTGACGGCGGTCGCTCCGGTCGCCGCTGATCAGGATGCGGTGGCCGAGGCCCCGCGCGGTGCCGCGCAGACGCGCGCCGAGGCCCGCTGGTTCTCGCGGCCCGCGCTGATCGTCACGGCGGCCGCCGCCGCGGTCGCCCTGTTCTTCGGGGGCGTGGCCGCCGCGGGGCTCGTGAACCCGACCGCGCCGACCGCGTCGGACCAGCTGGCCGCGATCGTCGCCGCGCCGGATGTCTCGACCGTCGTCGCACCCGTCGCGGGCGGCGCCACGGCGACGCTCGTCTCGAGCGAGTCGGTGGGCCTCTCGGCCATGGTCTTCGACGGTCTGCAGCCGTTGAGCGACGACGAGCGCTACGCCCTCTGGTACATCACCGACGGTGTGCCGACTCCGGCCGGGCTGTTCGCGGTCGACGGTGACGGCGCGGTCGTGCAGGTGCTCGAGGGCACGTTCGAGGCGGGAACGATCGTCGGGGTGTCGGTCGAGCCGGCCTCGGGCAGCCCTGCGCCCACGACGGAGCCGATCGTGGCGATCGCCACCGCCTGACCTCGTCTCGTCCGAAGGGGCTTCGCGCGTGCGCGGAGCCCCTTCGGCGTTCCCGCGCCCTGGGTCCGCATCCTGTTGCATTATTACTATGTAGTAGTTATGCTACGAGCATGGGACGCAAACCGAAGTCGGAAGACCCGGTCTACACCCGCATCGAGGAGCACCGGATGCGGGCCGGGCTGAGCCGGCAAGAACTCGCCGATGCCGTCGGCGTGCACTACCAGACCGTCGGGTACCTCGAGCGGGGCGAGTACGCGCCCTCGCTCGCTCTCGCGCTGCGCATCGCGCAGCTCGTCGGGGTGCCCGTCGAGCAGCTGTTCTCTCTCACGCCGTTCGCCGGCGCCGACACCCCCGAGGAGGAATCCGCATGACCGAGAGGAAGCTCTCCGCCCGCGAGCGCAACGAGCGGGCCGTCGCCGAGATGGCCGACGCCGTGATGCGCGACACGCGATGGGACGTGATGCGCACGCGCCGGGCGCGGCGCGGCATCGTCGCGCTCATGATCGCCCTGCTCGTCGCGGTGCCGATCGCCTGGCTCACGCTGCCCGCTCTCGCCGCGCTCGGCGTGATCGGCCTCGCCGCGATCGTGTGGTGGGCGTTGCGCATGTCGGTGCGCGTCGTGGCCGACCTGCCCGACGAGTACCTCGATGAGCGGCAGTCCCGCTTACGCGACCGCGCCTACGTGGAGGCGTACCGCTGGTTCGCGGGTCTCACTCTGCTCGCCGCGACGATCGCGCTCATCGCGTTCGTCGTCGTGAGCGACGACGACCTCGTGACCATCGAGCTCAGCTGGGGCGCCGTGATGGCGATCTTCTGGGCTTTCGAGGGCCTCGCGCTCGCGCTGCCCTCGATTGTGCTCGCCCTGCGCGAGCCCGACCGCACCCTAGCGGGCGGGCGCGATCTCGGCGACGAGCGCCTCGACGCGGCTCTTGATGTCGTCGCGGATCACGCGCACCGACTCGATGCCCTGACCAGCCGGGTCTTCGAGCTCCCAGTCCTCGTAGCGCTTGCCCGGGAAGATCGGGCACGCGTCGCCGCAGCCCATCGTGATGACGACGTCGGAGTCGACCACCGACTGCACGGTGAGGATCTTCGGCACGTTGTTCGCGATATCGATGCCCTCCTCGGCCATGGCCTCGATCGCGACGGGGTTGATCTGATCCTTCGGCTCCGAGCCGGCGGAGAGCACGGTCACGCGGTCGCCCGCGAGGTGCTGCAGATAGCCGGCGGCCATCTGCGAGCGGCCGGCATTGTGCACGCACACGAAGAGCACGGTGGGCTTGGGGGTGGTCTCGACTGACTTCCTCATGGCCCTAAGTATAGACACACATCTATATATTGCGCGAGGTGATCTCATCGAGCAGGCCGCGAACCCGCCCGTCGATGTCGTCGCGGATCTCGCGCACACGGGTGAGCGGCTGACCCGCCGGATCGGCGACCGACCAGTCGAGATACCGCCGACCGGGGAACACGGGGCATGCGTCGCCGCAGCCCATCGTCACGACGACGTCGGCGGCGCGCACGACGTCGTCGGTGAGCGGCTTGGGGAACTCGCCGCCGAGCGGCACCCCGATCTCGTCGAGGGCGGTGACCACGGCGGGTCGGATCGCGTCGATCGGCGCCGAGCCCGCGGTGCGCACCCTGACCCGGTCGCCGCCCAGGTGGCGCATGATCGCCGCCGCGAGCTGCGACCGCCCGGCGTTCTGCACGCACACGAACAGCACCTCGACCGGTCCGTCGGGCATCCGGCTCCGCTCCGTGCCCGCGGACTCCTGCGCGCTCAGGCGCTCGGCGGCGAACTGTGCCGTCGCCGACGGCAGCGCCCGGGAGCCGCCCTCGCGCGCGCGCAACAGGTCGTAGCTGTCGAGAACGACGCGCTGCACCGTCTCGCGCGAGAAGGTGCCGGCGAAGCGCGTGCCCAGGTCATCGATGATGCGCCCCAGCAGTCCGGGGTCGATCGACTCGTCGCCGGTCGGCGGCACCCACTCCTCGAGGCGGGCGGCGACCGTCTCGGGCAGCGAGTACCACACCTCGCGGCCCCGGGGCTCGCGCGCGACCAGGCCGGCCTCGTGCAGCACCCGCAGGTGGTGCGACACGGTCGGTTGACGCAGCGCCAGGGCCTCGGTGAGCCGACCGACCGTGAGCGCGTGGTCGTCGGCCTCGAGCAGCAGGCGCGCGATCTCCCCCCGGGTGGCATCGCCCAGCGCGGCGAGCTCCGGGGCCACCGTGCCGCGGTCTCTCATAGACCCGAGTCTATGCGAACCCGTACAGTGGCACCGTGACCGATGAGCGCCCCGCCCCCGCCGTTCCGCGCCCGCTTCCGATCCGGATGCTCGCCGAAGCCGTCGGAAGCGCCGGCCTCATCACCGCGGTCGTCGGCTCGGGCATCATGGCCACCCGCCTCACCGACGATGTCGGCGTGCAGCTGCTCATCAACGCCGTCGCGACGGCGGCCGCGCTCGTCGTGCTCATTGTCGTGCTCGGGCCGGTGAGCGGCGCCCACCTCAACCCCGTCGTGACCGCCGCGCTCGCGGTGCAGCGCCTCGTGCCCGCCCGAGAGATCGTGCCGACCGTGCTCGCGCAGGTGCTCGGCTTCGCGGCGGGCGCTGTGCTGGCCAACCTCATGTACGGCGGTGCAGCCGTCTCGATCAGCACCACCGTGCGCGCCGAGCCCGCGCTGCTGCTGGGCGAGATCGTGGCCACGGCGGGGCTCGTGGCGGTCATCCTGACCCTCGTGCTCCGCGGCCAGTCGGGCTGGGTGCCGGCCGCGGTCGGCCTCTCCATCGGCAGCGCCTACTTCGTGACGAGCTCGACGAGCTTCGCCAACCCGGGCATCACGCTCGGGCGCATGCTGAGCGACAGCTTCGCGGGCATCGCCCCCGAGAGCGTCGCCGGCTTCATCGCCGCGCAGCTCGTCGGTGCGGCGTTGGGCCTGCTCGCGGTGCGGTTCGTGATCGTGCCGCGCCGCATCGAGTAGCACCCGGGGTTCAGGCGCCGGAGATGCCCAGCTCGCGGGCGAGGGCGCCCACATGCTCGGCGATCTGATCGCGCGTGTGGCGCATGCCCGGCCGCCCGCTCGTGCTCTCGAGCATGATGCTCCAGGTGCGGAACGCGCGGCCGTCGAGCGACTCGAGCCGGTCGTCGCAGTTGAGCACGATGATGTGGTCGGCGGCCGCCACGAACTCGGGGGTCACGGGCTTCGGGTATTCGCCGAACGACGGGATGCCCAGCTCGTCGAGAGTGTCGGTGACGGCCGGCAGCACGCGAGCGGCGGGGTTCTCCCCCGCGCTCATGACGCGGGCCGCGCGGGGTGCGGTCGCGCGCAGGAGCGCCGCGGCGAGCTGCGAGCGCCCGGCGTTGCCCGAGCACACGAAGAGGAACGACGGCGGGAGAGGCCGGCCGCGCCGGGCCGCCCAGCGCAGGGCCTCGAGCCGATCGCTCGCGAGCTGCGCGGCGAGCGCCCGCCCGTGCGTCGACGGATGATCGAGGTGGCGGTAGCGCCGGAAGCTGTCGAGCACGAGTGCGCGCACGGTCGGCTCACTGATCTCCGGAGCGTGCTGGGCCGCCAGCCGACGCGTGACCTGATCGATGATCTCGAGGGCCTGGGGCGCGTACAGCGTCACAGCGCCCGCCGTGCGCGTCGAATGCTCCGCCCCCCAGTCACGAGACCAGGGAACGGGGTGCGCGTGAACGGCCGGTGAACGCATCACGGCCTCGACAAGGCCGGCGGGCGATTCCTGTCACAATGGGCCGCATGCACGACGACGGGCTGACGGATGCTGGGTACCAGGTCGATGGCGGCGTGGGCGGCGACTTCCTCGACGACTACGACGAGTCGACGAGCATCGATGACGGCACCCTGCCGGCCGACCGCTACCTCGATCGCGAGTTGAGCTGGCTGCGGTTCAACCAGCGCGTGCTCGAGCTCGCGGAGGACGAGTCCGTCCCCCTCCTCGAGCGCGTCAACTTCCTCGCCATCTTCGCCAGCAACCTCGACGAGTTCTTCATGGTGCGGGTGGCCGGTCTCAAGCGGCGCATCGTCACCGGTCTCGCCGTGCCGACCAACACGGGCCGGGCCCCGACCGACGTGCTCGCCGACATCAACGCGCTCGCGCTCGAGCTGCAGCTGCGGCACGCGCGCGCCTTCCACGACCACGTCACGCCCGCCCTCGATGCGGCGGGCATCCACATCGAATCGTGGGCCGATCTGAGCGAGACCGACCGGTCGCGGGTCGACGAGATCTTCTCGGCGCAGATCTTCCCCGTCCTCATGCCGCTCGCCGTCGACCCCGCGCACCCCTTTCCCTACATCTCGGGGCTGTCGCTCAACCTCTCGGTCCGCGTGCGCAACCCCAAGAGCGATCGCGTCGAGTTCGCCCGCCTCAAGGTGCCGCAGGTGCTGCCGCGCTTCGTGCAGCTTCCCGATGACGGCTCGGGGCGCGTGCGGTTCCTCACGCTCGAAGACCTCATCTCGAATCACCTCGACGAGTTGTTCCCCGGCATGGAGATCCTCGAGCACCACGAGTTCCGCGTCACGCGCAACGAAGACGTCGAGGTCGATGAAGACGAGACCGAGAACCTCATCCAAGCCCTCGAACGCGAGCTGCTGCGTCGTCGATTCGGCCCGCCGATCCGCCTCGAGATCACCGATGACATGGATGCCGTGACCCTCGGTCTGCTGGTGCGCGAGCTCGGCATCACCGAGCAGGAGGTCTACCGGCTGCGGGCGCCCCTCGATCTCGGCGGACTGTTCGAGATCTCGAAGCTCGACCGGCCGCACCTCAAGCACCCCAAGCACGTGCCGGTCACTCCGGTCGAGCTGCAACCGGCCGAGCCCAACGCGGCCCCCGACGTGTTCGCATCGATCGCGCGCGGCGACATCCTCGTGCACCACCCCTACGAGTCGTTCGCGACGAGCGTGCAGGCCTTCCTCGAGCAGGCGGCACGCGACCCCAATGTGCTCGCCATCAAGCAGACCCTCTACCGCACGAGCGGCGACAGCCCCATCATCGAGGCGCTCATCGACGCCGCCGAAGCGGGCAAGGCCGTGCTCGCGCTCGTCGAGATCAAGGCGCGCTTCGACGAGCAGAACAACATCGAGTGGGCCCGCAAGCTCGAGAAGGCGGGGGTGCACGTCGTCTACGGTCTCGTCGGCCTGAAGACGCACTGCAAGCTCGCGCTCGTCGTGCGCCAGGAGAAGGGCGGCGCGCTCAAGCACTACGCCCACATCGGCACGGGCAACTACAACCCCAAGACGAGCCGCATCTACGAAGACCTGGGCCTCTTCACGGCCGACGACCAGGTCGGCAAAGACCTCACGCGCCTGTTCAACGAGCTCTCGGGCTATGCGATCGAGAAGAAGTTCAAGCGCCTGCTCGTCGCCCCGCGCTACCTGCGGCGCGGGCTGCTGAAGCTCATCCGCACCGAGACCGAGAATGCGCGCGCGGGCCTGCCGGCGGGCATCCGCATCAAGGTCAACTCCCTCGTCGACGAGGCCATCATCGACGCCCTGTACCGCGCGAGCGCGGCCGGCGTGCCCGTCGACATCGTGGTGCGCGGCGTGTGCGCGCTCGTTCCGGGCCGTGAGGGCCTGAGCGAGACCATCCGGGTGCGCAGCGTGCTCGGCCGCTACCTCGAGCACTCGCGCATCTTCGCCTTCCACAACAACGGCGACCCGCAGATCTACATCGGCAGTGCCGACATGATGCACCGCAATCTCGACCGCCGCATCGAGGCGCTCATCCGCCTCGTCGACCCCGCCCATCTCGCCGAGATCGACGAGCTGTTCGAGGTGTCGATGAGCGAGCGCACCGCGTCGTGGCACCTTCAGCCCGACGGCGACTGGCTGCGCGTCCATCGCGATGAGCGCGGTCGGTCGCTCGCCGACCTGCAGAATGTGGTCATGAACGCGATCGCCAGTCGACGGCGTGGGGGCGCTGCCCGCGCATGAGCCCCGCATCCCCGGCCACCGCCACCGCGTCCGACATCGTCGAGGCGGCGGGAGCCGTCGTCTGGAAGATGGTCGACGGCAAGGCGCGCATCCTTCTCGTGCACCGAACGCAGCACAAAGACGTCTCGCTGCCGAAGGGCAAGGTCGACCCGGGCGAGACCCTGCCGCACACGGCGGTGCGCGAGATCGCGGAGGAGACGGGCTTCGACGTCGCGCTCGGCGCCCCCCTCGGCACGGTCGAATACCGTCTGCCGAACGGACGCGACAAGGTCGTGCACTACTGGTCGGCCGAAGTGGATGCGGGCCAGGCCGAGCGGCACAGCTACGAGGCGAACGGCGAGATTCGGGCGCTCGAGTGGGTGCCGCTCGCGAAGGCCGCCAAGCACCTCACCTACGCCCACGACGCCGACGTCGTCGAGCGGTTCGCCGCGCAGGTCGAGGCGGGCAACGCGCGCACGTTCGCCCTCATCGTGCTGCGCCACGGCAAGGCCATGCCGCATGAGCAGTGGGACGGCCCCGATCACACCCGCCCGCTGCTGCACCGCGGGCTCGAGCAGGCGCGGTCGGTCGCCGGCGGCATCGCGGCCTTCGGCCCCGCGGTGCTCGTCACCAGCACCGCGGCGCGCTGCGTCGCGACCATCGCGCCGACGGCCGAGACCGTGGGCCTCGAGATCAAGCAGTCGCGCGGCATCAGTCAAGACGCCTATGCGGGCGACGGCGCGCGCGTGCGGCGCCAGGTCGAGAAACGCCTGCTGCGGCGCACGACCGCGGTGCTGTGCAGCCACGGACCGGTGATCCCGCAGATCATCGCCGCGGCGGCCGAGATCGCGGGAGCCGCGGTCACCCCGCACCTGCGGCGCAGCGCAGCTCTCGCCACGGGGGAGTACACCGTGCTGCACTTCTCCCACGACACCGAGCGCCCCGCGCTCGTCGCGATCGAGACGCACGAGCCCGCTCTGCTCGCGTGAGCGGGTTCCCGGCGCGTTAACCTGCCGTTCACCCGGGGGGCGGAACCTAGACACTGTCGCTCCTTAGCGTGGCATCGCCCGGCCTCCTGCGCCGTGCATGCACTCACGACATCCATCCCCGAAGGGAAACACAGTGAACATCACGCGTGTCGGCAGCTTCGCTGCCATCAGCGTCGCCGCAGCACTCGTCCTCAGCGCTTGCGCCACCAACGAGACCCCCGCCGAGGAGTCGCCCAGCGCCCTCGCCGGCACCCTGGTCGGAGCCGGCTCGTCGGCTGTCGGCGCGGCCCAGGAGGTCTGGATCGCCGAGTTCCAGACCGCCAACCCCGAGGTCACCGTGACCTACGACCCCACCGGCTCGGGCGCCGGCCGCGAGACCTTCCTCGGCGGCGGCAGCGACTTCGCCGGCACCGACCGCGCCTTCAACGACGAGGAGGTCGCCGCCGGTGGCTTCGCCTCGTGCGCCGAGGGCTCGGGCATCGTGCAGCTGCCGCTGTACATCTCGCCCATCGCCGTGATCTTCAACCTCGAGGGCATCGACTCGCTCAACATGAGCGCCGACGTCATCGCCAGCATCTTCGCGGGCGCGATCACCAACTGGAACGACCCGGCGATCGCCGCCCTCAACGAGGGTGTCGAGCTGCCCGACCTCGCCATCACGGCCGTGCACCGCTCGGACGACTCGGGCACCACCGAGAACTTCACCGACTACCTCTTCCAGGCCGCTCCGTCGATCTGGACCATCGAGCCCGACGGCGTCTGGCCGTTCGAGTCGGGTGAGGCCGCTCAGGGCACCTCGGGTGTCGTGGACGCCGTCACCAACGGCGTCGGCACCATCGGCTACGCCGACGCCTCACGTGCTGGTGACCTCGGTACCGTCGCGGTGCAGATCGGCGACGAGTTCGTGCCGTTCTCGCCTGAGGCCGCTGCCGCCGTCGTCGACGCCTCGTCGTTCGTCGAGGGCCGCCCCGACTTCGACCTGAGCCTCGAGCTCAACCGCACGCCCGACACGGCCGCCTACCCGATCGTGCTCGTCGCGTACCTGGTCGGCTGCGAGACCTACCTCGACTCGGCTCAGGCCGAGCTCGTGAAGGCCTACTTCACCTACATGGCGAGCGAGGCCGGTCAGGCCGCCTCGGCTGCCGGTGCCGGTTCGGCCCCGATCTCGGCGACGCTCTTCGAGCGCGTCACCGCCGCGATCGACGTCATCAGCTAGTCAGCACCACCCGAACGACGCCGTGGGGTGCGGGAGCAGTTGCCCCCGCACCCCACGGCCGTCAGACTGGGGTCGGGCTTCCTGATCCCGGTCCCCCAGCGTGACCCAGCACCCCCTGACCCACCCCGATCTGCGGAGGAACCGAGTCGATGACCGCGACAGAGCCGAAGGCACGAGCAGTCGCACCCCAGGCGAAGCCGAAGCAGCGGCTCGGCGACATCATCTTCTCCCGCACCTCGCTGATCTCGGGCTCGGCGATCCTCGTGATCCTCGCCGCCGTGGCCGTCTTCCTCATCGGGCAGAGCCTCCCCGCCTTCGTGGCCGACCCCGTCGACTTCATCGGCTCGCCCGCGAGCTTCTGGGACTACGTCTGGCCCCTCGTCTTCGGCACGCTGTGGTCGGCGTTCCTCGCCCTGGTCATGGCACTGCCGCTCGCCGTCGGCATCGCCCTCTTCATCTCGCACTACGCGCCCCGCCGCCTCGCCCAGGTGCTCGGCTACATCGTCGACCTCCTCGCGGCCGTGCCCTCCGTCGTTTTCGGCCTCTGGGGCATCGGCGTGCTGGCCCCGGCCGTTCTGCCCGCCTACACCTGGCTCTCGGAGAACCTCGGGTGGATCCCGCTGTTCGCTCCGCCCGTGTCGGGCACCGGGCGCACCATCCTCACGGCGGCCATCGTGCTCGGGGTCATGATCTTGCCCGTCATGACCGCCATCTGCCGCGAGATCTTCATCCAGACCCCGGTGCTGCACGAGGAAGCCGCGCTCGCGCTCGGTGCGACCCGCTGGGAGATGATCACGATGGCGGTGCTCCCCTTCGGACGGCCGGGCATCATCTCCGGGGCGATGCTCGGCCTGGGCCGCGCCCTCGGCGAGACCATGGCGGTCGCGATGGTGCTCTCGGCGACCGGCGTCATCACGATCAACCTCGTCAGCTCGGGCAACCCGTCGACGATCGCGGCGAACATCGCCCTGAGCTTCCCCGAGGCCTACGGCATCAACGTGAACTTGCTCATCGCCACCGGGTTGATCCTGTTCGCCATCACGCTGATCGTGAACTCGATCGCCCGCTACATCGTGAACCGCCGCAAAGACTTCTCGGGAGCGAACTAACATGACCGCGACCATCGTGCGGGCCCCGATCACCAATTCGCTGACCCAGGGTCAGCTGCACGCGCGCACCCCGTGGGTGACCCTCGGCCTCTCGCTCACCGCGGCCGCGGGCATCGTGTCGCTCATCACGAGCGCCACCGATGCCGAGTTCTCGCTCGTCGGCGCGATCGCTCTCGGGGCGCTCTTCTACCTCGTGGCGATCGTCGTGATCAGCCGCCTCGTCGAGGGCTCCCGCAAGGCGACCGACCGCTTCGTCACGGCCCTCGTGAGCGGCGCCTTCCTTATCGCCATGGCGCCCCTCGTCTCACTGCTGTTCACCGTCGTCGTCAACGGCTCGGCGCGGTTCGACATCGAGTTCTTCAGCAGTTCGATGCGCAACATCGTGGGCGAAGGCGGCGGGGCCGCTCACGCGATCGTGGGCACGCTGCTGATGACGGGCACCGCGGCGATCATCTCGATCCCGATCGGCCTCTTCACGGCGATCTACCTCGTGGAGTACGGCCGCGGCCCCCTGGCGCGGGCGATCACGTTCTTCGTCGACGTCATGACGGGCATCCCCTCGATTGTCGCCGGCCTCTTCGCCTTCGCCCTCTTCGCCATCTTCTTCGGCCCCGGCGTGCGCATGGGCTTCGCCGGCGCGATCGCCCTCGCCGTGCTCATGATCCCCGTCGTCGTGCGCTCGTGCGAGGAGATGCTGCGCGTCGTGCCGAACGAACTGCGCGAGGCCTCGTTCGCCCTCGGTGTGCCCAAGTGGCTGACCATCCTCAACGTCGTGCTGCCCACCTCGGCCGCTGGCATCGCCACAGGTATCATGCTCTCGATCGCCCGAGTCATCGGCGAGACGGCCCCGCTGCTGATCGTCGCGGGCTTCACTGCGAGCATGAACTACAACCTGTTCGCCGACCGCATGCAGTCGCTGCCGGTGTTCGTGTTCACCTCCTACGCCAACCAGGGTGTCGACACGCAGGCGTACCTCGACCGCGCCTGGGCGGGTGCCCTCACCCTCATCCTCATCGTGATGGTGCTCAATCTGGCCGCCCGCCTCATCGCCCGCGCGTTCGCCCCCAAACTCGGCCGCTGAACCCCGATCTGACCGAAGGAACCCCCACACGTGTCCAAGCGCATCGAAGTCAACGACCTCAACGTCTACTACGGCAAGTTCAAGGCCGTCGAGGGTGTCAGCATGGTCATCGAGCCCCGCAGCGTCACGGCCTTCATCGGCCCCTCGGGCTGCGGCAAGTCGACCTTCATCCGCACGCTCAACCGCATGCACGAGGTGATCCCGGGCGCCTACGTCGAGGGCGAGGTGCTCATCGACGGCGACGACCTCTACGGCCCCGGGGTCGACCCGGTGCTCGTGCGCCGTCAGGTAGGCATGGTGTTCCAGCGCCCCAACCCCTTCCCGACGATGTCGATCCGCGACAACGTGCTCGCGGGGGTCAAGCTCAACAACCGCCGCATCAGCAAGACCGACGCCGACGAGCTGGTCGAGAAGTCGCTGCAGGGTGCCAACCTCTGGAACGAGGTCAAAGACCGCCTCGAGCGCCCCGGCTCGAGCATCTCGGGCGGCCAGCAGCAGCGCCTGTGCATCGCGCGGGCGATCGCCGTCGAGCCCGAGGTGATCCTCATGGACGAGCCGTGCTCGGCCCTCGACCCCATCTCGACGCTCGCGATCGAAGACCTGATCGAAGAGCTGAAGAAGGACTACACGATCGTCATCGTGACCCACAACATGCAGCAGGCCAGCCGCGTGAGCGACAAGACGGCCTTCTTCAACATCGCGGGAACCGGCAAGCCCGGCAAGCTCATCGAGTACGACGACACCTCGGTCATCTTCTCGAACCCGAGCGTGAAAGACACCGAAGACTACGTCTCGGGCAAGTTCGGGTAAGCCGCGGAGGCCTAGGCGCTCGAGCGGGCGCCGACCTGCTCGGGGTCGTCCTCGTGCACGGTGAAGCGGTAGCCCACGTTGCGCACCGTGCCGATGAGCGACTCCATGTCGCCGAGCTTCGCGCGCAGGCGCCGCACGTGCACATCGACCGTGCGAGTGCCGCCGAAGTAGTCGTAGCCCCACACCTCGCTCAGCAGCTGCTCGCGCGTGAACACACGGCTCGGGTGGGTGGCGAAGAACCGCAGCAGCTCGAACTCCTTGAACGTGAGGTCGAGCGTGCGGCCGTGCACCTTCGCCGAGTAGCTGGCCTCGTCGATGACGACGCCGGATGCCCGGATCATGCTCGACCCCTCATCGCGCGACTGGCGGCCGATCGCCAGGCGCAGCCGGGCATCCACCTCGGCGGGCCCCGCCGTCTCGAGAAGCACGTCGTCGATGCCCCATTCCGCGTTGACCGCCGTGAGGCCGCCCTCGGTGAGCACCACGATGAGGGGGGAGCCGGCACCCGTGGTCGTCAGGATCTTGCAGAGCGACTTGGCGCTCGCGAGGTCGGCGCGGGCATCCACGATGATGACATCCGCGGGAGGCGCGCCCACGAGGGCCGCCGGTTCCGCCGGAATTCGGCGCACCCGGTGGCTGAGAAGCCCTAGCGCGGGGAGAACGTCGGTGTTCACCTGCGAGGTCAGGATCAACAGCTCCGCCACTTGTCCTCCACGGTGTCCCGCTCAGTGTACAAGCGCCCTAGCATGGGGGCATGTCCCGCACCATCGCGACCGCGCTGCCCGTCTGGCTCGCCGTCGCCAGCGCGGTCGTCATCGTCGCGCTGACCCTGCCCTCGACGCAGTGGTGGGCCGTGCTGCCGGCCATCGCGGGCGGCGCCATGATCATGACCTTCGTCATCCAGGTCAGCCTGCAGTCGAAAGACGGGCTCGTCATGCGCATGCTCGTGACGGTCACCGGCGCCATCCTGCTGCTCATCGCGGCCTCGATCGCGACGCTCGTCGTCACGACCCTCTAGGCGTTCTCCCCGCCCGCGCCGTCGTACACTGGGACCATGCTTCTCGCCCTTGAGATCTTCTTCCTCGGCCTGCTGGGTCTGGCGACGCTCTCGATCGGCTTCGTGTCGGTCGTCGTGCTCGTCAACCTGTACCGCGGCCAGCGCTGATTCCGCGCGGAGCCGTGTTCTCCCTCGACACGAGCCTGCCGGCCGAGCTCGCCCCGCTCGCCTGGCTCATCGGGGTGTGGGACGGCACCGGTGTCGTGCACTACCAAGACGGCGACCGCACACGCCAGCACGAATTCGGCCAGCGCGTCAGCTTCAGCCATGACGGGCTCAACTACCTCAACTACTCCTCGCACAGCTGGCTGCTCGATGAGGCGAACACGCCCCTCAGCGCCGAGGCCGGCTACTGGCGGCTGCATCGCCCTGCGCAGCCCGGCGACCCCGGTCCGGGCATGCTGCCCGGTGAGGGCCCCCGACCCTTCGCGACGGCCGAGCAGGTCGAGCAGCTCCGCGCGCCGCACGGCGGCTTCGACGTCGAGGTCGCGCTCATCCACCCCGGCGGCGTCAGCGAGCTCTACCTCGGCCGCGTCGCCGACGCGCGCATCGACCTGCAGACCGACGCCGTCATGCGCTCGGCGAGCGCCAAGGAGTACGCGGCCGCGACCCGCATCTACGGCCTCGTCGACGGCCGCTTGCTCTGGGCGTGGGACATCGCGGCGCTCGGCAACGACCTGCGCACGCACGCCTCCGGAACCCTGAACCGCGATGCCTGAGTCGCGCCCCGTCAGCTCGCTGCTCGCCCTGCCGGGCGCCGTCGCGATCGCCGTCGACGGCACCGCGGTCGC
The DNA here is from genome assembly GCF_051860105.1 of Microcella sp. Taxonomy (GTDB): domain Bacteria; phylum Actinomycetota; class Actinomycetes; order Actinomycetales; family Microbacteriaceae; genus Microcella. The sequence goes on from NZ_JBHYEO010000003.1 coordinate 154,662, forward strand.
GGCGGGTGCCGACCAGGCGACGACCGTCGCGGCGCACTACGGCGACCCGGTCGGCGAGCAGCGGATGCTCGTCGCTGGCCGCGCCATCGTCGACCTCAGCGACCGCGGCGTCATCACCGTCTCCGGCCCCGACCGCCTCACCTGGCTCGACTCGCTCACCTCGCAGTCGCTCGCCGCACTCGCGCCGGGCCAGTCGGCCGAGACGCTGCTGCTCGACCCCAACGGGCGGCTCGAGCACAGCATCCGGATCATCGACGACGGCGTGACCGCCTGGCTGCTCGTCGACGCGGCGCAGACGACGGCGCTCGCCGCCTGGCTCGACCGCATGCGCTTCATGCTGCGGGTCGAGGTCGCCGACGCCACGGCCGACTGGGCGACGCTCGGCCAGCTGCTGCCCACGGGCGTCGACCCCCTCGTCGTCCCCGCCGCCCCGAACGGCATGCCGCTGATCTGGCACGATCCGTGGTCGGCCGTGCAGGCCGGGGGCTGGCAGTACGCCGCGGATGACGGGCACCCAGCGGGCGAGTACCCGGCCGTCGAGCTGCTCGTCGAGCGCGCACGCCTCGACGAGATCGCCGCGGCCGCGCGCGCGGGCGACCTGGCCGTGGCCGGCACGTTCGCCCTCGACGCCCTGCGCATCGCCGCCTGGCGGCCCCGCTTCGGCGCCGAGGTCGACGACCGAACGATCCCGCACGAGCTCGACTGGCTGCGCTCGGCGGTGCACCTCAGCAAGGGCTGCTACCGCGGGCAGGAGACGGTCGCGAAGGTGCACAACCTCGGCCACCCCCCGCGCCGGCTCGTCATGCTGCACCTCGACGGCTCCGACGCGCTGCTGCCCGGTCGCGGATCTCCCGTGCTGCACGAGGGAGCCCCCGTCGGCACGATCACCTCGAGCGCGCGGCACCATGAGCTCGGCCCCATCGCGCTCGCCGTCGTCAAGCGCTTGCTCGACCCCGCCGCGGTGCTCGTCGTCGAGGCCGACGGCGTGGCCATCGCCGCGGCGCAGCAGGTCATCGTGCCGCCCGACGCGGGAGCGACCGCGGGCGTGCCGCGCATCCCGCGCCTCGGCGCCGTGCCGCGCACCGGCTGATCCGGGCGGACGGGAGCAGGCGCGTGAGCGAGCAGGGTGCGTCGTTGCGGCGACTGGAGCGCAGCATCCGGCGGCGATTGGATGCCCGCGCCGCGCTCGACCGCGTCGTGCGCTCGCTGCCCGCCGTCGTGCAGATCGTCGTCGCCGCGACCGCGGCGTACCTGCTCGCGCGCGGACTGCTCGGCCATGAGCTTCCGCTCGTCGCCGTGACCGTGACGATCGTCTCGCTCGGGCTCGCGCGCGACGCCACACCGCGGCGCGTCGTCGAAACCGTGATCGGCATGAACATCGGCATCATCGTGGCTGCCCTGCTCGTGCAGGTGATCGGGCAGGGGGCCTGGCAGATCGCGGTCATCCTCGCTCTCACCCTCGTCGTCGCTCGCGCCGTGTCGCCCTCAGCTCCCTTCGCGATCGCGGCGGGCGTGCAATCGATGCTCGTCGCCGTGCTGCCCGCCCCCGACGGCGGCGTGTTCGCGCGCAGCCTCGACGGCCTCATCGGCGGGGCGGTGGCGCTGCTCATCACGGCGCTCATTCCGCGCTTCGACCTCATGCGGCAGCGCGGGGAGGCCACGGCGCTGTTCTCGCTGCTCGACCAGTCGATCGCCGGGTTGCACGAGGCGTTGCGCGCGGGCGACGGTGCTGCGGCCGAGCTCGCGCTCGCCCGCAGCCGCCGCAGCCAGGCGCTCATCGATGACTGGGGCCGTGCCCTCGAGAGCGCCCGCGGCGTCGCGGCCGTCTCGCCCTGGTTGCGCTCGCGACGGGCGCCCCTGGCGGAGGAGGTGCGGCTGCTCGCGGTCGCCGACCTCACGACCCGGCACGTGCGCGCGATCGCGCGCCGGGTCGAGGTGATCGTGCGCGACGGGCAGCCGCGCCCCCTGCTCGCCGAACTGCTCGACTCGGCGGCCGAGGTCGTGCGCCTGCTCGGCCGCAGTCGCGACGACGAGGCGGCGCGCTACGCCGCGCGCGCGGTCGCGGCAGGGCTCGCGGCCCGCTGCGCGCCGACCGCTGTCGACGGGGTGGGCGATCAGGTCGTGATCGTGCTGCTGCGCCCGCTCGCCTTCGATGTGCTCGTGCACCTCGGCACTCCCCCCGACGAGGCTCGCGCCCTGCTGCCACCCCTCTGAGCCGGTCGTCATCCCTCCGCAGCGCGGCCCGGCACCAAATGACGGAACTATGGGCCGCTGAAGCTACCCGCGGCCCGCTCGGTGCATCCTCATCCGTCATTCGGATGACGCACGGGCGTCGACTCCATCACACGGAGCCGTCGGGGTAGCCCACGAACGGAAGGGGCACAGGTCGGGCTGCGCCGGTCAGTCGCCGGTCATCCTGCCCGCATGCGTGACGTCAGAACCCTCGACCACCTCCGTGTCCTCGCGGCTGAGCGCGGCGGGATCATCCCGACCTTCCGCCTCCGCAGCGCCGGTTTCGGCCCCTCGGTGATCTCCGCGCTTCGTCGTCGCGGCATCATCATTCGGGTACGGCAGGGGTGGTATGCGCTGCCTGGGCTTGCCGATGACGCGATGCGAGCCGCTCGCGTCGGCGGGCGGGCAACATGCCACACAGCCCTCCGACACCACGGGGTGTGGGTGCTCCCGGATGTCCGGCTTCACGTCGCTCTGCCCGCACACGCTGTGCGGCCTCGAGATCCCGACGACCACCGACGCCGGCGCCATCCGTCGAGTAAAGAGGTCGCCGTGCACTGGCGCGGTGATTCCTCGGTCGTTGATCGTCCCATCGCGTCGGTTGTGGAGGCGCTCGGAGACCTCGAACGCTGCGGCCCGTTCGAGGCGTTCGCGGTCGCGCTGGATAGTGCTCTCCATCTCGGTCTCGTGACCGACGAGCACGAACTCGCGCAGCGCCACGCTGCGGCAGGGATCACCGGGGTCTGCGAGTCGGGCATCGAGACCCTCTTCTGGCTGCGGCTCCATGCGCTCCGCCGGAGCATCCGACGCCAGGTTCTCATTCCCGGTGTGGGCCGGGTGGACTTCCTGATCGGTCTCCGTCTCGTCGTCGAGGTGGATGGCCGCGAGCACCACGCGAGCCCGGAGTCGTTCGAGAGAGATCGCGCGCGAGACGCCCACCTGGCCCGGCTCGGTTACCGGGTCGTGCGATTCAGCTACCGGCAGATCATCCATGAGTGGGGCACCGTGGAAGCAACGATTCGCGGCCTCGTCGCTCAGGGAGAGCATCGCGCACGTCGAGGATCGCCCCTCGCTCGTGCCGAATGACGGAGTTGTCTGTCCAATCTCCTTGTACCTCGGCCCCAGCCCCCGGATCCTCCGTCATTCGGTGTGGAAGCGCGGGGTTCCCGGTCAGGGGATCGGGGCGACCGCCGACCAGGGCAGGGTGAGCTCGCCGAGCCGCCAGCGCCCGGGGCCGTCGAGCACGGGCCAGCCGGCATCGCGCAGCCCCCGTGCCGCGGCGACGAAGCGCTGGCGCGGCGAGAAGGTCGAGAGCGGCGCGTGGCGGGCCCACTGTGCGTCGAGCTCGCGCAGCAGGGCGTGCACGCTCTCGCCCGGCACATTGCGGTGGATGAGCGCCTTCGGCAGCCGCTCCGCGACGACCGAGGGCCCGCCGAGCTCGTCGAGCGAGGCCAGGTGCAGCGCGATCGTGAGGGACTGTGGGCCAGAGGGGTCGAGCGCGACCCAGCTCGCCACGCGGCCGACCTCGCTGCAGGTGCCTTCGAGCAGCAGCCCGCCCGGCTGCAGGCGAGCCCGCATGAGCGCCCAGGCCGCGGGCACCTCGGCTTCGTCGTACTGCCGCAGCACGTTCGCGGCGCGGATGATCGCGGGCCGGGCATCCCCGTCGAGCGGCACCTCGAAACCGCCCTGCCGGAAGCTCAGTCCTTCACGCGCGAACGCGGTGGCGGCGCGCACGCGCTCGGGATCGATCTCGATGCCGACGACCCGCGCATCCGGCCGCACGCGGCGCAGACGCTCGAGCAGCTCGAGAGAGGTCCAGTGCGCGGCCCCGTATCCGAGGTCGACGATGAGGGGGTCGGATGCTCGCCGCAGCACCGGCTGCGCCGCGAGCCAGCGATCCATGCGTCGCAGGCGGTTGACGCCCGTCGTGCCCCGGGTGACGCGCCCTTCTGCCATGGCCCTATTCTCGCGCCCCGTGCGGCGCTGGATAGGCTGAAGGCATGACGCACACCCTGATCCTGCTCCGCCACGGCCACTCCGTCTGGAACGAGAAGAACATCTTCACGGGCTGGGTCGACGTGGGGCTCACCGAGCAGGGCAAGGCCGAGGCGCGCCGCGCTGGCGAGCTCATCGCCGCTTCGGGGCTCGCCCCGCGAGTGCTGTACACGAGCCTGCTCAAGCGCGCCATCCACACCGCGAACATCGCCCTCGAGGTCGCCGACCTCGACTGGCTGCCGGTGAAGCGCAGCTGGCGCCTCAACGAGCGCCACTACGGCGCCCTGCAGGGCCTCAACAAGGCCGAGACGCTCGCCGCGCACGGTGAGGAGCTCTTCATGACCTGGCGCCGCAGCTTCGACACGCCGCCGCCGCCGCTGGCTGACGACGCCGAGTACAGCCAGGTGCACGATCCGCGCTACGCCGGCATCGACGGCGAGGTGCCCCGAACCGAGAGCCTCAAGCTCGTGATCGACCGCATGCTGCCCTACTGGCACAGCGACATCACGCGCGACCTCGCCGCCGCTCAGACGGTGCTCGTGACGGCCCACGGCAACTCGCTGCGCGCGCTCGTGAAGCACCTCGACGGCATCTCGGATGACGCGATTGCCGAGCTGAACATCCCCACCGGAATCCCGCTCGTGTACGAGCTGGGCGATGACTTCATGCCCGTGAAGCCGGCCGAGTACCTCGACCCGGAGGCCGCCGCGGCCGGTGCGGCTGCGGTCGCCGCGCAGGGCAAGAAGTAGGGCGAACCGACCTAGTCGGCCGGCACCCAGTCGCCGGTCGCCAGGTACTGCACCTTCTTCGAGATCGACACCGCGTGGTCGGCGAACCGCTCGTGGTAGCGCGAGGCGAGCGTGGCGTCGACCGTGTCGATCGCCTCGCCCTTCCAGGTCTCGCCGAGAACCTTGTCGAAGACGCTGAGGTGCAGGGCGTCGATCTTGTCGTCCTCGTTGCGGATGTGCTCGGCGATCGCGACGTCCTCCGTCTCGAGCAGCTCGACGAGCTTGCGGGCGATCTCGACATCGAGAGCACCCATCTCCTTGAACGTGCCGCGCAGGCTCTTCGGAACCACCTTGTCGGGGAACCGGTAGCGAGCGAGCTGGGCGATGTGCTCCGACATGTCTCCCATGCGCTCGAGCGAGGCGCTGATGCGCAGTGCGCTCACGACGACGCGAAGGTCGCGTGCGACGGGCTGCTGGCGAGCGAGGATGTTGATGGCCAGCTCGTCGAGTTCCGCGGCTGCCGCGTCGATCTTCGCGTCATCGGCGATGACCGTCTCGGCGAGCGAGACGTTCGACTCGTTGAAGGCCCGCGTGGCGTTGTCGATCGACACCGCGACCAGCCCCGCGATCTCGACGAGTCGCTCTCGCACCTCTCGCAGCTCCTGCTGGAACACTTCGCGCATCTGGTCACGTCCTCTTGTCTGGGGGGCTGCGGCACAATCTCTCTCACCGTGCCGTTCGGCGGTGAACGGTCGCTGGCCCGCAGGTGAATTCTCGGCGACGTCGGGCTCGCGGGGCCTGCGTCAGGTCGGCGGCGCTCCGTCGGTCACTAATCTAGTCCTCATGGACTCGGCACTGCTCGTGCCCCTCGCGCTCGCCCTCGGGGCACTGCTCGGGGGCGGAGCCGTCGTCACCGTCATCGCGGCCGCGCGGCGCGGGCGCATGGCCGCCGAGGTCGCATCGACGACAGTGCCGGACGGGGTCGATCAGGTGATCGAGGCGCTCGAGTCGGCGGGTGTCGTGCTCGACCCGAGCAACAACGTCATCAAGGCCTCGCCGCGGGCCGTCACGCTCGGGCTCGTCTGGCACCGGACGCTCGTGCACCCTCGACTGGTCGAGCTCGTCGATCGGGTGCGCCGCAGCGGCGAGGCCGTGACGGAGGAGCTCGAGCTCAGCCGGGGCCCGCTTGGCGACGCCGCCCTGCACCTCTCCGTGCGCGTGGCACGCCTCGGCAGCCGGTTCATGCTGCTGCTCGCCGAGGACCGCACCGAGTCGTACCGGCTCGACGCCGTGCGGCGCGACTTCGTCGCGAACATCAGCCACGAGCTCAAGACCCCGATCGGTGCGATCGGTCTGCTCGGCGAGGCGCTGGGTCACGCCGCCGACGACCCCGTGCAGGTGCGCCGCTTCGCCGAGCAGTTGACGAAGGAGTCGTCGCGCCTGGCGAGCATGACCCAAGAGATCATCGAGCTGTCGCGCCTGCAGGCGAAAGACGCCCTCTCGCACCCCGAGATCGTCCAGCTCGACCACGTCGTGTCGGCCGCCATCGACCAGAACCGCGTGCACGCCGACGCGCAGCGCGTCACACTCGCGAGCGGCGGCACGAAGGGCCTGCGGGTCTGGGGCGACGAGGCCATGCTCATCACGGCCGTGCACAACCTCATCCTCAACGCCGTGCAGTACTCGCCGTCGCCCTCGCGCGTCGGTATCGGGGTGACGGCGGCCGACGACGTCATCGAGATCGCGGTCACCGATCAGGGCATCGGCATTCCCGAGGACGAGCTCGACCGCGTGTTCGAACGCTTCTTCCGTGTCGACCAGGCGCGCTCGCGCACCACGGGCGGCACGGGCCTCGGCCTCAGCATCGTCAAGCACGTGGTGCAGAACCACGGCGGCGACGTGCGGGTCTGGTCGCAGCCCGGCCGGGGCTCGACCTTCACCATCCGTCTGCCGCGCGTTCTCGAGCCGGCGGCCTCTCTCTCGAAAGCACGGTCATGACCCGCATCCTCATCGTCGAAGACGAAGCGTCGCTCTCGGAACCGCTCGCCTACCTGCTGACGCGCGAAGGCTACGAGACGACGGTCGCGGCCGACGGGCTCGCGGCCCTCACCGAGTTCGACCGCGCGGGCGCCGACCTGGTGCTGCTCGACCTCATGCTGCCGGGTCTGCCCGGCACCGAGGTGTGCCGCGAGCTGCGGCAGCGATCGGCGGTGCCGATCATCATGCTCACGGCGAAAGACAGCGAGGTCGACATCGTCGTGGGCCTCGAGCTGGGTGCGGACGACTACGTGACCAAGCCGTACTCGACGCGCGAACTGCTCGCGCGCATCCGGGCGGTGCTGCGTCGCCAGACCGATGCCGGAGACCTCGACGAGGCCGTGCTCACAGCGGGCCCCGTGCGCATGGATGTCGAGAAGCACCAGGTGACGGTCGACGGCACGGTCGTCGCGATGCCGTTGAAGGAGTTCGAGCTGCTCGAGCTGCTGCTGCGCAACGCGGGCCGCGTGCTCACGCGCGGGCAGCTCATCGACCGGGTGTGGGGCGCCGACTACTTCGGCGACACGAAGACCCTCGATGTCCATGTCAAGCGCATCCGGTCGAAGATCGAGCCCGACCCCTCGAATCCGCGGATGATCGTCACCGTCCGCGGCCTCGGCTACCGCTTCGAGGCCTGAGGCCTGCGATCGCGGCGCCCGCCGCACCCCGCGTCGACCCGCACGCACGAGTGCCCCGGCGACGATGTCGCCGGGGCACTCGGCCGGTGGCGGGCTCCCCTCCTCGAGCGCCCGCGTCGCGCTACGGGCAGGCGGTGAGGCTCTCCACCGCGGTGCCCAGGGCACCGGTGCCGCCCAGCAGGAACAGGTTCGTGGTGGAGCCGCTGTAGATCGCGTCGATCGCGGCGGCGGGCACGCATCCGTGCTGCACGAGGTACACCGGGATCTGCGCGCGACCGGCGAGCGCCGCCCCCGCGAGGGCGTCGGCGAAGCCGGCGCCGGTGGCGTAGACGACTCCGCTGTTCGCGGGGTACGCATCGAGGTTGATGGCCGCTGAGGTGGCGTAGCGGTCCGCCCCGGAGAGGCGTCGAACACCGGCGCCGAACTCGACTGCCAGCTGGCTCTCGATGCTTCCGCTGACCGCCCCGGTGCCGCCCGCGATGGTGATCTGCGTGGCGCCGAGGTCGCGGATCAGGTCGATCGTCGCCTGCGGCACGCTGCCGAGCGCGCCGTCGACGAGGATGACGGGGATGCCCTCACCCGCCGCGACCGCTCCCGCGCTGAGCGCGTCGGGGTAGTTGCGGCCGGTGGCGATGAATACCTCGGGCACCGTGCTGCCACCCCACACCTCGTCGACGATCGCGGCGCCGGTGCGGTAGCGGTCGGTGCCGGAGAGTCGGATGGTGTTCGGCTGCAGCAGCGTCAGCGCGTTCTCGACCGCGGTCGAGACGGCCCCCGTGCCGCCGATGAGGTAGATCGTGTCGGGGTTGAGTCGGTCGATCTCGTCGCGCACGACGCCGGGCAGCGCACCGGGCTCGGTCAGGAGCAGCGCCGCGTCGAGGGTGCCGGCGGCCGGTCCGGCGGCGAGCGCGTCGGGGAAGGTCAGGCCGCTGGCGACGAAGACGGTGGATGCTCCGCTCGGGAACGCGCGCTTCGAGATCTCCACGGCGGTCGCGAAGCGGTCTGACCCGGCGAGCCGCTCCTGGTCGAAGCCGAGCACCCGCACCTCGTTCTCGTAGTACATCGTCACCAGCGCACGGCCGGAGTTCGGGAGGACGACGAGCTGTCGCGAGTAGCTGCCGTCCGCGGCGATCGTGCCCCGCACGGCGCGCGTCTCGACGTCGATGATGTCGACTCCGTTGTCGTGCGACAGCAGCATGTTCTCGCCGTCGGGTGCGATCTCGAGGTCGAGAGGGGCGGTGCTCGTGCCGAACGTCGCGATCGTGCTGAGATCCGCGGGGTTCAGCACCGAGATGGTGTCGCTGGAGTTGTTGACGACCCAGAGCTGATCGCCGGCCGGCGTGAGCTGCCCGTCCACCGGGAACGACCCGAGCGGGGTGTACGACGTCGAGTCGTCGGTGAGGTCGACGCGGCTGATGCCACTCGAGGTCACGATCACGTCGAGCGTCAGCCCGTCATCGCTGATGATCGCCTGCTGCGGGAACGAGAACCCCGTGATGGTCCGCTGCACCGACCGAGACGCGGTGTCGACGACCGCGACGGACTGCCCGTTGTAGTTGACCACGTAGGCCGTCGCGCCGTCGCGGCTGAACGTGACGGAGTAGCTGCCGTCGCCCGCGCTGATCGTCTCGACGACACTGAGCGTGCCGACGTCGATGACCGTCACCGAGTTGCCCGACCAGGTCGACACCCAGGCCTCGGTGCCGTCGGGGGTGAAGGCCACGCCGGTCGGCTCGCCCCCGACCGTGATGGTGTCGATGACGGATACCGGGCCGGAGACATCGAGGACGCTCACGGTGCCGTCGCCGGCGTTGGTGACCATCGCCAGTGCGCCGTCCGGGCTCACGGCGACGTCGAGGGGGTTGACGCCGACGGAGAGTTCACCGAGCGAGCCGAGGGCGGAGGCGGGAGTCGTGCTCGCGTCGAGGGCGGTCAGGGTGCCGATGGCGAGCGCACCGGCGGCGAGCGAGGCGAGCAGTCGTGCTGCTCGCGATCGAGCGGGGGTGGGGGGACATAGCGTGCTCCAGGGGTGAGGAGGGGGATGCCGACCCGGTCGGGCCGACTCCTCCACGCTAGGAACACCGGTCTCCGGCACCACTACTCAAACCCGCCCGGGATTGCTCACCCTCGGCGGCGCATTGCTCAGCCTCAGCAGCGCGTGAGGTTCTCGACGGCGGTCGAGACCACCCCGGTTCCTCCGAGGATCCCGATGCGGTCGGCGTTGTGCCGCCACGCCCCGTGCAGCACGTCGGAGGGCAGGCAGCCGGGGCGCACCAGGTAGATCGGGGCCTGATCCGGCGCCGCCAGGGTGATGCCGGCGAGCGCGTCGGGGAAGTTCGCTCCGGTCGCCCAGTACGAGGCGGGTGAGGGGCGGAAGTCGAAGCCGAGCTCCGTCACGGCGACCGATGTCGCGTAGCGATCGGTGCCGGCCGCGCGCACGATGTCGCGTCCGCCTAGCCCGACGAGCTGGTTCTGGATGCCCTGGCTCATCACCCCCGTGCCTCCCACGAGGATCACCCGGTCGGGGTCGAGCTGCCCGATGCGCGTGATGACGCCGGCCGGCAGGGAGTTCGCACTCCCGTCGACGAGCAGCATCGGCACGCCGGCCGCGGCGGCCGCGGCTCCGGCGCTCAGCGCGTCGGGGAAGTCGCGGCCCGTGACGAGGTAGAGGTCGGCGAAGGGGTCGCCGGGTTCGAAGAACTCCTGGATCACCTGCAGCGAGGTCGCGTACCGGGTGTCGCCCGAGAGTCTGAGCACGCCGGCGCCGGTCGCTTCGATCTGCGCTTCGACGGCCTCCGAGATCACCCCGGTGCCTCCCGCGATGATGACGATGGTCGGGTCGAGGCGCTGGATCTCGGCGAGCACATCCGCGCGCAGGGTGTTCTGCGGGTTCAGCAGCAGCGGCCCGTTCCGCACCCCGATCGCGGGGGCGAGGGCGAGGGCATCGGGGAAGGACGTGCCGCTCGCCAGGTACACCGTGCCGTGCGTTCCGGGGTACGCCTCCTGCGACATCTGGATCGCCGTCTGATAGCGGTCGCTGCCCGCGAACCGGTCGATCTCGAGCCGGGCGACCGAGACGGCGTCGCTGCCGAAGCTGGTCGAGTACACGGTGCGGCCGTTCGGGGCCATGACGACGTCGTTCGTGAAGGTCGGGGTCGTGTACCGCGTGCGCTCCTGGGTGGTCTCGAGGTCGATGGTGACGACGGAGTTGCCGGCGGCGAGCAGGAGGAGTCGGTTGTCGAAGGTCGGCCGCATCCTGTTCGGCTGGCCTCCGACGGAGAGATACCCGATCAGCGTGTCCGTCGTGAGATCGATCCGCGCCACGAAACCCAACCCGAACATCGAGACATAGGCGCGGTCACGAGCGGCGTCGACGTGCACGCCGGTGGCGTCTGCGGCGAGCGCAAGCGACGTGACGGCTCCGGTGCTGAGGTTCACGAAGGTGACGCGGTCGCCGGTCGCGGTGCTGCCGCCGGAGGCGACGATGAGGCGATTGCGCTCGGCGTCGACGGCGATGCCTTGCGGCACGTCTCCGACGTCGTAGGTCGTGACCACAGCGCGCGTCGTCGTGTCGAAGACCTTCACTTGGTCGGTGTTCGGGAAGGTGACGTAGGCGCGGCTGCCGTTGGCCGAGAAGGCGATGTCTTGCGGCGAGCCGGCCGTGCCGAAGGAGGTGGTCTCGGTGAACGTGAGCGTGTTGACGATCGAGATGGTGCCGCTCGCGAAGTTCGTCACCCACAGCTCGTTCGTGCCGGGGCGCACGCGCAGGTCTGCGGGGGCGAAGCCGACGGAGATCGACGTCGTGGTCTGCGTCGCCAGCGTGACGGCGGTCACGGTCGCCGCTTGGCTGTTCGCGACGAACGCGACCGCGTTGTCGCTGCGCAGGGCGATCGCGGTGGGTCCGTCGCCGACCGGGATGGAGCCGAGTGAGGAGATCGCGGCCGCCGGCGGAGCATCCGCCGGGAGCAGGAGCGAGGCGACCAGGGTCACCGTCAGGGCGGGGATGACAGCTCGACGAACGCGCACGGGCGATCCTCTCGGGTGCGGGATGCGGCCCTTCTCTAGCAGGCAGCTTCTCGCACCGTATCCCGGCCGTGACGGCGCAGGGGAGAGCAGTTCTTACTCAGCCGCTCTCGGCCGTCGCGCCACCCGCTCGGAGGGTCTGAGCCGCGCCGAGGGTGATCGGCTACGGGATGTAGAGCTCGTACTCCGGCAGCGCTCCGTCGAGCACGGGCACGAGCACCTCGACGCCTTCGGCGCCGCTGTAGGCGAAGAACACCGGCACGAGCCCGCCGATCGTCGCGCCGCTGCCCGAGATGATGATCTGGTTCTCATCGTCGGGCCCGCCGACGCGCGTGCGATCGCCCGCGGTGACGACGAGAGCCTCGGTGACGCGCTCGCCGTCGGCCTCCCACTGCACGGTGAGGCGGCGGTCGACGTCGGCGGCGCTGGCGATCGTCATCACGAGGTTGAGCTCATCGCCCGTCTCACCGATGAGCAGCGCGTTGCGGATCGCGAGCTCGCCGACCTCGGCGCCGACGCCGTCACTCGGGTCGTACTCCTTCTCGGTCGCGATCACCGCCCCGAAGGTGCAACCCGTCGTCCCGACCAGCAGTGCCGCGGACAGGGCGATCGCCGCCACAACACGAGATTTCACGAATCGTCTCCTTCAGACCGTCGGCAGAGCCGCCAGGGCGCTATCGGACATGCCCGCAAGAGCCCGCCCAAGTCTAGTCTAGCGAGCGTCGCGGGGCCCTCCGGTGCTCGGTCCGGAGCCCGCCCGCCCCGAAATTCTGTGAGATCGCTGTGGTAGACTGGCAGTTCTGCGGAAGGACCACCATCCATGCTTTTCCAGGTCGGCGAGACGGTCGTTTACCCCCACCACGGTGCGGCGACGATCATCGAAGTAAAGAACCGAATCATCAAGGGCGAAGAGAAGCTCTACCTCAAGCTCAACGTCACCCAGGGCGATCTGACCATCGAGGTTCCGGCGGAGAACGTCGACCTCGTGGGCGTTCGCGACGTGATCGGCCAGGAGGGTCTCGACAAGGTCTTCGAGGTGCTGCGCGCCCCGTTCACCGAAGAGCCCACCAACTGGTCGCGCCGCTACAAGGCCAACCTCGAGAAGCTCGCTTCGGGTGACGTCATCAAGGTCTCCGAGGTCGTGCGCGACCTCTGGCGCCGCGATCAGGACCGCGGCCTGAGCGCCGGCGAGAAGCGCATGCTCGCCAAGGCCCGTCAGATCCTCATCAGCGAGCTCGCGCTCGCCGAGAAGACCGACGAGGAGAAGGCCTCGACCGTGCTCGACGAGGTCCTCGCCTCCTGAGCGCGCCGGTGGTCGACGCCCCGCGCCTCGCGATCGTCGTCGTCGCGGCCGGCAGCGGCACGCGGCTCGGTCTCGCGCAGCCGAAAGCGTTCGTGCCGGTCGGCGGCCGCCCTCTGCTCGAGCACGCTCTCGAGGGGGTCTTCGCTCAGCCCGAGAACGCGCAGGTCGTCGTCGTCGCGCCCGCCAGTCATCGCGCCGAGGCGGCCGCCATCGGACATCGGGTCGCCGGTGCGGCGAAGGATGCCCTGACCGTCGTGACGGGAGGCGACAGCCGTGCGGCCTCCGTCGCGGCCGGGCTCGCCGCCGTCGCCGCAGGGGTCGAGGTCGTGCTGATCCACGACGCGGCACGCGCCCTGACTCCGCCCGACGTCTTCACGCGCGTCGTGCAGCGCGTGCGCGCCGAGCGGGTCGGCGTGATCCCCGCCCTGCCCGTCGTCGACACGATCGCTCGACGCGACGCCGCCGGAGCCGTGCTCGGTCAGGTCGATCGCAGCGAGCTCGCGGCGATCCAGACTCCGCAGGGCTTCCCGCTCGCTGCGTACCGCGCCGCCGTCGCGGCGATCGCCCCCGGCGCCGAGCACACCGATGACGCCAGCGTGTTCGCGGCGGCCGGGCATCCCGTGGTGACGGTGCTCGGCGACGACCGCGCCTTCAAGGTGACCACCCCGTGGGATCTGCGCCGGGCCGAGCAGCTCGTCGCGGGCGATCGCCCTGCCCTGCGCACCGGCATCGGCATCGATGTGCACGCCTACGATGACAGGCGGCCGCTCTGGCTGGGCGGCCTGTATTGGCCCGACGAGGCGGGGCTCGCCGGGCACAGCGACGGCGATGCGATCAGCCACGCGGTGTGCGATGCGCTGCTCTCCGCGGCCGGGCTCGGCGACATCGGCTCGCGCTTCGGCGTCGACGACCCGCGGTTCGCCGAGGCGCGCGGCGAGGTCTTCCTCACGGCGACGCTCGAGCTCGTGCGCGACGCCGGCTTCGACGTCGTCAACGTCGCCGTGCAGGTCGTCGCGCAGCGCCCGCGGTTCGCGGCTCGACGGCACGAGGTCGAGGCGCTGCTGACCCGCACGCTGGGCGCCCCGGTGAGCGTCGCCGCGACGACGAGCGACGGCCTGGGCTTCACCGGCCGCGCCGAGGGTGTGGCGGCCGTGGCAACAGCACTGCTTCGGTCCTAGACCCCCCGGTAGGCTGGGCCGGTGACCGTGCGCCTCTACGACAGCCTCCAGGCGGCCGTCGTCGACCTCGAACCGCGGGTCGAGGGCCGCATCGGCATGTACGTCTGCGGGCCCACGGTGCAGTCGGCGCCGCACATCGGGCACCTGCGCAGCGCCCTCGTCTACGACCTGTGGCGGCGCTGGTTGACCGCGCGGGGCTACGACGTGACCTTCGTGCGCAACGTCACCGACATCGACGACAAGGTGCTGGCCAGCGCCACCGAGCACGAGCCGTGGTTCGCCGTCGCCTATCGCGTCGAGCTCGAGTTCACCGCCGCGTACCGGGCCCTGGGCATCCTGCCCCCGACCTATGAGCCGCGCGCGACGGCGAGCATCCCGCAGATGCACGCCCTCATCGAGCGCCTCATCGCCGCCGGTCACGCCTATGCGGCGCCGGATGCCTCGGGAGACGTGTACTTCGACGTGCGCAGCTGGAGCCGCTACGGCGAGCTCACTCGCCAGAGCCCCGACGACATGGCGGAGGCGGGCGACGCCCCAGCGCGGGCCAAGCGCGATGCGCGCGACTTCGCCCTCTGGAAGGGCGCGAAGGCCGACGAGCCCGCGACGGCGCAGTGGGAATCCCCGTGGGGTGCGGGTCGGCCCGGCTGGCACATCGAGTGCTCGGCGATGGCGGCACGGTACCTCGGCCCGGCCTTCGACATCCACGGCGGGGGGCTCGACCTGCGGTTTCCGCACCACGAGAACGAGCTCGCCCAATCGGCGGCCGCGGGCGACGCCTTCGCGCGGCACTGGGTGCACAACGGGCTCGTGAACGTCGGCGGCCAGAAGATGTCGAAGTCGCTCGGCAACTCGGTCTTCGCCGCCGATCTGCTCGCGAGCCATCGGCCCGCCGTCGTGCGCTACTGGCTGGGCTCGGCGCACTACCGCTCGACGATCGACTACACACCGGGGTCGCTCGACGAGGCGCAGGCCGCGCTCGAGCGCATCGAGGGCTTCCTCGCCCGGGCGATGCGCCGCGTCGCCGGCACCCGCTTCGCCGAGATCGAGGCCGATCTGCCCGGCGAGTTCGCCGCCGCGATGGACGACGACCTGGCGGTGCCGCAGGCTCTCGCCGTGCTGCACGACCGCGTGCGCTCGGGCAACGCCGCGCTCGACGCCGACGACCCCGCCGCCGCCGCGCAGGCCCGAGCCGAGGTCGCCCTCATGGTGAGCGTGCTCGGGTTCGACGCGGCCGAGGGGGATGCTCGACCGGACGACCCCGCCCGTCGAGCCCTCGCGACCCTCGTCGACCGCCTCATCGGCGAACGCCGCGCGGCCCGCGACGCTCGCGACTTCGCCGCTGCCGACCGCATCCGCGACGATCTCGCCGCGGCCGGCATCGTGCTCGAAGACTCACCGACCGCAACCGACTGGAGTATCGATGGCTAAGCCCGGGCGCCCTGGCGCGAGCAAGAAGAGGAAAGGCCCCACGGTCGGATCGGGAGGGCAGGGCCGTCAGGCGCTCGAGGGCCGCGGCCCCACGCCCAAGGCCGAGGACCGCACCTGGCACCCCGCGGGCAAGCGCAAGGCCGCCAACGACCGCCTCGCGGCGGCGAAGAGCCGGGCGGGCGGGGGCAACGGCGGCGGGCAGCAGTCCTCCCGCTCACGCGCCCCGAAGAAGAGTGCCGATGCCGAGATCGTGAGCGGCCGCAACTCGGTGCTCGAGGCGCTGCGCGCCAAGATCCCCGCCAGCACGCTGTACATCGCCTCGCGCGTCGAGATGGATGATCGGGTCAAGGAGGCGCTGTCGCTCGCCACCAAGCGCGGAATCCCCGTGCTCGAGGTCATGCGTCCCGAACTCGATCGCATGACCGGGGAGAACTCGGTGAACCAGGGCATCGCGATCACTGTTCCCGCCTACGAGTACGCGCACCCGATGGATCTCGTCTCGCGCGCGGTCGACCGCGGCCAGACGCCGCTGCTCGTCGCGCTCGACGGGGTGACCGATCCGCGCAATCTCGGGGCGATCATCCGGTCGACCGCCGCGTTCGGCGGGCACGGCGTCATCGTGCCGCAGCGCCGCTCGGTCGGCGTGACGGCCGCCGCGTGGAAGACCTCGGCAGGGGCAGCGGCGCGCACGCCTGTGGCGATGGCGGCGAACCTCACCCAGACGCTCAAGGCGATGAAGGCGGAGGGCGTCTTCGTGCTCGGGCTCGACGGCGACGGCGACATGCAGCTGCCAGCGCTCGAGCTCGCCGACCGCCCGATCGTGATCGTCGTCGGCAGCGAGGGCAAGGGTCTCTCGCGGCTCGTCACGGAGACGTGCGACGCGATCGTGTCGATCCCGATCTCAGCCGCGACCGAGTCGCTCAACGCGGGCATCGCGGCGAGCGTGGCGCTGTATGAGGTGGCCCGGAGGCGCTCGGCGTTGTAGCGCGGGGGCGCACGTGTGTAGTCTCGCGGTGTTCATTTTTACTGAACGCGCGAGGAGGCGGCGATGGAGCTGCAGCACCTGAAGATCGCCGTCGTCGGCACGGGCGCCGTGGGCGCCTCGGTCAGTGCCGACCTGGTTCGGGCGGGGCTCGACGTGGCCCTCATCGATCAGTGGCCCGCGCACGTCGAGGCGATGCGGGCGAACGGGCTCACGGTCGACACTCTCGGCGACGTGCAGGTGACCGAGGTCAGGGCGCACCACCTCTGCGAGGTGGCCGAGCTCCGCGAGCCGTTCGACATCGTGTTCACCGGGGTCAAAACCTACGACACCCGCTGGGTCGCCGAGCTCATGCGACCCCTTCTGCGCCCCGACTCGGTCTTCGTCGGCCTGCAGAACGGCATGACGATCGATCAGAGCGCCGAGATCGTCGGATCGGATCGGACGATCGGGTGCGCCATGGGCATCGCCGCCAACATGCCCGAGCCTGGTCTGATCCGGCGTCAGGTCCGGCCCGCCGACACCTGGTTCGCGATCGGGACGCTCTCGGGTGAGCACACCCAGCGGCTCGACGAGGTCGCGGCCGTGCTGGCGTGCGCCGCGCGGATCGACGTGACCGACGACATCCGCTCGGCGAAGTGGATGAAGCTGATCGCCAATATCCCGGAGATGCTGCCCTCTGCACTGCTCGGCGTCCCGCTCCTCGAGGCCGCCACCATGCCCGGCGTGCGTCCGGTGATGGATGCGATGTCGCGCGAGGCCTACGCTCTCGCGATCGATCTCGGCATCACGATGCGGCCGAGCCTCGGCATCGCCGCCGCCGACATGCCCACGGACGATCAGTACGCGCTCGACCTGCTCGATCGCGTGCTGTCGCACTTCTCTCAACCCGACACCCGGGTGGCCGTGCTGCAGGACTGGGAGAAGGGTCGCCGCGGCGAGCTCGACGCGTTCAGCGGCTACATCGTCGACAAGCGCGCGGAGCTCGGCGGCCGGGCACCGGTGAACGAGGCCGTGCTGCGGCTCGCGGAGCGCGTCGAGCGCGGCGAGCTCGTGCCCGCGCCCGAGAACTCGGCGCTGCTCATCGCGGCCCTCGACGCGACCGCGTAGGGGTCCGCGCGGCTCGGGCCGCGCTTGACACCGGACCATGCGATCGCATTGACTGTGTTCACCTCGGCTGAACGCGGAGGAGCGTCTGGATCGTGTGCTGAGGAGTCGATAATGACCAACCGCTATGTGGTGCGAACGGCCGAGGAGGCCGACTACCGCGACCCGGGGGCCCTCGCCCCCGAATCCTCCGGCTTCAGCCGCTGGTGCGCCGTCGGCTTCGACGACGGCGCCGCCCACACCGACTTCGGGATGTCGCGGCTCGAGCCGGGCGGCGTCGTGCCCACGCACGTGCACTCGGTCGAGGAGTCGTTCCACCTCGTCGAGGGAGAGGTGCTGCTCGTGACCCCCGAGGCCACGGTGCACCTCGTCGCCGGCGACTACGGCGTCATCCCGCTCGGGGTGCCGCACTCGTGGCACGCGGTCGGCGACGAGCCCGCGGTGTGGAGCGACATCTACTCGCCGCCCCCTCGTGCGCAGCACGGATACGACACGTACCGCGTGCCCGACATCGCGCCCGGCACCCCGGTCGCCGTCGACCCGCGCGACCCGCGCACGCGCTCCTACGGTGCGATCACGACCGAGCAGATGAACCCGGGCAAGCAGTCGCAAGAGTTGCTCGCCCAGTCGGCGAGCATGCGCACCGCGCTGCTCGTCTACAGCGGCATCTCTCTCAAGATGATGGTCGACAGCGACCTCGGATCGGTGCTGCACACAATGTTCATGGTGCAGTACGAGCCCGATGGCGTCGCCGGCCCGCACGACCACCCCCTCGAGGAGGCCTACCTGATCCTCGACGGCGAGGTCGACGCGACCTTCGACGGCTACGAGGTGCGCATGAAGCCCGGCGATATCGCCTGGGCCGGTGTCGGCTGCGTGCACTCGTTCCGTGCCGTCGGCAAGCCCGTGCGGTGGCTCGAGACCCAGTCGCCCCAGATGCCCGCGCGCCACGCGTACCGCTTTGCGCGCGACTGGACCTATCTGACGGACAAGCTCGGCTCGCAGTAGCCCGGCTGCATCGCACCAGACCGAAACGCTCAAGGAGGAGCAGTGACTCAGCGCACCATCGTCGTCGTCGGCGGAACATCCGGAATCGGCCTCGAGATCGCGAAGGAGGTCGTCGCCCGCGGTGACCGCGTGATCCTCACGGGTCGCGATCAGGAGCGGGCCGAGGGCATCGCCGCCTCGATCGGCGAGAACGCCACGGGCCTCGGGGTCGACATCTCCGAGCCCGAGACCATCGCGGCGAGCCTCGCGAGCATCGGGCCGGTGCACGGTCTCGTGCTCGCCGCCATCGAGCGCGACGCGAACACCGTGCGCGAGTACGACATCGCCCGCGCCCGCCGCCTCGTGACTCTCAAGCTCGTCGGCTACACCGAGACCGTGCACGCGCTACTAGACCGCCTCGAGCCGAGCGTCGATACGGGCATCGTGCTCTTCGGCGGCCGCGCGAAGGATGCGCCGTACCCCGGCTCGACCACGGTCGCGACGATCAACGGGGGCGTCGAGGGCCTCGTGCACTCGATGGCGCTCGAGCTCGCTCCGATGCGCGTCAACGGCCTGCACCCCGGCATCATCGGCGACAGCCCGTTCTGGGCCGACAAGACCGCCGCGCTCGAGGGCTATCAGTCGCGCACGCCGGGCGGCAAGCTCGCCACGATGGCCGACATCGTCGGTGCCACGATGTTCCTGCTCGACAACCGCGGCGTCTCCGGCATCAGCCTCAACGTCGATCGCGGCTGGCGCCTCACCTGACTCTCGGTCGACCCCGGCGTCGCAGGCTAGATATATCCATTCGCATAGACCTAGGATGTCAGCGAAGCTGAACACGTACAGCTGCAGTGAATTGCTCAACGAGGAGGAACTCATGACTGACGCCGCGCCCCGCGCCGGGGACTTCACCCCAGGCCGGCCGATCGTCTTCCGCAACGCCACCGTCATCACCGTCGACTCGACGGGGGTGCTCGAGAACGCGGACGTGCTGATCACCGATGACACGATCGCCGGCGTCGGCCATCATCTCGAGGTGCCCGCCGGGACGCTCGAGATCGATGCTCAGGGCGGCATTCTCATGCCGGGCATGATCGACACCCACCGCCACATGTGGCAGACCGCCCTGCGCGGCTACGGCGGTGACTGGGCACTCAGCCAGTACTTCGTCTTCTACTACCTCACGTGGGGCCACGTCTTCCGTGCGGAAGACATCGCCGCGGGCAATCAGCTCAGCGCGCTCGAGTCGATCGACGAGGGCGTCACCACGACGGTGGACTGGTCGCACGCCCTGCGCACGCCGGACTACGCCGACGCCGCTGTGGAGGCTCTGAAGAGCATCCCGGGCCGGTTCGTGCTCGCCTATGGCAACTACCTGGGCGCACCGTGGGAGTGGATGAACGAGCCCGGCTTCCAACAGTGGGTCAAGAACTTCAAGACCGACGACATGATGGGCCTGCAGGTGGCCTTCGACGTCAACTCGGGCCCCGACTTCCACGAGAAGGGCGCCTTCGAGGCTGCGCGCGAGCTGGGCCTGCGGGTCACCACCCACGCCGGTGTGTGGGGCGTCAACGGCGACCCGAACATCGAGTACATGTACAACAACGGCTTCATGGACGACACCGTTACGTACGTGCACGCGAGCTCGCTCGGGCCCGACAGCTACCACAAGATCGCCGCGACCGGCGGCACGATCTCGATCGCGACGGAGAGCGAGCAGAGCGCCGGCCAGGGCTACCCCTCGGCCTGGGTGGCCAAGAAGTACGGCATCACCGCCTCGCTCTCGATGGACACGAGCGTGTGGTGGAGCGCCGACTTCTTCTCGGCGATGCGCGCCACGCTCAGCTCGTTCCGCTCGCGCGACCACCTCGAGGCGCACGCCAAGGGCGAGACGGTCAACGTCAACCGCATGAAGGCGGAAGACGCCGTGTGGCAGGCGACCATGGGTGGCGCGCACACCCTCGGCATGGCCGACAAGCTCGGCTCGATCACCGTGGGCAAGAAGGCCGACCTCGTGCTGCTGAAGAACGATGAGTCGCCCGCCATGACGCCGATCCTCAACCCCTATGCCCACGTCGTGTACCAGGCCGGCACGGCTGACGTGCACACCGTCGTGGTGAACGGGAAGGTCGTGAAGTACGACGGAGAGCGCATCGGGCTGCCCCTCAAGCCGGTCGCCGACCGCGTCGCGGCCTCGGTCGAGTACGTGCGCGGCGAGCTCGGCGAGGACGCCTGGAAGGAGTGGATGAACCCCGCTCTGCCCGAGGACGAGCCCATCGCCAACCCGTACATGTACCTCTCGGAGGACGACGGGCACAAGCACTAGTCAGGCCTCTGCACCGCTGACGGCGGGCGCCCACGTCGGGCGCCCGCCGTCAGGGCGTCGTGCTGGTCAGATCGTCGGGTACTGCCAGATCTCGAGCTGGATGCCGTCAAGGTCGCGCAGATACGCCCACTGCGAGCCGGCGAGGTCGCCGTCGGTGAGCGTCACGGGCGGGCCGTTGAACACGGCTCCGCGCGCGATGAGCTCGGCGTAGGCCGCGTTCATGTCGTCGACCTCGAGGCAGATGTGCGCCGAGCCGACATCGCCGTTCGTGCGATCCCAATCCTTGCCCTCGGGCTGGTGGTACTGCAGGAACTCGATGTTGACGTTGCCGATGCGGATCATCGAGAACGAGAGCTCTGCGCCCGGCACCTGCACCCCGCGCTCGAGGTCCGGGCCCGAGCCGTGGTTGACCGGTCCGGGCTCGACGCCGAACATGCGGGTGTACCACTCGAACGACCGCTGCATGTCGCGCACGGTGATGCCCACGTGGTGCACCCCGGTGACGGTGAATGCCATTGTCCACTCCTTCGTGTCGATCGCCGTGCAGAAGAGGCGCACGGGGCGGCGACGGGGGCTGCACGACTTGTACCCAGACTCAACACCACAGCAGGGCCTCGCGGCAACCCCGCGTCCGCGCCCGATGGGCCGCAATCGCCCGGAAAACCCGGTCAGAGGGGCCGTGGAGCGAGGCGCGGGGCGCGCGTGGGGGAGCGCATCCGGTGTCGATCTGTTCACTTGATTTGGATGACATGGGGCAGTAAGTTCACCTATAGTGAACACGTGGCGCCGCGCCCTCCCGCTCGCGCGCCGGGCATCGAGGCACGATCACGGACGCAAAGGAGCTTCCTCATGACGGGACGACTGCACGGTCGCACGATCGTCGTGACCGGGGGCGCGTCGGGCATCGGCGCCGCCCTGTGCGAGGGCTTCGCCGCCGAGGGCGCGAACGCGGTGATCGCCGATCTGAACCTCGAGGCGGGCCAGGCGCTCGCCGATCGCATCACCGCGGCGGGCGGCAGCGCGAGCGCCGTGCGCGTCGACGTCACCGACCGCAAGTCGGTGCGCGCGGGCATCGCCGCCGCCGTCGAGCGCCACGGCCGCCTCGATGCGTACTTCAACAACGCGGGCATGAACTCACCCATGAAGTACCTCGATGTCACCGAGGCCAACTTCGATCTGATCATGAAGGTCAACGTGCTGGGCGTGCTCATCGGGGCCCAGGAGGCCGCACGGCAGTTCATCGCCCAGGGCACTCCTGGCAAGATCGTCAACACTGCTTCGATCGCCGGCCGCACGGGCTTCTCGAGCTTCGCGCCCTACAGTGCCGCGAAGGCCGCCGTCATCTCCCTCACCCAGTCGGGCGCCCGCGCTCTCGCCGAGCACGGCATCACGGTCAACGGCTTCGCGCCCGGGGTCGTTGCGACCCCGCTGTGGACGAAGCTCGACAAAGAGCTCGACGAGATCGGCGAGGGCCAGAACGGCTTCGACTCGATGTCGAGCTCGATCCTGCTCGGCCGCCCGGCCGACCCGAGCGACATCGTGCCCACCGGCATCTTCCTCGCCGGGCCCGACAGCGACTACATCACCGGCCAGATCATCCCCATCGAGGGCGGGATGATCCTCGTCTGAGCGACGAGGCCGTCACCGCAGCCAAGAGAGAGCAACCATCATGAAGAACACGGGAACCACGGGCACGAACGGCGTCGACTGGGAGGCGCGCATCGATTTCGATCGCCTGCGCGACGAGCGGCTCGCCCGCCTCAAGGCGCAGCTCGATCGATCCGACGTCGGGGCGCTGCTGGCGTTCGACTTCTCGAACATCCGGTACATGACCGCGACCCACATCGGTACGTGGGCGATGGACAAGCTCATCCGCTTCAGCCTGCTGACGCGCAACACCGACCCCATCTCGTGGGACTTCGGCTCGGCGGCGAAGCATCACAAGCTCTACAACCCGTGGCTCGACGTCACGACCTCCGAGATGGACGCCGATCCGCACTCGCCGCACGAGGGCGCCAAGCGCCCGCGCCTCGAGAGCGGCGCGCGCGCCGGCATCTCGACGCTGCGCGGGGCGTTCCCGCCCGACGCCGGAATCGCCGAGGAGGTCGCCCGCAAGATCAAGCGCGAGTTGGAGAAGTTCGGGGTCGCCGACCAGCCGCTCGGCGTCGACGTGATCGAGTTGCCCATCCTGTTCGCGCTGCAGCAGCAGGGCATCCAGGTCGTCGACGGCCAGCAGATCTTCCTCGAGGCCCGCCGCATCAAGACCCACGACGAGATCCGGCTGTTGACGCAGGCGGCGTCGATGGTGGATGCGGCCTACGAGAACCTCTACGAGTTCCTGCGGCCCGGCGTGCGCGAGAACGAGGCTGTCGGCCTCGTCGCGAAGACGCTCTACGACCTCGGCTCGGAGTACGTCGAGGGCGTCAATGCGATCTCGGGCGAGCGCTGCTCGCCGCACCCGCACGTGTTCAGCGACCGGCTCATTCGCCCGGGCGACCCGGCGTTCTTCGACATCCTGCACAGCTACAACGGCTACCGCACCTGCTACTACCGCACCTTCGCGGTGGGTTCGGCGAGCATGGCCCAGAGAGACGCCTACACGCGGGCGCGCGAGTACATGGACCGCGCGATCGCGCTCGTGAAGCCGGGCGCCACGACGGCCGACATCGTCGCGGTGTGGCCGACGGCGCAGGAGTTCGGGTTCCCCGACGAGGAGGCCGCGTTCGCCCTGCAGTACGGGCACGGTGTGGGGCTCTCGATCTGGGAGAAGCCGATCTTCTCGCGCCTGACCTCGTTCGACCACCCCGAGGTGCTCGAGGAGGGCATGGTGTTCGCGCTGGAGACCTACTGGCCGGCGGCTGACGGGTGGGGCGCCGCGCGCATCGAGGAGGAGGTCGTCGTAACCGCCACCGGGTGCGAGGTCATCACGAAGTTCCCGGCGGAGGAGCTGCTGGTGGCGGGCAAGCGCTACTACGCGGTGGGCGGCGAGCTGAGCACGCTGCGCGACTCGCAGTCGCACCTCAACACGTTCGACGGCCGCGGCGGCAAGTGATCCCGAGCTGATGCCCGCTCTCACCGGAACCATGCGCGCCGCCGTGTACCACGGTCGTGGCGACGTGCGCATCGAGACCCTGCCCGTGCCAATCGCGGTCGAGGGCCAGGCCCTCATCAAGGTGCTGCGCAGCGGCATCTGCGGCACCGACGCCACCGAGTACAAGGCCGGGCCGATTATGTTCCCGATCGACGCCCCGCACCCAAAGAGCGGCCACCAGGGCCCGCTCGTCATCGGCCACGAGTTCGTCGGCGAGATCGTCGACCTGCCGGGAGGGCCGGTCGAGGGCCTCGCGGTGGGCGACCACGTCGCCTCGGGCGCGGGGGTCGCGTGCGGTGAGTGCCAGCGCTGCCGCCAGGGCCGCACCAACCTCTGCGAGCGCTACGTCACGCACGGCCTCAACATCCACGGCGGCCTCGCCGAGTACGTCGCGGTCGCCACCTCGACCCTCGTGCGCATCCCCGACGACTGCGCGCTCGACGCCGCGGGGGTCGCGCAACCGCTCGCGGTCGGGCTGCACGCCGCTCGCCGCTCGCAAGTCGCCGACGGCGACCGCGTCGTGCTGTTCGGTGCGGGGGCCATCGGCACGTTCATCCTCGCCGGGCTCATCTCGCTCGCCGACGCCGACATCACGGTCGTCGACTTCGCGGGCGAGCGCCTCGATCGCGCCCTGCGCCTCGGGGCCACGCGCGTCGTGCCGGTCGACGACCAGTTGCAGGATGCCCTGCGCGCGATCGTCGGACCGACGGGTGCCGACGTGGTCATCGAAGCCACCGGGGCGCCCGGGCAGCTCGACGTCGCCCTGCGCCTCGTGCGCCAGGGCGGGACCATCCTCGAGGTGGGCCTGCCGTCGAAGCCGCAGGAGCTCGACGTGCACAAGCTCGTGCTGAGCGAGGTGACGATCGCGACGACCGTCGCGCACGTGTGCGGCGACGACCTCGCGCCCTCGCTCGAGATTCTCGCCCGCACCGACCTCGGTGACGAGCTCGTCGAGGCCGTGTTCGGACTCGACGAGGTGCCGACCCAGCTCGCCCGCCTCGCGGCAGGGGAGATCCGCGGCAAGGTGCTGTTCGACCCGACCCGCACCGCCTGACCGCAGCAGCAGCATCCCGATCAATCAAGAAAGGTGGCGACAGAGCCATGAGAGCAGCCGTCTTCCACGATGCCAAAGACATCCGGGTCGAAGAGGTCGCCGAGCCGGGAGCCCTCGGGCCGCACGACGTTCGGCTCAAGCCGTTCTGGTGCGGCATCTGCGGCACCGACCTGCACGAGTACGCCGTCGGGCCCATCGTGATCCCGACCCAGCCCCACAAGCTCAACGGCTCGACCGCCCCGCAGATCCTGGGCCACGAGTTCTCGGCCGAGGTGCTCGAGGTCGGCAGGGAGGTGCGCAGCGTGCGCGCGGGCGACCGCGTCTCGGTCATGCCCCTGCTGTTCTGCGGCGCCTGCTACTTCTGCCAGCGCGGCCTCAACCACCTCTGCACCTCGATGGCCTGCGTCGGCCTGAGCGACAGCTGGGGCGGCATCGCCGAGCAGGCGGTCGTGCACGAGTCGAAGGTGGCCAAGCTGCCCGACTCGATGTCCGACATCCAGGGTGCGCTCGTCGAGCCCACCGCCGTCGCCGCCTACGGTGTCGACAAGGCGCAGGTGCGCCCCGGCGACACCGTGCTCGTGACGGGGCTCGGCCCGATCGGCGCGCTCGCCTCGCTCTACGCCGCATCCCTCGGCGCCACCGTCTACATGTCGGAGGTCAACCCCAAGCGTCAGGAGCTCGCGCGCTCGCTCGACGTGGGCGAGCTGCTCGACCCGCGCTCGACCGACGTAGCCGCCGAGCTGCGCGACCGCACGGGCGGCATCGGCGTCGATGCGGTCATCGAGTGCTCGGGCAACGAGATCGCGCTGCAGACCGCCCTGGCCTCGGTGCGGGCTTCGGGCAACATCTCGCAGACGGGCCTGCACACGAAGCCTGCCGCGATCGACCCCATGGTGCTCTCGGAGCGCGACATCACGCTGCGCGGCACGTGGTGCTACCCCGTGACCGACTGGCCGCGCATCATCGACCTCATCGGCCGCGGCCGCATGGATGTCGAGAAGGTCGTGAGCGCGAAGATCGACATGGCCGACATCGTCGAGAAGGGCTTCGAGACCCTGCTGTCGCCGACCGGCGACCAGGTCAAGGTCCTTGTCCGCGCCTTCTGATCACCCCTACGAGTTCAAGGAGCACCACTCTCATGAAGGCACTGCAGTACGTCTCGGTCGACACCCCGCAGGTCGACGAGCTACCCATTCCCGAGATCGCCGACGACGAAGTGCTCGTGGCCGCGCGCTCGGTCGGGGTCTGCCACAGCGACATCGAGCTGCTCGAGGGGCGCTACATCATCCCCTTCCAGTACCCGATCATCCCCGGCCACGAGTGGTCGGGCGAGGTCATGGCCGTCGGCTCGAAGGTCACCGGCCTGACGAAGGGCGACGGAGTCGTCGGCGAGTGCGTCATCGGCGACGACCACTTCGGCTTCTCGATCAGCGGCGCGGCCGCCGAGTTCTTCGTGGCGAAGGAGTCGTGGCTCCACAAGCTGCCCGAGGGCGTCTCGTGGACGAACGCCGCGCTCGTCGAGCCGTTCAGCGTCGCCTACTACGCGCTCATGCGCGTGGGCAATGTCAACGCGAGTGACACCCTCGTCGTGCTCGGTGCCGGCCCGATCGGCCTGTGCGTCACGGCCGCGTCGGCCAAGCTCGGCGCCAAGACGATCGTCGTCGAGCCGAGCGAGCACCGCCGCGAGAAGGCTCTGTCGCTGGGGGCCCACTTCGCGGTCTCGCCCGACGAGCTGGCCGCGGTGCTCGACCGCGAGTCGGGGGGCCGCGGCGCGAGCGTCGTGATCGAGGCGACGGGTCGCCCCGAGGTCATGGCGCAGGCGCTCGAGATCGCCGCCTTCAAGGGCCGCGTCGGCTACATCGGCATCGACGTGGGCCGCGAGGCGCCCGCGAAGCTGGGGCTGATCCAGTCCAAGGAGCTCACGATCACGGGCTCGATCGGCTCGCCGGGCGTCTGGCCCGACACGCTGCGCTTCATGGCGCAGGCGGGCATCGACCTCACCTCGCTCGTGACGCAGCGCTTCGACGTCGACTCGGCGACCGAGGCCGTCGCGGCGGCGCGCAACCCGGCGCAGACGATCAAGGCGCACATCGAGTTCGACGCGTCGCTGTAGAACGGTCGCGCGCGGCCGTTCGGGTCGGCCGCGCGCGAACCGGAAGGGGGCGGATGCTGTGCGCATCCGCCCCCTTCGTCGTGCCGGTCCGCCCTACGGCAGCAACTTCGCCTCGCGGTAGCGCGCGACGGTGTCGAAGAAGCTCGTGCGCGTCGACCGGAAGTTGAGGAACCCGGCCTCGCGGCTCTTCGTCATGTCGGTGATGCACTCGACCTCGCGGCCGAGGTCGCTGTCGCTGTGCCACCACGACGCGAGCTTGCTCACGTCGCTCTCGACGAGGCCCTCGCGCTCGGCGATGCGCGTCCAGACCTCGGGGGCGACATCCGTCATCGAGGCGACGAGGGTGCGCGGCGTGCCCGTCGGGCCCTCCCACTCCACACCGAAGTGCTCGGCGATCTGCGGCCACAGCCACCGCCAGCGGAAGACGTCGCCGTTGGCAATGTTGAACGCCTCGTTCGCGCCCTCTTCGTGGGTCGAAGCCCACACGAGCTGCTCGCCGAGCAGCTCGGCGTCGGTGACGTCGGTCACGAAGTTCCACTGCTCGACCGAGCCGGGGTAGATGAACTTCTGGCCGAGCTCCTTGCAGATGGTCGCGTAGACCGACAGCGTCAGCACCATGTTCATAGCGTTGTCGACCGCGAAGCCGAAGACGGTGTGCGAGCGGTGCACGCTCCAGGTGAAGCCCATGCGCTCGGCGGCCGCGAACAGCTCATCCTCCTGCGCGTAGTAGAAGTTGGGGCTCGGCAGGCGGGGCTCCGACTCCTTGAAGGGGGTCTCGGCCTTGACGCCGGTCGCGTAGTCCTCGAAGGGGCCGAGGTAGTGCTTCAGCCCCGTGAGCAGGGCGACGTGCCGCACGCCGCCGTCGGGCTCGAGCGCCGCGAAGAGGTTGCGCAGGGTCGCGCTGTTGACCGCGATGTTCTCGGCCTCGGTGTCCTTGCGGATCCAGGCCGTGATGATCACGATCTCGGGGCGCAGGCCCGCGAGGGCCGCGGCGGTCGCCTCGGCGTCGAGCAGGTCGGCCTGGATCGGGACGACGCCCTCGACCATCGAGTTGCCGCGACGCGCGAGGCCGTGCACCTCCCACCCCGCCTCGACGAGCTGACGGCTGACCGTCTGGCCGGCGATGCCGGTCGCGCCCACGACGAGCGCGCGCCGGGTGTGTGCAGTGTTCATCAAAGAGCCGCCTTTCGAACGACGATGTTCAGTTGCGATAAACGGTAGCGCACCGCGCGCGCCGCGTCGATGCCGAGCGGCCGGTGCGGCAGCGGCCCTCGAGCACGGGATGCTCGTTCCCGGCCGGGCGCGGTCTGGGCATCCCGCGCCTCACGACAGGCCCGCGCACCCAAAGAACATCCAGAAACATAGAGAATTCGCGGAATGCGGGACGTTGGTCCCTGTCGGAGGGGGCTGGTCAGGAGCATGATGCGAGCCGGACCGGCCGCTGCGGACGGTCGCGCACGGGCTGCGCGGCACTCTCGACGCGAGCGACTGCACCCGGATTCACCCGCGGAAAAGGAACGGCAATAGCGCGGGAAGCGGAATTGTTATGAACAACGCTTGTGAACACCAGCGCTTTTCCATAAAGTGTGACTCAACACCCCGTCCAGCGTGAGCGGCCGGGAGCACCGACTCTTTCAAAGGGGAAAGCATGGCCGACGCCACGTCATCGCCGCGACTGCTCACGAGCGCCCGCTTCGGCATCTCGAAGGGCCTGCTGACGGTGCTCATCTCGACGGTCGCCCTCATCATGCTCAGCGGCCTCCTCGCGCCGAGCTCCGTCTCGCAGGGCGCCGTGCTCGGCATGCTGCCCTTCGCGGCCGTGCTGGCGATCGTCGGCCTCGGCCAGATGCTGGTCGTGCAGCAGGGCGGCATCGACCTGTCGGTGCCCGGCTCGGTCTCGCTCGCCGTCGTCATCGTCACCCACATGCCCAACGAGGACGACGCGCTGCTGCTGCCCGCCGTGCTCGTGGCCTTCGCGTGGGCGATCGGAGCGGGGCTGCTCAACGGATTCATGGTCGGGCGCCTCGGGCTCAACCCCATCATCGCCACTCTCGGCACCAACGCCCTGCTGTTCGGGGCCGTGCTCGGCATCTCCGGCGGCATCCCCCGCACGACGACGAACCTCCTCAGCGAAATCGCCGGCGGTCGCACGGTCGGCATCCCGAACGCAGTGCTCTTCGCGATCGGCTTCCTCGTGCTCGTGACGATCATGGTGAAGAAGACGGTCGTCGGCCGGCGCTTCGAGGCCGTCGGCGCGAGCCCGGCCGCGGCGCGCGCGACGGGGCTGCGATACCGCACGCACCAGGGCGCCGCCTACGTGTGGGCCCAGCTGCTCTTCGCGAGCGCGGGCATCCTGCTCGCCGGCATCACGAACCAGCCCACCGCCTTCCAGGGCAACAGCTACCTGCTCACCTCGGTCGCCGTCGTGGTGCTGGGAGGCACCTCGCTGCTCGGCGGTCGAGGCTTCCCCGCGGCCACCGTGGTGGCCGCCCTGTTCCTCAGCCAGCTCGACCAGTTCGTGCTCGCTCTGGGCGTGCCGTTCGCGGTGCGCACCCTCGTCCAGGCCGCCGCTCTCGCGATCGGCGTCGCGATCTACACGGTCAACTGGGCCGCTCTCCGTCAGCGGTTCGCCCCTCGGGGCGAGCCCGCTGTTCCTGCAACCCCCTGAGCCACCAGCAACACCCCGAACCACCCGCTCCACCGGAGCGGGTGCACCAAGAGATGTGCGACAAGGCCGTCGCGCTCAACAATGGAGGAAACCATGATTCACCGCAGAATCTCCGCGGCCATCGCCGCAGCGGGACTGACGGCGCTCGTCCTCGCGGGCTGTGCCGCTCCGTCCGAGGAGCCGGCTGAGCCGGGCGCGCCGGTCGAGGGCGCACCCGACTGGTGCGGCCCCGAGGAGGCCGTCGTCGGTCTGCTCGACGGCTTCGGCGGCAACAGCTGGCGCCTGGTCACCACGGCCGCCGGTGCTGACGAGGTCGCCAAGTGCCCGAGCGTCGTCGAGTACCTCTACGCCGACGGCCAGGGCGACACGCAGAAGTCGATCTCCGACATCCAGGGCATGGTCGCGTCGGGTGCCGACGCCATCGTCGTTTTCCCGGACGCCGGCGAGGCCATGCTCCCCGCGCTCCGCAGCGCGTACGAGGCGGGCGTCGTGACGGTTCCTTACCGCGTCAACCCGAACGGCGTCGACGGCGAGGACTACGACCTCTGGGTCGGCGCCGACTTCGTCGCTGACGGTGTCGCGTGGGGCAACTGGATCCTGGAGAACTTCCCGGACGGCGCCAACATCCTGTTCCTCTCGGGCCCGGCCGGCAACAGCCAGGGCATCGACGAGCGCACGGGCTTCGAGTCGGTGCTGACCGACCCGAAGTACCAGTACATCGGCGAGCAGCCCTACGAGGTCACCAACTGGGACCCGGCTCTGACGCAGCAGGTGCTCACCGCGGCCATCGCGAAGTACGACCAGATCGACGTGATCGTGTCTGACTTCGGCCCGTCGCTCGTCGGCGCGCTGCCCGAGTTCGAGAAGAGCGGTCGCTCGATCCCCGCGCTCGTCACCTCCGACGGCAACGTGCTCAGCTGCTTCTGGGAGGAGAAGAACGCGTCGAACCCGGACTTCAAGCTCTTCACCGTCGCCACGGGCAACGACAACGTTCGCCTCGCCGTGCAGCACGCCGTGGCTCGCGCCACGGGTGGTGTGATCCCCAGCGAGACCGCGTTCGCCGCTCCGGTGTTCGAGGACTCGGTGAGCGGTTCGCCGAACCCCGTGACCTGCCGCGACGACCTGCCGGGTGACATCTACCTGTCGGCCCAGATGTCGCCGGACGACCAGGCTGCGCTCCTGCAGTAACAGCTGTACTGCGATCCCGGCCCCCGGCTCGTAGAACTCGATTCTGCGGGCCGGGGGACCGGCCGCTCCACACCCGCTCGCACGCACCGATTGAGGGTTCAACCGTGAACAACCAGGCCACCGCCGCGCCGACGACCGTCGCGACGCTCACCATGACCGGCATCTCCAAGAGCTTCGGCGGCGTCGCAGCACTGACCGACGTCTCGCTCGAGGTGCTCCCCGGCGAGGTGCATGCGCTGCTCGGCGAGAACGGCGCCGGCAAGTCGACCCTCATGAACGTCGCGACGGGCACCATCCGCCCCGACACGGGCACCCTGACCTTCCGCGGCGAGGCGCTCGACGACCTCGACCCGCGCGCCGCCGCCCGCCGCGGCATCGCCTTCGTGCACCAGCACCCCGCCGTCATGCCCGACATGACCGTGCTCGAGAACCTGCTCGTCGCCCTGCCGAAGTCGGTATTCGCCGGTGGGCGCGTCGACGACATCGCGCGCGGGCTGCTCGAGACCGCTGGCCTGCGCGTTCACCTGAGCGACCGCGTCGAGAACCTCTCCGTGGCCCAGAAGCACCTGCTCGAGATCGCCAAGGCCCTCGCGGTCAAGCCCGCGTTGCTGGTGCTTGACGAGCCGACGGCCCCCCTCGGCCAGGAGTCGGTCGACATGCTCTTCGCCCTCGTGCGCGACTTCGTCGCCCAGGGCACCTCGGTCGTCTACATCACCCACCGCCTCGCCGAGGTCCGCGAGCTCGCCGACCGCGTCACCGTGCTGCGTGACGGCAAGCTGCGCGCGACGGCGGTCGTCGACGAGATCTCCGACAAGGAACTGCTCTCGCTCATCGTCGGCCGCCAGCTCGACTCGACCTTCCCGCCCAAGTACGAGGGGTCGGACGAGGCGCCGAACTTCGTCATCGACTCGGTCACCGGCCCCGGCTTCAACTCCGTCTCGGTCAGTGCCCGCCGCGGCGAGATCATCGGTGTCGCGGGCGTCGTTGGCAACGGTCAGAGCGAGCTGCTGCGCGCGCTCGCGGGCCTCGTGCCCCTCGACGGCGCTGTGAGCATCAACGGCAGCGCCATGACGGCGCGCGAGCTTCTCAGCAAGGCCGCCTACCTCCCCGCCGACCGCATCACCGAGGGCCTCATGATGCGCCTCTCGGTGCGCGAGAACGCCGCCGTCTCGGCGCTGCGCCGCTTCCGCGGCCGCGCGCTCATGAGCCGCAAGCGCGAACTGGGCATGGTGGGGGAGACCCTCGGGTCGCTCTCGGTCAAGGCTGCCTCGCTCGATGCCACGGTCTCCTCCCTCTCGGGCGGCAACCAGCAGAAGGTCATGGTCGCGCGGGCGCTGCTCTCCGAGCCCGTGCTCGTGCTCGCCGATGAGCCCACGCAGGGCGTCGACGTCGGCGCGCGCGCCGAGATCTACCAGATCCTGCGCGATGTCTCGGCATCGGGCATCCCGGTCGTCATCGCCTCCTCCGACGCGAAAGAGCTCGAGGGCCTGTGCGACACGGTCATCGTGATGTCGCGCGGCCACGTCGTCGACACCCTCCGCGGTGACGAGCTCACGGAAGAGCGCATGATCCACGCGGCCGTCAGCTCGACGACGCAGACGGTCAGTGTCGACGAGATCGCCGAGGCCGAGAGCGACGAGCGCACGGCAGCCCGTGCCGCGAAGCTGCGCCGGTTCCTGCAGGGCGACTACGCCCCCACGGTGCTGCTCGTGGCCGTCATGCTCGGCCTCGGGGCGTTCATCTTCGCCCAGAACGACCGCTACCTCGGCGACTTCAACATCTCGTCGATGCTGCTGCTCGTGTCGGCCCTCGGCTTCATCGCGATGGGGCAGACGATCGCGCTGCTCACCGGGGGCATCGACCTCTCCGTCGGCCCGCTCGTCGGGTTCCTCGTCGTGGTCGGCTCGTTCTTCATCCTCGATGAGGCCCCCGTCACCTCCATCGTGCTCGGCTTCGCCGCCATGCTCGGTGCCTCGATCATCGTCGGTCTTCTCAACGGCTCGTTGATCCGGTACGCGAAGTTCACCGCGATCGCTGCGACCCTGACGGTGTACATCGCGCTGCAGGGCATGAGTTTCATCCTGCGGCCGACCGCCGAAGGCTTCATCAATCGCGAGATCTCGAGCATCATCACGACCAAGCTCGGCCCCGTGCCGGTCGCGTTCATCGTGCTCGTGCTCGTCGTGCTCGGTCTCGAGTACGCGCTGCGCAAGACCCCGTGGGGCTGGCGCCTCCGGGCGGCGGGCTCCGACGAGGAGTCGGCGCGCCGCGTCGGTGTCGAGATCAACCGCACGGTTGTGCTCGGCTACGTCGCGACCTCGGCGCTCACCTTCCTCGGTGCGATCATGCTCATGACGCAGATCGGCGTCGGCGACCCCGCACAGGGCGTCGCGTACACGCTCTCGAGCATCACGGCTGTGGTGCTCGGCGGCACGAGCCTGCTCGGTGGTCGCGGCACCTTCGTCGGCACTTTGCTGGGCTCGATGCTCCTTATCCAGGTGCTCAACGCGACGGTGTTCCTGCGGCTCGACCAGATGTGGCAATACATCCTGCAGGGCGTGCTGATCCTCGCGGCGGCCATCCTGTACGCGATCGCGCGCTCGAAGCGCCGTCGTCGCAGCGCGCCCCGCGCATGACCGGGCGGGCGATCGTGACAGGATGCCGCGCATGAGCACGCCGCGCGTCGCGGTGCTCGGTACCGGCGCGAACGGTGCCGGCATCGGCGCGGACCTCGTGCGAGCGGGCCACGACGTGACCTTCATCGAGCAGTGGCCCGCGCACGTCGAGGCGATGCGGCGGCACGGTGTGCGCGTCGAGATGCCCCACGCGACGATCACGACGCCGGTCACGGTCAAGCACCTGTGCGAGGTCGCCGAGCTGCGCGATCCCTTCGACCTGGTCTTCGTGCTCGTCAAGGCGTACGACACGCGCTGGGCGAGCGAGCTGATCCGCCCGCTCGTGGCCCACGACGGCCTCGTGGTGGGGCTGCAGAACGGCATGCAGCTCGATGACATGGCCGAGATCATCGGCCTCGAGCGGACGCTCGGCGCTGTGATCGAGGTCACATCGAACATGTTCGAACCGGGCGTCGTCGAGCGGCAGAGCACGCCGGAGAGGTCGTGGTTCGCGATCGGCAGCATGCATCCCTCGACCATCGGGCGCGAAGAGGAGGCGGCCTCAGTGCTGCGTGCCGCGGGCACGGTCGAGATCTCGCCCAATATTCGCTCGTCGAAGTGGATGAAGCTCGTCGCCAATGCCGCCGAGCTCGTGCCCTCGGCCATCCTCGACCTGCCCCTCGGCGACGCCGTGCGCCTGACGGGGATGCGCGAGTTCATGATCGCGACGGGGCAGGAGGCCGTGCGCACGTGCCTCGCCACCGGCAGCAGGCTCATGCCGATCTTCGGCATGACCGAGGCCGATCTGGCTGAGCCCGACGACTACGCCGTGACGCTGCTCGACCGCGTGCTGACCGACTACACCCTGCCGTCGACCCGCACGACCGTGCTGCAAGACTGGATGAAGGGGCGCCGCAGCGAAGTGAACGAGATCAACGGTTTCGTCGTGCGCGAGCAACGTCGCCTCGGCGGGTCGGCGCCGCTCAACGAGCGCGTCGTTGACCTCGCACTGCGCATCGAGGCTGGCGAGCTCGAGGCGCGACCCGAGAACCTCGCGCTGCTGCTCGCAGGCTAACGCCCGATCGAGCATGGCCCCGATCGGGGCGGGCTGCTCAGCGCCCGCTGCGCCGACGCGTGACCTCGGCCACCGCCGACCAGTCGAGCTGGGCGAGCTCGGGGTCGGCGAGCGCCGCCTCGAAGAGCTCGTGAAGCACCGGAGCGACGGGGAGGGCGACGCCCAGCTCGGCCGCGGCATCCTCGACCAGGGTGAGGCCTTTCAGCCCCAGCGACATCGCGAAGCCGACCGGCTGGTAGCGCTTCTCGGCGATGATCGGCCCGTAGCCCTTGTGGGCCGACCCGCTGAAGGCCGTGTGGGTGAGGATCTCGATGAACGTGGTGGGGTCGATGCCGCCCGCCTCGACGAGGGTGACCGACTCGGCGATCGACTGCAGGGCATTGAGGATCGAGTAGTTGACGGCGATCTTGACGACGGCGGCGAGTCGCGGGTCGGTGCCGAGGTTCCAGAGGCGTGACCCGAGGGCCTCCATCGAGGGCTGCGCGGCCTCGATCGCGGCCGGGTCGCCCGAGGCGACGACGAGTAGCGCGCCGGTGTGGGCGACCGTCGAACGGCCGAGCACCGGGGCGCTCACGTAGCCGACGCCGTGGCGGGCGTGCCGCTCGGCGAGCTCGGCAGCGGCAGCGGGGCTGATCGTGGCGTGGTTCACGTGCACGCGGCCTGCGGGAACGCCGGCGAGCAGCTCATCGGTGAACAGGCCGAGCACGACGGCGTCGTCGGTGAGCATCGAGTGCACGATCGTCTGCGCGGCGAATGCCTCCGCGACCGACTCCGCGCGTTCGATCGACCCGTGCTGCGACGCGAGCTGCTCGGCCGCCCCGGGGCTGCGGTTCCACACCAGAACGCGGTAGCCCTGGTCGACGAGACGCGAGGCCATGCCCGACCCCATCGCTCCCAGCCCGAGGAAGGCGACGGAGGGTGCTGCGGTGCTGCTCTGCTGATCCACGATGATCTCCTCAGGACGACGCCGACGCGCTCGATGCGCGCCTAATGTACAGTATTACTTCACAAGGCTTCGCGCGCGAGACGGATCCTGCGCCTTCCTCGGGAAACGCCGCCGATCGGGAGGGGTAGACCGGGCGGTCGGCTATGCTGACCTCGACTCGTGTTCACCGAGGCTGTCGATCAACGACGATCATGTGGGTAGACGGAAGGATGTGCTGATGCAGTTCGATGTCGGATCAGAGCTGCGTCGCGTGCGCGAATCGAAGAAGCTGAGCCTGCGCGCCGTCGCATCGTCGGTCGGCGTCTCCGCGAGCCTCCTCTCGCAAGTCGAGACGGGCAAGACCCAACCCTCGGTCAGCACCCTCTACGCGCTGGTCAACCACCTCGGCATCTCGCTCGATGGGCTCATGGGCACCTCGCGCCCCGCATCCCCCGCGCTCGGCCTCAGCACCGCATCGTCGCCGGCTGATCCGGACAACGATCGCCGGAGCGACTCGGTCGTGCAGCGCCGGGAGGACAACCCCGTCATCGAGATGGAGAACGGCGTCACGTGGGAGCGGCTCGCCGTGGGCGACAGCGCCATCGCCGACCCGCTCATCGTGACCTACGCGCCATCGGCATCGTCGTCGGTGGAAGGCAAGATGATGCGCCACGCTGCGCTCGAGTACGGGGTCCTGCTCGAGGGGCGCCTCTCGCTGCGCATCGACTTCGAGACCTACGACCTGGAGCCCGGCGACTCGTTCTGCTTCGACGCCTCGCGTCCGCACCTCTACATCAACACCGGCGACGTGCCCGCTCGCGGCATCTGGTTCGTCATCGGCCGCCGCGAGATGGCGTACCAGACGCTCTCCGACCTGGGCCACGACGAGACGGGCGAAGTGCGGCCGCCGGCATCCGCGGTGGAGGTGCTGCAGGCCATGAAGGCGATGCGGCCGGAGCCTCGCGGCTAGAGCTGCTCCTCGCGTTCGGCGAACACCTCGGGGTGGCTCGCGAGCTGGCGCCGGGTGCGCCGGATGTGGCCGGCGAGCATCGATTCGGCCGCGTCGATGTCGTGGTCGCGCAGCGCCCCGACGATCAGGCGGTGCTCGTCGTGCACCGTGCGGCGCGCGCGAGCATCCATGAGCCCGGTGTACACGCGCCGATAGGCCTGCGTGCGGTTCCAGAGGCGGTGCACGAGTTCGCTGAGCACCACGGTCTGGGTGCCCGTGTAGGTCAGGAGGTGGAACTCGCGGTCGAGCTCGAGGAACACCTCCGGATCGTCGGACTCGGCCATCGCGGCGGCGAGCTCGTCGAGACGGTCGAGCGCCGGTTCGTCGAGGCTCGGCCCGCTCATGCGCAGCAGCAGCGGCTCGACGCGCTCGCGCACCCGGTAGATCTCCTGGCACTCGCTGAGACTCAGCGACGAGACCCACGCGCCCGTGTTGGCGACGAGTGTCACGAGCCCCTCGGCCTCGAGCATGCGGAGGGCCTCGCGCACCGGAACGCGGCTGGCTCCCGATTCGAGGGCGAGCTCCTCCTGCCGGATGCGGGCACCGGGCGGGTACTCCCCGCGGATGATCGCCTCGCGGATGAGGTCGGCGACATGCGCGGCGGCGGCGCCGTGCTCGCGGGGCGGGGTCACCGCTCTACTCTGCCGGACGCGCGGGGTGCCAGAGCACCACGTCGGCCCCGCGCTCGTAGGCCTTGCCCTGGGGGAAGCTGACGAGCTCGAACTGCATGCCCCACGGGCTGAGGAAGTAGACCCAGCGCTGGCCCTCGCTCGCGTTGCGGCTCGCGGTCGGCTCGCCGAGCACGAGGATGCCGTGCCTCTTCAGGTGCGCGACACCGGCATCGAGGTCGTCGACGTAGAACGCGAGGTGATGGCCCCCGATGTCGCTGTTGCGCGGCTGGGGCGCCTGCCCATCGGCGGGCTCCCACTGGAAGACCTCGAAGTTCGGGCCGTGCCCGCAGCGGTAGAAGCGCAGCTCGCGCATGACCGAGCGCGGATGCACGTCCAGGTGCTCGGCCATCCAGTCGTCGTCGCGCTGGAAGGGGCCGAGCGTGTAGACGTACTCGCAGCCGATGACGTCGACGAAGAAGCGGTGCGCCTCGTCGAGATCGGGCACCGTGAAGCCGATGTGCTCGGTGCCACGCAGTCCGGGCAGTGCCATCGGGGCCTCCAGACGGGGAAAAGGACGGTCAGTGGATGCAATATACCCCGATTGACTCCCGCGTAACGGAAAACTCTCCACAAAGGCGTTGCGATTGGATGCAATGTTGTCTATTCTCGCTCTCATGGCGAAACAGCGACGTTTGCAGACCGAGGTTCCGTGGGTCGAGATCACGACCACGCCCGCCGACTGGAAGGCGGCCGACCCGGGTCTGCTCGCGACGATGCTGGGGCAGCTGCACCTCATCCGCGCCTTCGAGGAGCGCGTGCTCGACCTCGCCGCCGAGGGTCTCGTGCACGGCCCCGCGCACTCGTCGATCGGCCAGGAGGGCGGCGCCGTCGGCTCGATCGTCGGCCTGCGCTCGAGCGATGCCGTCAACGGCTCGCACCGCGGCCACCACCAGTTCCTCGCCAAGGCCCTCACGCACGTCGCGAAAGACGGCCTCGCCCTCGACGCGCTCGTCACCGCCGACATCCAGACGGTGCTGCAGCGCACCCTCGCCGAGATCCTCGGCCTCGCCCAGGGCTACTGCCGTGGCCGCGGCGGATCGATGCACCTGCAGTGGTTCGAAGCCGGCGCGCTCGGCACCAATGCGATCGTCGGCGGCGGCGCGCCCATGGCCACGGGCAACGCCTGGGCCCAGAAGCACGCGGGCACCACCGACCTCACCATCAACTACTTCGGTGACGGCGCGGCGCAGATCGGCTCGGTGCTCGAGTCGATGAACCTCGCCGCCGCCTGGAAGCTGCCGGTCGCGTTCTTCATCGAGAACAACCTCTACGCCGTCTCGACCCACATCGAGGAGGCGGTGGCCGACACCCGCCTCTCGGTGCGCGGCCAGGGCTTCGGCATCCCCTCCTGGCGCGTCGACGGCATGGACCCGCTCGCCGTGCACCTCGCGATGCAGGAGGCCGCCGCGGTCATGCGCTCGGGCGCCGGCCCCGTCGTCATCGAGGCCGAGGTCTACCGCTTCTTCCACCAGAACGGCCCCTACCCCGGCAGCGCCTTCGGCTACCGCACGAAGGAGGAGGAGCAGGAGTGGAAGAAGCGCGACCCGCTCGACCGGGTCGCCGCTGAGATGACGAAGCTCGGCCTGATCGACGACGCCGGCGTCGCGAGCGTGCGCGCCCAGGCCGTCGCCGCGATGGATGCGGCCACCGCCGAACTGCTCGAGGCCGACCCCGAGAAGCAGGGTCGCCGGCGCATCCGCCCCGAGCTCTGGCCCGACACGGCGTTCGTCAACGTGGGCGTGCGCGGGGACGCGAGCGAGCTGGACGCCCTGCGCGTGCTCGACCCGAGCCGATCCGGCGCCGCTCGCGAGGAGATGAAGTTCGTCGACGCCGTCGCCGCGGTGATGGAGCGACGGATGGGCGAGGACGAGCGCATCGTGGTGCTCGGTGAGGACATCCACCGCCTCAAGGGCGGCACGAACGGCGCGACCAAGGGTCTCGCCACCGCGTACCCCGAGCGCGTGCTCGGCACGCCGATCAGCGAGAACGCCTTCATGGGCCTCGGCGGCGGGCTCGCCCTCGACGGCCGCTACCGGCCGGTCATCGAGTTCATGTACCCCGACTTCATGTGGGTCGCCGCCGACCAGGTCTTCAACCAGGTGGGCAAGGCGCGCCACATGTTCGGCGGCGACAACCCCGTGCCGCTCGTGCTGCGCACGAAGGTCGCGATGGGTTCGGGCTACGGTTCGCAGCACCTCATGGACCCGGCGGGCATCTTCGCCACGAGCCCCGGGTGGCGCATCGTCGCCCCCTCGTCGGCCGCCGACTACGTCGGCCTCATGAACGCGGCGCTCGCCCTGCAGGACCCGGTGCTCGTCATCGAGCACGTCGACCTCTACGGCGAGAAGGACGAGATCATCGCCGGCGACCTCGACTACATCATCCCGCCCGGCACCGCGGCCGTGCGCCGCGAGGGCTCGGCCGTCACCGTCATCAGCTACCTGTCGATGGTGAAGCACAGCCTCGAGGCCATCGAGCAGACCGGCGTCGACGCCGAGCTCATCGACCTGCGCTGGCTCGACCGCGCGTCGATCGACTGGGCGACCATCGAGGCGAGTGTCAAGAAGACCAACGCCGTGCTGATCGTCGAGCAGGGTGCCCAAGGCACGAGCTACGGCGCGTGGCTCGCCGACGAGATCCAGCGCCGCTACTTCGACTGGCTCGACCAGCCGGTGCAGCGCGTGACGGGTCAGGAGTCGTCGCCGTCGATCTCGCGCGTTCTCGAGAGGGCGGCCATCGCGCGCACGGAAGAAGTCGTCACCGCACTGCAGGCGATCGTCGCGAACGGGGCAGGTGCCTGATGGCCACGACCATCCGCATGCCCGAGGTGCTCGCCAACGTCACCGAGGCGGCCGTGCAGAAGTGGCTCGTCGCCCCCGGCGACGAGGTGGCGGTGGGCCAGCCCTTCGCCGAGATCGAGACCGAGAAGGCAGTCGTCGAGTACATGGCCGAGACGGCCGGTACCGTGCTGCAGCTTCTCATCGGGGAGGGCGACGCCGTCGACGTCGGTGCTCCCATCGCCATCGTGGGAGTGGCTGGGGTGGGGGCCCCTGCCTCTCCCGCGGCAGCTCCGCCTGCCGCATCCGACGGGGGTTCTGTGGTGGTGGCCCCG
>NZ_JBHYEO010000004.1:0-1949 GCF_051860105.1 Microcella sp.
TGATCTTGTCGTGAGCATCCACCAGGGGCCACTCTTCTCGTCATGGTGACCAATGACGAGACCATCAGTATCGGCCAGTACCTCGCCGCCCGCCTCGTGCAGTGCGGCGGATCGCACGCCTTCGGAATTCCCGGCGACTTCACCCTGAGCCTGCTCGACGAGATGCTGAGCGACGACCGCCTCACGTGGATCGGCTCGAGCAACGAGCTCAACGCCGCCTACGCCGCCGACGGCTTCGCGCGCGTCGGCCGCACCATCGCGAGCGTCGTCACGACCTACGGCGTCGGCGAGCTCAGCGCCATCAACGGCATCGCCGGCGCCTTCGCCGAAGACGTTCCCGTCATCTCGATCGTCGGCATGCCCGCGACGGGCGCGCTCGGCAG
Source organism: Microcella sp. (assembly GCF_051860105.1). GTDB lineage: Bacteria > Actinomycetota > Actinomycetes > Actinomycetales > Microbacteriaceae > Microcella. Next base: position 384 of record NZ_JBHYEO010000004.1, read on the forward strand.
CGGCGCCCTGCTGCACCACAGCCTGCTCGACGGCGACCACGAGCACTTCGTGCGCGCCTTCCGCGAGGTCACGGCGGCTCAGACCGTGCTCACCGCCGAGACGGCCACGGCCGAGATCGACCGCGTGCTGACCGTCGCGCTCACCTCGAGCAAGCCCGTGTACCTCGGGGTGCCCACCGACGTCGCGGTCGCGCGGGTGAGCGCGGCCGGGCTGGCCGAGCCGATCCGCGCGAGGGGCAGCGAGCCGGGGGCCCTCGCCGCCTTCGAGCGCGCGCTGGCGCAGCGGTTCGCGGGGGAGGCCGCGGTGACGGTGCTGGCCGGGCCGCGCATCCACCGTCGCGGGGTCGAGGGTCGTGTGGCCGCGCTCGCCGACCTGCCCGGGGTGCGCATCGCCAGCCAGGTGGGCTCGAAAGCCGTCATCGACGAAGACCACCCGGCCAGTCTCGGCACCTACATGGGCGCCATCACGCAGACCGAGCGCGCCCGCCGCGCCGTCGACGAGGCCGACCTGCTCGTCATGGTCGGCACGGTCGTGAGCGACTTCACGACGGGCTTCTTCACACAGGCCTTCGACCCGACCGCGGCCGTCGAGCTCGCCCTCGACCACGCGCGCATCGGCTACGCCGTCTACCCCGAGGTGCGGCTCGACGACGCGCTCGAGGTGCTCGCGCGCGTGACCGCCGCGGCGGGGTTCGCGCCCGCCGAGGCGATCGAGGTGCCCGACCTCGCCGCACCTGCGGCCGCCGACGATGCGGCGCCCCTCGACCACGCGATCTTCTGGCACGAGCTGCAGGGCTGGCTGCCGCGCGAGACGACGGTCGTCGCCGAGGCCGGCACCTCGTTCTACGGCGCTCTCGACCTCCGCCTGCCCGAGCGCAGCGACCTGCTCGGCCAGCCCGTGTGGTCGTCGATCGGATACACGATCCCGGCCATGCTCGGCGCGGGCCTCGCCCGCCGCGACCGCCGGCCCGTGCTCATCATCGGCGATGGCGCCGCGCAGCTCACCGTGCAAGAGCTCGGGCAGGTGTTCCACCACGGGCTCGCGCCGGTCATCCTGCTCATCGACAACGCCGGGTATACCGTCGAGCGCATGATCCAGAGCCCGAATGCCGTGTACCAAGACATCGTGCCGTGGAACTGGCGGCTCATCCCCGCCGCGCTCGGCGGATCGCGCGTACGCGTGCTCGACGCGACGACGGCGGGCGAGCTGCGCGAGGCGCTCGCCGTCGCCGGGTCGGCCGCGGATGACGCCCTGTTCGTGCGCGTGCAGCTGCCGCGCGACGACGCCCCGCGCCTGCTCGTCGAGCTCACGCAGCGCCTCGCCACCCGACCCGCCGAGAGCGTCAAGGAGCTCGCATGACCACCGCCGCACCTCTTCCTGACTTCACGCACGAACGCGTCACGACCGTCACGGGCGAGCGCTCGGGGCTGCACATCACCGTCGCGCTGCACTCGAGCGCGATCGGCCCCGCCCTCGGCGGCTGCCGGCTGTGGACCTACGAGCACTGGCTCGACGGCGTCGCCGACGCCATGCGGCTCGGCCAGGCCATGACGATGAAGAACGCG